>JBBAVI010000175.1:0-5226 GCA_040397785.1 Saprospiraceae bacterium | reverse complement strand
AATGATGAATGATGAATGATGAATGATGAATGATGAATGATGAATGATGAATCTACTCGACTTCGGAGAAGTCATACATTTGTAGAGAAAAATAATTGATAACTTACTGCTTACGACTTCGGAGAAGTCGCGCATTTGTAGAAAAAAGCGATTGATAACCACCACCTATGACTTCGGAGAAGTCATGCATTTGTAGAAAAATGGTTGTTTTTTCATAATTTGACCAATTTAAAAGTAGCAGCATTCCCCCCATTTGTAATTTGTAAATAATAAAATCCGGTATTCAAGCCAGAAAAATCCTGTTCTTGAATATTTTTTCCGGAAAAAACGAATTGGCCTTTTGCATCCACCAAATAATAACAATCCTCATTGGTAGTGTTTTCCACCCAAATGTGGTTCGTAAAAGGATTAGGGAAAACCTCCCATTCAGTATTTTCCGAAATTCCAAATACCTGCGTTGTTCCGTTATTTTTAAAATCGCCTTTATAGATCCATGCCTGCCGGGTCATCGGAATGCTGTTGCAATCCATACCGCCTGCGTACAAAACCTTGTTGCTATCGATAAGAAAAGGTGAAACACAAAGGGTGCGGGTAGCGATCAAACTGTCTTTTACAACCGGCGTGTTATTTAAAATATACTTTCGAACATACCAAATTGCGCTCCCTTTTTGATGCCGTTCGAAGTACTGTCCATCGGTTGCCCAGCCTTGCCAATTGGGCCGCGGGTCGTTTAAATTGTTGTATTTCATCTCGAAACCAATCAAACGAATATCTTCATTCAACTGATTCGGATTAAAAACAGGAATGTTATCATTGTAAGCCGCCAAAACATACTTTACATTGGTATTCAATTGTTTTGAAAGACTGTCCGTGTAAACATATTCGATGGTTTCTGCATAATTATTATTCGGATGGACGCGCGAAGCCTTGTTGTTCCAACTATACCAGAGCACTTCCCCTGTTCCATTTGGGTTCGGGACGGCACTCAATCCACGCATGTCCTCGGCTTGCGCACCGCCACTGGTTGTTTTCACTAATGTCCAAATTGGGGTTGTGCCGTCGGTTCTTTTGTAAATATGTCCAATGCCCCCATCGCTGGTTGCAGCATAGAATACATTGTTGCACACGGTAAAACCCATCACCCGCTCATTGGGGGGGGTAACAAATTCAGGCGTTTGTTTCCATTGAATTTTTCCGGGGGATGCCGGATTGTAGCGTCCACTAAAAATGCCATAATCCTTCAAGCCGGCGAACACATAACAAATCTGGTTCGTCGCATCTTTGTGAAAACCAATGGCCCGACAATTAATATCACTTGACAAATTAGCCAAAGAAGTGCCCGTCCAGCTGCCATTGGCATCATTGCGTACATAATAAGCCAAATTGCCGGTATTGTCATTGGGGACCGTGATCAACAAGGTATCCGGCTGAATCGTTTGCCCTAAGTAATTGGTCGTAAATGTGAAAGATTTCATGGCACCGATGCGCAAATTGGCGGTAGTAAATGCCTTATCCACCTGCCAATTCGAGTTCGGACCATCCAACCGTACGATTTCGCAGGAACGCTCATTTTGGGCGGTGTCTTTTTCCTGCCAGTAACTATTCCCGGCATATAATTTTCCTTTGTGGGCCACGATCTGCATTATTTCATTGCCCGCCATAAATTGACCTTGAGCATCTTTGGTACCCGGGTAATAGTTTTTTGTCCAATTTTGGGCATTTAAATTCAAAATTGGGCATAAAAACAAGAGCAAAAAGTAATTTTTCATAGTTTGATTAATTGAATGGTTTGGATACACGCCCCTTTTTCATCGAAAATTTGTAGCACGTAAAATCCTTTGCTAAACGCGGAAAAATCTTGTAACTCAATATTTTTGCCCATAAAAACGGTTCTTCCAAGGGCGTCATGTAATACAACATATTCCGTTTTCAACGGAGGTAGCAAAGAAATATGATCGGTAAATGGATTTGGAACTACCGTATACTGGAATGAAATTGAATTAACAACAGCGGCATTAGTTGTCACAGGCTTGGCAAACAAATCAAAAAATTGCAGGATATAATGCACCTGATCACTGTGAAATTTATGCTCCGTATAACAGATAATCACTTGATCTTCAATATCATTCAACACAGAATTATAGGTGGGTTGCATGACCGATTTCCAGCCGGTTTGCGCATCCGGATTGAAATTGACAAAGTCCCGATCGTTCAAATAACCATTTATTTTCAACCGATTATAAATATCGATAGAACTTAAACTATCAATGCCCGGAATACGCCAAAATCGGTTGGGTGTAACCGGAAATGGTGCGTGAATGTGCAATTCAGCAGGAATTCCTCTTGAAACCAGGGTATTGTAATTGGATATACACTTGTTCAAACGTTGCGGATCAGCATTTTCATCCTGCCGGGAAGCCATCCAATAAGTTGGTGAAAGCGTCTGGGCAATCACTGCGTTAATACCAGGCGTCGCGCCCAAACTATTGGCACTGAAATTTTTTAAAGCCGCAATAATGGAACAAAAGCCACTGCCTTGCGAAAAACCGACGCCAAACAATCGCGTATCCGTATTGATCCAACCCCTTGTTTTAAATGTATCCAGGATATGATTAATGTTTAAAATATCTGGATTACTGTTGATGGTCACAGCATTATTCCATTGCCAGGGCTGTGAACCTCCCATAATGCGATCCACACTTTCAGTTGCCATTACCGCGTATCCATGTTCAACAGCAGTATTAAGAAAGTTCCGGTTCTCCACTTTATTAAACCAACTCACCCCATTTCCATTGGAACCATGAAAAAACAAAATCAAGCCCCGCAACTGACCAGGCTCAGCCGGAAAATACGAATACACGTTGCTCCCATTAATCGCTTCATTGGTGAAATCCCACACAGGCGCCGGGACAAAAACAGGACTCAGAACCGCATCCGTATTTAATGCTTTTACCTTGGTTGCCACACAAAATGTGTCTGATAAGGCGGTATTTGTCAACCATTGGGAAAAAACAAAACCTGCCTTTGCCGGATTGGCCAAAACAAAAACGCTATCGCCTGTGGTGTACATGCCACCTCCAAAACCAGCGTTTACAATCAAGTTGTTATTTTGTGCCGCGCAAAACCCTGTTCCGAGAAAAGAAAAGAATACAATCCAACGATAAATCATGGTTTTACCAATTTTAAGGTGACAA
This sequence comes from Saprospiraceae bacterium, assembly GCA_040397785.1. GTDB lineage: Bacteria > Bacteroidota > Bacteroidia > Chitinophagales > Saprospiraceae > M3007. The sequence goes on along the minus strand of JBBAVI010000175.1, from coordinate 2,032 downwards.
TTTGCGCGTCCGATGTAGCAATGCGCAAAAAGTAAATCCCGGAACCAATACCTGAAAAATCCTGAGTGCTGATTTGATTCCCAGCATACAAAATTTGTCCTGTGGAATTTGTCAATAAGTAATTTTCATTACCTGTAACAGGCTGTACTTGAATACGATCGAAAAATGGATTGGGATAAACGGAAAATGAATTTTCATATTGAATTGATGCAGTACCCAAAACCGGGCAACCTGCCTGCACCAACATATATTCCCAGGCTTCCTCAAAATAAGGACGGTTACAAAGCGTAGCCGCTGCAACATCTACGGCAACAATATTGTGCGCCGAACTACCCGACAAACCTGGAAGATTCGAAATAAGGACATGGCTATTGTTATAATTGCCGTTGGAGGATTCAAAAAAGGTCAAACCACTGGCAAACGTATCAATGCCAAGTCGTTTGAAAATCAATAACTGTTGAGCAGGCGTACAACCCAAATTATCAGCCTGATGTACCAAGGCAAAATATTTGCAAGCAGGCGTAATGGTAGGACGGTTAATCCAGGCGGCAGGTCTATTGAGCGGAGCCGTAAAATAATCTTTGGGAGAAGCCCACAACAACACCCGATCCACCAACTTTTGTTTTGCGATAAAAGCCGCATGACCACCACCTTGTGAATGCCCACCGACCGCAATTTTGCCCCAAAGCACCGCATTCCCATCTAAATATTGCCCCCAATTTTCAGTCGGATACTTGTTTGTTAAATATTGAAGCACCTTCAACACCCGATTGTATATGGAATTGGCCACATTTACATCTACCAAATTGGTGCGGTCAATGCCATCAATTACTTCCTCGCGCACCTTGTCAAAACATAAACTATCCGATTTCCCGGAACACAAAGGACTAATGGTTTCATTGCTATAACTGATGCCTAACACGTGATACCCGGCATTTGCTGCCTGTTTTTGAATCGCATCATAGCCAGTAGGGGATGAATTAGACCCGGGAAGGTATAAAAACAGGCGATTGAGCGGTGCAACTGCGGTATTTAAATACGTCTGATGATACCCAAAAGCATTATCGATGCCAACACCTGTAAGTGATGGAACAATCGTTCGGTGCTTCAAACCAGGTGCAAGACTTGGATTGGCGGGTGGATTAAAAAACGCAGCCTTGTTTGCCCGTAACACATAAGCAGTGTTATGAGAAATATTGTTATCTGCATCTTACCCTCCAACATATACAAAATTACCATCATTCGGAAATGGAGAAGATACAATGGCCCGTGTAGAATTTAAAATGGTTAACGGCGCAAAAGCCATATTTTCTATTCTGCGCAAAGCATACGTGATGACACCACCTACTTGCCGGCGCAACAAATAGAATGCATCATCCCGAATATTGGCGGGATGGTGTTGTATGGTTATCGTCAAGATAGAGTCACCCGTAACTGGTTGTGTCACCCAAGTCATTTCACTGTTGGCAATCACATAATAATTGCCCGGATAACCAAATGCACTGCTCATTAAGGTATCCATATCAAGTTCTATCGTGGCCGTATAAGGTAAGGTCCCACTTGGCGTCAAGCGATACATCCTGCTAACCTGTCCTTCCAAGGCCGCTAGAAGGGATTCTCCTGGCCCATTCGGATTCTTGATCGTGCTCAATCCGCGCAACCCACTGCTACCACCCGGCGTAACATTAAAAGGATACATAAAAACGCTGGTCCAACTCGGGGTGGGTCCATCATTGCGACGGTATATCTTGGGCGCAATCGCACAATACAAATCACCATTGCACACCGTAAAAGCCATTGGCCGACCTACAAATCCAGTCAATTCCGGCACAAGGGTATCCCACAAAATTTTGCCGGGAAGATTTGCGTCATACGCGCCAGAAATAATGCCATTGGGCAAAGAACCCGCAAAAATTCGGTCTACTCCCGTTATTTTATCTCGATACAAAATAAAACTCCGAATGGTACCATCATTATCCGTGCTGCCTACGGTATCCAAAGTCACCGATCCGATCTGTTTTTCGGTCCAACT
>JBBAVI010000174.1:0-5344 GCA_040397785.1 Saprospiraceae bacterium | reverse complement strand
GTAAAAACTACAAACCTTCAATTGCTGAAACGGTTGTATCGAACAATCCAATATTTTCTAACTCTGTTCCACCCCCTGCGTAATGCAAACTTCCTAACTCAAAACGTCTAAATGAGAAGATTGCCGAATTCATCGCCTGGGAATTGAAAACTCCAATTTCACACATCTTTTCAAAGTCTTGAATCTGAAGACCAGTGACCTTTGTGAATAGCCCTCTTTCTAATTGCATGATTACATCTTTAAGGGTTTCTTCTCGATAGTCAGTGAGGTACATAAATACTGGAACTCTTGAAACAAACTTTAGGAGTTTTTCTCTCAACTCCTTTTTGAAACTCTTATTCTCTTTCTCCTCGCGCTTGTCGTCGGTCGATTTAGGTGTTTTTCCCCTCTCTAACTTCGCAAGCGCCTTCTCAGAGTTGATTACCTTTGTAAGGTCCTTTCCAAGGTTTCTAAAGGCTTCAATTCCCTCAAGCGCTGAGATGATGTCTGGATTATTAAGTAAACGTTCGATGGTGTCGTTATCTACTCGAACCAATTGAGCGCTCTGCCATCTACGCGCCAACATAGTCGCGCCAACACCTGATGCTGCAATATCCAGTAACTCGCGTGCATCCAATGGCGTCATACTGAAACCGTCATATGCAAGCACGGGCAGGAAGTTCAAGAAGTCTTTGATTTTCTCTTCTACCTGTGACGTATCACGCAAATCTAGGCGACTTGAATATTCGGTAATCAATTTCAATGCCCTATTAGGTGCGAAGTCAAAGATGTAACACTTCTCTTTCAGAATCTCTTGAGTCTTAGGGTCTGTCTTGTCCGCATTGCGCACCGTCCAAGGGGTTTGTACTCGGAATGCAGTCTGGAAATATGTCTCAGGGCTGCTCGTGTTCTTAAGCATAAACATTCCGCACCATTGAGGAACTGAGACCCCAGTAGTCAATTTCGCACAAGATAACGTGATTGATTTTGTGTCTTGTCCTCTACCAATTGCGTTGAGTACTGGTGGAAGCGCCTCAGTTCCCATGCCTGCCTGTGGCCCTGCCGCAACAACAATATTGTAATCAGAGAAGAAACTATTTACTGGCTCTCTCAAAATTTCTGCCATTGCATAACAAGATGCAACATTTGGCAAGAACCAAAAACTGTGATTGAGATACGCGAGAAGTTCAGCGTCTGCATAAGGGAGTGGTGGTTTAGTCCCACCTGAATCAGGTTTGAAGCCTGCTTGTAGATATTGACCCCGAATAAGGGAGAGCCACATTTGGACTTCGCTCTTATGCAAGAATTTATGCTTACCCGTCGACTTCCCGTTCTTGTCTTTAATTTCCTCTGCTTTGAAAAATTCATTCAAATCAAATTCATTCATATCGCCACGAAGAGCAACGTTTCTTACTTCATCGGGCAATTGATAGGTCATTAGGACCATCTGCGGAAGTTCTGAGTAAGGATTTGGTTCTGGCTTATTCCACTCAAGTTTCGCTCTTTGTTCATCAATGTATGACCAGGTAAAAATCTGGTCTTCCAAGAATTCACCATTGGCAAGGGCTCGGAATGGTGTTCCAGTTAAGTATAAAAATGAGTTAGCACTAAGAGGGAATTTTTCTTCAGAAAACTCTTCCTCCATTTGACCCTCGCTGACATCAGCATCGTAAAGTTCTTTTGCAGCCTCACGCCAAGACCCGAAGTGGTATTCATCAAGCATGATGCAATCCCAATCAATTACTCTGGCGGCTTCATACCGTTGTTTTATTCCGCCAGTTGGGCTCTTACCTAAAATATCTTGGAAAGATGCAAACCAGATAAGCGGCTTTCGGCCATCAATTTTACTAAAGTCATCTCCGCGTCCGAAGAATTGCCAGCCCTGGAAATCAACATGAGACGCAAGTTCTGCGCGCCATTCCCTTTCTACTGCTGGTTTGTAAGTCAGCACCATCACGCGCTTCCACTTCATGGTCTTTGCTAATTGATAAGCACTAAACGTTTTTCCAAATCGCATTTTTGCATTCCATAAGAAGTGAGGAGACTTACTGCCTCTTGCAATTTCCCCTTCAAAATACTCTTTAGTAATGCGAACAGCCTCAATTTGTTCTGGACGCATAGGGAAATCATTAGTACGTGACCCTTCAAGAGGTTTCCCTAATTTCTGCTGCAGAATGGCTCGCTCAACATCACTTACCGTGCACTCGAACCATTCACCACCTACACGATTAAAACCAGATTCATGAAGAATTCTATGAACCGCATGGTCTGTAAAAAAATTCCCATCTTTGGTGAGCGCATCATCAACAAGCATAATTTTGTAAGGGTTTTTGTCTGGGCCTTTTGTTGGAAAGTGTTCGCGCATGCGCGCCTCAATATCACGCTCGGTATAACCAACTTTCAGCAGACCAACGCCTTCGCGAGAACCTGACCATTTGCGTTTTGCATACTCGGGTGTCGTATATGCATAAATCTTGGGAGAACCAAGTCTTGTTATAAAACTTTCACGCATGCTTAATCCATCGGCTTAACAATAGAGTCAATAAATTCAGATTCCTTGTCACTTATTTCGAAGTATTTGAAAAGAGTTTTGTCAGTCCATGTGCTGCCGTAATCAAGGACAGGGAGGAATCGGAAGCCACTTTTTGTAAGATTTTGTGTATTTTTGACCAACGCAATCATAAAACGAGCAAATTTAGTCTTCAAATATTTAGCAAGGTTTTCTGCCTCAACTTGCGATTCAAAAACTCCAGCAACTAAATAAGTTTCCGTTGCACAACTTCCTGGAGGTGCAACTAGCGGAACACCTAGAATTCTATGTGGATATCCATCATTCCCTGGCCCTGCTTTAGGGATTAGCGTCTTCCAAAGTCCAATCCACTCTTTGTTAGTGGTCACGTATTTTCTATCAATCCACTTGATACCGTCTACTCCGTAAAGTTGAATTGACCCTTTAAATTCCTTTTCTTTATAATCCTTGAAGTTTGACAGTATTCCAAATGGCTTTCTAGATGAGACAAATTCATCGTGGAAACTGGTTGCTTTTTCTTTAACTTTATCAAGGATTGGAGTTGCTTCATTAAATCGAATGAACACATCACCGTGTTCGTTTAGATATCTGCGTATAGATTCACTCGGAGAGCCTTCCTCTATCTGAGTGACTTCACATGGTCCTGTGTAGTTCTTGTCCCAAAGAAAATAACAAACACCTCCTTTGATTTGAGTCCCTGGGAAAACTTCAAGGGCATTTGTATAGTCCACAAGACTTCTAAAATTTGTTGAATTAAGCATTTGTTCTCTAAAGGAATCTAAACCCTTCCCACCTGAGAACCATCGTGATGGGATAATCATCGCAACATATCTTGGTTTCAGACGGAAAGCCTGATTCACAAATAAGTGGTAAAGAGGTGAGGCACTAGTTCCCTTTCCACCGCCACCATCTGCAATCTGATAGGGGGGGTTTCCCACGACAACATCAAATTTCATATGCGACACATCCTTCTCGTGTATGAACTGATAGGCATAGTTCTCCATTGTGCTGCCACGCTCAAGGTTTTCATAAGGAGACCCACAAACTTTACATTTTCCCTGTACATACTCGTGCTCCATTCTCTTGAACTGGATATTTCCATCTGAATCCTTGAAATGAACTATTGAATAGTCATTCATTGCATCTTTTGAGTAGTAAAGACTCCTTCGGGCAAGCAATCCCGTTAGTTCAGTTATAGCAATTCCAAACAACATATTCTTGAATATATGCTCGCGTCGTTCTATCTCGTTGGGAATTTTTTCTTCAAGTCCAACCATGAGGCGTCGCGCAGATTCTCTGAGAAAAATCCCAGTCTTAGTGCAGGGGTCAAGAATCTTTATATCTGGATTTGACCAAATTTCTTTAGGCAGGAGATCTAAAACTTGATTTGCAACATCTGGCGGAGTGAAGACTTCGTCCGAACTAAGGTTTGCAATGCAGTCCAGGATGTCAGGAACATGGGTTTGATTTTCAACCAGCATTTTTCATCCCCATTTCTGTGTAAGACATTAGGGGTAAGTCTCTAAGCGCGACAGGGACATGGCCAAAAAGCATGTTGTTGTCTTCAAAGACTTCATCCTCGGGAAAAATCAAGTCTGAGAATCTGAATACTCGTTGCTTGATGCGCTGGTTAGGCAGTTCCGAATACTCAATTACCTCAACCTTTTCGGGTGTGTTTACTAGGTCACCCAAAAGAATATTCATTTCAAGGACATGGTTGACTGCGGCAGTCAAATAATCTGGAACTTCTTTTTTAGTTAGCGCCTTGTGTTTCTCATGGAAAACTTCTACTAGGCGCTCTCGTGCCTCCTCGATGTTGAGAGGGTCTATATCCACTCCATAAATAGAGGCGAGCGCAACAACGCACTTGAATTCGAATTCAGAGAGACGTCCAGATTTGAGAGAGGTCGCAACCTCAGGAAGGCGAGAGACCATATCTATCTTGCGGCTCAAAATCTCAACTAGGAAGTTTCCACTTCCACACCCAGGTTCTAGAAACTTGCTCGCGTAGTTGATGTCCTGAAGAAGGTCCAAAATGTCGTTGACTGTGCCCTCAGGAGTGAAGACTTCGCCGAGGTCTCGTGTTCTGTCTGAACTACGCATGACAAGCCATTCTGTCGGTTTTGAAACCGAACATCGACTCGTCACTGTCCATTCTCTAGTCGCCCCGTTCATATAAATAACCTAGTAGATAGGTCTGACAGGACATCAGATTAGAGCAGTTGCGCCCATTTCGGGGTTAATTGGGAAAATTTGCCACCTGTTCCCGTTTTTTGGACCCTGAGTGTAATAATCAATCATGGCCTCACTCAGGGACTTAATAAAGACTGGCGCAATTGATGTTGGAGACGTGCTCGTTTGGGAGAAAAAACAGTCAAAGACTGTTCACACTGTGACTGTTCAAGCAAATGGCACCCTAAAAACATCCTCTGGAGCCACCTACCGAACCCCATCAAATGCCGCCAAAGAACTAAATGGCGGAATTGCAATTAACGGATGGAGGGTATGGAAGTTGCAGAGAAACTCAAAATCTTTACTTGAAATTCGTGAGACAGCGGGATTCAAAGTTGCTAAGAGAAATGTTACTAAACCTCCAGAAGGGCATAATCTGCCTTAATTTTGAAGCAGTTAAATGTTAAGAAATCCCACGCAGGGCTTGTATAAATACTAATTCAACTAATAATCACTATCAGACTAATCAACTAATATTTTGGGTTATATGGTTAAGCGAGCGCAGCCTTTATTTTTTCCACATACTGTCCAAGGTTGAGTACTTGAAGCAAGTCAGACAGTAGTAGCGCCCATCTTCTTGCCAGCCTTCAGGGTTTAACCAAT
>JBBAVI010000173.1:0-5370 GCA_040397785.1 Saprospiraceae bacterium | reverse complement strand
AAGGCTACTGATGCGTTTGTAGGTATTTTAAACGCTACGGCTGTGGCCTTGTTCATTGGAACTAATACCTGGTATTGGTCAGCGGTTACTGCGGTGTAGTCAGCAGTTGCATCTGCATTAATTGAAAACGACACCAAAGAATTCATTGTGGCAGCGCTCAAAACATCACCAGTGGCTAGTGGGTAGGAAGTAGGCATTTTTATAACTCCTTAATAGGCTAAAACGGATAGATGGTTAGGATCGCCTATAACTCCATATATAGACGAGTTTAAAATAAACGAGCCAACGATAGGTTCAGAAGTGGTGATAACTACGTTCCAAGTGTCGGTTGTAATTTCATGATCTACGCCCATTACTTGCAGGGTTTTAGTTATGGTCGAATAGCCAGAACTGGTTGCCTGGGCTTCATTAGTTATCTGAACAGTGTGAAAGTAGTCCAAGGAAAGGGCAGCGATAATCCCAGCGTTGTAGTTAGGGGTGTTTAAATCCAGCGTAATATCTGAAATGCGGATGGATGTGAAGGCTCTAGTCCCGACATAATTCCTGGCAATATTAAGGGCATCTGCATCGGTTTTGGCCAGCACATTTTGTTGGGTCAGCGTGTGCGGAAAGTAAGTAGCCACCGATTCTGCATTAAATACCGATTGAACTGCGCCGCCAATATTTTGTATGCTGGCTTCATTAATAATTAAACGATCATCAAGCGCAAAGGTTATATTTTTATAGCTAATATCTATGCCGTCATTGTTGAAGATAGTTGGGTTTTGCCCAGATAGTGCCATGAGTTCTGCCCTGCTTTTAAAGATAACAGAACCCTGGGTAGATAAATACATCGCTCCCTGCTCTGTGAACTCCACCATTTGCAAAGCTTGAAGGGCGGTTCTATTTGTCCCAGGATCGTTTTGGCAAATAGTTTCAGTGCCACCAGTGGCAACAACGCGCATTGAATGAGGCCAGGAAATAGTGTCTAGGATTTTATTTATTCTTGTGCCAGTGTCCTGATTATCTGCGGCCCCAGTGACACCAGCGATGTTAGCCAAATTAAATAAGCGAAATGCATCCGAGCACTCAATATCCACATAACCAAAAACCTGATCACTGGAAGGGTAGGTGTAGTTATAAGCCGTGGTGTATCCACTAAAAATATAATACTCAACGCCTTCATATGTTGCACTTACCTGGACTTTGCGCAAAGGTAGAAGCAGCCCAAACAGTGGACTTAGGGCGTTCTGGGGGTTCCATGTGCCATTGGGGTCGAGCACGCGAACCGATGCCGTCTGCACTTCAAAATTATCCTGGATTAAATTGAAGCCGCCTTTGGTAGTTATTTTTGTTACTTGATCCGATACATCTAAAACATAGGCCGCGCTATCGGCCAAAACATTTGTTCCTAAAATTCCATGCTCAGTCGAATCCAGGGTAAATGGATAACCAAAAACAGGGCCGTCGGTAAAATTTACTGTTACTTTAACAACTGGCAGGTAGGCCATTAGGAATATTTATTAATTCTGCTTGTGCCAATTTGAACGCCAGATGCAGTGGTGTTTTGTTGCCCAGATGTAACCACATTAGTTAGATCATTAGGATTTATTAAAACATTGACTACTGCGTTGGCAAAGTTCTGATCTAGTTTGCCAGTTGTTGCATCCCTGCGCATGAAATCATCAACATATGCTGGCGCACTTGCGCCCAGGCTTCCTTCTAAGAATTTCTTTATTGCCGCATCCTGAAGTTCATAATCATCAATAAAGAAGTCCTCAAAAGCAGCCGCTGCATCATCGGCTAACATCTTTGCAGCGTTTGGAAGGGGAGCCTCTGGCGCTCCAAGCTTTGCCAGTTCTTCCTGTAACTTTCTTACATTTTTTAAAACCTCTTGCAGCCCTGTATCCCATGATCCAAATGGATTATTTTTTTCTGCTAAAAGGGCTGCTTCATTTGCGGCCAAAACAGTTTGCGCAAGTTTGCCAGCGGCTTCTGCGTTTCCATTTAAAAGCGCTTGTTGTAGTTTTAAACGATCTGAATCCTCCTGGGATATATCTCTACCTAGGGCAGCCAAGATTTGAGCCTGCTCTATATCCATTACCTTTGCGGCAGCATTTAATACTTTGTTAGCCTTTTCAGTTTTTAGTTTATCTGCCGCTGCCTTAGCAGTTTTAATTGCAGCATCTAGAGTTTTCTTTTTAGCAGCGGCTTCTTCTTTAGCCAGGGCAGTGCTCTTTTTATTTGCCGCTAATTTGGCATAACCTATTTGGGCTGGTTCTGGCGAACCTCCCATAAAACTGGCGGCTAGTTCTCTTTGCTTCTTTCCTATGTCATTTAAAAACACTAAGTAAGAACCTAGAACTGGGATATTTTGAACTGCGCCTGCGCCAGTAAATTTTTGAAAAAAGGATTCTATGGGTTTTAATTTAGATGCCACTATGCCAAGGCCGCGGATTATGTCGGCGATGTATAGGCCAGCATCTCTTAAAGATTCTGCAAACATAGTTGCAGAACCATTTGGCCCAATTAAGGTAATAAAAGCATCAACAAAACCTTCACCAATAGTTTCCTGAACATCGACAAACGCCGCTTTTACTAACCTAAGTTGCCCTGCATAAGTATCGGCTGCGGCCACGGCAGAACCCTTAAAAGTTTTACTTAGTTTTTCCACAATCGCATTAAAATCGCCAGTGGCAATATCGGCTTTAGATACTCCTGCGCCTAATCTGGAAAGAGCCGTAAAGTTGCCCAAATAGGCCCGACTTAAGGCAGTGGAAACCGATGCCAAAGATTTGCCAGTGCCCTGGGAAACATCTAGCGCAACATTTAATAAATTTTGAGCCTTGCCATAATCAGAAGTTGCGACCGATAAAGAAGCAAAGGCTGGCCTAAGTTCATCATCAAGCACGCCTGTTGTATCTTGTAATTCCTGGATGTATTTAGATAGCACGCCAGAATCAAAATAAATTCCAAGGTTAGTAAGGGTTTTTTCTAATTGCTTCGCGGCGGCATCATCGGCTAGAAAAGCCTTTATAGATCGTCGGCTAAATTCTTCAATGGCTGCAACGCTAACTACACGGCCTATGCTCTTGGCTAATTTATCAAATGAAGTTTCTGCTTGTTTAACACTTTTAGTCCCCGTGAACTGCGTAATGATGTCAATAAAGACCTTAGTAGCATTAGTAGCATTAGTAGCCATCATGCGGCCTTGTAGAACTTGTAGGAGTCAGAAGTAACGTAGCGTGCAAACTTCTCAAGGGTGTTATCTACTGCCTTTAAAACGGCTTTTGTAGCCTTCTCGTTATCTTCATACCATGCGCGATAGATTAAACGGCCGCGCTTGCTGCCGCTTCCTTTCATACCTACATTGCTATTTAGTTTTAAATTAAACTGATATGGCGCATTTGGGTTATCGGATTTGTTTGTGCCATCGCCGTCAATATTTGTGCGGCCAGCCCATTCATAAATTGAGCCTGCCCGGGATGTATTTAAAATCCGGTAAAGAGAAGTAAAGCCTCGCTTGTTCGGTCGAGATTTACGTATCGTGTATTTAATTCCGGCTCTTACTTCTATTGCGTTATATTTTGGAAAGACTTGAAACATAGAGGTATTAGGACCAATTTTCTTTTCTTGGCGGCCTTTAATTACCCATCCAGATAAGCCGGGGATGCTAGGGGTGGCGTAAGCACGGGCAGATTTAACTACTGGCTTTAAGATAGCGCGCACATTCTTTGTTAATTCTTTGTCCAGGTCCGGGGCTAGTTTGCGCATGGCTTTTTGAACTCCAATAAGTCCTTGAACCTTAACTGCCACGTCGCACCGCCTTTGCTCTATCGTTTAATACCATCACCATTGCATCTATCATTCGTCGATCTAATATAAGCAAATCATTTGGCGCAATTCCGGTTTCTACTGCCAGTGCGGCAATTAGATAAGTTACGGAATTACGCTCTATTCGTTTGGGGCTTCATCATCTACAATTTCGACTTTCTCTAATTGATCGATGAAACTAGCGCCAAAAGTTGTGATAGTTCCCCATTCAGGATTTCGGCGGCAGGCTTCCCAGGCCAGCCAGAAAACATCGGTTTGCTTTTGCTCTGTGGTGAACGCCTTGGAAAATCCCATGCCCTTCCACAATTCAAATGCGTATTCAATGCTGGGGGTTATCTTTTGATCGATAACTTTCCCATCTGTTTTAGTGATCAATATTCTTGCCATTTTGCACCCTTTTCTTTTAGTTAGTTTTTACCAGGTTCCAGTTGTTGTTTGAACAATTGAACTATTGCAAGTAAATGACAGGCTAGAAGTTGACATTTCGCCAGCCGCGCCTGCAATTGGTGTTAGGTTATTTATCAGAATTGAAACTGTGTATAGCGGATTTGTAGCGCTAATAGTTGTTCCTGGGCCTGGCACAAGCTTTGCAACAACTGTGGTGTAAATAGCAGTTTGCAGTGTTGCGCAAACCTGTGACGCTGCAAAATCATTTAGAAATTCTAAATCTAATTTTCCAGTTTGAAGTCCAGCCACATATTTCCGAGCAGAATCAGAAAGACTTGTAATCTCTAATTCGTCAGCGGATTGTGTAAGCGTGGCGCTAGTAACGTGGTCGCTAATATCTACTGTTCCAATTTTAACGGATCCTGCATTTAGAAATACGGCCATTTAGTTTTCCTCTTCTTTCTTTGTTTGTTCTGGTTTGGTGGTTTGTGGTAATTGGCCGATCTTCTTCAAGAAAGCCAAATTTTCTTCCGTGGTATCGCTCATTTTTAACTCCATTCGGTAAGGATTGAAACGGAAAGTTCTGCACTTAACATCTGGCCCTGCTCTAGTCCAAGCACTGTTGGCGCAGACATATTGCCGACCCGATAGTTAAGATTTGATGCTGCTAATTTATTAACAACGGCCACCATAAAGGTTTCGAGATCAGCCAAGTTAGCCTGGTTATCAAACATCGGAAGCACCATAACTATTTTAAAATTGGCGGTCGGGCCGACTGTGTCATAAGCATTATTTGAAAAAGTTAGGTATTCGTCATCTGGTTGTATGTAAACACTGTTTGCAATTGGGCTCGTGGGTGGAAACGAGAACACCGAGTAAAGGGCCGCGTTTGCTAATGCTGAGGCCAAGGTGCTGCGAAGAGTTGTAACGGCAACCATCGCTAGCCAACCATTGACCTGGGCGATGTATAGGGCGCAATAAGGCCCCTGATTTTCGCCATTAATGAATTCGACATTCGCCAGGGTGAAATGCTTCCATCTAAAGCCATGCCATTGTTTTGGCTGCTTTGTCTGGCTTGCCAAATTTCGCAGGCCAGGATCATCGCCGCCTCGCGAATTGCGCCAGTGGTCGCGTATGCGGTGGCCTTTGTGTCTACTCCAAGAGCTTTGC
>JBBAVI010000172.1:0-5416 GCA_040397785.1 Saprospiraceae bacterium | reverse complement strand
AAATCGGTTTTTGGGATGGCCTCTCTCCTAATAGTAGGAGGGGGGCTTTTTTTATATACCAGGTCTCGCGCAGCAAAACCGATTGAGATGGTGTATAAATTGGGATGATGTTGGTGAACTTCCGGATTTTAAAAACGAATCTGTATCTTTGCATGCACTTTGATTTCCAAGTGTTCTTTCAAAGATCATGTTTTGCCAAGGAGGCTTAGATTATGCGCGACATTTCAGATTTAATAGGACGGATTTTCATATCGGCAATATTTATCTTTGAGGCCATTGATTCCAGTTGGTATTACGAAAAGACGAAGGAAACCATGGCTTTATATGGCATTACTTGGCGCCAGGATTTGATGTTGTATGGTGCAATTTTGATCTTGGTATTAGGTGGGCTGATGGTACTTACTGGATATAGAACCAGAACAGGGGCTATTTTACTCTTATTATATTGGACGCCAGTAACCTTTTTAGTACACGCATTTTGGACCTATCCGAAAGATGAGATCCGCATTCAAAGTATTTTATTCATGAAAGATATTGCCATCATCGGCGGTTTGTTGATGTTGGCAGGCAAAGAAACGGGTCGGTATAGCATCAAACGTTTATTTGCGACCACCCGGGTTAATTAGTAGACTTGTTGCGGTGGGGAGTAAGACGACAAAAACAGTCCATTTTTACAAGTCTAGTATTAGCGGACCTTTGCTTTTCTGATTATCTTAGAGAAATAAGTTGGGAAAAGTCGTTTTACAAATACTCCCAACACTTCTTTGCCGCCAAAATACACCTCTTCTTTACCGGATTCGATGGCACTCAATATTTTGCGCGCCAGGCGTTCAGGTGCCATGCCTTTATCGGTGGCTTCATCCATGGTACCGAGGCTTGTGCCAGATCCTGTCAAGGCATTAATACTTACATTGGTACGGACAAACCCGGGGCACACCAGGGTTACTTTTATATGGGCATCGTGTAGTTCGGCGCGTAAGCTGTCAAAAAAACCGTGTAAGGCATGTTTGCTGGCTGCATAAGAAGAGCGGTAGGGGGAACCGAATTTACCTGTTAGGCTGGTGATCGTTACAATATGTCCCAATTGATGGGTAAGCATCGCAGGCAGCACCGCCTTGGTGAGTCCGACTGTCCCGAAATAATTAATGGCCATGATACGCTGATCTACTTCTAAGCTAGTATCCTTCGCCAAAGAGCGCTGTGAAATGCCGCCATTATTAATCAGAACATCAATTTTGCCCACCTTGCCCAATACGGTTGCAACAATGTTTGGAATACTGGCATGTGCGGCAAGGTCCAACACCTGTACCAGCACCGATGCTGCACCTGCATTTGCGGCAGCTGCTGCTACGCGGTTGAGTTCCTGTTCATTTCTGGAAGAGAGAATCAGGTGGGCTTCTTGTTGTGCACAAGCGTATGCCAGTGCTTCACCGATGCCTGAGGAAGCACCCGTGATCCAGATGCGTTTGTTTTTTAAAAAACTCATATTTAAAATAATAATTGAATGATTAGGATGAATTCGGGAAGAAACTGGAATTACTTCCCGCCGCGACAAGTCTACTGCTTTCGGCGGGTACAAAGGTAATAATGCCAAAGCAATCTTGTGCCAACACTGCGCCAAGGTCGCCAATGTTCGGTAGCCGCTTCAAAATCGGGGTAGGTAGGCCTTTTTTCCAGTCCTTTTAATACGCGAAAGGCTTCATCCATGGCAATATCACCTTTGGGAAGGATATCAGGACGCATTAAACATTCTGACAGGTAGATATCGGCCGTCCAATCGCCAATTCCTTTAAGTTTTTTCATTTCAATTTTAACCGTTTCATCCGGCAAGTGGGTGAGTTGCTCGGGTTGAAACTGGCCATTTAGTATAGCTTGTGCAAGTAGTTGGGTATAGTGGATTTTTTGCCGACTAAAACCGATTTCCCGTAATTGACTATCCGCAAGTGACAGAAAAGTATCGGGTGTGATATTTTCATCCAATATTTGCCGAAGGCGGGCAAAGGCAGCATTGGCGGACGCCAGCGATACCTGTTGCTCGAGTATAATATGCACCAGGGTAGAGAACCCAGGTTCACGCGCCCACAAAGGCGGGTACCCGTGTTGTGCGTACACAAAAGCCAAGGCTGCATCCTTTTCTGCTAAGAAATGGGTGGCGGTACGCAGGTTCGTTTCGTTAAGAATTGTTATCATTGTCGGTCAGAAAACAAAAATGGTAATTTTAGGTTCTGTTATGCATAAAGAATGTGTAAAAGTTGGGCAAAGACCTTTAATTTTATCATAAAACTATGAAAATTGTTACATTAACCCTCAATCCGGCCCTCGATAAGAGCACCAGTACCGAGCGTTTGGTTCCGGAACAGAAATTACGTTGTGCCAATTTGCAAGTTGATCCGGGTGGTGGCGGGATCAACGTCAGCAAAGGAATAAAAAAACTGGGAGGCAACAGTACAGCGGTTTTTCCGGCCGGTGGTCGGAACGGCGACCGTTTAAAGGAACTGTTACACGATTGGCAAATTGAAATGTCAGTGCAGGCGGTTGCAGGCGAAACTCGAGAAAATATTTCTGTAACAGAAAATGCGAGTAATATCCAATATCGTTTTACCATGGTTGGGCCTGATTTATCGGTAGCGGATGCAGCAGCCTGTTTGCAACGAATATCCGATTTGAAGCCAGAATATTTAGTGGTGAGCGGTAGTTTGCCGAATGGTTTGCCAACGGATTATTACCAGCAGGTAGCCGTTCTTTCCAAAAAAATCGGAGCGCGCCTCATTTTAGATACTTCAGGCGCCGCTATGCAAGCAGCAGTAGGGGAGGGGGTGTTTTTGTTGAAACCCAATTTAGGCGAATTGAGTGCATTGGTCGGTGAAACCCAATTGGAAATAAATCAGGTAGACGATGCTGCCTTAGAGATCATCGAAAAAAACATGTGTGAAGTGGTGGTGGTTTCGATGGGCGCGCAAGGGGCATTATTGGTCACAAAAGACGGATTTGAACATATTCCAGCCCCTATGGTACTGAAAAAAAGCACAGTTGGTGCTGGCGACAGCATGGTAGCCGGGATGGTTTGGGCTTTGAGTGAAAAAAAATCGTATCGGGAAATGGCGCAATTGGGCGTGGCCTGTGGATCGGCGGCAACCATGAACCTGGGGACCCAGTTATTTAAAGCCGAAGATGCCTGGCGGTTGTTTGAATGGCTCAAAGCATATGGCGATCGGTATAAAATTACCGATTTTAGCTAAATCTTGCGTTATTGACCTGTCGCAACTTTCAGTATTAGCAAAAGGGTGGGCCATCTTGTGTTGCGTATTCCGAATAAAATTTCTTGGATCCCAATATTTAAAACCTAAGATTTTAAAATTAGCCTTAAAAGATGTAGTTTGAAGGGCTTTTAAAATCCCTGTCTAAAAATTAACATAAAAAATGCATCCTTTCTAACTTTGCCGCTTCATGCCGTGGTTTTAATATCAATTTCAAGACGATGATCAATATAATACTTTTTGGCCCTCCGGGCTCCGGGAAAGGCACCCAGGCTGCCAAATTGGTGGACCGTTACCAACTTGTACACATTAGTACGGGTGATTTGTTTCGGTACGAAATCGGAAATAAAACGCCGTTGGGGCTAGAAGCCAAATCCTACATTGATAAAGGCGAATTGGTGCCGGATTCGGTGACAATTGGTATGTTGAACAACAAGGTAGAGTCGCATCCCGAAGCAAAAGGTTTTATTTTCGATGGTTTTCCACGCACGATTCCGCAAGCCCAGGCATTGGATACTTTATTGGAGGAAAAAGGTAGTCCAGTGGCTGCATTACTCGCCTTACAAGTGGATGATGCCGAAATTGTAGAACGAATCAAATTGCGCGGGAAGAGCTCTGGCCGGCCGGATGACAACGACGAAGCAACCATTCGTAACCGTATTCTTGTGTACAAAAACGAAACAACGCCGGTGTATGATTACTACAATTTGCAGCATAAAAGTCACAGTGTCAATGGTGTAGGAGGTGTAGGAGATATCTTTGAACGGCTTTGCGAACTCATTGATGCAGCGGAGAAATAATTGAAAATAAAAAGTTAGTGGCAGGTTTACACCAATTGTTAACGGAAAAGCACCTATTTTTGAGCGGCAAAAAATAAACGTTGTCACCAAACCATTGGACTATGGCGCTTGCATCCAATCCTTGGCAATCCCTTTGGGGAAAGTTACCGGCTCCTTTGCAAAATCGTTATTATCTAACGCTTTTGGTTTTCTTTTTCCTGTTGATTTTTTTGGATCGCCATAGCATGTGGACGCAATGGCGCCTTTTCCGTGCCCAACGGCGTTTGGAATTGGACAAATCATTTTACCAGGCAAAAATAAAGGAAGCCAAAGACGAAGCGGAAGATTTTGATTTGACGAAGGAAAAGTTTGCAAGAGAGCACTATTTCATGAAGCAGCAGGATGAGGACGTTTATATCATAGAGCCTGACCCGCTACGCCAAACCAAGTAATTCCATTCATTTCATTTTTAATTTATCTTTTTCCGAATGTCTGTTTTAGTCAATAAGCACTCCAGAATTATTGTACAAGGTTTCACCGGTAAAGAAGGAACCTTTCATGCCGAGCAAATGATTGCCTATGGCACCAATGTTGTAGGCGGCGTGACCCCAGGTAAAGGTGGTCAAATTCACCTTGAACTTCCTGTTTTTAATTCTGTAGAAGAAACTGTTCTTCAGGCTGGAGCCGATGTGAGCATCATTTTTGTGCCACCAGCATTTGCTGCAGATGCGATCATCGAAGCTGCAGCAGCAGGAATTAAAGTGATCGTTGCTATTACGGAAGGAATTCCGATTCAGGACATGGTACGCGCAAAAGCATATATTGCCGATAAAGGCTGTCGCCTTATTGGTCCTAACTGTCCGGGTGTTATCACGCCAGAAGAGGCAAAAGTCGGTATCATGCCTGGTTTCGTGTTCAAGCGCGGCTCTATCGGCCTGGTTTCAAAATCTGGTACCCTCACATACGAAGCGGCTGATCAAATCGCAAAAGCTGGCCTGGGCATCAGCACCGCAATTGGCATCGGTGGCGACCCAATTATCGGCACAACCACCAAAGAAGCAGTCGAATTGTTTATGAATGATCCTGAAACGGAAGGTATCATCATGATCGGTGAAATTGGCGGCGGTTTGGAAGCAGAAGCAGCGCGTTGGATTCATGCAAACGGCAATAAAAAACCGGTCGTCGGATTTATCGCTGGTCAAACAGCACCTAAAGGCCGCAAAATGGGCCATGCTGGTGCGATTGTTGGCAGTGCCGATGATACCGCAGCCGCTAAAATGCGCATCATGGAGGAAAATGGCCTAACGGTGGTTTCTTCTCCTGCACAAATTGGCGCTACCATGAGACGGATTATGGGTATATAATAGACTTGTTGCGGTG
>JBBAVI010000171.1:0-5690 GCA_040397785.1 Saprospiraceae bacterium | reverse complement strand
TGAGCAAGGTTTATATTCAAGATGTAACGTTGAGGGATGGTCAGCACGCCATCAAGCATCAGTATAGCAAGGCCAAGATGACGGAAATTGCGTTGGCGTTGGATGCAGCAAAAGTGGATGCCATTGAAATCGCCCACGGAGATGGTTTGGCGGGTGCAAGTTTTAACTACGGTTTTGGTGCCCATACGGATTGGGAGTGGTTGGAAGGCATTGCAGGGCAATTGAAACATGCTCGGTTAACGACCTTGCTTTTGCCGGGCATTGGGACGATAGACGATTTAAAACGCGCAAGAGATTTGGGTGTTGAGAGTGTGAGAATCGCGACGCATTGTACGGAGGCGGATATCGCAGCGCAGCACATCGAAGCGGCCAAAAAACTTGGAATGGACGTCGGTGGATTCTTGATGATGGCGCACATGAACGAACCCAAAAAGTTGGCTGAACAAGCGGTTTTGATGGAGAGTTATGGCGCGGATTGCGTGTATGTTACCGACAGTGCTGGGGCTTTGTTGATGAACGATGTCGCCGATCGAATAAAGGCTTTTAAGGATGCGTTAAAACCCGAAACGGAAATAGGAATTCACTGTCATCATAACTTGAGTTTGGGTGTTGCCAATACCATTGTGGCTTTGGAGCATGGGGCTACTCGTTTGGATGCTTCTTTGGCGGGGATGGGCGCAGGTGCAGGAAATGCGCCTTTGGAGGTGTTGATTGCGGTGTTGAATCGGATGGGAGTGGCTCACAACAGTGACTTATATGCTTTGATGGATGCCGCAGATGATTTGATTCGTCCGTTGCAGGTACGTCCAGTGCGCGTGGATAGGGAGACTTTGAGTTTGGGTTATGCCGGAGTGTATTCGAGCTTTTTGTTGCATGCCGAACGGGCTTCGGAACGCTATGGAATTGATACTCGGAGTATTTTGGAGGAGCTTGGTAAGCGAAAAATGGTTGGCGGTCAGGAGGATATGATTGTAGATGTGGCGTTGGACACGCTAAAATCAAAGGGGCATTAGGCGTCTTTCGTTTGTGAACTAGTTGGCGTTCGAATCGGCAAAACGATGAATATCGATTTTTAGCAGACGGAGTGATAGTTTATGGGAACTTTGTGGAATAGTTTTTGACAATTGGGCCCTTAAACCTCTATAAATTTGTAAAAAATTATGAAACGTATTGTATTTATCGGCGGCGTAATGGCTGCATTGTTGGTTGGAACCACTGGCTGCGGTGTTAGTTCAAAGGACGCTTACCAGAAATCTAAATTGAGTGGCTTCGTTGCGGATCAAACCAAATTGTTGATCGATGAGAACAACATGAAGTTGGATAAGGGCGATGACGGTATTGGAAAAGCGGTGGAAGAAACCAAGGTAAAGGTTGCTGCCATTGATGCTGATTTAACTAAGTCGAAGGCGGAAATTGCTGTATTGGAAGCGAAGTTAGAAGCAGTAGAAGTGTTGGAGAAAGAGAGCAAAGCGGAATTTGAGCGCAGTAACGTGACTACTGTGTTTTTTGCGATGAATTCTTCTCAGTTAACCAATGATGGAATGCAAGAATTGTATCGTTGGAAAGTGGGTGCGGATCGCAGTGCAACTTCTTACGATTTTAATATTGTGGTTTATGCTTCGGCCGACAAAACCGGTTCTGAGACTGCCAATGCGAAGTTGCGTGAACGTCGTGCCAATGCGGTAAGGAATTTCATGTCGAATTCATTGGGTGTTCCAGCGGCAAAAATTCAAATTGTAACTGCACAACCTGCTTACACGGGTACCAACAATTTGGACCGTCGTGTAGTTGTGGGTGTTGTAGTGAAATAATAACCTGGTGTTTATTTAAGTTGTTTAGGGAGGCCGCGCTTTGCGCGGCCTCCCTTTTTTTATGCCAAATACCACGGACATCCCCATCCTGTATTATATTCGCTTTTTATGAATTTGCAAAGTTCAACCCCTCGCAAACTGCTGCCTATAATTTCTCAGCAACTGCGATCTCCTTATATTATGTGTCTGTTTTTTTTGTGTGTGCAATTTCCCCTCTGGGCACAGTCGGTAAAATCCTCCTCCACCATTAATGCTTCTCCACGGACACCCAAAACGCAAGTCAGTCCCAATAAAATGGAGGCAGCGATCACTCCCCCCAATCAAACGACGTCTTCATCGGGCAACCTATCCGAATATGTGAATCCATTTGTTGGGACGGGCGGACATGGACATACTTTCCCCGGTGCGGTTTGGCCCTTTGGTATGGTTCAACTGAGTCCCGATACGCGCATTGATGACAGTTGGGATGGTTGTGGCGGGTATCATTATGATGATAGTTTTATTTACGGATTTTCGCATACCCATTTGAGCGGCACGGGTGTTAGTGATTTTGGTGATGTATTGATGATGCCCATCGGCGGACCGAGAGCCATCATGCCATCATTCAACCCTTATAATTACCGTAGCAATTATGATCATAGCACGGAAGTCGCCGAACCAGGATACTATTCGGTTTATTTGCCATCGCCGGAAGTGAAAGCGGAACTCACGGTTACACCGCATGTAGGAATTCATCGTTACACTTATTATGAGTCAATTCAACAGGCTAAGTTCACCGCCAAAGTTTTGATTGATCTAAATCACCGCGATTATTTGATTTCTCATCGAATGGAGCAGTTGGATCAGCATCGCATTGGTGGGTGGCGACAAAGTAAAGCCTGGGCAAATAATCAATGGGTGTACTTTGTGATTGAGTTTTCTGAGGATATTTCTCGCATCATCACCGCCCAAGATGGTCGGAAAATGGTGGTGGAGTTTGATATGAATTACAACAATTCCAGTCCTGTATCGGATGATAAGTTGGCCAATCAAGGCCTTTTTTTTAGTGAGGGTCATCTCTGTGAAATCGTTGCCAAAGTTGGGATTTCCTTTACCAGCGAAGCTGGGGCGATGGCCAATTTGAATGCGGAAATGATGGGTGATAAGAACTTTAACGACTATCGGGCATTGGCGAAGCAAGTATGGAATGCGGAGTTGAGCAAGATTCAAGTGACCAGTGATTACGAAGCGCAGACGTTTCGGGTGGGTGCGCAATCGGCTAAGACTGACATCGAAAAGCGTAAGTTCTATACGGCATTATATCATTGTATGATTCATCCAAGTTTGGCAAGCGACGTAGATGGAAGGTATCGTGGAAGAGATCAGAAAGTGCATCGGGTGGGTAAAATTGCAGCCAATGTAGTTCGAGTGAGTACTTCAAAACATCATAAAGTGTATTCGGTTTTTTCATTGTGGGATACGTATCGGGCGCTGCATCCTTTGTTGAGTATAATCGACCCAGATCGGACGGTGGATTTTGTTCGGAGTTTCCTTTTGCAGTATCAACAGGGCGGGAAATTGCCTGTGTGGGAGCTGGGTAGCTGTGAGACGGAGTGCATGATTGGCTATCACAGTGTGAGCGTAATTGCCGATGTGATTCTCAAAGAAATTGGGGTAGAAAAGGATGTTCAAGGTGGGCCCGTTTATCCTTTTGATTACAGTTTGGCCTTGGAAGCGATGGTGCACAGTGCCAAATTGAAAGACTCTGCTTTTTTAGATCAGCAGGGAAAGCAACTCGGTTACATGGGTGTAGAAAATACCGCAGAAAGTGTGTCGAAGTTGTTGGAATATGCCTACGACGATTGGTGCATCGCACGTGTAGCCTATGTATTGAGCAAAGATGATATTGCCAAAAACTTCTATGCTCGCAGCGAGCGGTGGAAGAATGTATATGATGAAAAAACGGGTTTCATGCGTCCGCGTGTGAATGGTGGGTGGTTGACTCCCTTTGATCCCAAGGAGGTGAACAATCATTTTACGGAGGCCAATGCTTGGCAATATTCAATGTATGTACCTCACGATATTATGGGGATGATGGATAAGTTGGGTGGTGTGAAGGCAACGGAAAATCATCTCGACTCATTGTTTAGCGCTGATTCTCGCACAACGGGCAGGGATCAGGCGGATATTTCTGGACTGATTGGTCAATATGCTCACGGCAACGAACCCAGTCATCACATGGCTTATTTATACAATTACTGTGGAAAGCCGGAGAAGGCCCAAGCAATTGTAGATCGTGTTTGCAAAATGTTTTACAAGGATAGCCCAGATGGTTTGATAGGAAATGAGGATTGCGGACAGATGAGTGCTTGGTATGTGATGAGTGCGATGGGGATTTACGCGGTTTGTCCGGGCAGCAATGTCTATACCACCGGTGTGCCTCAGTTTTATGAAGTGGAAATTCAGCGTGAGGGGAAATCGCCCTTTTATATCACACGGGGTAGTTTGAATAAGGCGGAAAAGACAGCTGAGCCTTTGATGTTTAACGATGGAATGCAAGGGAATTTAGCAAAAACGTCGTCTAAAGGCCTTTTTAATTTAGGGGATAAGCCTTGGGCGGCGCATCAAATGGAATTGCCTAAGGAATCGGAGTTACCGGCTTTGCCATCGATCAATGATATGAAGGGAACTTTTACGCAGCAACAAGCGGCGTGGGAGGAGATGAAGCAACAGCGGGCGTTGGAAGTGCGCAATATGCGTAAGGTGTTTACAGCGGCGGAATTAACGGTATCGCATCAACAAATCATGCAGGGCGATGGCATTGTTTTTAGCCAGGTTCCTGCGGCAGATCGCGACAAATTGTTGTTGAAGACGCCCAAGCAATCGATCATTTCGGGCTTTGTTTCGGTACCTGTTTTGGAGGGTGTTCGTACTTTTAGAGACAGCATGAGAGTGAGGGTTTCGGTGCCCAAGGGGACGCGAGGGGTGTTGGAAATTCGGGTAAGAAATACTGAAAATCGAAGCGAAATCGCAAAGAAAAAGACCACTGAAAAAATTGAGATCGCAGGAAAGTGGGTGGCGCCTCATAGCATTGTTGGAATGTTGGTTGTGCCTGCTCAAACGGAAGAGGTGATTACGGTAGATGCGGATGGAGACAAGCCGTATGAGTTTTTGATTGGCTATGATGCGATGGTGAGTGCGAGATTGGTGGATGTTAAGGTATTTGGTGGGTTGCCGGGTTCTAATCCTGGAAATGTAATCGGTTCAAGCGAATGGTCTACAGCGGTTTACAATCGAAAAGAAAACAATTACAAGGTGTCTTTGGGAGATGGTGTTATGCCGCATCCACAGTATACAGCGGGTGGAATTGGCGCATTGGTGGATGAAATTGAGGGTTCCATTGAATGGCGAGCGGGGGGTTGGATGGGTTTCTATGACCAAGATGTTGTGGCTGTGGTTGATTTGGGTGATGTGAAACCCGTAACGCAAGTTTCTGCGCGCTTTATTCAAGATTCAAGGGCGTGGATTTTGTTGCCAAGGACACTGTCGGTAATGACGTCCACCGATGGTGTGAATTATAAACCATGGAAACAAGAGATTGCGTTCAAAGATGCCTGGGAAAATAATACTACGATGATTGATTTAGAGAAACTCACGCATACCGATTCTAAAGGCAGAACCAAGCCAGTAAAGGCGCGATATGTGAAGTTGGTGGTGGGTAAATACGGGAAATTGCCAGGGGGTCATTTGGGACATCCTTACAATGGAAGTGGTTATATTTTTGTTGATGAAATTGAGGTTCGATGAAAGGCGTTGAGGTTTGTGTGTTTTCGGTGGATGATGCTTACGCGGCAGAGGCGGCGGGCGCAGCCCGCCTTGAACTTTGTCGTGAATACGACA
>JBBAVI010000170.1:0-5840 GCA_040397785.1 Saprospiraceae bacterium | reverse complement strand
CCGATTTTTCGCCCAAAATCTGAAACGCGCGATTTAAAATTGTATCATCCGATAACTGTACGATGCCGCCTTGCGGACCCTGTTCTCGATAAAATTCTACCAAAACGCCGTCCTTGTAATTATGTGCTCCGAAATAATTTCGAACCGTTTGTTCATCAACACTTAAATCATAGGCAATCTGTGCAATACTGCCTTCCGGCAAAGCATGTTTGATGCGACGAAGTTTTTCAAATGTGATATTCCGCATAATTTCATCTTTTGGTGAACAATAAAATTTGGATGTGAAACAAAATCGCCGTGTAATGGCCGTGTAAGATAGATGAGATGCCAAAGAAAAAACAAGTATATTGTATAAAAAAATCTAAATGGTTTTGTTAATAAGGTGACATTACAAACAGAGGAATACACAAATAAACCTTTTAAACAAAATTAATAAATTGTTAACAACAGATCAGGCTTTTTTTGTTCTGTACGTGTCCGTATTTTGAGTGGCAAATAAAATATTCTATCTTTGCCCTCTTTAATCAATATGCTGCGAACCAGCCCCTTACCTGAAATTCATGTACCTACACGTTGTTTCCTTCGATATTCCTTACCCTGCCAACTATGGTGGCGTGATCGTTATTTTTCACCAAATTAAAGCCCTACACGAACAAGGCGTTAAGGTGATTCTACACTGTTTTCAATACGGCGAGCGGCAACCTCAGCCCGAATTGGCCAAATATTGCCATGAAGTGTACTATTATAAGCGTAGTCGGAGCATTATCCGCCAAATTAGTCCACTGCCCTTCATTATGCGTACCCGCGAAAGCAGTGCCCTGCTCAAACGCCTCCGCAAAGACAAACACCCCATCCTGTTCGAAGGCATGCATACTTCGGCCCTGATCTGGAACAGTCGCCTGCGCGCGCGCCAAAAACTAGTGCGCATGCACAATGTGGAATGGCAATACTATGAACACCTGTTCAACCTGTCTTCCGCTACGACCGACCTAGTGGAAAAGGTGTTTTATTTTATCGAAAGCATCAAACTACAGCGTATTGAGCCTAAAGTGGTGCTCCACGCCGACGAGATCATCACGCTATCCATGAATGATCAGTCGTACTACAAAGCGCTGAAGGCCAACACCCATTATATACCGGCGTTCCACCCCAATGACAATGTGCAAAGTTTGGTAGGCCGCGGAGAATATGTATTGTTTCACGGCAAATTGAGCGTGCCCGACAATGACCGCGCTGCCGTGTGGCTCATCAATGAAGTTTTCCGCGACCTCGATATTCCTTTTGTCATTGCAGGCATGGAACCTTCCCGCACACTGAAAGATCTGGTTGCGCAATACGACCATATTACCCTGATCGAAAACCCAGGCGATCAGCAAATGAACGACCTGATTCAAAAAGCGCAAATCAACCTCCTCGTGTCGTTCCAGATCTCCGGCGTTAAGTTAAAACTGATTAATGCGCTTTTCCGCGGACGATTTTGCATTGTAAATGACCAAATGGTAAGCGGCTCGGGCCTCGCCGATCTTTGCTATGTACGCAATTCCGCTGCAGCCATGCGCCAAACGGTAGAAGCGCTGATCAATGTGCCTTTTGAAGAAAGCCGCATTGCCGAACGTCGCAACCGCATGGAAAAATCGCTCTCTAATGCCGAAAATGCTAAAAAACTAATGGAACTTGTAAAGTTTCAGTAAAGTTTGAAAGATTTGAACAAAGCGGGAATTGCGCCGTTTAATTGATTACAAAAATTGGACGAGCATCAATAAGAGGTGAATAGTCCGGTTGATCACACGAAACTACTTAAACATCATGCGGAGCACAGCCCAATTGGATATTCTGCTTTCTGATCCGACCCTTAGCGCCGAACACAAACAAATTGCGCAAAAAGTGGCCGATGGTCAGCGTATAACCCAGGAAGAAGGCCTTTTCTTGTTCGA
Source organism: Saprospiraceae bacterium (assembly GCA_040397785.1). Taxonomy (GTDB): domain Bacteria; phylum Bacteroidota; class Bacteroidia; order Chitinophagales; family Saprospiraceae; genus M3007. The sequence goes on along the minus strand of JBBAVI010000170.1, from coordinate 3,906 downwards.
ACACGGCGAATTAGCCTATTTGGGTGCATTGGCCAATTTTGTACGCGAAAAGAAAAATGGTGATTTTACCTACTTCAACCGCAATTTCCATATCGAACCCACCAATTTGTGTGTGTATGACTGCAAATTTTGCTCTTACTCCCGCCTGATCAAACAACGTGATGCAGCCGATTCCTGGGCCTATACCATGGAGGATATGCTCAATATTGTGTATCAATACGACGGCAAACCGGTCACAGAAGTGCATATTGTAGGAGGCGTATTGCCGCAATACGACTTGGAATTTTATCAAAAATTGTTTTCCACCATCAAAGCCCACCGTCCAGAGCTACACGTGAAGGCCCTCACGCCCGTGGAATACCACTATATTTTCAAAAAAGCCAAAATTTCCTACGAAGAAGGCATGCGCCTCATCAAGGAATCGGGCGTTGACAGCTTGCCCGGCGGCGGTGCGGAAATTTTCCATCCCGAAATCCGTGAGCAAATCGCCAACGACAAATGCACCGGCGATCAATGGTTGCGCCTGCACGAAATTTGGCACGAACTCGGCATGCGCTCCAACGCGACGATGCTATACGGCCATATTGAAAAATTCTGGCACCGCATCGACCACCTCGAACAATTGCGCCAGTTGCAAGACAAAACCGGTGGCTTCCAAACATTTATCCCCCTCAAATTCCGCAATCAAGACAATCAAATGTCGCACATCGCGGAAAGTACTACCGTGGAGGACCTGCGTAATTATGCCATCAGCCGCATTTATCTCGATAATTTCGACCATGTTAAAGCATATTGGCCGATGATCGGTCGCCAGGTCGCCCAAATGTCGCTCGCTTTCGGCGTAGATGACATCGACGGTACCATCGACGATACCACCAAAATTTATAGCATGGCGGGTGCAGAAGAACAAAATCCGTCGCTCAATACCCAACAATTGGTGGATATGATCCGCCGCGTGGGCCGTAAACCCATTGAGCGTGATACCTTATATAAGGTATTGGCCGATTATACCGATACGGTATTTGAGGAAGACAAACAATTCCGGGGCTATTTTGAATTGCCCGTCATTTCAAACAACTAATACAACATGACCATTTATATGCTGCGGCACGGCGAAACGGAATACAATCGCCTCGGAATCGTGCAAGGAAGTGGCGTGAATACCGACCTGAATGATACGGGCCGTGAACAGGCAAAAGCATTTTTCGAGACCTACCGCGAACTTGATTTTCAACTCGTCGTGCATTCGGCCCTCAAACGCAGCCAACAAACGGTGGCACCTTTTATCGAAATGGGCATTCCCACGATCGAAAATGCCGATATCGACGAAATCGGTTGGGGCGACCATGAAGGTAAGGAAAGTTCGCCTGAACGCCTGGAAGTATACGAATGGATGATCAATGAGTGGAAATTGGGCAATTTTAAAGCCTCCCTGCCCAATGGAGAATCTGCTGAACACCTGGGCGAACGCTTGGAGCGCTTTATTGCCTGGTTGCGCACCGAACCCGTCGAGCGCTTGCTTGTGTGTACGCACGGACGCACCCTGCGCGCGCTCGTGACCCTGCTCAAAGGTAAATCGCTTTCGGAAATGGAGATCACCCGTCATAATAATACCGGATGTTATATATTTCGAATTGAAAATGGGCAGTTTATCTTTGAAATCGAAAACAGCACTGAGCATTTGTTTAAAGCAAGCAGCATTTAAACGCAGCCGCCCTCAAACATGATTCGAATTTCTGCCGTAAGCTATCTGAATACCAAGCCGTTCATTTACGGGATCTACCGCAGCGCTTTGGGCGATGCTATTGATTTGAGTTTGGACATCCCTGCACGTTGTGCTGAAAAATTGCGCACCGGCGAGGCAGACTTGGTACTTACCCCGGTAGCAATCATCCCCGAACTGCCGGAAGCCCACCTGGTTTCGGAATTTTGTATCGGTTCTACTGGAGCCGTAAAAACAGTATGCATCTATTCGGAAAGACCGCTTCAGGAAATAAAACGGATCTACCTCGATTTTCATTCACGTACTTCGGTGATGCTTTCCCAGATTTTGTGTGCCCAATATTGGAACATCCAGCCTACCTTTATTCCTGCGACCGAAGGCTATGAACAAAATATAAAAGACACGGACGCGGGTTTGGTCATTGGCGATCGCACCATTGGATTGGATCAAAAGTTTCCATACGTCTATGACTTAGGGGAAGCATGGACTGCCTGGACGGGTTTACCCTTTGTATTTGCGGCCTGGGTAAGTGTCAAACCACTCCCGACTGATTTTATTGCCGAATTCAACACGGCCCTGCAAAATGGCCTTGATCACCTGCCTGAATTGATCAAGATTTTGCCGAACATCCCTGGATTCAGCGTTGAAGATTACTTTCGTAACAACATTAGTTACCATTTAGATGATGCTAAATGGAAGGGCCTGAACCGCTTTTTGGGCATTCTCGCTGGTGAAAAAGGCTATACTTTGCATAGGAGTGTTGCCGTGCCGACAATTTAGGCCAAAAATCACCCATATCTCACAACCCTGACCGGCAGGTACTTGTTATGATCTTGTATTCAAAAAATCAACAACCATGGAAAATTCAAATCATAACGCGCCCACTACAACCGACATTGCAACCTTGGGTGGCGGCTGCTTTTGGTGCATAGAGCCCCTGTTTCAGGATCTTATCGGCGTGTTGCGCGTTGAAAGTGGCTACACAGGCGGCAGAACCATCAACCCTACTTACAAGGATATTTGCACCGGCACTACCGGCCATGCAGAGGTAATTCGCATTGAGTTTGATCCCCAGCAAATTACTTACGACCAGATTTTGGAAGTGTTCTTTACCTTCCACGACCCGACTACCTTGAACCGTCAAGGCAATGACGTGGGTACCCAATATCGTTCTGTGATTTATTACCATGCGCCCGAACAAAAAGTCGCCGCCGAAGCATTCATCGCAGGCCCGGCCAAAACCATGTGGGACAGCCCGATTGTAACCCAGGTAGATGCTGCACAAACATATTATCCTGCCGAAAGTTACCACCAAAATTATTACAAAAACAATTCAGGACAGTCGTATTGCGCCTTTGTAATCACCCCTAAAATCCTGAAATTCCGCAAGCAATACCGGGACCGTTTAAAAGAAGCGGTTTAAAATTGATCTAAATACGCTTTTTTTTGTTGTACCTTTGAATCAAACAGCACCACATATTATGAATTCCAGCGAAAAAGATCAGTTGCTTATCCGGCTTGAAGACGCACTCGAAAGCATTCGCCCTCATCTTTATGTCGACGGCGGAGATGTAGAGCTCGTGGACGTAACCGATGATATGGTTGTTCAAATCCGCTGGAAAGGCATGTGCGAATCCTGCAGCATGTCGGCCATGACCTTACGCGCCGGACTGATGCACACCATCCAAGGAAAAATACCGGAAATCCAGGACGTAGAAGCCATCAACGGACAAACGCTAGTTGTTAGTTGATAGTTGTGAGTTGTGAGTTGTTAGTTTGGACATGCCCAAATATGGTTGACAAAATTAGCGTTGATATGTTCTTTTTTATGATCAACGGTTAGTGATATCGATTTTTTGTTTATTTTTTCGTATAAACACGTGTCCATAATGCATATTTACAAATGCATGTCTACAAATGCATGTCTACAAATGCATGACTTCTCCGAAGTCGTAATGAATTGTTACTGGTTGTTTTTCTACAAATGCGTGACTTCTCCGAAGTCAGAATAAATCGTCACGGTTGTTTTTTACTACAAATGCATGACTTCTCCGAAGTCGGTTGATTATTTATGTTATATTTTTAGTGCCTACTTTCTTGAGAAGGTCTCCAACTTATCACTTCTCACTCCAAACTAACAACTAACAACTAACAACTAACAACTAACAACTAACAACTAACAA
>JBBAVI010000169.1:0-5849 GCA_040397785.1 Saprospiraceae bacterium | reverse complement strand
AGGCCAAAAAATGGACTGTTTTTGTCGTTTTACTCCCCACCGCAACAAGTCTAATCTTGGTGTAATCGCTAAATTTTATTAAATTTGCAGATTGTAATCACCATATTCTATAAAATGATCGAACGCATACTTAGGAAGGAGATCGAACGCCGCTGGGACTCCGGCAAAGCCATCATTATTTTAGGTCCCCGGCAGGTAGGTAAAACCACCTTGTTGCGTCAAATGTGTGCTGAAAAGGGTGAATACCTTTTTCTCAATGGAGATGATAAAGTGGTGGTCCAATCCCTTGAAAATGCCAATGCGTCACTGCTTCGCCAGATCATTGGGCGGCATAAAACGGTCTTTTTCGATGAAGCACAACGGGTACGCGACGTGGGTTTGCTGCTCAAAATCATAACCGACTATATGCCGGAAGTACGCTTGCTGGTAAGTGGATCATCATCAATAGACTTGGCGCCCGAACACAATGAACCGCTCACCGGACGCAAGTGGGAATTTCACATGTACCCTATTTCCTGGGCGGAGCTGGTACACACTGTAGGTTTTTTGGAGGCCCGAAAACAATTGGAAATACGGCTGGTATACGGCATGTACCCCGAGGTGATCAACCAAACCGGGGATGAACGGGAAGTGCTGAATCAACTCAGCGGGAGTTATCTTTACCAGGATGTGTTGCAATATGGCCAAATTCGCAAGCCTGAATTAATTGAAAAACTGCTCACTGCCCTTGCCCTTCAATTGGGTGCTGAAGTGTCGTACAACGAACTGGCCCAATTGCTTCAGGTAGATCGTCAAACGGTTGAGCAGTATATCAACCTCTTGGAAAAGGCTTTTATCATATTCCGTTTGCAGCCGCTAAGTCGCAACCTGCGCAATGAAATTACCCACAACCGCAAAATATATTTTTACGACAATGGCATTCGCAACGCAATATTGGCCGATTTTAAACACCCTATTTTACGCACCGACATAGGCGCATTGTGGGAAAATTTCCTGGTCAGCGAACGAAAAAAGCACCTTGAATATCAACGCATTTGGGCCAAAACCTACTTTTGGCGCACCTACCAGCACCAAGCCATTGACTATGTTGAAGAATCTGATGGCGCATTTTCCGCTTGGGAAATGAAGTGGAACAGCAAACGAAAAGTAAAATTTCCTGAATCGTTTTTGCAAGCCTACCACCCGGAAAGAAAAGAGGTACTACATCAGGAAAACTTTGAAAGTTTTTTGGGGGTTGAATAGGCTTTTAACTCCTTGTAATAAGCACCACGAGATGAACAAAACCCACCCAAAAACGTCCTAATAACCACACCCGACACTTCTACACCTTTCACGCATAGTCTATTGTTTTCCTCACGCTCCCGGTTCATTTTTGGTGTTTTGATCCTTGTGATCGCCAATGTTTGCTTTTCTGCAAAAGCCGTTTTAGTCAAATTACTGTACCGCTATGATATCGACACGGTATCTGTCATTGCCCTTCGGATGCTGTTTTCCCTGCCGTTTTATGTCGTGGCAATCATTTATTTATCAAAACGCAGCAACAATGTGCGCCTGCGCCCGCGGGAATGGCTGGCTATCAGCGGATTAGGCATTTTAAGTTATTATATTTCCAGCATGCTCGATTTCTGGGGATTGCAATATGTAACGGCCGGTGTCGAGCGCTTAGTGTTGTTTACATATCCGACGATGGTACTGGTTTTGTCCGCCGTTTTGTTCAAGCGGCGCATTGTGCGCATTCAGTATATCGCCATGGCGCTCACGTATTTGGGCATTGTGCTCGTTTTTGTGGCCGAAAAAGGCTTTGGGATGCAAACCGATCTGGTGCGAGGTGCCTTGCTGGTATTTGGGTGCGCCTTCACGTATTCCTTTTATGTAGTGTTCACCGGCGAGTATGTACACAAGGTCGGATCGGTCAAATTCACCAGTTACGCCGTGTTGGCGGCTACCGTGCCCGCACTGGTACAATCTTTGATATACAATGGGTTAGATATATTTCGTTATCCAACAGAGGTATATTACTTATCGGGCTGGCTGGCGGTAGTTGCCACGGTGATTCCCACCTTTTTGATTGTCGAAGGCATTCGGATTGTGGGAGCCAACAATTCGGGGATCATCGGGTTTGTCGGACCAGTTTCTACCATTGCGTTGGGGTATTTTATCTTGCAGGAGCCAATTAGTACCATGCAGTTGGCGGGAACGGCGGTGGTGATCACCGGCGTAGGCATATTGAGTTGGTTTGGAAAAACGCCTGCATAATGTTGAAATTTCCTGCATATTTGCGGGTTTACCAGCCATAGCAATTGGTTTTGATCCATTGGATTTGAATCGTGCAGAAAATTTGCACAAAACCAATTGCGACGGCGTTTATAGCGGTTTAAAAGTGTCCATGAAACAGTTCAATAAATTTGCCCATTATCCCAAGCTCGTTTTTACCGCATTTTGGCAGGAGAGCGCTGAGACGACCAAAATGTTCCAGACTTTCCTGCGGGAAGGTCGCGGCCGGATACTGGTTTCTACAAAATCTAAAAACCCCAGTCCGGAAGAATTACAGGCTGCTTATGCGCAGCTTAGGGACTTGCCGCGTTTTTTGCCCTTTTTTGTCGTAATTATTGCGCCTTTACCGGGTGTAACAGAAGGATACGCCTTGGTTGCCATCACGTTAGAGAAATGGATGGGGCATAAATTCCACTTTTTGCCGAGCGAATTTCGGAAAGTGTTTCACAAGGAGTTGGAGCGGCCGGTGCGTAAGATTGAAAACTAGGATAGCGCGTTAATTTTGGAAGTGAGGTCACTATCAAATGCTTTAAGTCAATGATATAAAAGCGGATTACCCTATTGTCAAAACGCCGTATAAAGGTATATTGGTCATCCAGTCTTGTACCCGATATGAGCTCATAGAGGTGCGGATTGCTGTGTCCGATTTGTATTTTTCGACAAAAACTTTCAAACTTTTCGACTTCAAATTTTCTTCTGCCTTTACTTCAATTGGAATTACCTCGTTTTGTGATTGAATTAAAAAGTCGATTTCGGCAGTCGCGTTGGTGGCAGTCCAATAATAAAGTGTATGCTTGATTTGTAGTTGTTGCGCTACGAATTGTTCTGTAAGCGCACCTTTGAATTCTGTCAAAATATTGTTTTTTTCAAGCAGAATTCTTGGATCAACTTCCGCAAGTGCATTTAACAACCCGATGTCTAACAGGAACAATTTGAACGCATTCATATTGGCGTATGCATTTAAGGGTATTGTCGGTTTTTCTACCAAACCTACTTTAAGCACCATACCTGCATCGGAAAGCCATTGAATGGCCATTTCAAAGTCTTTTGCCCTTGCTCCTTTTTTGATTTGTCCGTAAACGAATTTACGATGCTCTTTTGACAATTGGCTGATCAAAGCATGCCAAACCAACCTGATTTTGGGCACAACTTCGATGGGGGCATATTTTGCAAAATCATTTTCATAGCCGATAAGAATCTTGTTCTGGATTACACGAACCTCCCTTAAATCACCTTGTTGGATATAAGATTCCACCGCTTCAGGCATGCCCCCTATGAAATAATAAAGCCGCAACAATTCCACGAGTTTATCGTGAAAAGGTTCGATTACCGACCAGTTTTGAGCCTCCAAATGGGCTTTGAGCAGGCCTTGCCCTGTATTTTCCAAAAATTCGAAAAAACTCATCGGGTAGAGTCGTAAAAAATCCACTTTACCAACGGGAAACGAAGTGTTTTGCTGCAAAGAAACACCCAATAAAGAACCGGCCGCGATGATGTAGTATTCCGGGGCTTGTTCGCAGAAATATTTCAATGCTGTCAGCCCTTTTTCCGCTTCTTGTATTTCGTCAAAAATGAGCAATGTTTTGTTGGGCAATATCTTCTGGTTGGCTTCAATTTCAAGGATAGAAAGTACCCGCTTTATATCAAAATCCGACACAAACATTGATTTTAGGCGTGTACTCGCCTCAAAATTCAGATAAACCACTTGCTCAAATTCGTTTTTTCCAAACTCCCGCATGAGCCAGGTTTTGCCCACTTGCCGCGCTCCTTGCAAGATTAAGGGCTTCCGATTCCGGGCATTTTTCCATTGGACCAAAGCCGTATAAAGCGTTCTTTGCATTTTTTCCTTTGATTTTGTGCACAAATTTACACTTTTTCCTTTGAAAAAATGCCTTAATACACATTTTTTCAAAGGAATAAATGCCCAATGGCACACTTTTCCTAAGGAAAGACCGCTAAAACTTACTTCTTTGCTGGATAATCACCCGCACTTCCCATAAGATGCGAAAGAAACCCACCATTATTTTGCAAAGATGATAGATGTGATGGGTGGGGGATGCTTGGCCTCCGACTAAAGTTCGGAGGTTGCAAGATGGTTAGATGTGATGGTGGTTGCGCTTTGGACCTTAAAAGTTAACTCAAATTGTCCTTACCCTAATTTTGGTAGATGTCACCACAATGAAAAAATGACCATCTAAATGAGCATACTCCTGTACTACCCGCAAAAGATTTTGCTTAATTACGGGCAATTCCACTTACCTCGTATCCACTTTCAATAAGTGCTTTTACGAGGGCTCCATGAAGGTTTTCATCCGTAATAATCACGCCTCCAATATGACTTCGTCCGCAATCATTCTTGCTGCATAATCTAATGCCGCAGCCACTTGCGCTCTGTTCAAATGCGGGTATGCATCTAAAATATCTTGAATGCTAAATCCATCCGCAATTTTGCGGACCACCAATTCAACCGTAATCCGAGTCCCTTTTATGATTGGTTTTCCAAGCATAACCTTGGGATCGCGCACAATAATAGATTCCTGCATGAATGATTTATTTTGTACAAATATACGTCAGATTTGGGTTTTGGCAAAAGATTTCAATCACGATTGCTTCAAATTTCATACATCCGCCTCCGACTAAAGGTCGGAACTTGCAGGATGAAAGGTGCTGTGATGGGTAATTGCGCTTGGCCATAATTGCGATTTCACATTTGAATATCTGTGAATGATGTAACAATCCTTTTTCATTGTGTAAACTTCCTTCAAAGCAAAGAATCACCTTTGTAGGATGCTAAAATACACCGTAAAAATGAAAGCAATTGTTTGCACCAAATACGGACCACCTGAAGTGCTTCAGATGAAGGAAGTAGAAAAACCTGCGCCAACAGTCAATGAAGTGCTGATAAAGATATATGCAACGGCCGTAACCGCAAGTGATATTTTTATCCGAAGTTCTAATGTCCCGATCCAGGTTCTAATACCCATGCGCCTTATGTTAGGTATCTGCAAACCCCGAAAATCCATAATAGGGCTGGTTTTAGCAGGAGAAATTGAATCAATCGGTAAAAATGTAACGCGATTTAAAACAGGTGATCAAGTTTATGGACTTACTGGATTTGGACTTGGAGCTTACGCCGGGTACAAATGCATGAAAGAAACAGATTCAATGTATGGATGTTTGGCGATAAAACCGGCCAATATATCTTATGAAGAAGCGACTGTCGCAGCTTATGGTGGACTTTTGGCATTTCAGGCACTAGAAAAAGGTAAGATTCATGCTGGACAAAATGTGCTGATTTATGGAGCGTCGGGCACATCGGGTACCATCGCAATTCAATTGGCGAAATACCTGGGGGCAAATGTTACAGGCGTGTGCAGCACCACCCATTTGGAGTTGGTGAAATCGCTTGGAGCAGATATCGTTATGGATTATACCAAAGTGGATACTTTAGACCGAAATGTTCAATATGATTTTATCCTGGATGCTGTTGGCAAATTAAAAACATCAAAATTGAAAGAAGCCTGGAAATAACGGTGAAACTGACCCACCTAAAACGGTGCAAAGTGACCCACCCG
>JBBAVI010000168.1:4327-6378 GCA_040397785.1 Saprospiraceae bacterium | reverse complement strand
GCGCGTTTACGTGGAGGAGTGATTAAAGCACTTTTGCAGAAAAGGCATTCTTGAGTCCTTGGTGTTGAATCAAATCTACTTTTAGTGAGCCGACTTGGATTTCGGTTTCAATGCGCACAGGAATGTGATTGGCATCGTCGCTCACCCAAACGGTCATCCCGTCGGTGTTTTTGAAAACGCGATCCACCACCAGTTTGGGTTTGATTTTGATGCATCGAATTTTGCCAAGGTCGGTTTTGATGGTCTCTTTGCCCTTGTATGTAATGTTGAGGTTATAGACTTTGTTATCGAGGTAGACATCCACGGGGAACTGTTTTCCGATGGTGGCGGTGGCATAATCTAGGTTACGGAGGTAATAAATGGCCGATGCAATGTCTTGAGTGTATTGGGGGATGGGCAATTCGCCTTGTTTGTTTCTGAGTTTTTGATTGTCGTGGTCGTAAATGGCAATATCCTGGTGGAAGTAGGTATTTTCTCTTACGGTTTTGGCATATCGAAGTGGCGCTTGTGATTCTTGATCCACCCAACTTTCAAATTTGTCGCGCACCTTATAGGCCCAATCAAAACTTTTGAGGGTCTCTCCTTCCACGCGAAGGGTGTAGGTGTTTTTGCCATTGATGATGGTACTTTGGGGGAGGACAGACATGCTAACGATGCCCGCATTTAAGGGGCCGTAGTGAATTCTATATTTAAGGATTTCTCCGGTTTGGTAGGCGTTGTTGGCCACTTTTCTTCCAAGAAACAGGGTTGGAAGGGAGGAGAAACTACTGAGTGCCAGGCCAATGAAAAGAGCGCCGATGGCGATGATTGCGAGGTGGGGCTTTTTCATAATTGTGATTTTTTATTTGTGTTTATTTCAGATGATAATGGATGTAAACACGATTCTTTTGCGATTCCCCCAAAACTCTGCCAACCTTTTGCGATTTTTGTAACACAATTATGATTAAGCCTCTAACCCAATATGCAAAAGCCAGTGGATGCGGATGCAAGATTCAGCCCGCGGTATTGCAAGAAATTTTGCAGGGTTTCACATTGGATTCGGCGGCCTTTCCCCATTTGGTCTTGGGCAACGCTGGCGGGGATGATTGTTCCGTTTACGATTTAGGCGGTGGGAAATATTTATTACAGACGGTTGATTTTTTTACGCCATTGGTGAATGACGCCAAGGTATTTGGGATGGCTGCGGCTGCCAATGCTTTGAGCGATGTTTGGGCAATGGGCGGAAAGCCGATTATGGCCAATGCGGTGATGGGGTGGCCCATTGATACGCTGCCGGTGTCGCAAGCGCGGGAGGTTATGCAAGGCGCCATTGAAGTGTGCAATTCTGCGGGTGTTGCTTTGGCTGGCGGACATACGATCGACAGTCCTGAACCGATGTTTGGATTGAGTGTCACGGGTTTGGTAGAGTCAACGAATTTAAAGACCAATGCGGGCGCAAAGGCGGGGGATGTTTTACTATTAACCAAGCCCTTGGGTTTGGGGATGCTTTCGGCCGCGCATAAGCGCGGCCTCACTTCCTCGGAGCAGGATGAAATTTTATACAAGTGGATCGTACAAACAAATCACGTGGGTTCCATATTGGGCGGGATTTCGGGTGTACATGCCATCACGGACGTCACAGGGTTTGGACTGGCGGGCCACTTACTAGAACTCTGTAAGTCGAGTGGATTGGGGTCGGTGGTTGAATCCAATAAGTTACCTCGGATTGCCGAGGCGGAGACATTTGCATCGCAGTTTATTTTGCCAGACAATGCCATGCGGAATTGGAATGCTTATGAGGGGGAAATCGACATGCGGGATGCGGGCGCATTTGCATGGTTGGTGGATCCTCAGAGCAGTGGGGGATTGCTGTTGAGTGTTGGGGCTGCTTCACTGGGTGAGGTGGAGGCCGCGCTCCGCGCGGCCCAATGTTTCCATCAAACCATCGGCGAAATGGTGGAAATCAATTCATTAACACCGGGTAAGATCTTTTCCGTGATCTGATTTATTTTCTTGAGAAAATTTAAGCGCGGTAAAGCACTGACTTTGTTGCATCCATGATCTTCTTCACA
>JBBAVI010000168.1:0-4227 GCA_040397785.1 Saprospiraceae bacterium | reverse complement strand
GAAAATTTAAGCGCGGTAAAGCACTGACTTTGTTGCATCCATGATCTTCTTCACAGTTGGCAAGAAGGCCTCCACGAATGTTGGAGCATAGGGCAATGGCGTATCTTGAGTGGTTATGCGGTGGATCGGCGCATCGAGGTAATCAAAGGCGCGGCGTTGAACCATATGACTGATTTCAGAACTGATGCTCGCCAAAGGCCAAGCCTCTTCTACAATCACCAAGCGATTGGTTTTCTTCACACTCTCAATCACCGTATCGTAGTCGATCGGACGAACCGTTCTAAGGTCGATGAGCTCCACATGAATCCCCTCTTTTGCCAATTCGGCAACTGCATCATGGCATCGCAGCATCATTTTTCCAAAACTCACGATAGTAACATCGGTTCCGGCGGTTACGATATCGGCTTTGCCAATGGGAATCAAATATTCTTCCGAAGGGACCATGCCCTTGTATCCATACATTTGCTCGCTTTCCATGAAAATCACGGGGTTTTCATCGCGGATTGCGCTTTTTAACAAACCTTTGGCATCGGCAGGATTGCTCGGCACCACCACTTTTAAGCCGGGGGTATTTGCATACCAATTCTCGAATGCCTGAGAGTGCTGTTGTGCCAACTGACCGGCGCTACCTGTTGGACCGCGGAAAACGATCGGACAAGTGTACTGACCGTTACTCATGCTATTGATTTTGGCTGCTGAGTTGATTACTTGGTCGATGGCTACCAACGAAAAGTTGAACGTCATGAATTCGCAAATCGGACGAAGTCCGTTCATTGCGGCACCCACTGCGATCCCAGCAAAACCTAGTTCGGCGATAGGGGTATCGATCACCCGTTTTTCGCCAAATTCGGCCAACATGCCTTGACTGACTTTATATGCACCGTTATATTCTGCCACTTCTTCTCCTATTAAAAAGATGCGTTCATCTCGGCGCATTTCTTCTTGCATGGCTTCGCGTAGGGCTTCTCTGTAGGCGATTTCTCTCATAATTTGTAATGAATTGAGGTGCAAAATTACGTCTTTTCGACGGAATCTAAATGCGAATTTATTGGTCGTGATTGAATTTTCAGCAATTTGGTTACATTCGTAAAAACAATATAAAGAACATGAAAAAAACAACTACTTCTAAATTTGGACTTCTGATGGCCATTGTGGCTATTTTGATTTCTTCTTGTAGCACAAATGCTACACTCTCTAAGCGCTATCACAGCCGCGGATTTAACATCGCTTGGGGCGGTGGATCGGATGCCAACAACAATGCCGTAAAACAAACGCCAAAGAAAGTTAAGGCCAAGTTGGATGTTGTTGCTGTTGCTCAAAATACAGAGAACGTAACAGTTCAATCTGTTAATTCTACAGAAAATGCTGCCGTGGAAGCCTCTATCGTAACTGCAACTGTAGTTTCAAGCAATATTTTAGCTAAAAACGAAGTAGCAACTGTAAAAAACTCTACTCAAACCTCTTCTCACGCAGTTAAATCATCAACTGTAATTTCAAAAAAGGCTGCGGTAAATGCAATTTCTAATGCAAATACAAAAGCCATTAAGAAAAATGCTGATCCAGGTGAAGGAAAGAGTCAAATGATTGCTTTGATCTTATGCATTTTTGTTGGTGTATTGGGAATTCATCGCTTCTATTTGGGATATACAATGGAAGGGGTTTTGATGTTGCTTACCGGTGGTGGTTGTGGTATTTGGGCATTGATTGACCTGATTCGCATCATGACTGGTGATTTGAAGCCTAAGGATGGCGATTACACAGAAAAACTATAACAACCATTTTCATCTTATTATTTTTTGCGGGTTATTGCTATTGTCTTTGGTGTTGATAGTGATGCCCGCAAATTTTTTTGATGATACAGGTGTGGTAATCTGCCTAAGTCGTTTGGTCTTTGGCATAGAGTGCTATGCGTGTGGGCTAACAAGAGCCGTGCAGCACGCAATTCATTTAGATTTTAAGGTAGCCTTCGAGTACAACAAACTTGTTGTGGTGGTGTTGCCTCTCCTCATTTTGATTTGGATCAAACAATTAAAAATCCAGTGGAAAAAGTGGAAACACTAAGATGAATTAGGATTTACATCTCTCAATTCAACCGCCTTCCAAGAATCCCGTCCACCAGCGCAAAGAGCTGTCTAGGACCCAAGGTTCGCCAAGCGATATCGTCCAGCTCACCCCCAAAATTTAAGTAGTAGTCGATGCGTTCCCTCCGAAATTCCTGCACCACGTGGTCTCTAAAGTTCACCATCGCAATCCAACCGTCTTCCACGTCTTGGAACCACTCTTCGTAGTAGGCATCGTCTGAGGCGTGGAAATTCATCACATTTTCGCCGATCATCACAAATTTTTGGATCCCGTCTTGCATGAGGATTTCCAGCACTTCCCGTTTCAGACTCATCACATCATTGTAAAGCGCATCGTTCCATTCCCCGATCATTTCGATGATGGCAAAACCTTCTTGGTAATCGGCGAATAGGATTTTTATGTAGAGGGTACTCGACCCAAACTGATCCCATTGTGGATGGATGTAATAATTGTAAACGGCCTTATCGAAGTAGAATTCGTTGTATTCCCGCTCAAAAAAAGGCGACCTTGGATCTTGGGCTGCGGAATACAGGTTAATCCATGCAAAATGGGGCTCTAAATTGTGCACTGTGCAAAGATAGGTTGGGTAAAGTGGCGAGTGGTATGGGGTTTGGTGAAATTGGGCAATTTTTTTTCTATTACCTTCGCAATATATGCAACGGGCATTTCTAAAAAATCTATTGTGGCTTCAGCTATTGAATTGGCTGGTAAAGCCGTTATGGATTCTTTGGATTGAGCGTGAAATTCAGTTGCGAATGGGCGATTCGTGGTATGGTGTTTACACCTTACATTTTAATTTGGTATTGCTGTTTGCGGTGCTATTGGATGCCGGTTTGAACACGTATGCGGCCCGAGAAATTGCGGCCAATGGAAAATTGGGTCATCCCCGGCGGATGCTCTTCTTGCGATTGGGACTAGGGTTGGTCTACGTTTGCCTGGTTTTGATAGTTGCCCAAATGCAATCGGGCATTCAAATGCAATTCTTACTTTATGCTTTGATCAACCAGGTGCTCGCATCAGTGGTTTTGATGTTGAGGGCAGTATTGCAGGGAAAACAGAGATTTATATCGGACAGTTGGCTGAGCGTGGTGGATCGATTGGTGGCGCTGGGTGTTTGCACTTGGATGCTGCGGACGTTTACGGTGGAGATGTTTGGCAGTGAGGGTGGGGTTCTGAGTTTTCAGATCGCCCAGTTTTTTGGCTATGCCACGGCCTTGGTTTTGGGTTTGATTTTGGTTTTTTGGCAAGGCAAGACCACCAGTGAACCCACAAAATTGGATTCTGAATCTCCTGATATTTTAAAGAAGGAAGTGGATGGGATCGCGCAGAAAAAGCCTAACCAAAAATCACTCGGTGATTGGAGCAAAGAAGTTGTTTGGTTTGGCATAATGGCATTGGCGATGAGCATATTTACACGCATCGATGTACAAATGATTCAGTGGTTGTCGGCTAGCCGATTGGAAGGCGTTGCTGAAATCCTTGATGCAGATGCTATCAAAGCACAATTGGCGGCGGGGTATGCGGAAATCGGATTGTATACCAGAGGGTATCGATTGTTGGATGCGGGTTTGATTTTTAGTGCGTTGTTAAGCACGCAGTTATTGCCCTTGTTTAGTAAGCGATTGGCAACTGGCGACGATAACGGTGAGGTGATTTGGATGAGTTTTAGGTTGGTATTGTGGGTGTCGTTGGGCGCAGCGATGGGCGCTTGGTTTTACGGCGAACCCTTAATCAATTGGCTGTATCACGGCCAGATGGAATTGGGGGCTACTCTGACACAAAATGGCGTTGATATGCCTCGCGCTATGGTTTATTCGGGCGAAATATTGAATGCCGCGATGATTTTCAAGGTGTTAATGTTGGCATTTGTCCCGATGAGTCTAGTCCACGTTTTTGGAACGTTTGTAACCGCCTCTGGACATATGAAATGGTTGGCCACGCTTGCATTTGTTTGTGTGGGGGTGAATATCGCGTTTAATTGCATTGAAATTCCCAAAGTGGGTGCCCTGGGCGCTGCAACGGGTTGTTTGATAACCCAATGTATTTTTGCGGGTGCATGTTTGATGAAAACCCAAAAACTAGGCGGTTACGAATGGCGATGGAGAAACTTTGAAATCGTGTTTTACCAAATCTTGTTTGGTATGA
>JBBAVI010000167.1:0-6446 GCA_040397785.1 Saprospiraceae bacterium | reverse complement strand
ATCTTTCCGGAGTATTATGTGATTAAAATCAACAACTTCAACAATGTCGCCAAAGACAAGTTAGACGAATGGATTTATTTTTTTAAAAATACTGTTTTGCCTGAAAAATATTCAGCACAAGGGCTTCAATTGATGGAAAAGGCATTGAATGTCAATAACTTACCAGAGCCTGATCGCAGGGCTTATGAAGCACATCAAAAATCGATGGAATCTGACAGAAATGTAATTAACACTGCTAAACTGGAGGGTCGTGCAGAAGGTCGTGAAGAAGGTCGTGAAGAAGGTCGTGAAGAAGGTCGTGAAGAGGGTCTTGCAGAAGGCCGTGCAGAAGGGGAACTGATTGGCATTGAGAAAGGAGCGCAGCTTGGTGTTGAAAAAGTGGCTATTCAAATGTTCAAAGATGGTTTGCCGTTAGAAACGATTATCAAATACACGGGCCTTAGTGTAGAAAGTATTCAAAGTCTTTTGCTGCGCGAAGGGCTTGTTTAAACAAAGGAAATTGAACACCGAATATCAAACACCAAACACCGAAATTTGAAGTGGGGCGTTGTTTCTGGCCAAGTAAGAACAAAAACTAATTGCAGCGCGCACCCTTATTTCGGTGTTCGGTGTTTTCTTCAGTTGTAGAGCTGCCTTATTTCGGGGTTTCTCAGCGGGTAGAACCCGCTGGATTGGACGCACAAGGTAGAACCTTGCGCGAGCGCGCATTTGGCACTACCTTTTTAAAATTTAACACTACAATGAAAAAGATACTCTCCTGTTGCGCTATCCTGCTTGCTTTTTTAAGTGCTTGTAAAAAAGATGATTCCTTTAAAAGCAATGTTGATTTAGAACGGTTTGCGTTTTTGCCAGATTTTTTTTTATGTACAGCTACCAAGGAAGTCCCGGGACTTGGTAAAATACCCTGGACTGCTAATTGTGCTGCACGTTTGTTACCAAATGAAAAATTTCAAGTTAGATTTACCACAATTAATGATCTTGATGATCAATATTTAAGAGAAACTTTCACTTTTGTGAATATTAGTCAAAGTCCTGGATTATATCAAATCTTTGATTCTGAAAGTTTTCAAAAAAATGAAAACCTTGCCTATTGCTCTTATTCGAGGGCTCTCTCGGATGGGGATGTTTACGACGCACGATGGACTTGTGATTTAAGTAAATTGAATGATTTTAAAGTTGAAGAAATTGATTTGGTAAATAAAATGGTAAAGGGCTCTTTCAATATCCATTTAGAAAAGAAAAACCCGGGTAGTTCTGGCATTATGTATTCGGATTACATTAATTTTAAAAATGGCCAATTTACAGCCCGGATTATAGATTAGGTGTTTTTAGGTTAAATATCAGCGAAATTGTACATTGGTTGCAAAAAAAGTGAAAGGGTAGTGCTAAATGTAACCATTTGGCACTACCCTTTTTAAAATTCGGTGTTCATTATTCGATATTCGAAATTTCGCACAAAGTGCGATTACGGTCGTTCCAGCACAAACGCATTATATCCTTTTATCAGCGATTGATACAGCAATTTCCCCTGAACGGCGTAGCCTGCTTTGGTGTAATGCACCGAATCGGAGGTCATCAGGCCGCTGGTTTTCCAGCTGATGGCTGAGTTTTCGCCGCCCGACATGTAAAAAAGGTCCCAGAGCGCGTAGCCTTTGTCTTGGGCAAATTTTCGAATGACGGCGCTGGTAGTGGCCATGTTTGGGTTAAAACCTTTGCCACGCAGGTATGAATCGGCGGGCGTGGTGAGCATGATGCGTGCGCCTGGGGCGTTTTCGAGCAATTGATTCACGAGGTTTTCCATGGTGCGGTACAGGTAGGCGGGCTCGGTTTTGCCTTGCGATTCGTTGGTTCCGAACGACAGGATGAACAAATCGGGTTGCAGTTCGGCGATTTGTTTGGCGAAGTATTTGGCGCGTGCAAAATCCTGGAATTTGGCGCCATTTACGCCGATGGAATGATAAATCACCCCTGAAAGTTCGTTTTCAAGGTCAATACCGTCCAATCGGAAAAACTTTTGCTGGCTGGTGCGGCGGTCGGCGGCAATGGTCACCTGGCTTACGGGCCGGTCGAAATAATAGGTGCGGGCGTATTCATTTTCGAGAAACAGCTGGGCTTTTTGGTTGCTGATGTCGTCGCGGATCTCCAGGTCGTAATCCAGGGCGGTTTTGCGCTGGAAAATGGTTACTTTGGTAAATTGTTTGGTTTCGGCGGTTGCGGTATCGCGCAGGCGGAACGTGAGCAAGCCTTTTGGGTTGGATGTTTCAATCATAAAACCGGAAAGTCCAAACGGGGTGGATACATCGAGGTCGCGCTGGCAACTGGCACCACTCCAGCGGCAATTCGATTCTGCCAAAAAGTCTTTCGGGCCATTGGTGCCTGCCAGTTTGTAGGGAAAAAGGAAGCCACGGCCAGCATCGCCAAAAGCCCGTTGCAGGCGCTCGCGCACCTCGCGCGTGAGGAAATTGCCGAGGATGTGGGAATCGCCGATTTGAACAATATTGATTTTTTGGCCGCCTTGCACCCGTTGTTCATATAATTTGCTGAAAAGCGGGTTCAAATGGGCAATGTTTTGGATTTCATTGGCCTCTTGCTGGATAAAACTGTAGCCAACCGTGTCGGCAGGCGTGATATCTACCTGCGGCGGACGAAACTGCGACTGGCACTGACCGATAAACAAAATCAGGAAAGCGGCGCTGATCAGCAGGCGCAATCGGGTAATGCGGTAAGGAGCAAGGATCATCAAAACAGCCATAACAAGTTTAATATTAATAGTGGTCCATTGATTTTCGGTATTTTCCCTGTTCGGCAAGGAAAAGCCGGGCAAACATGTACCCCACCTGGCGTCCGCCATCATGGGTAAGGTGGGTGTAGTCTTTATTGGCGAGCATGGGTTTTTGGTTGGCCATCATAATCATGGTACCGGGGCCGCCCATGCCGTTGAACATATCGTAAAACAAAAAACCGTGTTTGCGCGCCAAATCCCGCTGCATCGCCACAATATAAGGCACACTGCGCATGGTTGCGAGTTCGGCGCCCAATTTTCCGCCGCGGTCGCCCACACTGATCACTAAAATGGGTCGATTCGGGAAGCATAAGCGCAAATGGTCGAAGGTGCGATCGAGTTCGGCTTTGTACCAATTGATGTTGTTGAGGGAGTTGGTTACGGCATTTAATCCCACCTGAATCACAATCAGATCGTAGTGCTGGTAGCGATCAAACTGGCGGATCATGTCCGGCCGGATGTGCATCAAGGGTCCGCCGGTATTGCCGCGCACCGAAAAATTATCGATGTAAAAACCGGGGCCGTTTTCGAGGGAAGCGCCGTATAAGCGCAGGCTGTCTACTTTCGGGAACCGCATGGCAAACGCCGACATGCCGGGGTAGGGGAGTTCCCATTTCCAGATGTTGATGCCGCCGTTTTTAGCGGGAAGCATGCCCTCCTGGGGCGCCATGTCCTTGTTTTGCCATATAAACGGTGTATTGACACCTGCTGCGTAAAAAAGGCGTATGGTGTTCCAGTTTTGGGTATGCCGGAAATATTTGGCCCCTTCGTAGTGTACTTTTGCTTCCGGTTCGGGGTAGTACACAAATCCATTGAGCCCAAAAGGCACCTTGGATTCGCGGTTTTTGACCACCGAAAACGTTTTCCAGCCTCGGTATTCGTGTTGCAGGGTGCGTTTGAACCGGGCAACCTCCGAAGTGATGGGCACAAACCCGACACCGCCGCCGCCCCAAAGAGATTGCAGGGTGTCGCGCAAATCGCCGATCAAAATATCGCCTTCCACAAAAGAATCGCCGTAAAAAGCCACCCGAACCGTATTTCCTTGCGATTTAATAGAGTCGATGGCGGCATAAAACCGTTTCAAACCCGATTGATCGAAGGTATAATCTTCGATGGTGCTGCCAAAAAACAGGGAGTCTACCGGCGGCAAAGGCCCGAAGGTAACCGTGCTGTCCTGTGCCAGGCTATCCACCGCCAGGGTGTCCGAGGCGGCATACCCCAGGGTGTCCGGGACAAAACCATCGATCGAATCCAGTTGAAGTTGGGTGTTTTCGCTGCGGATATCATAAAAAATATCCATTTTGCGCAGTTCAAAATTGCCAATGCGCAGGCCTTCTGGTATGAGGGAAAGCGCGATTAAGCCACAAAGTACCAGGGCGGTGAGTCCAAGACCTTGAACAAGGTAGTTTTTCATAGGGTGCAAAAGTACAAAATGGGCGTTTCCCTAATGCATTTATATATTTACATTTGTGCCTGAATTATTTATACCTGTCTATGCAAGACCACCCGTTGAACTTCGGATTTTTGGAATCTGCCACAGAATCCTTGCGCGCGATCGCACATCCGCACCGCTTGTTGATTGTAGAAATGCTCTACAGGAACAACGCGATGAACGTGTCCGAAATTCACGATCAATTGGGCATCGAACAGGCTGTTGCAAGCCACCACCTGCGTATTTTGAAGGATCGCGGGATTGTATCGGTGCGCCGGGATGGCAAGAACAGCTATTATATGCTGACAAAGCCCGACTATTACCAGATTTTGGAAGTGCTGATTCGGGTGTCTTGATTTTTTTGTGTTCCCCCCCACCAAACCTACATTTTTACCACTTTTCCCCCACAAACTCGTTCACCACCCTCCCGGACTTCCCAAAAATAAATACCCGCTGCCAAATCGCCTGTTTCCAGTTCCCGGACACCTGTTAGGGTAGCCACTTGCCGCACCAAGCGCCCCGAAAGATCATATAAATAAAACATCCCATGTCGCAGATTGCTACCTGCTGCCACAGCCAATTGCTTGTGGAATGGATTGGGAAACACCGAAATACGCTCCTGCATTTCCGGATCCTCGGAAGCAGATACGCCTAAAAAGAGCGTCCGACAAAACGTATTGGTTGCATGGGCGTTGGCCACCGTGAGGCAAACCTCGTATTTACCCGCCGAAGCATACGTATGCACGGGATGCCGCGTTGTACTGGAGGTGCCATCCCCAAAATCCCAGGACCAGCTGGTAGGTTCGTAATAGGAAAGATCGTGAAAGCGCACGCTGAGTGAATCCATCGTATCCCGTTGATATCGAAACCAGGCAATCGGGCGGTTATCGAGCCCCAGGGTGTCGCAAGGGGAGCCGTCTAGGGGGCCGAGACGGTAGTTGGGGCTATAGGTGACTGAAAAACTATTGCGTGCTGGCAAAGGCAAGCCGTATGTCTGAAACTGACAGTCAATTCCTGGCTCATCGGGCTGGTGTATTACATGCAGCGATCTTATTGTGCTGGTACTGCTCATATAAATTTTACCATCAGGCGCCAACTGCATTTGGTAGTAATACCCTTGCACCGTTTCACCCGGCGGTGGAGCTACGAGCCCACTGATTAATATTTTAGTGCTGTCGGGATTGGGAGATTCCATGTCATATTGGTACAGTGTTGTCTGAAAGTTGACGTACAAATACCTTCCTGAGGGTGAAAATGCGCAGCCATCTGCATATTGAGGAGCAAATTTATACCTTTTTTGATTAAAGAACCTCCCTTCACATCGGTCAAAGTTAAATATATCCAAATAAATACCTTCGGTAAAATCAATTGCATTGGTTGTTACGAACTTTGTTCCATTTGGTGAAAAATGGGCCTGTCCAAGACCATCTTTATAATCAAAATCAATCAATTTTTTATCCATCACATGTACACCTAGTGGATCAATTAATATACGATAATATCGGTTTGTACGGCGCTCAAAAATAGGAAGCCACCAATCCCTTCCATTTGCATGTTTTATAGGTAAAAGTTGTCCGATTTGAATAGAATCCTCAATTACAACTACTCTGCGCTTTAATACTTTTCCCAAACCATTATTTCCTGAAATCTGTATAAGCGCGTATTGGAGGTGTCTTGATCCCAAAGTAAATTGACCATTTGCCCCTTCAACCCCTCCCTTACTGGAATAAAATAGCAACAAACTATCTTTTGAGCCTGGCCACATCAAAAATAATCCACCTTGAGGAATTTTATCATCGGCATATCCTAGAATGTTGTTGGAAAATGGCTCTGGTGAATACCATAAAGAATCACCATTCTTCATGATATTGTATGACTTATCAAGAACTACCTCTCCTTGGAATTGCGTTAAATAATTGCCAAAAGAATCAGAAAAAATGGTGTTATTATGACTAAAATATCCTTCCCATCCCAGATTGCCACGAACTTCTGCGTTGCCTGAAATAAAAGAAATTCCTATCATTCCATATTCGCCACTCTGGGTTTGAGAAAAGCCCATGAACCAATTTGTATCATTTAATTGTGCATACGTAGGATGGTATGCCAATACAAGCATTACAAATAAAATCGATCTCATATTTATATGTAAAATCCCCCTGTATGCAGTGCAACATACAGCAATGGTTCGTGAAGCATCATGCTGCCATATTTTCATAACTTGTTGACAATAAG
>JBBAVI010000166.1:0-6488 GCA_040397785.1 Saprospiraceae bacterium | reverse complement strand
AATGATGAATGATGAATGATGAATGATGAATGATGAATGATGAATGATGAATCTATTCATTATCAATCAATTATAACCCCACCGGGGTCCCAAACCTGAAAAACAAATCATTACGACCCCAGCGGGGTCGCATCTTTGTAGAAAAAAATCGTGATAAAAGCAGATTATTGATGCACCCCCATTTTTATCATTTCCATCAATTGCAGCACGTCATTGTTGTTCGCAATCAAAATGCCTTTTTTACCATTGGCCATTTGGATGGGCGCCAAGTGTCGCACCTCGTGGGTGGCCCAAAAACCTGAATTGCGCGGTGTTATTGGCGCAAACTGGCCCTTGCCATCGTTGAGCAAAACAAGTCCGTTGCCTGCGTCATACCGACCTGTTTCTACCTCGATACCGTAATCATTCCCGGCGAGCAGAATATCCAGGCTGCCGTTTCCATCCACATCCAAGAGTAGGATGCTTTTTACCGGGGCCAATTGTGCCATCTTGGGAAGGGGTTGGGCTGTGAATTTGCCATTATTATTGATAAAAATACAGGATTGTAATTCATTGACTTCTAAATGCTGTGCGCTCTTAAGATCGGTGGGGGAAAAAACATCTTCTATGGTAGACTTGGAATAAGCGGCATAACGCACAAACTTTTTCTTTAGGCCCGGTAATTGTTTGATGATCTGATCACGAAAGGCAACCGGATAATTTTTGCCATTTTCAGACCAGGTCATGATTGGGTCCAGACTGCCATTGCCATCAAAGTCTTTTGCATACAGGTGCATGGGCGCCGCGGCACTGGCACGATAACGGGTATTCAAGCCAACATTGCCCGCCACCAGATCCTGGTCGCCATCGCCGTCTATATCGGCAGCGGCTAAACATTCCCACCAACCTTTGACCTGATTCAGTCCGAATTGAGCCGTGACTTTGACGTACTGTCCTCCCTTGTTTTTGAACACTTCGATGGGCGACCATTCTCCCGATACCACCATTTCCTCCTGACCATCTTTATCGAGGTCAGCAAAAATAATGTCGGTCACCAGGCCTACTTTTGCAAATGCTGGTGCTACCTGATCCGTTGCCAGGGAAAATTTGCCCCCATTATTTTTAAAAATGGAACTATAGGGTGTTTTTGGGTATAAACCCGGAACTACACGTCCGCCAAGAAACAAATCGATATCACCATCTTTATCATAATCAAATCCGGTCACGCAACCGCCACTCTCCGTTTCCTGGGGAATGGTCCCTGCAGGCGCTTCTTGAAAATTCCCATTGCCATCGTTCAGGTAAAAACGATCCTGATAACTGGTTGAATTAATTCTCATTTCATTGCCCCCGCTCACTACATATAGATCAAGGTCGTGATCACCATCTGCATCAAAAAACAAGGCATCGGTGTCTTCAAAAATCGTGTCACGTGCAAAGGTGGTCGCTTTTTGTTGTGTAAAATGGCCTTTTTTATCCTGTAAAAACAAGGCCCCGGTTGCTTTGAAAGCCCCGCCGATGTAAAAATCTTCCGTTCCATCGCCATTTACATCTCCCGTTGCGATGCAAGGTCCTTGGTTGGAAAATTTATGCGGCAGCAGGCGTTCGCGGTTAAAATCAAAATATTCGTTGTCCTTATGTTTGAAATTCAGGGTACTTGACTGGATAATGTCGGCAAAGAGCGGGGCAACTGGTGTATTATCCGCATAAATATCCGGCACTTTTTGAGCATCCTGGTATTTAAGTGTAATGCGTTGATCTGCAGGTACTTGTTGAAGCATTTGACCTTTCCCATCCGGCCATTGGATGTGGAGGGTTTGCACCTGATCGGCCGTTCCCAATCCGAAATGCATAACCGATGTCGTGGTGGAAAGAAAGCCCCTTGCTGGATTAGCATTGGCAATTTGGCTACCGGCGGCTGTCTGAATTTTCACAACAGCGCCAATACCACCAATATTTTGAGGCGAACCGACTAGTTTTATTTGCAAATAATGGCTACCTTCTTTCTGTTCTACTGTTTTATTTCGATAAAGAAAAGATTCTTCGGTTGCATTGTTCACTACAATATCCAAGTCGCCGTCATTGTCTAAATCAACGTACACGGCAGCGTTGGAAAATGATTTTTCGCTAAATCCCCAGGCGGTAGAAACGTCTTCAAAGCTTAAATCGCCTTTGTTCCGAAACATATAATTGTGTATTTCCTGGGCAGGAATTTTGTCGACATAATTTAATATATTTCCGATATCTACACCTGCTTTCATCACCGAATCAATGGTAAAGTTCATATAATCAAGGTCGGTAACCTCCCGGCGAATACCATTGGTAACATACAAATCACGCCATCCGTTGTTGTCAAAATCAGCCGGAAGCGGCGACCAGCTCCAATCCGTTGTTGATATGCCTGCGAGACAGCCAATTTCCGAAAACGAGCCATTTCCGTTGTTAATTTGCAACATATTGCGCATAATTTGGTGGCCGTAACCATAGTTTACCAATCCATAATAGCGCTCATTGACCATCGCGGTGGCCTTCATTTTTTGCCGTTCGTTGCCATCGGGTGCCATATCTAAAACAACCAAATCGGCGAGCAGGTCGTTGTTCATATCTGCCACATCCGATCCCATTGAAAAATGCGCGGTGTGGCGCATGTAGGAATTAATTTGATCGGTAAAAGTGCCGTTTTTATTATTGATATAAAGATTATCAGGCTCTACATAATCATTGGCTACAAAAATATCAGGAAAGTGATCACGGTTAAAATCGGCTACCGTAACACTAAGACCGAAGGCGCGTTTTTGAATGCCTGCTTGTTTGCTGACATCGTTAAAATGGCCTTTGTCGTTGCGGTATAAGCGGTCGGAAGTATAAATATCATCGGCTTCTGGCGCTACAAGTCGTACAGGCTTGCCGTTTACTTCCTTCAAGCGCACACTGGCAACCAATTTAAAATCAACTGGATGGTTTAGCAAATACATGTCAAGGTCGCCATCCAAATCATAATCGAAGAAATTAGCAGCATTGGAAGCACAAGGGGTATTTAGCCCATATTCGGCAGATTTTTCGGTAAATGTCAGGTCTTTGTTATTGATAAACAATAAGTTGCCTCTACCTTCTGGAGCAAAACCAGTTCGACACTGGTAAATATCAGGATATCCATCATTGTTGATATCGACAATGTTTACCCCCGTTTTAATACCATCCGGGACGATTACGCCTGCTTTAACGGTGATATCTTCAAACTGAAAATTACCTTTATTTAAAAAAAGCTTGTTTGCGCCCCGCGTTGCAACGAAGTACAGATCCTCCAGTCCATCCTGGTTAAAATCGCCCACGCCTACTGCACCGCTCAGGTACAAATAATTAAAATTTATGTAGTTGACCTGAGCGTCCTCTACCAATTTATTGATAAACGAAACGCCTGTTTGGGCAGTGGTCATTGTTTCAAACCGCGTTGGACCACTCGGAATTGCTCCATTTGTGGTAGAAGGGGGTTGGTTGCAGGAAAAAATAATGCATAAAGCGCCCGTTAAAAAGGCAAATTTTACGTATATATATTGCATAATCATGGGTATTAGGTTACGCAAATATAGTACTCCAATACCTAAATCAAAATAAAGTATGGAAATGTTCTAAACAGAATGCTTTCCAAAAAAATGAACCGATGATCGCGCAGGTTCGATCACCGGTTCAAAGGAGGTACATATAGAGATTAGTTGTGGAGAATGTGTTTTGTAACGTCCCAATCGTAAAATGCTATTAAAAAATAAAACTTAATAACGTCTTTGCAAATATAGACATTTTTTGTAATAAAAAAGGAGACGGGTAGAAAAATTAAATGTTTTTTTATATGAAGCATCACCTGAAAGGCAGCATTCATTGCCATGCTGAGCGATGATTATCAATTATTTAGGCCAATGACCGTACACAAAATCAAACCACGTAGCGTACAACATTTTATTTTCAAAAAAAACTTTCCTTTGAATGCGCTAAGGGTGGCTGCATTAAAGGAAAGGGATGTGAGCCGTTGACAGAACGAAGACGATCATCGGCCCACAGGAATATACACGATGGAGATTAAACGAGAAGCGTGTTTCGTGACGCCCAGGCTGTTGCAGCCGTTTAGAATTGAATAAAAAGCAATATTAAGGAAAACGGGAGCCCCCCATGCTGCTATGCGACATAGGTGCTATGCGGATTA
The DNA here is from genome assembly GCA_040397785.1 of Saprospiraceae bacterium. Taxonomy (GTDB): domain Bacteria; phylum Bacteroidota; class Bacteroidia; order Chitinophagales; family Saprospiraceae; genus M3007. The sequence continues at coordinate 2,311 of JBBAVI010000166.1, read as the reverse complement.
AAGGATTAAAGATTAAAGCATTTACCTGTATGTATAACCACTAAGGCATACCTTCTTCCGTAATAATGAAATTGGTACCTTGTTGTTGACTTGAAATTTCAGAACTTGTGCCCGTAGTTGGCTCAGTGCTGGATGTAGTGCCACCTAAGGCAGTGAGTAAAAGGCTCAGAATCAAAGTGATCGTTGTCATTTTATATCAGATTCAGATGTTAGTCATAATTTCTGATACAAAGATCACTCGGTTCTAATTTTCAAAAAAGGACAGTTTGTCTCATTTCGATCCGGGCAGATCGAGGCAAGACACTGACTTTTGGCACTTTTGGACACCCAAAAGGTCAATGAACGTACAACCGAAGGATTTTCTGTAGAACCTGCTGGTCTGCAACTTTGGTCGAAAAAGACAAAAAAAAGTTCAACAACGATGCATTTCTGGGGAAAATCCCGGATTTTAAACAACAATTGCTTGGTTGGTGTACTTTTTTTTCTGTGTAACCAGTTTGCTTATTGCAAATTCTTGAGAATGTTTGGGTTAGATTTTCTAATTTTTGTGTTCGAGGGTTTTGATTAAGTTCGAATTTGTTTGTTTTTTTGTGGTAGTGTGCTTACTTCGGTGCAAAGATGGGACACTCGTCATATTTAAAAAAGGACAGTTTGTCGTATTTCGATCCGGGCAGATGCGCTTAAATATGATCATTTACAGTGGTTATTACGTTCAACTTTTTCATAACTTAAAATAATATGGAATTTGAGGCCCTCCGGGATTTGATTAAAATTATCAACCGCAACAAGGTGAAAAACATCGAAATCCTGGGAAATCCCGGTCAAGATGAAAGCCGTACGGAAGAGTTATATGATCGGATCGCGACAGAAAAGTTTGAATCAGATGAGCAAGCCGCGCTGTATTTTTTTGGGGTAGATGAAAAAAAAGACCAGAACTATAAAAAACTTCGAAATCGACTGATTCGGCAATTGATTAATACGGCACTCTTTATTGATGTAAACCAGCCCATGTTTAATGAGCGCTCGAAAGCTTTGTATAATTGTTACCGGGATTTTGCTTCTGCCAATATTTTGCGGCTTCGAGAAGCCAACAAGGCAGCCGTTTACCTCATGCACCAAACCCTGGAGCAATGTATTAAATTTGAGTTCATTGAACTGGCAACCGAAATAACCCGCTTCCTGCGCATGCGCTATGCCCGATCTGTGGGCGATAAATCAAATCATGCCCAATTTACCGAACTGCACCAGCAATATGAATTAAAACGCCGGCGTGAAATGTTGGCGCTCGATTATTACGACAATCTGATAGATTACTATATCAACAAACGATCGCCTAATATTGAAATTTACAATATGGCCCATGGATATTTTGAAGAACTGTGGCCACTTACTGCTCAAGTAGATACTTCTCAGTTTTATAATTATACCTATCTGATTGGTATTTTGAAATTTATGTCTAAAAACGACAGCCAAAGTGCCCTCGAATTGGCCGATAACGCCTTGATCACCCTGCAAAAACGGAAGAATACCAACCGGACAGACTTGTTTACCCTTGCCATTCAGAAATTAAGCTGCCTTACGCATCTGCGCATTTTCGAACACCAGGAAGGAGAAGCCGTTGTTGACTATTGCCTCAAATTGATAGAAAAAAGCAGTTTTAATTGGTATCGGCTGATGGAGACTTATTTTCAATATTGTATGTATGCTAAAAACTATAATAAAGCACTGGAGATCTATGATTTGGTGCGAAAAAGTGAACGTATTGGCACCCTTTCAGGTAACGTACGCGACAGTTGGCAATTGTATGCCGGATACCTGCACTTGTTGGTTCAATTTAAAAAACTCGATATCAATACCGTAGAAAAAATAACAGGCCCCTTCAAAATGGTGCGCTTTAATAATGATTTTGAGGTTTTTGACCGCGATAAGGAAGGCATGAATATTCCACTGTTTTTGCTGCCACTTTTGTATAGCCTGGCGCAAGGATCGGACCATGAAGAGGAGTACGGCCGCTCGGTGGATGCCATTGAAAAATACCGAAAACGCTATTTAGACAATGATTTGAATCGCCGCAGCGCCAGTTTTACAAATATGCTGCTCGCCCTGGGCAAAATTGAATTTGAACAAGCCAGCGCCGAACGCAAAATCAAGAAGGAAATGGCAGTTTTGAACAGCCTGCCCGCCCAGGAAGCGGGACAATCCTTGGCTGTTGAAATTATTCCTTATGAAGATTTGTGGGAAATGCTGGTGGCAGTCCCGGAAGAACATGCATAGTTGATGCCCGAGGTGTCACTTTCCCGAGGTGTCACCT
>JBBAVI010000165.1:0-6547 GCA_040397785.1 Saprospiraceae bacterium | reverse complement strand
AGCCGCTATGCTCTTAAAACATATGCATTACCAACAATTCGTACCACTAGGTAAATCACTATGCCGCTCAACGTAAAGGAAAACGGCACCGGGTCAAAGTTGAGCGAAATAGCCTGCGTCAAATACAAGACATACGCCAAACATGAACACAAGGATCCCGTTAGAACCACGAGCACTTGACTTAAATAGGCCTTTGGTACATTAAACACCATCCTAACCAACAGTGTATTACTAAGTAATACCAAAAATATAGTATAACCTTGATGCACCCAGTAAAAAAGGCCTTTTTCTGAGCCTAATACATCAAAATAGCCATTGTTGGCTTTATAAAAACTTGGGTAAAACAGGTGGTGTAAAGGATTGGTAAAAACCAATAAAAGATGAAAAACCGGCAGCATAAAAATGACCCAGACATATCTTGCTTTGACCCAGTTGAACTGCAAGGTGTACTTTAATACAAATAACAGCAACAAAGGTCCCAGCATGACCGCCCCCAAATACTCCAGGGTGACAAAAATTTGCATCCAATAAAGCGGTTTGCTGCTGATTTCGAGCGTGTAAAACATCGAATACCCAAAACAGGCAAACATCAGGTAGGAGAAATACCGTTCACCTTGTTTATTGCCCTTGCCAGTTGCCATAAGTCCGAGTGCCAGGGTAATGACCCCAGCCAGGATTACAGGAAGCGAAAACAAATTAAAATAAAGCGCGGTATTCATGCCACTTGCCGGAATTATCGGTTTCGAGGGTTTCGGCATACTTCTGGTCTAATTTTTCGCGCAGATGTTACACAGATTAGTTTTCGCAGTTGTTACACAGATTTTCTGCGTAAAATTTACGCGAAATAAAAACATCCAGTAGTACGCTGAAATCCTCAAAATCCTGCTATAGCGATAAGCAAACAATCAGCCAAAAAACGGGCTTACCGCAATTGTCGCATAAAAAGCAGCCAAAAGGCAAAATTTAATGCAATATAATTAATTTTTGATCGCATACCTGATCGCCTTCCTGCCAACGTAGCCAATAAGTCCCGGCGTCGAGTCCCGGCAATGCCCAATCAAAACGTTCGGTTTGTGCCGGCACCAAGGCTGTACGCACCATGCGCCCCAAACCATCATACAACCATACCCTTCCTTCATTTTCGCGCTGCTTTCCAAACTGCAATTGGATTCGATCTATTGCAGGATTGGGCAGCATTTGGAATACCGGGGCCGTGGCACTGGTTTCCAATGGTTCAACATCGCGGAAGATTACCCTGCGCACTACTTTTGTATGGGTGGCATTGGTGAGTACGGGTGTATTAAAATCGAAGTAAATTGCTGCCAGATTGTGTAAAACTTCGCCAATTAACACATTTGGTTTGGCCTTGATACTGAACAAGATATACCCATGCGAGGCGGCTTCGTTTCGGTTGCTGTCGGGCAATAAAATAGGGTCAAATTTCCAGATGAAAATACCCGGATCCTGCACGTGTAGCCGGTAAGGATGGCTGGCGCTGAGCATTTTAAAGGTGCTCCAATCGAGTCGATCAGACAAAGTATCCACAACCACCACCGTAAACGCCGTGTCGTTTCCGGTATTCTGAAAACGAATGCGGTATTGCAGGGATTTATCGGCGACCGGCATCACCTCGTAGGGCGCAGCGACGGTAATGGCGGTTTTGTCGTTGGGGTCGTAACTATTGGTGATCGTTACAATCGATTTTGCCGCATTATTTTGGTTGTTGGCATCGGTATAGGGCGCTTCGAGGATTGCCTCTACTAAAACCAAAGATCCTGTCAGGGCTGGATCTGGCGGTACATTAAAGGTAATATGGAATGTTATGGTTGCCTGCGGCGCTAAATCCGGCACTGAAAACTGTAATTTTCCTGACTGAATGGTTACCGGTGTATTGTTGGCCGATTCATACAACAGGATATAATCGGGAAAGGTAATGCTCAAAACGGTGCTCAATGCTGGTACAAAACCTACATTTTTGACCGTAACGTTATAGTAAACGGGTCTTCCCGGACGAATCGCGGAACCGACCAGGGTTACCTCCAGGTCTGGGTCGACAGTGGCTGTAATGCCCGCTTTGAAATTACGAATCGAATCTACTTCAATCGCAACAGCGGCAGGATCCACGCAAATATTGGTGGCTACAAAGGCGGGAGGCGCTACCGACAAGGTATAGTTGCCCACTGGCAAACTGCGGTACACGTAACCATCAGGATTGGATACTGCGATATGATTTCCTGGTTGAAACACCAAAATTTGTCCAAAAAGTGGCGTGTCGCCCGCATCTTCTACACAGTTTTGATTATAATCCAAAAACACCTGGCCCTTAACGAAGCCTGCTGTGCTGTTTTGTAAACTATCCCGAATGGGCGTCAAATTGGTACGCGCAACTTTATCCAGGATGGCATTGCTGGTGCCTTCTATAACTGCGGTATATAAAAAACCGTCGGCGATGGTGTAAGACTGCCGAAAGGACCAATTGTTATTCCAAAATCGCAACCCACTGATGCCCAAGTTTTTAGAAACATGGGTAACCCCTTGATCTGTAAATACCAGCAAATCATCCGATTGATAAATATAATCAAAATCAAAAACAGGTAAAAAGGACTGGCCCATATCTAAACTTAGGTAAGCATGTCCGTCGTTATCGCTCCCTGCCGCGAGTAAAAGCCGATTATCTTGCCAAAAGAGTTTCAGTTTGTCCTCCACTAAGTTGGTCGTAACCGGATAGGTAAGTGTGCTACTTTGCCATTGTTGGCCCAGGTTGGTGGTCGTCAATAATTTGCCATTTTGTACAGCAAAAACAGTGTCGCCTTTCACTAGCACTGTTTTTGCGCCTGGCGCACCCGGAATCAAAGCCCAATTGCTACCGAAATCATCCGAATACCAAATGCCTTGGGGATTTACATTTACATACGCAACGACCAACAAGCGTTTTTGATCCACATCGGTGCTCAAATAGCAAAAGCCGTCAAAGTTGCGCACAAACGTCCAATGGTCGCCGCCATCATCGGAGCGGTAAAGTTTGGAAGGGTGGGTTTGGTTACTGAGCACATATTGCGCGCCCTGTACCTCCACTACCCTGTTCCAATTATAGGTGACGGAAGTGGGCAAGCCTTCGGTGTGATACGCTTGCCAGGCACCGTTCCGGTAACGCCCCATAAACCCCTGCCGCATCCAAAGTTCCTGATTAACATAGGATAAGGAACCCGACATGCGTGGGAAATTTCCGGTAGGAAAGTCCCAATTCAAGCCTTGGTCATTTGAAACCAACGGAATTTTACCAAACAAGTACAACTGATTGTCTAACACCCCAAAACCGCGTAAGGGATAATACGCATACCCACTGAAATCGTATTTGTAGGGATAATAGCCGGTTGCCACCGCAGCGGATGGATTAGACAAGGGAGCGCGATAAAAACTGCCATATTGGGTAAAATAATGCCAAAAACCATTGCTTGCCAGTACGCAATTGGGTTCAAAAGGCAAGGGCGCTGCTTGCTGAAAACTCCCTGTATTAAATGGGGCTTTTTTGTAATACACTTTCCCTTTTTTAGAAACGGCAAAAAGGGTGTCGTTTTTAAGATAGGCCTCCAACAAACCCTCCGTCGATCCAAGGTCCACGACGGAGGGATTGGTCATATCTGGTGTGGGCGCGCATAAAACATGACTGGTACCACCTGTTTGAAAACGGTAATAGTTGCCTTGTGCATACAAGGTCCTGCAACTGCCATTTTGATTCGTTCCGCTTGATGCCAACCAGGTAGCGCCACGGTCTATCGAGTGATAGCGCCGATAACGCTTTGTGCCGCTTTTGTCAAAACGCACGCAAAAAAACAGCACATTGCCTGCCTCTTCCAATTGCTCTGGGTAAAAATACCCGCCACCATTGGACAAAGATTCTGTGAACGTAAGGACTTGGGTGAAATTCTGACCTGCATTGACGGAGCGATAGCCTGTAATTCGAATAAAACTTGTCAGGTAATCGGCCCTAAAGATCCAAATGGTGTCTCCATTTGCCCGAACATTTAATACATCCTGGTCATCGAAAAACGGTATAGGCGCCCAGTTTACGCCATTGTCGCTGCTTTTGTACAAACGACTTTGCGAATTCTGGTGTTCGTAATCTGTCAAAACGGCAAACAAATTACTACCCGAGCGGACGATTTCTTTGATATGCTGTGGAAATCCGCTGTGAACTTCCGTTGTAATGGCGGTAAGCGGGAAAGGTGTGCTTTGAGCAAGCAAAGCGATTGTTGTTCCAAGGCAGAACAATAATAGAAGCTGGAGTTGGCGCATGTGTAGGTTATTTTGGGAATATGATACGATGCGCAGGCAGATCGCGGCCTGGTGGGAACAAGTCGTGATTTGTCCCTACAAGGCCGCGGTATAAAAATGTCACGACTTATCCCTGTCGAGCACCATCTTTAATATATTCCACTACTTCCGGGTTCAACAAGGTAGAAATATCGCCCAAATTGGAGGTGTCACCTTCTGCGATTTTACGCAAAATGCGGCGCATAATTTTACCCGAACGGGTTTTAGGTAAACCCGGCACAATCTGAATTTTATCCGGTTTGGCAATTGGACCGATTTCTTTACTTACCGTATCCAGGATGGATTTGCGGAAAGCAACGACGTCTTCAATGGCCATTTCGACGATTACATACGCATAAATGCCCTGTCCCTTGATGTCGTGCGGATAACCCACCACAGCAGATTCCACGACATGCGGGGTTTTATTGATGGCATCTTCTACTTCGGCGGTCCCGATGCGGTGACCAGATACATTGATCACGTCATCTACCCGGCCAATGATGCGGTAGTAACCTTCTTCGTCGCGGCGGGCCCCATCTCCGGTAAAATATTTATCTTTAAATGTGGCAAAATACGTTTGGCGACAGCGCTCATGGTCGCCATACGTGGTACGGATGATGGAAGGCCAGGGAAACTTGATACACAACATACCCTCTACATCATTCCCTTCTATTTCATGTCCATTGGCATCGACCAAACAGGGCTGCACACCTGGCAAGGGCAGGGTTGCAAAACAGGGTTTCAACGGTGTTACGCCCGCAATTGGGGTAATCATAATGCCGCCTGTTTCCGTTTGCCACCAGGTATCTACAATTGGGCAGCGTTTTTTGCCTACTTTTTCATTGTACCAGTTCCAGGCTTCTTCATTGATCGGTTCACCCACGGTACCCAGCACCCGTAAAGAAGGCATCCGGCGGCCTTTGATAAAGGGGTCGCCGGCCGCCATCAAAGCACGAATCGCCGTGGGCGCTGTATAAAAAATATTCACCTTGTGGCGCTTGATTACATCCCAAAAGCGGCCCGCATCGGGGTAGGTCGGCACCCCTTCAAACATGACCGAGGTTGCACCCGCCAACAACGGACCATATATTATATAGGAGTGGCCGGTAATCCAGCCAATATCGGCCGTACACCAGTACACCTCGCCATCCTGGTAATTGAATACATTACGGAAGGTGTATTCGGCATATACCATGTACCCGCCCTGGGTGTGCACCACCCCCTTGGGTTTACCCGTAGAGCCGGAGGTGTACAGGATAAACAAGGGGTCTTCACTGTCGACCGGCGTTGCTTTACAGGCTTTGCGTTTGCCTTCGATCGCATCGTGCCACCAAATATCACGGCCTTCCGTCCAATTGACTTTTTCGCCGGTGTGTTGGTGTACAATGACCGTTTGTACCGAATCACAGCCCATCGCCAGCGCCTCGTCTACGACTTGTTTGACCGGAATGTTTTTAGCGCCCCGGGCATTGTAATCGGATGTAAGTACCACGGTCGCCTGGGCATCTTTGATCCGATCTGACAGCGAAATTGCACTGAAACCAGCAAAAACCACCGAGTGGATCGCGCCCAGGCGTGCGCATGCGAGCACGGCGATAGTCAGTTCGGGCGTCATCGGCATATAAATACACACCCGATCTCCTTTTTTCACCCCTTGTGCCTTCAAGGCATTGGCAAACTGACCTACCAAGCCATGCAATTGCTTATAGGTGATTTTGCGCACTTTCGAATTGGGATCATTGGGTTCCCAGAGGATCGCCACCTGTTTTCCCCGGGTGGCTAAGTGCCGGTCTAGACAATTTTCTGTTATATTGAGTTTACCGCCCACGAACCACTTGGTATCCGCAGTACGGAAGTTCCATTGCAACACTTTTTTCCAGGGCTTGCGCCATTGAAACGTGGACGCTTGTTCGGCCCAAAATCCTTCGGGGTCGGCTACGCTGCGGGCATATTCGGTATGGTATTGTTCGAGGGATTTGATTTGCAATGTCATGGTGTTAAAAGTCAAGGAGGTGAAGAAGAAATTGCGCGCTACCCTGTTCCGGTTTAGCACGAGGCAAATTTAGCAAAAGAACGTATATAGTTATCTATATGCTTGAAATTATTTTTTGGAAAGGGGGCGGGGGCGGTAGGAAAGGTGGGGTTTGGGGGGGTTATAATATTATCACCCCTTTGGGGTTTCTATAATATTGTCACCCCTTCGGGGTTGGGATTTCTATAATATTGTCACCCC
>JBBAVI010000164.1:0-6611 GCA_040397785.1 Saprospiraceae bacterium | reverse complement strand
ACCATGTTCCGACACCGACCAAACGCAATCCTTTTCGCATGGGTAAATAAATGCCGTTCGGGTTTTTCAAAAAATAAAGCCATCGCAAAACAGGATGTTCTTGCAACAACAAAAGACGGTAATCTATAAACGCCCAATGTGGGTCAAATTGGTCGAGTTTTGCGTTGAAATGTTCGCGCCCCATGTCTGGATCAATAATCGCAATTTCCCAATCCAGGAGCATGGCAGCATAGATAATGCGGACAAAATCGGCACTTGGTTCGGCCGCAATGACCGCACGTTGACGGCGTTGCGCCCCGTTTTGCTGTAAATGCACCGCCAAACGCAAACTTTCCGTGTAAAGCTGTCCGCAGGTGACGGTTTCGCCGTTTTTTTCCACCAAAGCTACCGATTCAGGTGCGCGGTTGGCAAGTTTTTCTATAAAAACATTCGTGAAGAGCATCGTATACCCTGATTTAAACGGATTTGAAGGATCGATGGATAAAAAATTGATTTTCGATGGATTAGAATCCAGCCGTTTTCAAAACTACTTTGTGTGGACAATATACCAGCATTTATTTTTAGAGGATTAGCATCCAGCAACGTTTATCACCACTTTGTGTGGATTATTTCACCAAATCAGGCTTTGAGCGGATATGCTCACACCTGCTGCCAAACCCAAAATCAAAACCTTATCACCGCGGTTCAGAGTATTGTTCTTCAAGGACTTGTGTATCGAAAGAGGAATAGAGGCGGCGGCTGTATTGCCATACTCACGAAAAGTACGGCTGATCCGATCTAAAGGCAAAGCCATTTCCTGACTAATCAGGTCTAAGGCACTTTCGGCGACTTGATGCGTAAAAATATGGTCGTAATAATGGGGAGCCGTATTGTGTTCTGCAAAAAAAACCTGAACAAACCTTGCGGCTTCCCGATGAATCACCAAGCCAAGTTCTTTCGTTTGTCCTTCAAAAAAATTCTTTGATATGTCGTGCAAAAACATCGAGCCGCCGCCTTTCACGGTGCATAAATCCCAGTGTTCGCCCAAGCTCATAAAACGTTGTTTTTTAATACCAGAACCAACATCTTTTCCTGAATTTTTAGGGTTTTTCGCCACTAAAACCGCCGTCCCCGCATCGCCCAAACTAAAAGCGGCCAACGACCGCCGCAAATGGGCCGCATCTTGAATTTCAAAATTAATCACACTGCTCAGGCGCTCGCCCGTAACAATGAGAATTTGTTCATAAAATCCTGCTTGAATCATCGCATCTGCCGTTTGCAAACCCGACACAAAACTGTTGCAAGCATTTTTCACGTCCATCACTGGGCAACGCAAACCCAATTTTTGTTGTACAATATTCGCCGTTGCGGGTTCGAGCAAATCACTCGAAGCCGACGCAAAAATCAAAAAATCGATGTTGTTACTGCCGTATTTTTCCACGATCGGCATCGCGGCTTGGGCTGCAAGATCACTTGTTTGCTCCTGCGGAGCGGCATAATAGCGCGTTTCGCAACCAAAAAGGCGCATTAACGCACCTTCCGGAAGCAGTTTTTTGCGATGATTGACACGGTCCTCTATTTCCGCATTGTCGACTTTTCGCGCCGGTATATAAGCGCCTATATCGGCAAAAATTGTTGCGTGCATGTTCTGTTTAATTTGAAAAAACGGATGAAAACTGGTACTCGGCCACCCAAACGGCATGTACTAAGAACAGTCCGGTAAGCAGTATAAACGCCCATTGGAAAACCAAAAAATACGCCAAAAAACCAACCATCGCGACCGATAAAAGCAACCACAACCAGGTGCCCCAACGGTAATTTTCATACAAACCTGCGATGGCAAAGGTGCCCCCTAACAGCAAAGCAAAGAGCGAAAACGCAGCGATGCCAGACCATTTGTCTTCCTGATAAATGTAAAAAACCAATAAGAGAAACTGTAAAAAGCCACCCAATGCAATCAAAAAATCGCTGATTTGCTTCGGATTTTTTGCATAAATCCGGGCAAAAAAAGCAGGCGGGGCAATTTTGAAAACATATTTTAAAAAGGGTAGATTATTGGCCCAAAAAGGATGGTTGGTCGGCGTTTTCTGATGGACGCCATATTTTATAATGATATCAGGGCGTTCTTCCTGAAACGTACCAAACAGTTTATCCCAAATTGCAAAGGTGCCGCCGCAATTTTTGTCCCGATACTCCGGATTACAGCCATGATGCACCCGATGATGCGACGGCGTAACCAGGATGTATTCCAGCCAACCTGACTTTTGCACCACCCGATTGTGATTGTAAAACTGAATAAAATAATGCAACGCGCCCAGCAGAAAAAACTGCTCAATCGGAACACCCAAAATCGCTAAAGGCAGGAAAAAAGGCAAAGCCGTAAGCGAAGAATACCAGGAATTGCGGATACCAAGCGAAAGGCTAAAATGCTCGCCTTCGTGGTGTACGACATGCACCGCCCAGAGAAAAGCATATTTGTGGTGCCAACGGTGCATCCAATAAAAGCATAAATCCCAGGCAAATAAAGTGAAAACCCATTGTGCAACAACCGGCAGTTGCGTGACCAGGCCTAAGCTGGCATGGCGCAACACAAAATTAAAACCAACTACTTCAATACCGCGACCAACCCAGGTCATGACATGGCTCGAATTGAGGTTGAAAACAATTTCGCGCCAGGGGATAGGCTCTTTTTCAACGTATTTTAGGTAAAAAATCTCCGCCAAGACCAAAAGCAACAGTAGCAAAATCGCTAAAAACAAATTGACCATATTTGCAATATTAACCTATGATTCATTTGGGGACCTTGTTTCTGATTATAGCCACCGCTGTGGCGATTTGTTGGCACAAGTATAGGGCAATATTTGTTTTGCGCCAAACACTGTATTTTGAAAACAACGCAAATTGGCGCTCTTTTTGCTTGATTCATACATGTATCAAAACTCCAACCTCATGCCTACCCTAAAAACAAAATTATTCGCAATACCCATTGCCTTATGGGTAATTTTCAGTCAGATCCATTGTGTTTCCGACTGTGATGCTGCATCCAGCCCAGAGTTCGAGCAATCAAATTGGCAGTTAGTTACATTGGATAACAGTGGAAAAGAACCAATTCCCCTTACGACAAATAAAGCCCTTATGAATGCGTTCGGATTAGGGATCTTGTATACTACCTATATTTCAGCCTATGAAAATAATCTTAAATGTGGATTTGAGCCCCAACTTTCTTCATTTGGCAACCGTGTAACTAATCTGCGTATAACCTGCTTGCAGGATTTTGACCCATCCCATCCTGCAGGCGTTTCCCTAAATGATTATTTTAAGGAAATTACCTACACGCCATCAACCAATCTGCCATCCTATACCGAAGTTTCAACGGCTAGTTTTAATAAATATTCAAAAACGAACAAAGAAGTGGATTTTATCATGGTTCAGCCGCCTGATCATCCGGGTAATTACGAGTTTAATCTTTGTCTTTTTTTCGATTACTCCGCCAAATGTAGCTTAACCTTCTCAACACCCGTTATAACCCTATACTAGTCAAAATATACCCAAATCATCTTGACTTCGGAGAAGTCATGCATTTGTAGCCCATTGTAAAAAAATATTCCCCCACCCAAACACCCAAAATCCAAATCCTCAACCTATCTTTGCATCATCGTACCGATACATTAATACACAACATCGCTACCCATGCTGCAAAAAGTGCTCCTGATCGATAATTTCGATTCTTTTACCTATAATTTGGTCGACTTCTTCCGCCAACTCGGCTGTTCCGTGCAAGTGTACCGCAACACCGTGGATCCCGCTGCACTCGACGCAATAGATTTTGACTTGCTGGTTTTGTCGCCCGGACCATCGGTTCCGCGCAACGCAGGCAATTTAATGGCCATTATTGCCCGTTTTTACCAAACCAAACCCATCCTGGGCGTTTGCCTCGGCCACCAGGCGCTGATTGAGTTTTTTGGCGGCACGCTTGCCAATATCGCCCCGGTACACGGCAAATCGGTTCCCATCGACCACGACGGACGCGGCATTTTCACCGGCATCGAAACCCAATGCAAGGTGGCGCGGTATCATTCCTGGGCAGCCGACGTGGTTTCGCCCGACCTTGAAGTGAGCGCCCGGGCAGCAGATGGCACGGTAATGGGCATTCGGCACAAGCGTTTTCCCATTGAAGGCATTCAGTTTCACCCCGAATCGGTGCTAAGTATGCAACACAGCGTGGGCATGCGGATGCTGCGCAATGTGATCGAAGGACGATTGTCGGCCGGAAACTGTATTTACCACGCGCTTTCCAAAAAATTGCAGCAAGGCAGTCCAATTACAACCGCGCAACTCCGTCATTTCTTTGAAGTCCTTGAAGAAGGTCAGTTATCCGACGATCAAAAACAAATTCTGCTCGTGTCGCTGAGTTACCAATTGCGCAATGCAGATACCCTGGCGCAATTTATTGAGGCCCTTTTTCAACCGGAAACGGATTTAGCAACCCCTACCGCACATTTTTTGGCCAAACGACTTCCGCTACTAGCCCCACAAGGCGCGGTAGATATTTGCGGCACAGGCGGCTCCGGCTTACCACGCATCAATACTTCTACGCTCACCAGTTTGTTGCTCGCGCATTGTGGTTTGCCCATTGCCAAACACGGAAACCGGGCCGCGGCAGGGCGTTTTGGCAGTTTTAACTTGCTGGAAGCGCTACAAGTGCCGATTCATTTTGATGCGCAAAAAGCCCAGGAAACGCTGGACGAAACCAATTTAGCCTTTTTATTTGCCCCCGAAGTACATCCTGTTTTCCGACATTTTGCTCCGGTGCGTAGTAAAATCGGGGTTCCCACGGTGTTCAACGTACTGGGTCCGCTTGTAAACCCCGTTTTACCCAAACGACAGTTTATCGGCACAGCCTTTGCCGAACTTATGGATATTATCTTCGAAACAGGTATTAAAATGGGCAAAACCCACCTGATTGTAGTGCGCGGCTGGGACGGATTGGATGAAATATCGGTAAGTGCGCCTACCCGCGTGCTGGAGTACCGCGCAGGCAGAAAAATGGAATACGAAATTACCCCGACCGATTTTGGCATTGATCCGATTCCCTTCGACAAGGTGCGCGCCGATCATCCAAAAGACAGCCTGAGCATCGCCGAAAAAATCCTGCAAGGCTTGCCAGAAACCGAACATTATCAATTGGTTGCGGTAAATGCAGCCTTTATTTACACCAAATTTGTGGAAGAAATACCCCTCCCGGAAGCCTATCAAAAAATGAAACAACTGATTTTTGAAGGCGCTGCCGGACAAGTACTCGACACGTACAAGCAAGTAATGGGCGCTCCGGCCTTGCAAATAGTTTAATCCCACCATCATGGACAATATTCTTGAAACAATTGTTGCGCATAAACGCAACGAAATCAATACTTTATACGAGCAACACGAACTAGAAACCTTGCGCGGGCAGGCGCTGCGTGCGCGTACGTACAAAACACCGCTGCTTTTTTATCAGGCGCTTGCGGAGGCGCGTGCGCTCAAACAACCCTTTTTTATCACCGAATTTAAGCGAAAAAGCCCCTCGGAAGGCTGGATCAATGAACATGCGGATTTATCGGCCCAAATAAATTATTACGTGTCGGCAGGCGCATCAGCTATTTCGGTGCTAACGGATACCGAGTTTTTTGGGGGCACTTATGCCGATTTATTGCAGGTCCGCATGGTGCGCGATCACATGGCAGAAACGGGTTACCAGGAGGTTTTGCTACTGCAAAAAGATTTTATCCTCGACCCAATCCAGATTTATCTAGCTGCACTACATGGTGCAGATTTAATTTTACTGATCGCCGCCATTTTATCGCCGGAACAACTCGAAAATCTTCGAAGAACCGCAGAAGACTTGGGATTGGGCGTACTCGTAGAAGTACACAGTGCCGAAGAACTGGAACCCATCGCCCATTTAGATTTTCCCGTTTTGGGGGTAAACAACCGCGATTTGAAAACCTTTCGTACGGCGCTGAATCGGGTAAATGCGCTTGCAAAATATTCAAATAATCGTTTTTTGATCGCAGAATCGGGCATACACAGCGATAAAGAATTTCAAATGGTGCGCGGGGCCGACGGATTTTTAATCGGCACCGGACTGATGCGCACGGCGGGCCCTAATCTAGCCACCCGATTTTGCACAGCAGGTCGTTTGTTGTTCAAGGCGTGCGGTCTTCGAACACCAGTGCAGTTAACATTTGCCAAGGCGGATTATGTAGGCATCAACTTTTCGCCCCTGAGCAAGCGTTCCTTCCCCGATTTGACACCGGACATCTTGAAAAACGCATCTTTCGCAGAACCAGTGGCGGTATTTTATCGAAATCCGGTCGCCGAAATTTTAACGGTGCTTAAACGATTTCCTTTTAAAATCGTACAATTATATGCCGACGATGTTTCACCAGCATTTGTTCGTACGCTCAAGCAAAAGGTCTTTTTAGCCGCTCCTATTCGTTCCTCGGCCGACCTTGACCGCCTGGAAGCCTTCGCGGGCGATGTTGATTTGTTTATATTGGATGGTCCGCAACCCGGCAGTGGGCAAAACCTTGATTTTAGCCTGTTGCACCATTTCCCGTACCCTTTTTTACTAGCAGGTGGCATTCATATCG
>JBBAVI010000163.1:0-6628 GCA_040397785.1 Saprospiraceae bacterium | reverse complement strand
ATTCATCATTCATCATTCATCATTCATCATTCATCATTCATCATTCATCATTCCTAAACGATTTCCAATTCAATCGGAACCGTCGACAACGCACGGCTAACAGGACAACCCTCCTTCGCGGCATTGGCTAATTCGTGCAATTGCTCGGTGCTGATGCCCGGAACATTCGCTTCCAGGTGCAAAGTAATCTTTTGGAAAGCCCAGCCTTTTTCATCACCTTCCATATCAATCGTTGCAGAACAGCGTAGTTCCGTGGGTGGAAAACCCGCGCCGGTCAGCTGAAAACTCAATGCCATGATGTAACAGCCGGCGTGGCCCGCTGCAATCAATTCTTCAGGATTGGTGCCTGCTGCACCGTCTTCGTTTTGAAAACGCGCTTTGAAGGAGTAAGGGGTATCTTGTAAAACACCCGATGGGCCGTTTAATTTACCCGTGCCTTCTGCGCCGGTGCCTTGCCATACTGCAGTCGCGGTACGTTTGAAATGAGCCATGATGGTAGTTTTTTTAAAATATTGAAAAATGCTTGAATTGATACATTTTGAGGCGCACCTGTTTGCCCCGCTCCGTTACAACAGCATCGGCATGAACGAGTTCAATGCCATCCAACAATTCCAATTCGGGACGTTTGTGCGGCGTAAGTACCACTACGCTGGGCGCTGCCTGAAACAACTGCCACATCAACGGGTATAAATCTTTCGGCGGACACAAATGCAGCGCAAAAGAACCAATGATCACCGAATATTTATCGGAAATGCCCTTTTTGATCACATCCTCAAACGACAAAGGCAAACAGTTTTTACCGGTATTGCGCATGTACAAATCGGCGGTGAAAGGATCACTGCCTGCTATGTTCGTACAACCAAGCGCCGTCAAAACCTGCGTCACTTCTCCCCCACCCGCCGAAAAGTCCAGCACCTTAGAAGTATCCATCCGATCAAAATTCCGCTCCAGCAATGCCTGAATTTGCACAAAATGCGGATTTTCATAGGTATGCCCATGCGCCTGATAGTACCCTTCGGCACCGTGGGCTTCATATAAAGTCCAGATGGCTTTCATGGGTGCGCCCGGTTTCAATTATCGCTTCGATTTACGCTGGTAATCGCGTTCCAAACTATCAATCAACAGCTGATAGGCCGGGTCTTCGAGCGGATTTGCGTAATTGGGCGTTTTGTTTTTGCCGAACAACTTCAGTTTCACCGTATTATAACGCTTCGGATTGAGGCGTAAATCTTGCATCAACAACTGAATTTGGCGGGATGATGTTACCAGATTATTGTACAAAGCTTCATCCGTCAGCATTTTGCCGGCAGAACCTTCCCCGTTAGACAGTTTTTGCGCCAAAGTATCCACCCGCGAAATAGTTTTCGTGGTTGTTTGCAAGGTCGTGCGCAAGGCCGCGAGGGAATAGGTGATGGAGTCGATGGCCTGACTGGCTTTGATTGAACTTTTATCCAACCCGGCCTCTTTTAACTGCTGGCTGATGGCCGAGAGGTTGGCCAGCGTATTGGTGATGTCTTTGCTGTTGGCATTCAGCATTCGGGTAAGTTCGGCGGTATTATTAGCTGTAGCGGCAATGCCTTTGGTGCTGGTTTCGAGCAAGCGCGACAATTGTGCGGTCACGATTTCGATGTTCAGCAGTGATTTTTCCAAGGCTACGATCGACCGTCCTGCCCCTTTTGGGTCATTTGGATCGGCAATAGAGTCCCACACGCTGACCAAACCCGCTTGCAAGCGATCGGTGTACAAATCAATTTGACCGGGTTCGCCCACCACCGTTTGCAAAAAAGATTTGGACGCGCCTTGCAGGTAATCGCCACTTTTAGCGCAGTTCCCATCGCAAGCATAAGGGATGACCAATTCCACGGCTTTACCGCCCATCAGACTCAATCCAACAATGGTCGCCACCGTTTCTTTCGGAATGTCAATATTTTTATCAATATTGAGCACGGCAATAATCGTTTGATCGTCCGTTTTATCCACGTACATATCCTTCACCATGCCCACTTGGAATCCCTTCACGAAAACCGGGCTGGAGGGACGCAATTGATCCACATTTTGATATTTGACATAAAACACCCTGGAGGGCGTCAGGATATTAATGCCTTTTAAAAATTTAAAACCCCAAATCGCAAGGGCCAGGGCCGCAATTGCGAGCAGCGCTATTTTTGTTTCGTTGTTCAGTTTAAACATAGTAATGGTTAAAATTATTTGCTGACCGGTACGACGGTTGCGGTTTTAAATCCCAGGTTTTTCACCTCCATCAACATGTTGTCGGCGTCGGCTTTAGAGGCAAAATTTCCTGTGTAATAGTGGTATTTACCATCTTTTACGACTTCTCGCACCTCCCCAATCAAACTCAATTGACCGGCATTGGGGTCGAGGCGCTTCGACCAGGAAATTAAATAAATTTCAAATCCTTTGGCTGACTTGGGGGGCGTTTTGCTGCTACCCGAGTTGGCTTTACTTGCGCTGGCCGATTGGTTGGTTTTAACAGTCACCGGCTTTGGGCTTGCTTTTGTTGGTGCAGGATGTGGTTTGTTAGCGACCAATTGAGGTTCGCCCACCATATTACCTTCCATTTTTTCCTTGTAGGACTCAAATGCTTGGAAAATAGCCAAGGCCATGGCATCCTGGCCTTCTTCTGAGGCAATATAGGCATCTTCCTGGCGATTGGTGAGGTAGCCCGTTTCAACCAACACCGCAGGCATGGCCGTTTCACGCAAGACCAAAAACCCTGCTTGTTTCACCCCTTTGTCTTCACGCTCCGCCGTTTCGATGGCAAAACGCTGTACTTGGCTGGCAAATAAAATACTTTGCTCCAGGTAAGCACTTTGCCAAACACTGCTCAAAATATGCGCCTCCGGACTGTTCGGATCATACCCGTCGTAATTGTTTTGGTAGTTTTCTTCGAGGGAAATAACCGCATTTTCGCGTTTGGCCACTTCCAGGTTGTGCGAAGCACGGTGCATCCCCAACACATACGTTTCGGTGCCCATTACTTTGCTCGATGAAATCGCGTTGCAATGCACACTGATAAATAGATCGGCGCTGTTGCGGTTTGCGATGGCGGCCCGTTCGTTGAGTTCAATAAACTCATCCGTTTCACGGGTGTAAATAACCTTGATGTTGGGAAATTGTTGCTCAATCAGACTGCCTAATTTGAGCACAATGGCCAGCGCATTGTCCTTTTCTTTGGAAGTAGCGCCCGAACATCCAGGATCTTTTCCGCCATGTCCGGCATCTAACACCACTTTTTTAATTTTGTAAGCGTGTGCCTTCGTACTTTTGTGGCGCAGTGGAAAAGGCCATCCCAATGACGACGCGGCGGAATGCGGGGAAGGCCACGCGCAAACAGGTACACCTGTTGGAGCAACAGCAAACTTGTTAAAAACAGGTGCTGCTGCGTGTAAGTTGTTAAAATTTTGTAAAAAAAGCCACGTTAGCAGTAAAATAAGCGTTCGTAGCGCAGGATTTGATTTCATAAACCGATTTTAGCGTTGGTTGTGGGGCTCAAAATCAGACTTTATTCACGGGGTAATTCAGTAAACCCCTATTAGAACTTGATCAGTGGTGCAAAAATTGTCGTGCAAATATCGGCTTTTCTTCCAAATACTTTGCCTTCTTGTGTATTTGCCTTTGCAAGCACAGGTAGAAATCGTACCAAACGATCCGAACAGCCCTCCGCTGAATACGGTCTTGGATACGATTGCGCCTGATTCTTCGGAAATTTTTAAGGATTCATCCGTTGTTTCACTCAAAAAAATAAAAATCAGTAACGACGGATTAGACGAAGAAGTATCCTACGGCGCTAAAGATTCGATGTGGTTTAATGTGGTGCGCAAACAAGTCCACCTTTTTGGCCAGGCTACCGTAAAATACGGCACGCTCTCCATTAACGCAGGCTATATTCTGCTCGATTACGAAAAAAGTGAAATTACGGCTGAACAGTTTCCCGATAGTTCGGGTACCCTCGCCGGACTGCCCCAATTCAAAGACCCTACCCAGGATGTAACCGCCAATAAACTGCGGTATAATTTTAAAACAAAAAAGGGAATTATTTTCGAGGCGCGCACCCAGCAAGATGACCTGTATGTGCTGGGCGAAAAAGCCAAAATTATTGGAAACACCTCCACCGATACCACCAATGCCCGGGCAAAAACCACCATTTACAACCAACGTGCCCTCATTACCACCTGCGATGATCCGCACCCACACTTTGGTATTCGCACTCAAAAACTAAAGGTGATTCCCGATAAATTGGTCGTCACCGGCCTGTCCAATGTAGAGATCATGGGCATTCCTACCCCCTTGATTTTGCCGTTTGGTTTTTACCCGATCACCAAAACCCGCAAAGCCGGACTGATTATTCCAAAAGATTTTGAATTTGCCGACCAGGAAGGCCTGGGTTTGCGCGATTTTGGCTGGTATCAACCCATCAACGACCACTTGGACGTTACGGCCTTGTTTAATTTATACGCCAGCGGTTCCTATGGCGCGCGCCTAACCACCCGATACGAAGAACGCTACCGTTTTAGCAGCAATTTGCGCCTGAGTTTTAACAACCGCGTCTCTGAAGATAACTTTGCAAAACGGGTTTCCGCGAAATCATTCGGCATTGCCCTGCAACATAACCAGGACCCAAAAGCCCACCCTACCCGCAAATTTGGCGGTTCCGTAAATATTGAAACCAACCGCGACCAAAACCGAAACCGAAACGATTATAATAGTGTGTACCAGAATTCCTTGAGTTCAAACCTCAACTTTTCCAAATCTTTTCCAGGCAAACCGTACCAGTTCAACGCCTCCATGTCGCATTCGCAAAATACCCGGACGCGCATCATGAACATTAGCCTGCCAAATGCCACGTTTACCATGCAGCGGATTTATCCTTTTAAAAAGAAGGTACCCGATGGGAAAGAGAAATGGTATGAAAAAGTTTCGCTCAACTATAATTCCGCCCTGCGCAACGACCTGGTAGCGATTGATACCGAACTATTTACCATCAAAACCTTGCAGAGTGCCCGCATGGGGATACAGCACCGGGCCAGTTCCGATTATAACTTCAAGTTGTTTAAATACATCAATATTGCCCCTTCGGTATCGTTGGAGGAAAACTGGTACCCTTATCAGATTGAAAAAATATTGAAACCTGAAACCCGCCTGCGCTACGATACGATTCGCGAAAACAATGAAATTATCGGCATCAACCTGAATGAAAGTACCTCCCAATACGGCATCGATGCAACCTTGCGGAATTGGGGCTTTTATACTTATCGACAAGGAACAGCCAGCGTATCCGCCAATACTGCCCTTTTTCTGACCAAACAATTCAAACGAGGCTGGTTTCGAGGGATCAGGCACACCATCAAACCCAGCGCCAGCATCGGTTTTGGACCCGATTTTACCAAAAGTCGCTACGACCGCTTTTACCGTACCGTGGAAACCGATCTGCGCCCAACCTTTAATGACACAATTACCTATAGTTATTTGGAAGAAGGTATTTATGGAAAACCGCCCGGCACCCGCAATTCCCGTGATTTAATTTTGGGGTACAACCTCATTAACGTGTTGGAATTCAAGTATTTCTCTGCCAAAAAAGATACCATTTTTAAAAAGCGTATTTTCGATAACCTGGCTTTTTCGGGCAATTATAATTTTAGCGCCGACTCCCTCAATTGGAGTCCCATTATGACTGGCGGTTTGTTCCGCTTATTTAAAGGGGTGGTAAACCTGACCTGGAATGCAACCTTTGATCCCTACGTGGCCGATGCAAGGGGACGACGCACCAGCCAATATGTATTGAACGAGCGTGGTCGACTGTTGCGCACCACCAACCTGGGCTTTCAGGTCAATACAAACTGTAGCTTCAAACAATTACGGGGTTTGTTCAATGGCGAAACCCAAGCGGCAAACGGTGCCTCCACGCCCCCTCCCACCACCGCGCCAACCGATAAAAAAACACCCATCACGGAAGCGTCCTTCATCGATTGGTTTGATGAATTTCGCCTGAGCCACCGGGTAACCTTCGAACGCCGCCTCATTGCAACCGGTTATGGAACTGCGCGCGACACCTTTATAGTAGGCAACCACAACGTGAGTGTTGCCGGCAATTTGCAACTCAACTCCAACTGGTCGCTCAACATCAGCAACATCGGATACGATTTTCAAAGTAAACAAATCGTGTATCCCGACCTGGGCTTCACGCGCGACCTGCATTGCTGGCTCCTGAGTTTGAGTTGGCAGCCGATCCGTGGCACCTATATCTTCTCGCTCGCGGTAAAACCAGGCACCCTTGATTTCCTTAAAATTCCGTACCGAAAAAACAACTTTGACGCGCGGTTGTAAGTATAGAAGAAAACTACTTGACATATTTCGCGCAGATGTTACACAGGAAAAAAAGCAGATGTGGGGATTGGGCTTTATTTGGTAGAAAAAGGCGCTTGCGCGCCTCGAAAGGGGTTCCACGGAGAAGCTTGGAGGTACGGAGTTACGCGGAGAAAAGGGGTTCCACGGAGGAGCTTGGAGGTACGGAGTTACACGGAGAAAAAAGGCGGTACCCTCTTAACTCCGTGTAACTCGTATGTTTGCTACCAGTTCATTGAAATAAGATTTTAAGTAGTTTTGGAGC
>JBBAVI010000162.1:0-7085 GCA_040397785.1 Saprospiraceae bacterium | reverse complement strand
ACCCAGATTTAAATGGATTTGAAGGATGGATGGATAAAAAATGATTTTCAATGGATTAGAAGCCTTTTGTTTTAATAATCACTTTGCGTGGACTGTAACAGGGTTTTAGGATATCGTTTATTCTTTGCAGTTACTATTGATCGGGTTGCAGCGCGCTATTTTTCCATTCGGCATTTTCACGATATAGCCTTGTTTTACCCGTTGTTGAATTTCGTCCTTGCGCTCGGGCGACATGTTGTCGAACATTTTTCCATCATGGGCTGCAACGCTTTGGTAACGTAAGCCATGACATTTTTATCGACCGGTTGTTCGTAGCTGTTGTGGGTGCCGAGTACCTGGATTTGATTGATTTTCAAATCATTCGGCGCGTCTGCGAATTCCTTGGCGGGTTGAATTGCCGACTGTTTGAGTTTTTGGGTGCAATGGTAAAAAAGGCTAATGCAGGCCAGCAGGCAAAAAACGAGGTAGGTATTAGGTGTTTTCATGTTTTGCTATATATAGGTGTGAGGTGTTTTAAGGATCTAAAGGATCCAATGGATCGGCGTGCAGGGAAGTAATGATGGGTTTGAATTCGATATCGTTTCTGGAGATGCGTTCAAAAAACTGATAAGGCAGGTAGCCCAATTCCTTTCTATTGCGTTCGTCGAATTGCCATTTAGGATCGGTGCAATAAATAATATGGTCGAAAGCGGTGGTACAGAGCGACAATTTATCGGTTGGAATGCCGTATCGGAACATGATACGGGCGGCATTTCTAAAATTGGTCGTCGTGTGGCGCGCATGTGGATCGATGATGATGGCGCGTTCTGGCACGCCATACAATTCGATCAGGACCTTTTTCATTTCAGTGGCTTCGCAAAAAGGCGTTTGGTAGGGGTGTACATACCCGCCGGAAAGGATGATGAGCGGTGCCAGGCCATTGTGGTAATTGCGGGCGGCAACTTTAATGCGCATTTTGCCGGAAGCGCTCAGGGGGATGTTTTCTTTATCGGGTCCTGCGCCCAAAACCAGGATGGTCGCGTATTTGTAACGGTCCCATTTTATTTCGGGGATATATTCAAAGGCCTTTTTATTGTCCAATTGCTCCATGGGTTCATGGCGTGCGGCTTCATCCCGGTTGTTGATGTCCATTAAAGTAAGCGCCAGGTCTAACATAGGCTGAAAAAACAATTCCATGTTGGCCGCATCGTCTTGCACACTTTGCGCAACGGAAAGCACCATCCGTTTGTAGTCATCGCTTTTTACGTTGTAGTTTACGGAGTCGATATTAGAGTAGCGTCCTTTTTTACCTTTTGCATAAGTATCGATGATGTGCTCCATGCCATTGCAGGCCTCGTTCCAGATCGAAAGCAGCATTTCATCGTCTTTTTGCGCAGCATATTTGATAAACACCCCGGATGGCCGGATATGGTTGGCAATCAATTGCTGGATGGCTGGATTTTTTTGAGCCAGGCTTTTTAGGCGATTGCCCACTTGTTCTTTTTCGGCTGCTGTAAAATAGAAGGGAGGTAAGGTGCAATCCATCTCAAAAGGGAATGGGCAGGCATCCACTGCGCTGACCATGCGTGTTTTGATATTTTTGAGCAGGGCTGATAATTCCGCGTCTTGCGCAACGGCCATTTTTGAGGCAGGTACTGCTTCCAGCAGGGTGAAAAAATAGAAGTTTTTGTCCTGGACAATAGATCCACTTTTCAACAAGTGGTAGCCTGGGTCAAATCCTTGTTGGGCGGTGGCGGTCTGCACCATCAGGAAAAAGGCAAACAGTGCAATTTGAAATTTTTTCATGGTATATAATAAGGTGTGTGGGATAAAATGATCGCCTCCAAAACCGGAGCGTCGTTCCTCTTAAGAAACAGCACACAAACCTACGTTGAAGCGGGGTGACAGAAGGCGTTTTGGATTCTAACTTAATGGAGAATTAATACCATGTTTGGTGTAGATTTTATAAAAAATTAATTTAAAAAATTGTGTGGTACCAAAAATAAATATATTATTTTAATTAATTGTTATGTAATTGTAAATCTTTTAATTACGCCAAAATGTCCTGTGCAGACAATTCATGTTTTGTTAACTTTGAGAACCCGGTATTGTAACATTGGCTTAAGATTTTTGCGGGTCAAATATTAAAAAGCCATTAGAATTTCAATATCGCGTCTTTTGTGTGCAAATTTAATTTTACACAAGACAGAAATTTAGTTGTATGTACTGCATACAGCCTGGATTTTAATGTCTTTTAAAATAAAATTTGCCGTTATTGATTGGTTCTTGAGGTTTAACTGGGAATACTTCTTGCATTTAACACTTTCTAATTAAAAATGTCCATGAATCAACTTTCACTCAACGAAAACCTGCTCCTAAAAGGAGGGAAAGCATTGTTGCTTTTGGTTTTATCCCTGTTTATGTCCTATTCAGCGGTTGCACAGAACCTGACAGGTCGTGTAATTTCTGAAACCGGCGAATCCCTGATTGGCGCCAACGTAAAAGTCAAAGACAGCGACAAAGGTGCTGTTACAGACGCGAATGGTACTTTCAGCCTTACTTTGGTGGAAGGCCAGACCAGCACACTCGTATTCAATTACGTCGGTTACGAAACGCAAGAAGTTACCGCACGTGCGGGCGACAATGCGTTGGTTGTGACCCTGAAAACGGCTGCCAGCAACCTGAACACCGTTATTGTGGTAGGTTATGGTACCACGAGCAAGCGTGAATTGACCGGTTCGGTTGCTTCTGTGAGCGCAAAAGACATTAAAGAACAGTCGGTTACCTCTTTCGACCAGGCTTTGGTTGGTAAAATGGCCGGTGTGCAGGTGTTGCAATCAAGTGGTGCTCCGGGTGGTAACGTATCCATCCGTATTCGCGGTATCAGTTCGATCAGCGCGGGCAACAACCCGTTGTTTGTAATTGACGGTGTTCCGGTAACGAACGACACACGCGGTGCATCTTCGGGTGTAAACAGCTACGAGCAGCCTTTCAACCCCTTGGCGACCATCAACCCAAGCGATATCGAATCGATTGACGTATTGAAAGATGCTGCTTCTGCTGCGATTTACGGCTCACGCGGTTCTACCGGTGTTATCCTGATCACGACCAAGCGCGGTAAATCGGGCAAAATCAACGTTAGTTACGACGCAAGTGTTGGTTTGCAGGAAGTTGCGGACTATGTAGACGTTTTGGATGCTTATGAATATGCCCAAATGACCTACGATGGCCACAACAATGCCTATTTTGAGGTAAATCCGAACGGTAAAGCAACCGATCCAAACTCCGTGCGCGGCAACAACCCGGCTACGTACATTCCGCCTCAAATTCTGCCATACCTTGCTGGTAAAGAAGGTTTGACTAATACCGATTGGCAGAAAGAGATTTTCAGAACGGCACCGATGCAAAACCATTCTATTAGTGTAAGCGGTGGCAATGAGAACATCACCTTCTTGTTTTCGGGCAACTATTTCAACCAGGACGGTATTATCATCAACAACAACCTGAAGCGTTACAGCAGCCGCTTCCGGGTAGATGCAAAATACAACAAGTTCCGTTTTGGTGCCAACATGAACCCGACTTTCACCAACAACCAGGTGGTAAACTCAGAAGGTCCATGGTTTGCTCCGAACTCTGGTATCATTGCAATGGCCCTTGGTTATTCGCCAATTTTCCCGGTTTACAACCCGGACGGTACATTCGCCGACTCTGTAAACGTATGGGGTTACGGCCAAACGAACCAACTTAATCCGGTTGCAGTAGCCAACTTGGTGAAAGACAAAATTCAGAACTTCCGCTTGTTGGCCAATACCTATGCGGAATATGAAATTTTCGAAGGCCTGGCTTACCGCCTGACCCTTGCAACCGACATCAATACCTTCCGCCGCGATTACTTCCGCCCTTCCAATTTACCAACCTCTGGTGCGGCTTTTCCATCGGTGTCTTCCGGTTTTTCAAACACCAACCAATATTTGAACTGGTTGGCTGAAAACACCCTCACGTACACCAAGCGTTTCGGTGAGCATAAAATAGACGTGGTAGCAGGTTACACGGCGCAAAAAGAAAGACAGGATCGCAATACCTTGACTGCGATTAACTACCCAACAGACGCGGTATCGACCTTGAACGCGGGACAAATTTCTTCGGGCAACTCTAACTTGCAAGAATGGAGTTTGCTTTCATACCTGGCGCGCGCGCAATACAACTACGGCGGCAAATATTTCTTGTCTGCTTCTGCACGCCGCGACGGTTCTTCTCGTTTTGGTAAAAACAACAAATGGGCCGTTTTTCCGGCGGTTTCTGCTGCCTGGGCGGTTTCAAACGAAAAATTCTTCGAAAAAATCCGTGTAATCAGCAACTTGAAAATCCGCGCAAGCTACGGTTTGACGGGTAACTTCCAGATCCCGAACTACGGTTCTTTGGCACAGTTGAGCAATGCGAACAGCAACTATATCTTTGGCAATCAGACCCTCAACAACGGTATTTCGATCACAACACCGGCCAATCCAGACCTTTCCTGGGAAAATACAGCCAGCGCAGATGCCGGTATCGAAATCGGCTTTTTCCAGAATGCGTTGAACCTGACCGTTGACTTTTACAATTCAAACACCAGCAAATTGTTGTTGAACCTTCCTGTAGCGAGTGCATCTGGTTTTAATACCTACTTGCAAAACATCGGTGAAATGAACAACAAAGGGGTAGAAGTAACTTTGGGTTATAACAAAAGATGGGGTAAATGGGGCGTTGATGGTAACATCAACTACTCGACCAATAAAAACAAGGTAACCAAGCTGGGACCATCTGGCGCGTCCATCATTCAAACAGGCGGTACAGGTAACACCTATTATATTACTAAAATCGGTGAAGAGATCGCTTCTTATTTCGTGTACAACCAAATTGGCATTTACAAAGACCAGGCAGATTTGGACGCTTCTCCTAAAACCACCAATAAAACCAAGGTGGGCGACTTCAAGTTTGAAGACGTAAACGGCGACGGTAAAATTGACGCGAATGACCGCAAAATATTGGGCAGTATTCAACCCAAGTACACGTTTGGCTTTAGCAATACGTTGCGTTATGGCAATTTCGATTTGAGTTTCGCTATCCAGGGCAGCCAGGGCTTTGAAGTAATGGCTTTGTTGAAGCGTTATATTGCCAACAACGAAGGCAACTTCAACAGCCTGAAATCATCTACCAACTATTACGTATCGGCTGAAAACCCGGGAGACGGCAAAACAAACCGCGCCAACCGCTTGGCAACTGGCGGTAACGGAATTACCTCTAGCTGGCACATTGAAGATGGCTCATATGTCCGTATTCGCAACCTGGGCTTGGGTTATAGCTTCCCAAATGCCTTGCTTTCGCGCGCGCGCATCAACGCTGCACGTTTGTACGTGAGCATTCAAAACTTGCACACGTTCACGAAGTACCCATTCTTCAACCCGGAAGTAAACAACCGTCCGGACAACTCCCTGGCTGCAGGTGAAGACTATGGTTCTTACCCACTTCCACGTACTTACACGTTTGGTTTGAACTTTAACTTCTAAAAAACGCCTTCAACTTTAAAAGCATTCACATGAAAAAGATATTTTCAATTTTAAGCATTTGTGCATTGTTGTGCACTTCTTGCGGTAAAGATTTCTTGGAGCTGCAGCCACAATCGACGATTGCACCAGAAACGTTTTTCAAAACAGCTTCGGACGCCGTAACTGCGGTAAACGGTTGCTACCAGTCGCTCGCTGTAGGCAGCCAATTCGGTGGTACTTTCCAAATTTTGTTGGAAAGCCGCGGCGATAACTTCCTCGACCAGGATCCATCCTCTGGTGCTGGCCAAAACTACCAGATCAACCGTTTTTCGGATTCACCTGGTAACACCAACCTGTATAATTCATGGGTTTCTTTGTATTCCAGCATTTTCCGTTGCAACACGGTATTGGAATCCGTTGATCCAATCAACATGGACAATACCTTGAAAAATCGCATCAAAGGCGAGGCTTCTTTCATCCGCGCGTTGGGTTATTTCAACCTGGTGCGTCTTTGGGGCGGTGTTCCAGTAGTAAGCAGCACTGTATCACCTGCAGAAGCGGGCAATTTGACCAGAAATTCGGTTGCTGACGTATATGCACTGATTGAAAGCGATCTGAAATTTGCTGCAGCCAATTTGCCATTGTCGTACGGCACCACCGATCTTGGTCGCGTAACGAAAGGCGCTGCACAAGGCATGTTGGGTAAAGTGTACATGTACGAGCGCAAATTCAACGAAGCCAAAACCATTTTGGAAGAAGTTGTTGCGTCTCAAAAATTCTCCTTGTTGCCGAACGTTGCAGATGCATTCAGCCCAACCGTGAAGTACCATGCAGAGATTTTGTATGCCGTACGGTATGCAAAAGGCATTGCTGGCCAGGACCACGGCTATTGGTTTGCAAACACCCAGGTAGTTGGTCTGGATTCTTCCCTGTACAAAGCGTATGACGCGATTGATACCCGCAGAACCCTGATCGAATTTGCGAAACCAAGCGGTAACAACAACATCATGCCCCGCAAGTTCTTTGATACACCGGTGAACAACGCGGCAGGCAATGACTTCCCGATTTTGCGTTATGCCGATGTTTTGTTGTTGCATGCAGAAGCAATCAACGAATTGGGCTACAACAGCAGTGCGTTTACATCCTTAAATTTGGTACGTAAACGTGCAGGTTTGGCTGAATTGACCAGCACTGAATTGCCAGATCAGGTGAGCTTCCGCAACGAAATTTACAAGCAACGCCGTTTGGAGCTTGCTTTTGAGTGCGACCGTTGGTTTGACCTTGTGCGTACCAATACAGCAGTTGCAGCCATTGAAGCCTGTGGCAAAAAACAGACCATTGCTTCATTCCGTTTCCTGTACCCAATTCCACAACAGGAAATTGACATCATGAACAACCCAAGCGGTTTCCCACAAAATCCAGGCTACTAATCGCCTGATTTTACCGCTTACTATCGCAGACATGAGTCATCCCGAATTTTGGTGAAAACTAAAATTCGGGATTTTTTATCCATTATCACGAATACTCCCTTGCTCGCGCGCGGTTCTACCGCGTGTGTCAATCTGTCGGGCTCTGCCCGTT
>JBBAVI010000161.1:0-7130 GCA_040397785.1 Saprospiraceae bacterium | reverse complement strand
TTGCCAAGAAGTGGTTATTACACTTTTATATTTTATTTTTTCAATTGGCAAGAACCGTTACGCTCCCCGAAAATGCGACGCTTAGGAAGCAATTTTCGGGGAGCGATTGTTCGCTTCGATTTTTCAATTGTGTAGATATTTTTTAGTGAAATTCTCAATTTTGGGTTGTATTTCTTTTATTTTCAATGCGCGAGATTCTCGGTGTTTATGTTTTCTTAATTTTTCAGGAATATCTAATGGAGTAAGCTCTTCAGATATTTGCGCATGTAGTTGATTAATTTTTTTTAATAATTCAGATTCGTTATATTCTTTTTTTCCTCGATAGATTTCGTACAATGATATGCCAATAGCTAATGTAGCGGTAATTGCAAATTGCCCCCCAATTCGATAGAATTTTTCTTCGTCTTCAACTTTTGTTTTCTTCTCTTTGGGAGGAAGATATTCATAATTCCCGTTTCCAAAAACATCATTAAACCAGTCTCCAACTATTGTATTTGTACCCTTATATCTTGGTGGCTGATTTACAGTCTCTGTTTTGTAATACGACGTATCTTTATAATCTTTTTTTGATTTTTTAATCTTTTTTATAAAATTGTCTAAAATATTAGGATTGATATTTTTTGAATCTTGGTAAATATATTCCGATACTATAAAAATAGATTTTATTGAATATGATAGTAAAGTACTGCCATCAAGCCAAAAATCAACAGGATAGCAACCCACTATACTTGAAACAAATGAAACATATTTTAAATAAAATTCGTCAATTTTACGATGAATTAAATGGGTATAATCAGCCTTAATAGACTTTTCAATACTTATTAAAACATCTGGGCTGAGGCTTTGTGCCATGCTTTCGATGACTTTATCAAATCCCTTTCCGTAATAAGAATCCACAAAAATCCAATCTTCAGGAAACGGGAAATTATTATCTTTAAATTCTTTTACAGCTTCATCAAACGAGAATATGATATCACTATCTAATTCTTTTATGTTCTTTTTATACCTACTTTGTTCTCTATTGTTGATTATATTAAAGATTTTAAAAACATTTTTATCAATTCCGATTGTTTTGTAAAAATCTTCTAAAAACTCAACTTGCTTGTAGTTTACTCCATTTCTCCACCCACAAGGCACTACAAACATGAAGAAGTCAAATTTTGATTTAGCCCAATTCTGAAAATCAGATACCTTAAACTCTTTTCCAGTAATGTTATTTTTGTACTTTAAATAAGCATCTTCATTGATATACTTTAACATTTCCGATTCGTCAAGATTTCTAAATTCATTGGTGCCTTCATTTTTGTTTTTTGTAGTATCTATAAGGATAATTTTATCAACCTGTTCCTTTTCTTTTTGGCGAATTGATAAGGCAGCACGAGTGATATTATCAGGTAATGGCTTATCTCCAATACCTGGTGAGTCATATATTATAAGACCTCCTTCATGTTCTCCACAATTCAATGTTTGTGTTAAACTAAATTTATCTGATGCAGGAAATATCTCACTATCAAAGATATCCGATTTAAGCAAATTGTTAATTGTCGTTGTTTTTCCTGCATTACTCTCTCCAAATACGAATACTCTTTTAGGTTCGATCTTAAATACGTTCTCATCACGTACTTTACTAATAAGTTTTTCATGAAAATTAATTGAAAAATCTTTCAATTCAGGAATGAAAGATGAAAGGAATTTTTGTATTTCTTCCATAGCTTCTTTTGCGTTTTGTTGGTTTTCAATCTCTTGGTATTCTTCTTCAACGATAAGTTTTAATTCTGAATTCTTATCGGTTAAATTCTTAATATTCGTTTCTTTATGAATATCTAAGTTTTTCGTAAGCTTATCCGAAATATCATTTAGCACATATAAAACTGCACTACTAATTTTGGTTTCCTCTAGTAGCCAAGTTTCAGGAGCTATAAGCCCAAGATGCTTTTCCCGTGTAATTCTGTTTATTCTACCTAAAAGTAAAACAACCATTTCTCTATAATCTGGTGATAATAGAGCGACATTTTCATTCAAAAGATCAAGAGCCTTTTTACTGTCTCCTACTTGAATTTCTTTACCGCATCTAACTGTGATTTCAAACAATGGATTCATTAGTTATTTTTTTATAGTGGTTGAAGCGAACTTGAGCACTGCTGACGTGGCCGCGCTTAGTCGGCTATGAAAAGTAGTGCAATGTTCTTGCCTTTTTATTATTCGACGTGCAGCAGCTGCCGCATTTTGCTACTCGATGCGCTGTTTAATTAACCTTTAAACTCGAAGCGGAATCTTTTGGGGCGGATGCCCAGTTCGCATCTTATCTCCCCCAAACTTTCCGCTTTCAGCCAAGCCAAAACCAGAAGCCTTACCTATTTATCTGCCAAATCGAGGCGGAAGCCTCCGAGGGCGAACGCCTCGCACGAATCTTATTTCACTCGATTTCCCACTTTGGCCGAACCATGATTTTCTACTTTACGTTGAAAACAAAAGTGTAAACTACTGTTCTGACAATTTGATTTTGTAAGAAATTATTTGCTGCAAATCATTGATAACCAATTTGTTGCAGCCAATTTTTACCTTCAAAACTAAATTGTCAGAACACTACTTATGAAACATCCCAAAAATTTCCGTATTTTATTTTTCGCAATCGCAGGATTTGCACACAGAATAAATACCCAAAACGGCAGCGGCAATTGCCGAAAAGACAAGCACCGGGACAAAGTAGGCCGTTTGTTCGCGCCCGTAAAGCAAGGCAAGAGACAAAACGGCGGTCGCAAGTAGCAGTCCGGTCAGCAAAATTTTCCGAAAATCGCAAGCAGTAGTTTTGCAACGTATTTTCCAAACACATAAAAAGGCTACAAAAGCACCCACGAACAAGGTCAAAAACAACAAAGAACTCGGAAAGGACAAGATGCCAAGGGACAGCAAAAGCATCGCCAGCAAAATGGCCGCGCCCCAGTGCAAGGTCAGGCAAGTCAAATTTGATGGCGCGACGGCAACCGGAGTTTTCCCATCACCGTTCGGAGACGGTTCGATGGCTTCTGGATTGCCTCCGAGGTCGGCCACTTTTTCCCCAACTTGTCGGATGTACCGTTCAAAAACCGGAAACCAACGGTCGGTGGGCGGAATGGCTTGCTGGATCCATTTCAACAGCGACAATTGTTTGCTTGCCCAGGGCAAAACGATGGTTGAGGTTCCGACCGGGATTTCGAAGCGGAAACTGCCGATGATGCGCTGCGTCCGCCCGTCCACTTGTTGGACATCCACAGAGTAAGTCGTTCCGGCAACCACGCCGGGCGGCAATTGGATGGTCATCAAGGCCGCCAAATTGATGGTGCGGTTGTTCGGCAGCGGGATGTAGGCAATTTCGCCGCCACCTTTAATCAAGATGGTGCGGTCGTCGGTTTTTGCGAGGTCGGAAGTGGTGAGCCTCGAAAAAGTTTGGAGGTCCAAAATTTCCTCGGCGGTCGTGTCGGGAATGAAGAACTCGATTTCGGCCTCTGTTGGCAGGTTTTTCCGGGAAATGATGAGCTCGTCCGGCCTCGAATACCGTTCGCTGGTCACGTAGGCTTTGGCAAAATCGAAACCACCCGAATAGGTCGGGGGGACAAATTTTTTGCCCCCCGAAGGCTTGATTTCCAAAGTGTGCATCACCCGGTGCGAATCTTGGCCGCCGGGGTTGTCGGAGTAATCGGTCACGAGGTTGCGCTGCGAGAGGTTGTCGTTGCCGCCCGGCGTGGCCCCGGTTGAGATCGGGTCGAGGTCGTAGCGGATTTCGGCGACGAGGCACGGGTGCATCCCACGGATCAGGCATTGGATCGGCGCACGGCCCGTCAGGTTTGCCACGCTAAAATCCCCGGTTGTAAATGGCCCGTCGTTGGCCGGATGGATCGGGATTTGCGGGTCCGGCTGGTTGATGTCGAGCCAAACGCCAAAATATTCTATCCGTTCGGCGGCACCGTTCGGGGCGAGGTCGCGGGTGTTGAGCGTGTCGGGCGGTTGCGCGGCCATGCTTTGCGCGGCGGAATTGACCCTCGGCACGCCGAAAAACGGGATGGACATAATGGTTGAGCCCGTCCGGCCAAGCAGCGGGACTGCGTTTGCTCCTGTCCCCGCCCGCCGATATTTGGTGCTGTCATCAAAAACGGTGTCCGTCGTTGCGGCATTGAAAATCCTGAAAAAGACCTTTACGCCAGCCGCGGTCGTGGTCACTGCCCGGTACCGCACTTTGGCGATGGCATAATTGAAGACTCGTTTGCCGTTGACGGAGGTCGCCAGTTCGAGGCGGCTGGTCTGGATGTCGCGGGAAATATCGAAGAACGGGTGGTACTCGTCGCTGGCCACCGACCGGAAACGCGCCAGCAGGTCGCGGATGAAATCGGTCGGCGAAGCCCCGTGCGTGATGGTAGCCATGGGATCACCTTCCCGGATTTGGAAAACGCGGACATCCGTGCTGAGCCATTCCACTGGCCCGTCGGTCATGTACGGGTTGGGGTTTTTTGTCAAAAGTATCCCCGCCCGGCACTCGTGGCCCTGGACATCGGCAGTGATGACCACCGGGCGGTCCGTGCCCGGCAGATTGGCCGCCGAAAACGCGCCCGCCCCACGGAATCGCACGCCCACCTGATAGGTCACTCGCTGCGCTCGTTCCTGAGGAAATGCAGGGTTTTCCAAAAGCCTGCTTTCTACCGAAAATTCCATGCCCGGCACCACGGGGCCGGTTTCGGAATCAAAACGTGCGGAAATGGTCGGCATCCCCGGCAGTTCGCTGTCCAGATAGCCGTCATAGACGATGTAAAACGAGCGGGGGAATTCGGCGACTGCCCCACCGGCGAGCACGGCCTGCACTTCTTCGGATGAAAACTTGTCGTGGTCGAGGTTATAATGGCAGTTTTGATGGGCGACCCGCACAAATTTGGCGCGCTGGCAGGGCAGCCCGGCAGCGTCCACCACCCAGAGCATATAATATCCGGGCGGCAAAACGGAGGCGTCGGTCGGGTAATTGACCCGCAGCACATCGCCGCCTTCGTGCTGAAAACCCAGGGCGACGTAGCGTTGGTCAAAATTTCCGGCGTGCGTGCAGGAGCCGCAGCGGATCAGTGCCACCCGGCGGATGCCCGCAGCCTGTGGGCTGCGCATCGTGAATTGGCCGTGGTGATAACCGAGGCTTTTCGGCGCGGCAGAAATCACAGGCCGCGCCGCATCGGCATAATAGCTTGGGTAATAAACCTCAATGCGCCTTTCGGCAACAAGGTCCGCGTCGCCGGAGGCTGCATTTTTGCTCGAACCTGCTGTCCAGACACTGCCGTCCGGGAGTAAAAGCGCGGTAGCGTGGTAATTTCGATTGACGGTTGCGAGGTCGCCCGCGGTCCAAACTTCCGCACCGCCATAATTTCCGGTGCCCCAATCAATGCCCGGTTCATAAATTTCGGCATCGCGGACGCAGCCGGCATCGGAATTGTTCCCGGCGGAGGTGCCGCCGTTGACCAATATTTTTCCGTTTGGCAAAATGGTGGAGCAGGCAAATTTCCGAACCGAGTTAATGGCCCTTGCGCCCGCGTTTGTCCATCCCGAGGCGAGGTCGTTCAGGTTGATTTTTACAGGTTGCGCACCGTTCGCCATCAAGACCCGTGCGGCATAATTGTCGCTTGGCAAAAGCGGCAAAAGCACGGCGGTGTTGTCCCAACCATCATAAATGCCATCCGCGGCGGAAGCAGTCCGGGCAATCACGGTGGGCGTTAAAGTCCCTGTGTTGAGGTCGAAAATGCGGCTGTTTGCCCCGCCGATGCCTGTTGCAAGGAACAGTTTGTTGCCGGGAATTTGCAGCACCCGCGGATAAAAGGTCATGTCCGGGTGTGCCGTCAACAAGTTCCACTGCCCAGTAGCCATTGAATAGATTTCTGGGATGTTGTTGTTGTGGAAATTCCGGCTGCGTCTGCTTGGGTGGCCCGAAAAAGCGATCAAGTCGCCCGAAGGTAAAGAGTTCAGGGTTGGGTACCATCGTCCACCGCCCTCGCCCTGCCCAGTGCGGAAATTGAAATCAGCGATCCGCGCCCAAGTTTTGCTTTTGTAATTAAAGACCCAACAGCCTTGGTGGCCACCGAAATTGCCCAGGCCGTGGACATGGCCGCCGCCCTCGCCGCCAGCAGGTTCGCCGGGGTCGTTTGCCCCCCATGATTCCGTGCCGCCGCCAATCACCAAACGGCCATCGCCCAAAAAGGCATGGCCGGCGCAAAACACATCGGTCGTCGGTGAAGAAATCGGGGTGACTGTGTTCGTGCCGTCGCCGTTGATGGTGTGGACACAAGTGTGGTCAATTTTTGCCGGGTCGGCGGGGTCACCATCGTGCCCGCCTTGCGCTTCATCGTGTTCGTCGCCGCCGAAAAGCAGCACCACGCCGCGTTCGTCGCCGTCCGACGGCAGCAGCGCGGCATGAATGGCGACTGCGATGGAGTCGCCGCTTACAATTGTCCAAGCCATAATTTTAAATTTTTATGAGTGAAAGTAACTATGCAGAAAGTAACTATGCAGTCGCCATCGGCTTAGATTTTTGAAAAAAAGGTTGATAGTTTTCAGAGAGTTCGTATTTTTTGGGGTTAAAGCAAGTTTTAGACCATGCTGTATGAAGAACTTCTTGCCAAGAAGTGGTTATTACACTTTTATATTTTATTTTTTCAATTGGCAAGAACGAATGCACTGCTGACTGTGCAACGTTTAGGCAGCATAGGCAGTAGTGCTTAGTTGGCTCCATTTATTTACTTCCCT
This sequence comes from Saprospiraceae bacterium, assembly GCA_040397785.1. Classification (GTDB taxonomy): domain Bacteria; phylum Bacteroidota; class Bacteroidia; order Chitinophagales; family Saprospiraceae; genus M3007. Next base: position 380 of record JBBAVI010000161.1, on the reverse strand, counting down.
GATTTTCGCCTGTTGTCATCCTTACAAAGCATCTGGCAATTATCGGCACTTGTTTTCCCGCCTAAGTGCCAAGGTGTAATGTGGTCGCCTTCCATTTCTTCAATTTCGTAATGCTCTGTACAAACTGGACAAATTCCTTTTTGTCTTTCGTATGCCTCTCTTTTCTGTTTGTCGCTGAAAGCACGTATATTTAAAAACCTTTCTTTTCGTGTCAAAACGTAGTAGTAAATTCCTTTTTTGTTCTCTACATCTTCGTCCAACATTAAAGTTGTTATTTCATCTTCCATTTTTTTAGAGTCAAATTTTTGGTCTTTGTAGTCATTATAAAGAAAACCCCATTTTATACCTTTCATTTCTTTGCGATACTTTGGGAAAGTTGC
>JBBAVI010000160.1:0-7251 GCA_040397785.1 Saprospiraceae bacterium | reverse complement strand
CTGAGAAAATGCCTACTTTGGAAAACTTGCTGACTCCCGTGAGAAACACGAACTCGATAGCAGCGTCAAGGTCTTTTAGAACGGTATAAAACTCTTTTAAAAGGTCGCGGTTTTGGTAGGCTTTTTCGATTTCCTTTCCCAGGTAATTGATGATGGGCGCGTCGTACTCATCGATTAAAATGACCACTTTGCTTTCCGTGGCAAGCTTGGTGATGAGTTCTTTGAATTTATTCGCATTGCCTATGTTCTCCAGCGTAATCCCTAACGCTTTGGCTTGATTGTTCATCTCTTGGTTCAAGGCAACATCAAGCCCCAAACTTTGAAACCCAATAGAGGTAAACGAAATCCGAATCACCGGATGTTTGCGGCTCCAATCCCACTTGTCTTCAATCCATAAGCCTCGGAACAACTCCTTGCTGCCACTGTACAATTCCTGGAGCACGGCCACTGTGATAGACTTGCCAAAACGACGGGGACGGGAAAGAAAATAAGCACCTGGCTTACTTACCATCCGGTAGATGTACTCGGTCTTGTCGATGTACTTGAAATCATTTTCGATGATTTTTCGAAAATCCTGTAGCCCCAGTGGAAGTTTTTTGCTCATCGGTATTGAATTCTACTTTTGGTACAAAGATACAGAACTATTGCCGAAATGGAAGTTTGGGAACATGGGCAGCGAGGAACACTCCAAAAACATTTTAGGAGGTAACGGCTGCATTCCATGGTAGTTGAGCTAGATCAACCAAAAACAAAACTAATTGTGTTTAAATTTGATGTTTATACCTGATCCCAGTATCTTTGTACAAAGATTCGATTTATGCAGTTCGCAGATATAAAAAACGACATCGCTTTCCGTAAGATTTTTGGTAACGAGCAGAAAACGGCTCCGCTCATCTCGTTTTTGAACGCTTCTTTAGAATTGGAAGGAGATCACCAAGTAGTCAGTGTTACGATCGCTAACCCTTACCAATTTCCGCGTATCGCAGGAGAAAAAGCGACCATTCTTGACGTTCGAGCAACCGACCAGTCCGGGCGCAAGTTCGTGGTAGAAATGCAGGTGGCCGACAAGACCGGCTTCGACAAGCGGGTACAATATTATATCTCACGGGATTATTCCATGCAGATAGATAAAGGAGAGGACTACCCACTTTTGCACCCTGCATACTTCATTGGAATTTTAGATTTCCCTTTCGGCACAGATAATAATTACCACACCCGGCATTTGATATTGAATAAATCTACGAAAGAGCATTTGCTGAAAGACATCCAATTTTCTTTCATTGAATTACCCAAGTTCAAGAAGGAAGAGTACGAATTAGAGACAGCCATTGACAAGTGGACTTTTTTTATTAAAAATTCAGAAAATTTACATGTTATTCCTGATTTTGCAAACGAGGATGAAGGCTTGAAAATCGCTTTTCTTGAAGCCGACAAGTACCAATGGAGCAAAGAAGAATTAAAGGCTTATGATAATGTGACCATTAAGGAGCAAGATGAACGGGGGGAACGAGAAAAGGCCGTTGAAGTAGCGTCAAAGATTGCGGATATAAATGCAAAGAGACAAGTGGCCAAAAACTTGAAAGCAATGGGTTTATCAAATTCTGATATAAAAAAGGCAACCGGGCTAGCAGAGGATGCAACAAATGCGTTGTAAAACCGATCAGCAATCACTTCACAAAACTTTGTAAAAAGCGCGCTTACCCAACACCCGCATTTTTAAAACCTCCGCGCAACTCCATACCTCCAAGCTTCTCCGTGGAACCCTCTTCTCCACACCTCCCTTTTTTAAGATTTATTGTGTTATTTTGCACCCACACAATAACCCACCATGCGCATCCAACGTATCCGACTGCTCAACCTGAATTCCCTGCGCACGCGCGTGGAACTCGATTTTGAGCAGCCCCCGTTTACTTATACTGGCCTGTTCGCCATTACCGGCGATACCGGTGCGGGCAAAACAACGCTGTTGGACGCTGTTACCCTCGCTTTATACGGCAAAACTGCTCGCAGCCATCAATCTGAGGTGATGTCGAATGGGGCCACGGAGGCCTGGGCGGAGGTGGAATTTAGCAGCTCGGAAGGACAGTTTCGATCGAAATGGATGCAGGCACGCGCACGTACGGGTACTTTAAAACCGCCGGTTCGCGAATTTTCAGCCTTGCAACCCGACGGAAACTGGCAGGTGCTGGCGACCGGCGTCAAGGAAGTGGATCAGTTGGTGGAAAGCAATAGCGGACTCAATTTTGCGCAGTTTCGGCGCTCGGTGTTGCTCGCGCAGGGCGATTTTGCGGCATTTTTGAAAGCCAGTCCCGACGAACGCGGCGCTTTGTTGGAACAAATTACCGATACGGAAATATACAGCCGACTGTCGAAAGCGGCGTTCGAACGGTTTAAACTGGAAAAACAAGCGCTTGATCAACTCATCCAGGCCAGCGCCCAACTGCAATTGTTGCCGCCGGAAGCAGTGCTGGATTTGCAAAAGCAACTGGAAACCTTAAAATCGGAATCTGTTCGGCTCAGCAGTGAAATTGGCAGTTTGCGCGATAACCAGCGGTGGCTCGAACTGGTGCGATCCATTGAGGAAAAGATAGCGGCATTCGTGTTGCAAGGCCATAAACTGGCCGAACAACAAGAACATTTCGGTCCTGAATTTGCGCGTTTGGAACTACACCGCAAAACGATTCCATTGCAACCCCAAATCGAGCGTTTGTCGGAATTGGAGCGCAACCGGGAAGTTTTGCAAACGGAGATGGCACGCCTGGAATTGGAAATCACCAGCGCCGAAACCCAAGCCCACCAATTAAAAGAAACCCTGCAAGGGGCAGAAACGGCCCTGGAAGCGGCGGAGCACGAACGCAATACCGCAGAACCCGTTTTTCAATCGGTGCGTCGATTGGATGCGCAAATTTTGAGCGCCCAACAAAACACTGTGGCGCTTAAAGATGCTATAGAGCCGCAACTGCTCAAAAAAACAGCCTTAGAAGCGGAGGTCGTGCAGACCACTGCGCTTCTACAAACCCTGCATCAAAACTGGGAGGATCTCAAAACCTGGGATTTGGCCCATCCCGATGCCGATCAATTGTCGCAAGCGCTGCCCCTCGCCGAACAACACCGCGAGCGCATGTTGACCCTGCACCAAAGTTTGCAAAAATCAAAAACAGATTTGGAAGCATGCCAGGACCGTAAAGCCGAATTGGATGCCCTTCGTTCAGGTCTGGCTCGACAAGTACAAAAGGCGAAAATGCATACGCTTTCGGTTGAAAATCAGTTGAAAGCATTGGTGCTGCGTTTTGAATTACCCAGCGCGTTTTTAGCCGCCGAAGAAGCCTTACTCGAAAAAAGCAACCAATTAGGCTTACAATTGCAACGCCTGGAGGATTTTAACCGCCTACACGCAGCTTACCGGCAAGCGTTACGCGCCCTCGCACAGATACGCGAAGAACAAGCCAGTTACTATGCAGAGTCCTATCATATTGAAAATGAATTACTTACTACGCTTGATTTACTGAGCGAACTGGAAGATAAACTCCAACGAAAACAAGCGCGGTACGAGCGGGAAAACTTGTTGGTCAATTATGAACGGGAGCGCGCCAACTTAAAGGAAAACGAACCCTGCCCCTTGTGTGGCAGCACGGATCATCCTTTTCGCCTGCACCCCTTCGAAAATTATGCGGACGATGCGCGTTTGGAACTCGAACAAGTGCTCCAACAAGTGCAATCCATTGAAAAACAACAGGCGCAACTGCTCAACCGCCAATTACTGTTGCGCGATCGCATGGATAGTGTGGAGGAAGATTTTGGCGCGGTGCTGCGCGGACAAACCCAACTGGCACTGGTGCAATTGCAAGTACAAGAGTACCAGATTCGTCAATTATTGCCCGGCTTGGAAAGCCCTGATTTTGATGCCCGCGAACAATTGCTGGAAGAACGGATGCTTACCTTGCGCGCTGATTATCAATATTTTAACGATGCAAAAGCCCAATTCCAACAGCAACTAAAAGCCCTGCAAGCAGCCGAGAAAGCACAATTGGAGGCGCAGCAGGCCTTGCAGCAACACGATTACCAACAGGCTTTGCTCGAAACGGATAAGAAAAACCTGGAAGAACGGATTACTTCCTATGCGACCCAATTCAAGGAAGAAGAAAAAGGCATCAACCTGGTGCTGGCCCCTTTTGGTTTGAACTTTGAGTTAAGCCCTGTATTTAAGCAGCAGTTTGATCAATTGCGCGCTGTATTGCAACAATTTTTGGATAATTCGGCCCGAAAACTGGAAGTGAGCCAGCAATTAGCTTCCGCACAACAAGGATTGGAGCAACTGCGAAAACAAATCCAGGAACGCAGCGAAAACATCGCCCAATTACAGGCGCAACAAGCCGATGCACAATTAAAACTGGAGGGCCTGCAAGCCGAACGGATGCAATTGTTTGGTACCGATGATCCCGATCAGGTGCAATTGACCCTGGATCAGAAAATCATCCAGTTGCGGCAAGAAACAAAAACCTATAACACTCAATATCAAAGCCTAAGCGAACAGTTAGCCGCCGCGCGCGCAGGCCTGTCTACCCGTGCGCAACAAGCAGCAGACCTCGAACAAGATCAGCAAAAAGTACGGCTACAATTGGAGTTAGGTCTGCAAACGACTGGATTTGGAGATGTAACTGCCTTACTCGAAGCGGTTTTACCCCTCGAACAAGCAACGCGCATTGAACAACAAGTGGCCGACTTGCAGCAACAAGCACGCACCCGCCAGGAAAGACTTGCGGAATCGGAACAGGCCTTGAAAAAAGCCATGGCCAATCGCTTTCCGCTGCTGGACCAAGTGGAGTTGCAGCAACTATTGCAAACCGCAGAAGGCGCGTATGAACAAATTTTGTTGCGCTCTGGCGGATTTCAGGAGCAATTGAATGCCAATACATTACGCCAGGAGCAAGCCCAGGAATTGCTGCAAAAAAAGGAAGCCCAGGCCATAGAACAAGCGCGCTGGGAGCAATTGAATGAAATTATTGGTTCGGCCAGTGGTAGTGTGTTTCGGAAGTTTGCCCAAAGTCTTACCTTGCAACAACTGTTACAGCATGCCAACCGCCATTTCAGCAAATTGCAAGGCGGCCGTTATCGCTTGCGTAAAAAACCCGATGCTGAACTGGAATTAGAAATTGTGGATACTTTTCAAGCTGATTTTGTGCGTTCGGTGTCCACCCTGAGCGGCGGGGAAACGTTTTTAACCAGCCTGGCGCTTGCCTTAGGCTTGGCAGACCTTGCCGGTAAAAAGACCCAAATCCAGACCTTGTTTATCGATGAAGGTTTTGGCGCTTTGGACGAAAATGCCCTCGAACTGGCCATATCTACCCTCGAAGCCTTGCAAGCCCGCGGGGTGCTGATCGGCGTGATTTCACATATTCGAGAAATGAAAGAACGTATTGGAACCCAGGTGCAGGTTCTGCGTCAGAGTGACGGGTTTAGCATTGTCATTCCACCTAAAATTTAAAGTCCTTTCACATCCACCTGCAACTTCCCCTTCGAAAACAGATTCACCCGAATGCTGTTCGGCATAATCCGGGTGTTCTCCACGGTAAGGGTGTCCACCGTGCCGCTCAACACCACGCCCGGCTGAATCGGATAGTACTTTAAGGTGTTTTGAATTTCAGCGCGCAAGGCTTTGATGTTTTCATCGAGCGGAAAAATCATCGAATCCTTCATTTTCTTCTTGATGGTGCCTTGAAAAATCCAGGAAGCCGATTTGAGCAGCATATTTTTGGTGTCAAAGTGAAAATCAAAATCGGTCATTTCGATTTGATTCTTCTGGGCATTGTACACCGGGCGACCCATGAAGTAAATATTGCCGACAAACGAGCCCGAAAGCAGGGTATTCACCACAATACGGTCGTTATTGCCCCATATTTGCAAATCTTCCACTTTTACTTTATTCTTGCCCGATTCAAAAACCTGTCCGACCATAAAGGTACGCGCAATGCGTTCGGCCTCCGGAAAAGGCACATCGGTGGCTACCCGCACCTGAAATTCATCGGGCGTATTGTCGTATTCAATGTTGCGCAACAGGGGCAAACTGGTGTTTTCCCGAAAGGCTGGCTGGGCCCCAAAATTCACATCATTCAAACAATCCACCGAAATTTTGGCCTTGATGCTGTTCCAATCCGTCACAATCGGCGTCATGCTGATGCCGGTTGGGGTGGTTTTGATCCACATTTTATATTCATCCGACAACAAGGTGGGGGTTTGCAAGGCATTCCAAACTTCCTGGACTGCCGGACGCAAGCTCAATTGCTGGCCCACCAAACGATCAATGGTTTGGGTAAGGTCTTTTTTACTGCGTCCAATGGCGAGGTTGGCAATCGATTCGATGGAAACATTGCCCATGCCGGTTTTCAGCACGGGTTTGCTCAGCCATTCATGGTATTCGAGTACGGTGTTGGTCTGGATCGACCAGTCTTCCTTGATGGCAAACGTGGTTTTGAACGACAGCCCAATTTCCGCTTCGGCTTCGGCTTCGCTCACGTACAGGTTTTTCTTTAACCACAATTTTAACGGAACATAATATTTAATCGTTTGTCCGTTCAGGTTTAAGGTGATGTCCCGACTTTTCCAGGCATTCATCATAAAGCCGTCGTTGTTGTTGTCGGTATAGGAATAGTCTTCATACAAGGCTTTGCCCGACAGTTTATTGTTGATGCTGGTCACCAGGTCGCTGATGGAAATATTGACTGGGATGGAGATGGTCGAAACTAAAGGCGCTTCTACGGTTGCGTTGTATTGTTCGGCAGGTTTGGGAGCGTCGGTAACGGGGACGGTTTTGCAAAAAGCGAGCAGCAAGCAGCAAGCCAAAAGGCTAAGAATTTGGGTTTTCATTTGATGGTATATCCTAAGTCGTGAAAGTCGATGCAATATTAGGGGTATTGCAGGAATTGTGCCAAGGTAGGTGGTAAGAAACCTGTAATTTTTAGCAGCATGGAACATCGAGCGCTTCAGGAATGAGGGCCACGGGCAGCGGAAGTTGACAGCCCTCGTTGTTATGTGCATTGGATCTTTTGTTTAACAAAACGCTGGGTGTTAAAACAACGTGTGGGCCCCTGTGTAAAAATGTTCGGAAGCCGTTCCGGTACACCTGACACGTCGGAAGCGTTTCGAACGCTTCCGACGTGTCAGGTGTACCGGAACGGGACTACCGCGAAAACATTTTGAGCTGGGCGTGGTCTTCACTTTCACCACGCATAAAAGCTTGCAGCGCTCAATCTT
>JBBAVI010000159.1:0-7496 GCA_040397785.1 Saprospiraceae bacterium | reverse complement strand
ATGTTTACTGCGGGTTTGCGATTCGACAATGCGATCAACAACTTCTTTAAAGACCCTACCATTACAGGGAAATCTAACTTACTTGCCATTCAAGCCGGTATCTTATTCTAACTGAACTATGGCGGAGTTAAAAATCGCAATAGCCCAACTCAATTTTACCATTGGCGATTTTGAGTCGAATACGGCAAAAATTGCCGATGTCATTTTCCAAGCCAAACAAGACAAAGTAGATTTGGTTGTCTTTTCGGAGTTATCGGTATGTGGTTACATGCCCGATGATCTTCTAGACTACCCTTATTTCATTGAGAAATGCGAACATGCTTTGGAGGCGGTTGCCCGAGCTTGCGAGGGCATAGCCGCTATCGTGGGCGGAGTAATCCGAAATCCCAATAAAGGCCGCAACTTACAAAATGTGGCTTGCGTGATGTACAACGGTAGAATCCAACAAACCATCGCAAAAACACTTCTCCCAACCTACGATGTTTTCAATGAAAGTCGATATTTTCAACCCGAAACAACATCGCAAATCATTGAATACAAAGGGGTTAAAATAGGCATCGCCATTTGTGAAGATCTGTGGGATGTCTACAACGACTTTGAATATTTGGTAAGCCCAGGTCAAGCATTAAAAGACTTAGGCGCCGAACTTATCATCAATCCAGCCGCATCGCCGTTTAATTTGGGTAAGCAATCGCTGAGAAATCGAGTATTTGGCGGGCAAGCATCGAGGTTTGATTTGCCCGTTCTTTACGTAAATCAAGTGGGTACCCATACCGAACTCATGTTCGATGGTTCAAGTCGCGCCGTCAACGGCAACGGCGAAGTGATTCTTCAAGCCCCAAGCTTTGAGGAAAACGTAAGTTATGCGAGTTTTGAAAACGGCAAATTTGCACTGGGCAACTCAGTTCCGTTAGATACTGATGATACCGCGCAGTTATACAAAGCCTTGGTTTTTGGCATTGGAGATTATTTCAAAAAAATGGGATTCAATCAGGCTGTTTTGGGCTCATCAGGCGGAATCGACAGTGCAGTGGTGCAAGCTTTGGCAACGGCAGCATTAGGGGCCGAAAACGTGCATCCCGTGCTTATGCCATCGATGTTTAGTAGCGATCATAGCGTATCGGATGCAGAATTGTTGAGTACCAATTTGGGAAATGATGCAATCACGATTCCTATAAAGAACATTTATGATACCTATCTCGATGCGCTACAACCCGTATTTCAAGGGAAGCCATTCAATCTAGCGGAAGAGAACCTTCAAGCGCGTTCTAGGGCAGTTCTATTGATGGCCATTTCGAATAAACTGGGTTTTATACTGCTGAATACAAGCAATAAAAGTGAGCTCAGTGTGGGTTACAGCACACTCTACGGCGATTTGTGCGGCGCATTAAGTCCACTTGGCGATGTATACAAAAATCAAGTTTACGCCTTGGCTCGTTACATTAATAGAAATCAAGAAATTATTCCGAACAACATCATCATTAAAGCCCCATCCGCAGAATTGAGACCCGGTCAGAAAGATGCAGACTCACTACCTGATTACGATGTCCTTGATGAGTTATTAAAACACTATATCGAAGGGCGCAAAGGCGTTGATGAGTTAATTACAATGGGATACGACCAAACTACGGTGCATAAAGTTGTTGCCCTGGTTAACGGCAGCGAATACAAACGATATCAGGCCCCACCGATATTGCGTGTTAGCGCCAAAGCATTTGGCAAAGGACGCATAATGCCATTGGTTGCCAACTATTCCAGTAAATGAGCCCCGTGCAACAAGCCCTGACTTATAAATACCCAAGGGTATTTTGGATTATGTGCTTGGGAGCGATGAGTTTTTTTCTCTCGTTTAATATCATTCTCCCAGAATTAGCACAAGAGTTGCGATCCAAAGGTGGAGCTGCCTATGTGGGATGGATTATTCCTGCCTTTTCCTTCAGTGCGCTTATTGCACGTCCTTTTAGTGGCTGGATTACAGACAATTTAGGTAGAAGATGGGCCATGATTGGAGGCTGCTTATTTTGCATCATCGCGGGTTGTTTTTACCCGTTGGTGACCACAGCCATGGGATTCTTGATTGTTCGTGCGATACATGGCTTCTCCACGGGTTTTACACCCACCGGATTTACCGCATTCACCGCCGATGTAGTTGCGGAATCCCATCGAGGCCGGGCAATGGGATGGCAAGGAATGTTCAACAATCTGGGCACCACCATTGGATATGCAGTGGGCGCGATTATCGCATTGCATTTTGGCGTAAATATTTTGTATTACACCAGTGCGGCATTGGCATCTTTGGCTTGGCTACTTTTCATGAGTTTGCCTGAAACGCGAACAAAATCAAACCGAAAAGAATTTGTATTTAACATCCGCAACCTGTTCTATTTTCCTGCGTGGCGACCTAGCTTTATTATGTTCTTGGTCTGTATTTCCTTGGGTTCGATACTTACTGTGATGGCAGATTTTACCTTGGAAATGGGCTATACAAACAAAGGATTGTTCTTGAGTATTTATATAGGCGTCTCGTTGTTATTTCGATTGTTGAGCGGGCGTGTGAGCGACGCATTGGGAAGAGCCTGGAGCACCGCCATTGGGACTGCCGCACAAGTATTATCTATGGCAATCCTTGTCTATATGTCGATTTGCCTAGAACACAGCCATCAAACCCATTGCAATACCTGTGAATTGCCCGGTCTCATTTGGTTTGCCAGTTCCGCCATATTATATGGAATTGGACAAGGTTTTAACGCACCAAGTTTGTTTGCCTGGGCAAGCGACACCGCAGATAACCATCACCGCGGAAGAGCCTTGGCAATGCTATTTATGTTATTAGAGTTGGGAATTATCGTAGGCGGACTTACCGCAAACTATTTTATTCAAGGAATCAGTTGGAATTACGTTGGAATTTTTGCACTCAGCGGTTCAGCCTTTTTTATCGCACTGGGATTTAGTTTATACTGTTTGCGATACAAACACCAGAAGTAATTACTTCCACTTAAAATTCTTCAATACGTATAAAGTACGTTTGCGCCACACGGGATGAGAATTGTACTTACCGTATAGATAATTCACCATCTCTTGACTATTTCTTACTGGACGGTGATGCTTTTTGATAAACCCTCTTTCCATACCATTCAAGTACATTCCAAAATCTATCATGCAATCATACCAACTGGCATAACGAGCGTATTTATTTTTGGTGGCACCCAACGACATGGTTTTACGGACACGAGGCTGGCGCATACCAGTTAGGTTGTAATCCCGACGAGCATAGATAGAGTTATCACCATCGTTGCCGCTTTCTACAATTTTTACTGCGATAAACAATTTCGCCCATTTGCCGATGGCATTTTTTGCAACAGAATACATCGGCTGCGCATTGGGGATATGCTTTAAAGAAAGTTCTAATGAATCGAAATACAATGAATCGTTTACGATAACTAACGCGGAATCTAATTCTTTCACTTCAGCCACGGGGATCACTTTGTCTGTTCCAAAAGCCGTTTTCCCTATCGCCGCAACGGTAAGGAAAAGCAATACGAAAGTTGGAATAACCAATTTGTTCTTAAACATACCAGCCAGTATGCAAACCGCGTGCCAAAATATTAAAATATTGATTTACAACGATTTAAATTCAAATCCAACTCACAGAATTCCCCAATTCGTCGGCAATTTTCTTCTTTCTCATATTCAATTCCTTGATATAATCGAGCAGTTCGTTTACATCTTCTATCAAAATGTCCGGTTTATCCAATAGGGCAAGGGCCTCAACAATACTCCTATCATACTTTTTGCGTTTAAGATGTAAAATTACGTTTTTCACCTGCTCACTGACTGTTGATTCGGGCTGCGACACATCAATAAAATTGTCTTCAAATGCTTTACTCAGTGTATGCCCACCGGCCAAAACCCCGGCAGCCCAAGCGGCAATTTCATTATCGAGGTGGTGAATAAAATATTCTTTTTCGGGCCAGGCCTCTAGTTCAGCGGCTTCCGATATCAATCGAATTGCAAGTTCGTTTTCAAAAACCAAATCAGGATCGTTAAAGACCTTTTCAACCATAATGGCAAATACCGTTTTTTCTTCTGACTTCAAGACTTCATTGCCATGCAATAGTAAAAGTCTAAAGACGGCCATTTCTTGGTAATGGTCTTTAAGCGCCGGCTTCGCCGGCGCAGGCATTTCCACCCCCATTTCATGGGTGATAGAAGCAATCTGACTTACAAATGCCTGTTCCTCCTTCGCCTTCTGCTGTCGCAATAACTTTCCCAACTCCTGAACCAAAACCGATTCTTCCATTTCGCAGATCTGCGACAAATCTCTCGTTAAGGCAGAACGCTTGAGCCCGTCCGATATCAACGAAACACTTTTTAAAATTTCACGAATCGCATCCGACTTCTTTAAGGGATCATGCTTGCTCTCGTTGATCAATAACTTCGCCTTGAAATGGATAAACGTCTCCTCAGTTTCATTCAAATACGCCTGAAAATCTTCGCCGCCCATTTTCTGACAATAAGAATCAGGGTCCTGACCCTCAGGCAATGAAACCACACGCACATTCAACCCATCCTGTAGCAGTAAATCTATCCCACGAATCGATGCTTTGATCCCCGCCGCATCCCCATCGTAAACTACAGTAACATTATCAGTAAAACGCTTAAGCAATTTGATTTGACCCGGCGTTAAAGCCGTCCCAGAACTAGCAACCACATTTTCGATTCCCGCCTGACTCAAAGTAATCACATCCGTATAGCCTTCGGTCATGTAGACCTTATCCACTTTTTTTATCGCATTCTTGCCTTGAAATAAACCAAACAAAACATCGCTCTTTTTGTATAACTCCGTTTCGGGTGAATTGACATATTTCGGCGATGGATCCGTGCTGCTCATTTTTCGTCCAGCAAAAGCAATCGCCTTTCCTGTAACTGAATAAATGGAGAACATCACACGATGCCTAAACAAATCATAATGGGTACCATTTTCACGCAGCTTTAATAACCCCGCCTGAACCATCACATCGGCGTGAAACCCCTTTGACTTTGAATGCACAGCCAAGGATTCCCATGACTCAGGACTGTAACCTAGCCCCCATTTTTTTATCGTTTCAATGGTAAAACCCCGTTCCTTGAAATAAGGCAAACCAATCGACTTCCCCTCTTCGGCATCAAACAATTGTGAAACAAAAAAACCTTGCGCAAAATCCACGGCGGCCTGAATTGATTCTCGCTGGCGTTGCGCTTCTTGGTGCGCATCCCGATTTTCAATATGCGTTTCCTCCAACTCTACACCAAATCGTTTTGCAAGACTTCTGGCGGCTTCAACAAAATTCAAATTCTCAATATCCATCATAAATTGAATGGCATTACCCCCCTTCTGACATCCAAAACACTTATAAATCCCAATGGATGGAGAAACTACAAAACTCGGTGTCTTCTCATCGTGGAATGGACAACAGCCCTTATATCTGGCCCCAGAGCGTTTGAGAGATACAAAATCACCCACTACATCCTCAATAGAAACGACATTCAGCAGTTGTTCGATTGAGTTTTGAGTAATCATATGAATTGAATATTACAGAAACGATTAGATTTGCAAAGTACTTCATCTGATACAACAATTCCAATCATGGACGTAAAGAAACATATCCAAGAACGCGCCGCCGCAATTTTACCCGCATTGATAGACATTCGCAGACATATCCATCAAAATCCTGAACTGTCTTTTCAAGAACATGAAACAGCAGCGTTCGTTGAAAAAGAATTGCATGCCTTGGGCCTAAAAACACAAAGATTGGCAAATACAGGTGTGGTTGCCGTGATTGAAGGAAAAAATCCATCGAAAAAAGTTGTCGGATTGCGAGCCGATATGGATGCACTCCCCATTGTGGAAGTGAATGATGGCAGGCCCTATCGAAGTCAGAAAGAAGGAGTTATGCATGCTTGCGGTCACGATGTTCATACATCTAGCTTACTGGGTGCTGCGCGAATTTTAACAGAATTAAAAGACGAATTTGAAGGTTCAATAAAACTCGTATTTCAACCCGGAGAAGAAAGGCTCCCCGGCGGTGCATCGCTTATGATTGCAGAAGGTGTACTTCAAAATCCAAAGGTGGATGTCATGATTGGCCAACACGTTATGCCAGGCATTGAAACAGGTAAAATAGGATTTCGACCTGGCTTATACATGGCGAGTACCGATGAGATTTATGTAAAAGTAACGGGCAAAGGCGGTCATGGTGCGATGCCCCATTTCAATATAGATCCTGTGCTAATCAGCGCGCATTTAATCGTTGCATTACAACAAATCGTTTCGCGCGCCGCAAACCCAGCCATCCCCTCCGTGTTGAGTTTTGGAAAAGTCATTGCACAAGGTGCAACCAATGTAATCCCCAACGAAGTGATTATCGAAGGAACCTTTAGAACCCTAGACGAAAACTGGCGTGCAGAAGCCCATCAAAAAATGCTCACACTAGCCAAAGGTTTGGTGGAAGGTATGGGCGGAACGGTAGAATTCGACATACGACGTGGATATCCATTTTTGAAAAATAACGAAGAACTCACAGAGCGACTTCAATCAGAAGCAAAGGCATTTCTTGGTGATCAAAACGTAGAACCCCTCGGAATTTGGATGGCTGCTGAAGATTTTTCTTATTTCACCCAAGAAGTTCCCAGCTGTTTTTATCGATTGGGGACGCGGAACGAAGCCAAAAAAACCACATTTAGTGTGCATCACCCCAGCTTTGACGTGGATGAAGATGCACTTGAGCGAGGCTGTGGATTAATGGCTTTCCTAGCAATATCAGAATTAAAATGCTAACAAATTAGTCATCCGTAAAGCAAAAGAAGGCCGCAGGTGAAGATCGATTAATGTCGCCTAGATGAATGAGGTTTCAGGGAAATCTTAAGCCCCGATCGTAAAGCGCAAACTGTCAACTGCGGCATCCCAAATAGAAGCTGCGCTCTCTTCATCTCCAGAATTTACAAATTCGGTGATGATTAAATCGATATCCAATGTTATGGCATCTTGCTGAATTCTGAACTCCAAAAATTCATCGGTATCCACCGCATCAACAATTTTAAAGCGCACATATTTACTTGTCACCGCTTTCACCAATAACGCATCCATTTCGGTTCCATCATCCCACTTAAATTTGTAATTTTCTCCATTTTTCACACCCACATGATCGGCAAACCAATTCTGCAAACCGGAAGGATTAGAAATATACTGATATAAAATATTAGGGGAAGAACGCAATGCGTATTCTAGTTCCAATTTGGTTCGTGAGGTTGAGGTTGAGGCCATAATTACTGTTTTTAATAAAGTGTAATGTCGCAAAAAAAACAATTTAGTGTTAAATTCAAAATGTTTCAGCATGATGAAGTAATTATCTTTGCATCAACCATGGCCCAAAGCAGATTTTTCTTAACCTCATTCTTACTCTTGCTTTCGGGTTGGTTGGCTATAGGCTTGGGGTTTAACGATTCTGCGTCCAATT
>JBBAVI010000158.1:0-7522 GCA_040397785.1 Saprospiraceae bacterium | reverse complement strand
GGCGTAGCGCAGCCCGGTAGCGCACCTGCTTTGGGAGCAGGGGGTCCCAGGTTCGAATCCTGGTGCCCCGACAAAAAGAGAGTCCGATCATGCAAATGGTCGGGCTTTTTTTGTTATATCTTTACATGGGCACCTTCAAATCATATGAACAAAGAAAACATCATCCAAGCCACCATCACCTTCGTTCAAGAAACCCTACAAGATGCTGAAGGCGGGCACGATTGGTGGCACATCCATCGGGTATGGAAAACCGCCAAATCCATCGCGGAAAATGAAAACGTGGATACTTTTGTGGTGGAATTAGGTGCCTTGCTGCACGATATTGCAGATTCCAAATTTCACGGTGGAGATGAAACAGTTGGCCCAAAAAAAGCCCGACAGTTTCTCGAAACGATGGGCGTCGACGAAAATACGATTACCCACGTGGTTAAAATCATTGAAAACATCTCTTTTAAGGGCGGAAACGAAGTACAGCACTTTAAATCCCTGGAATTAGACGTTGTTCAAGATGCGGATCGGCTCGATGCGATGGGCGCAATCGGCATTGCACGCGCATTTAATTATGGCGGGTACAAAAATCGAAAACTATATGACCCGGCGATAAAGCCTAATTTACATAAAACGAAAGAAGCATATAAAAACAACACAGAACCAACGATTAATCACTTTTATGAAAAACTTTTGCTATTAAAAGACCGGATGAATACTAGGACAGGAAAAGAAATGACAGTGCAAAGGCATGACTTTATGGTGGGTTATCTTGAGCAGTTTTTTATGGAGTGGGGCGGGGAATGATAAAAGTAAACTATATCGATAGAAGACTTTTTATTTATACTTTAGTATTTCTTCAACCAATAAAAAGACTGTTGTAGAAGACTCTTCTTGTGCGGGACTTTGATGGTCATACAAATCAAAAATGCGCCTTGCCCTGCGGATAGCTAAGTCAGTACGTGAAATCTTATGTTTACTATCCTGAGCGAGCAACAAATCAAAAATCTCCTTGGTTACTTTTTTTCGCCCCTTGCCATCGTAAAACAATCCGAATTTAATAAGGTATTCATTCAATTTATCATGGTATTGATCTCGGTGCATTCCCCCCCCTTGATGATCTTCAAAATGCAAAATAAGCCAGTACTCAAAGGCCTGGTTTGAATATGCAATACCAAAATTGAGTTGGTTTGCCATTTCAATTGCCGCATTAAAGTCCTGGGCAGCATTATCATCCTTATCAAACACAACCCATGTTTGATCGTAATTGCCTTTTTTTTGTTCTTCAATTGCGCGCTCAATAACACGGATCGTTTCACACCCAGCGCCTAAAGCGATTATGGTACCAGAGGTCAGTCGAAATTGATGAAAATAGCTTGGTTCAGTATTGGCGCCCTCGCAAACGACTAATATAGTTTTTCTTTCAATGCGCGTTGGTGCCTCCAACACGAAGGAA
This sequence comes from Saprospiraceae bacterium, assembly GCA_040397785.1. GTDB lineage: Bacteria > Bacteroidota > Bacteroidia > Chitinophagales > Saprospiraceae > M3007. The sequence continues at coordinate 6,078 of JBBAVI010000158.1, read as the reverse complement.
GGTGCTGCACTCCGCTTTTTTGCCATTAATAAAGATGCCTTATGCTCCTTTTTTCGAGCTGCTTGTTCGGCCTTTTTATCTTTCGTTTTCATATTTCACGTAGGCTTTCATTCCTTGACAAATCAACAAAGTCACCCAGAATTGGCACACCGCCATAGCGCCCCATCTTATAATTTTCCTCAAAATTATCTGTCTTTCGGGCACCTTCATTGGTTTTGAATGAAGAAAGTGGAAATAATGTAGACGCGCTATATCTATTTTTTTCCAAAAACCAGATTTGATCGCGTCGAAACAATCCTGAACCAAGCAGATTGGTATCATGGGTATTAAAAACTAATTGCGCGTTCTTTGGATTCCCTTCTTTTGAGTTGAAAACTTCAACAATTTTGCACACCAAATTTGGATGAATTTTTGAATCAAGTTCATCTACAAACAAAACCTCTCCATGCTCCAATGCCTGAATAATAGGACCGCTCAATGCAAAGAACTTCCTGGTACCTGATGATTCTTCTTCCATAAGTTTGAACTCTTCAAAACCAACCTGGACATTTTTTTCATCATATTTCGCATGAACGGTTACCAAATCTGAATAAATTTTGGTGTCCTTATCTATAATTCTTTCCAATAATTTTTCTCGTATTTCCTCCGGCAAATCAGTTGGCAAGTCATTCAGTCGCATGGTCTCTACACGAATATCATCAATTCCAATATCAGCGTGCTTTAACCAGTCCAAAATCTTTGCTTTACCGCTTTTTTCACTTGCCGCATGTAGAGAAAACCCCATATATCCATCTTCTTGAAGACCAGACAACTGCCTAAATTGACGCAACCAATCAAAAACGCGCTTCGCTAAACTATCATTAAACTGTGCGGCAACGGAGAGCATTAAGGCATTTGGGCGAATCATATTTTCCTTTACAAAAAAACTGCCTTTTTTAAAAAGGGTTGGGTGTACGTTAAACGCTTGCCCCTCTCTATAAAAAATCTCTGTTTCCTTTGTTTTTGGGCGGTAATACAACCATTCACTAACCACCGCTTCTTGAGTGACCTCAAACCCATATCGAAACATTTCATCCCGATGAATAAAAACCAACTCAAACATGGTAGCCTGGTCTTTCATTGCTGTATGCAATCTGAAAGGTTCTGTATTGATCGGTTCCCCTTCTTGCGATTCTTTCGAAGAATTCAAAATAAATTCTTTCATCACAACCGCCGCATTTATCAATTTCGTTTTCCCACTTGCATTAGCGCCATAAATCACTGCACTTTTTAAAAGACGCAAGTTAAACTTCGGGAGTTCAAACACATTCTCTCCTTCACGGGTTGTTTTATCAGAATTTGAAGCAAACATTGTGAGTTTGACTTCATCTTTAAAAGTCTTAAAGTTGCGAACCGAGAACTGAATCAGCATAATAGAACCCTATTTTGAATTTTATATGCAAATATACATTCTATTTTATAAATAAACTGAAAATAAAGTGCAGTTAAATATTATTTTGACAAACCTGCCTCATCCACCCAACGCCAACCAAACCCCACCCAAACACTCCACCAAATCACCTGCCAACAAGGCCTCCTGACTCAATTTATCTGCTGCCAAGTCGCCCGCATACCCGTGCGCCCACACGCCCAGGCGACAAGCATCCAACGGTGCATAACCCTGCGCCAACAAACCAGTCAAAATTCCAGTGAGCACATCGCCGGAGCCACCCGTGGCCATGCCCGGATTGCCGGTACTATTAAACCAACAAGCACCATCCGGCGTTGCAATGGCCGTATTGGCGCCTTTTAAAATGATAAATACCCCGTGTTCTTGTGCTTTTCGCCTCAATAGATCTAAACGCTCAAAATCATCGGCTGTTTTGCCAATTAAACGCGCAAACTCACCCGGATGTGGGGTTAAAACGGTGTTGCGCGGCATCAAACGCCACCAATCGGGACGTTCGGAAAGTAAATTGAGCGAATCGGCATCCAACACGAGCGGTACCTGAACGGTACACAGCAATTGCTCCAACATAAGGGCTGTTGCAGGATGCGTGCCAATGCCCGGTCCAATGGCTATTGCTTTATATGGTGTCAAATCCGGCAAACTTTCCAGGTATTCAACCCCTGAACCCGGCGTACACATGGCTTCCGGCACAGTTGTTTGCAAAATGTCGTAACCACAAGTGGGCGCATGGATGGTCAGTAATCCCACCCCGGAACGCTTGCATGCTGTAGCAGACAATACCGCCGCCCCGATTTTGCCATAACTGCCCGCCAACAACAAGGCATGCCCAAAACTGCCTTTATGGCTAAATTTTGCCCGTTTTTTAAAGAAAACACCAATATCAGCCTGGGTTAAATAATAAAAAGGCGTTTCGGTTTCTTGCACGTACGCGGGATGCAAACCAATGCTGGCTACCGACCACTCCCCCACCCGATCGGCATTTTCGGGCAGCATAAACGCTAATTTTGGGGTTTCAAAACTCAAAGTGCGGGTCGCGCGTACGCAAGGGCCTGTGCTCGTGCGATCTGCTGCCAGTCCGCTTGGGATGTCAATCGCAAATTTTGGAGTGGAGGTAAAGTTTAGTAAATCAATGAGTTGTATCCAGTCGCCTTCCAATGGCCGATTGAGTCCGGAGCCAAATAAAGCATCAATAAGCACCTGGGGATTGCCCGTCAGTCCGGTTTTTAACAAGTCAAAACCATCTAAAACGTCGACGCCTTCGGGTAAAATTTCGCGCTGTGCTGCAAAATCGGCCGAAACCTGATCAGTAAGCACACAAACAAATACCTTTACCGGGTAAAATGCCTGGTGCAACATCCGAGCGACCGCCAAGCCGTCGCCGCCGTTGTTGCCCGGACCCACAAATACATACACCGGCTGTGTGGTATCTGGAAAATGCCCCATCAACCAATCTGCAAATACCCGGGAAGCGCGGTTCATCAAGTCGAGGGAAGCAATGGGTTCGTGCGCGATGGTGTAGGCGTCCCAGGCGCGTACCTGGGCTGGGGAAAATATTTTCATACGATTGTTTATGACAAACCAAATTTTTAAAGACCTAAAAGTAGTGGAATTTGCCAGTGTTTTGGCAGGACCGGCAGTCGGGATGTTTTTTGCAGAGCTCGGGGCTGAGGTTGTGAAAATTGAAAACAAAACCACGGGCGGCGATGTGACCCGCGGCTGGAAATTGCCTTCGGAAGACCCTAACTCGGCTATTTCGGCCTATTTTTGTAGTGTAAATTGGGGTAAAACGTATCGTTTACTCGATTTGAATGACCCTGCCGACCAAGCCGAAGCACAAGCATTAGCCTTGGCGGCCGATGTGGTCATTTCCAACTTTAAACCTTCTTTTGCCGCCCGTTGTGGGGTAGATGCTGCTTATTTGCGCAGCCAAAATCCGCGCTTGATCTATGCCCAATTGAGCGCTTTTGCCGATCCGGAGGACGAAAGTCCGGCTTTTGACGTGGTTCTGCAGGCAGAAGCCGGTTTTTTATACATGAATGGCGAGGCCGATCGGGCACCTGTAAAAATGCCTGTTGCCCTGATCGATATTTTGGCCGCCCATCAATTGAAAGAAGCCATTTTAATTGCCCTGTTGCAACGCACTCAAACAGGAAAAGGTGCGCTGGTACAAAGTTCGCTGATAGAAAGTGCGATTGCATCCCTGGCAAATCAGGCGGGCAATTGGCTCATGGCTGGACATATTCCCCAACGAATGGGCGCGCAACATCCCAACATTGCCCCTTACGGCGATATATTTGCGTGTTCGGATGGACAAGCGGTACTCTTAGCCGTGGGAACAGAACGGCAATTCCGGCAATTGTGCACTTGTTTAGACCTGGAATTCTTATTGAAAAATCCGGATTTTCAGACCAATACTGCCCGCGTGCGCAACCGAATGGCGTTGGTAGATGTTTTAAAAACTAGAATCGCCGGGCATCCTTTGGAGGCGCTTTTGGAGCGTTTTCAGGCGTTTGGTGTACCTGCGGCGCGTATCCGCGATATGCGCGCAGTGTTTGAGCGGCCAGATGCGCAAGCGATGGTGCTCATAGAAATGTTGGACGGAGTAGAAACCAAACGGGTGCGGACAGTGGCTTTTTCGGTGGATACGCCCCCTTTATAAGCAACCATCCGACCTCAAAATATTAACATAAAATTCTAATAATCAACGAATTGAACAAGGAATCCATTTTAAATGCCCTGCGCAAGGTGCGCGACCCACAAACCGGACAAGACCTCGTAGCCGTGCAAATGATCCAGGATCTGATGATCGAGGGCAACCACGTCAATTTCAAACTGGTCGTCCCTTCCTTGCAAATGCAGGGCAAGGCTGAATTGAACTTTGCCTGTATCGAGGCCATTGTTGCCGAATTTCCGCAAGCCGATGTCAATGTGCATTTTATTGCGCGTACACCCGGCAGCCAGGAATCGACCAGCATCGTGCCCCATATCAAAAATATCATTGCGGTGGCCTCCGGAAAAGGCGGCGTCGGCAAAAGCACGGTAGCCGTGAACCTCGCCCTGGGATTGCAACAATTGGGCGCCAAAGTGGGCATTATGGACGCCGATGTGTACGGTCCCAGTATTCCAACCATGCTGGGACTGGTCGGACAACGCCCGAAAGTGAAAGATGTCACAGGTAAAATTAAAATGCTGCCCCTGATTGCGCATGGCATGCAAAGTATCAGTATTGGCAACATTATCGAGCCCGATCAGGCGGTGGTGTTGCGCGGGCCCCGGTTGGCGGCGGTGATCAAGCAGTTTTTCAACGATGTAATGTGGGAACCGCTTGATTTTCTGATTGTTGACTTGCCGCCCGGTACCGGCGATGTGCAATTGACCTTGGTACAAACGGTTCCGGTAACCGGCGTGGTACTGGTAACAACGCCACAAGAAGTCGCGCTGGCAGATGCCGTAAAAGCGATGCACATGTTCCAGTTACCCCAAATTAATGTTCCGATTTTGGGCGTGGTAGAAAATATGTCATGGTTTACGCCAGAGGAATTACCCAATAACAAATATTATTTGTTTGGCCAAGGCGGTGGCAAAAAACTTGCGCACAGCAGCAATTCGGTGTTGCTGGGGCAGGTTCCGATCGTTCAAGGCATCCGGGAAAGCGGCGACGAAGGCGTTCCGGCCGTTTTAAAAACAGGCACCATCATGGCAGAGGCATTTTTGAATGTGGCGAAAAACACCTTACGTCAAATTGCCGTGCGCAATGAAATGATGGAACCTACACGTATCGTGAATATGGGCGAATAGCAACCTTTTTTCAGAAAACAACCCAACATGATCCAACGCCTAAAAGAACTAAACCGACTCAATAGCACCGTACTATTGGGCTTGATGACCGTATTTTGCTTCAGTCTATCCCTGTTGCGTTACACCATTACTGACACCAAAGTATTTCTGTTTCTCAACTGGAATCTTTTTCTCGCATTTTTGCCCTGGCTGTTTAGTTCGATCATCCTGTATAAAGCCATCAATAACCGCTTGGCCTTGAGCCTTTTAATTTTCTCCTGGCTCCTTTTTTTTCCAAATTCGCCTTATATTCTTACGGACCTGTTTCATTTGCGTACCCAACGCTCAGCCCCGATCTGGTTTGACCTGGTGGTTATTTTGTCTTTTGCCTGGACGGGCCTGATGTACGGATTTATCAGTTTAATGGACCTTTCCGCTTTGCTACAAAGGCATTTGCATACACGCTGGGTCACACTCATCACCGTATTTTTCCTGTTTTTGGCCAGTTTTGGCGTCTATTTAGGTCGTTATTTGCGTTGGAACAGTTGGGACATTTTGAGCAATCCTTTTGGCCTGTTCAGTGACATCCTCGATCGTTTTGTTGATCCCCTTGCCCACCCTACGACCTGGGGCGTTACCATTTTATTTGGGGTGCTGCTGAATATGATGTATTGGTCGCTGCGTTTTGTTTCGGTTTCGAAATCTGATGTGGTTTAGTTGACAGTTGACAATGGATAGTTGACAATGGATAGTGGATAGTTTGGTATGAGGTGTCACCTGCCCGAGGTGTCACCTGCCCGAGGTGTCACCTACCCGAGGTGTCACCTACCCGAGGTGTCACCTACCCGAGG
>JBBAVI010000157.1:0-7777 GCA_040397785.1 Saprospiraceae bacterium | reverse complement strand
CAAGACAAAGTATACGATGCCATTCAGAACGTCGCCAAAAAAGAGGGATATGCGTATATTTTTGACAAATCGGGTGGGGCGTTGATGCTTTATGCGGACCAGAAGTATGACAAAACATTAGAAGTGATGGAAGCATTGGGAATCCCAACAGAGGATATGCCTGGTGCAACTGCCACTCCTGCAAATCCAAATACCCAAACACGTCCGGGTGGTTTGAAGCCCAATATGCCAACGCCCAAGGGGAATGTTCCAAATGGTACATCGCCCAATGGAAATCAGGACGATAACAATTAACAAAAACTAAATTTGATATACATGAAAAAAACCATTCTATTGATTGCCATGACCGTATTTATGGCAATGGGTTCCATCGCACAAGCGCAGAAAATTGCTACTATCAATACCATGAAGGTAGTGGATACTTTGCCAATGAAAGATTCAGTAATGGCCAAATTGGCTGCCATTGAGCAAGGCTATATGCAGCGTCTACAGGATTTGGAATCAGAAATGCAAAGCAAAGAGAAGGAATACCAAACCAAGCAAGCCTTGAAAGCGTCTCCCGCACAATTGGAATTGATTCAAAAGAGTTTTCAGCGTTTGCAACAAGAGGCTCAAGAAACCCAAGAGGCTTACAAAGCAGAAATTCAGCAAGAGCAGGTTCGTTTGTATAATCCCATTTTGGAATTGGTAAAGAAAACGGCTGGTGATGTTGCAAAGGTTAAGGGCTATGCGCACGTAATCGATAATTCTCAGAGCATTGTTCTGTGGAGCGCTAATCCCGCCGATGATATCACAGGTGCTGTAATGGCAGCCTTGTTGAAAAAGTAATTCATTTGATTGCAATACATTTGAAGGACTGTTGATAATTCAACAGTCCTTTGTTTTATGAAAAAGGGCAAAATAGGCATATTTGATTCGGGTTACGGTGGTCTCACTGTGATGAGGTGCATCGTTGATATTTTGCCGGAATATGATTATTTGTATTTTGGCGATAATGCCCGTGCTCCCTATGGAAATCGCTCGTTTGAGACGGTGTATCATTACACTTTGGAATGTGTGAATTGGTTGTTTGATGAGGGTTGTGATTTGGTGATTTTGGCTTGTAATACGGCTTCAGCGAAGGCGCTCCGACAGATACAGCAGGTGGATTTGCCAAATCGGAACGATCACAAGCGGGTTTTGGGAGTGATTCGACCTACTACCGAATCGATTGGTGCGTATTCTGAAACGGGAGTTGTGGGTATTTTGGGTACAGCAGGGACGGTGGCATCGGGATCGTATCCCAAGGAAATTGCTAAGTTTTATCCTTCGGTTTTGGTGGAGCAAGAAGCTTGTCCGATGTGGGTTTATTTGGTGGAGCACAATCAAATGGTAGGCGAAGGCGCGGACTATTTCGTGAAGCAACATGTGGATCGAATTCTGGTGCGGAATCCCAACATTGATACATTGTTACTGGCTTGCACCCATTATCCGCTGTTGATGGAGACGATTAAGAAATTTGTCCCTTCTTCGATTCGGTTGGTAACACAAGGTGGCATCGTTGCAGATAAATTACAAGATTATTTATCACGTCATTCTGAGATAGAATCGGGGTTGATGCGTGGCGGAAAGTGTGAGTTTGTGACCACTGACGATGCAAGTACATTTGATTTCCAGGCGTCGTTGTTCTTTGGGGAAACTGTCAGTGCACGTCACGTAGAAATTGGTACCCATTGATAGGGGTTTGCGCGTAATTTTGTGTTATGGTCCCCGCGCATTTGAGTAAATTGATTAAGTCGTTGCCCGACTCGCCGGGGGTCTACAAGTATTTTGATGCGGAGGATGTAATTATCTATGTAGGAAAGGCCAAAAACCTCAAAAAGAGAGTCACGAGTTATTTTACCAAACAGCAGCACGAGAATCGCAAAACGGCTATTTTGGTCAGTAAGATTCAGTATTTTGAATACACGGTGGTTGATACTGAGATGGATGCTTTGCTGTTGGAGAACAGTTTAATTAAGGAATTTCAGCCGAGGTACAATATTTCATTAAAGGATGATAAGACCTATCCTTACATTCGGATCACGGCGGAGCGGTTTCCGAGGGTTTTCCCAACGCGGAATCCGATTCGTGATGGTTCTGATTATTATGGTCCTTATGCCAATGTGAAGGTAATGCACACGGTATTGGATTTGGTGAAGAAATTGTATCCCACCCGGAATTGTAATTTTGGGATGACGCCCGCGAGCGTAGCCGCGGGCAAACACAAAATTTGCATGGAATATCAGTTGGGGAATTGCTTGGGCCCCTGCGAAGCACATCAAACCGAATCGTCGTACAACGAAAGCATCGCCCAGATAAAATATTTATTGAAAGGGAATTTGGGGGAGGTGAAACGACATTTGAAAGAGTTGATGATGAATGCCGCTGCTGAGTTGGCATTTGAAAAAGCCCATGAGTTTAAAGAAAAGTTGGATTCCTTGGAACGATACCAATCGAAAAGTACAGTTGTGAGCACCGTGCTGGGGGATTTAGAAGTCTATAGTATTAGTAGCACGGAAAAGGTTGCCTTCGTAAATTTTCTGCGCGTAAGTCAAGGTTTGATTATCGTTAGTCGGAATGTGGAAATCAGAAAAAAACTCGATGAGTTGGATTCAGATTTGCTCGCTTCCGCGGTGGCTGAAATGAGAAATCAATACGGTGATGATTGCAGGGAAATCGTCTTGAGTCATGAACTCGATTTAGAACTAAACGGTGTTGCCGTTACCGTTCCCAAAATGGGCGATAAACGTCGTTTATTAGAGCTGAGCATGAAGAATACCCTGCTCTACAAGCAGGAAAAATTGTCTCAATACGAAAAACTGAATCCAGAAATCCGCGTGGATCGATTGATGGAGCAGATGAAAAAGGATTTGCGGTTGAGTGAGCTGCCACGACATATTGAATGTTTTGATAATTCAAATTTTCAGGGCACCTATCCTGTTAGTGCTTGCGTGGTTTTTAAGAATGGGAAGGCTGCGAAATCAGAATACCGACATTTTAATATACAGACGGTGCAAGGACCAGATGATTTTGCCACGATGAAAGAGGTAATTACGCGTAGATATTCAAGGGTAATTGAAGAAAATAAGTCGTTGCCACAATTAATAGTGGTGGATGGGGGCAAGGGTCAGTTGAGTGCCGCTGTGGAAGCATTAAAAGCCATGGGAATTTATACCAAATTGGCCATTATAGGGATAGCGAAGCGGTTGGAGGAAATTTACTTCCCCGGCGATTCTCTGCCTTTGTACATCGATAAGAAATCGGAAACACTGAAAGTGATTCAGCAAATGCGGGATGAGGCGCATCGATTTGGAATTACGCATCACAGAAGCAGAAGGGATAAGGGGACATTGAAGACAGAACTCACTGAGATTCCTGGGGTAGGGAATGAGACAGCGCGTTTACTTTTGAAGCATTTTAACAGTGTAAAAAAGGTAAAAGAGGCGAGTGTTGATATGCTTTCGGGGGTGGTTGGCGCAGCGAAATCGCGGGTAATTCATCGGTTTTATCAAGGCGACGAAAGTTTGGAGGAGGATCAAATTTTTATGTGATAAGTAATGAAATATCAAGCAATTGCAAATACATACCAACTTGAATGTTTGCTTAAAAAAGCAAGGAAAGAGTCGTTTGCTTGTATTTTTCTGAGTGCCGGTCGCTCCGATAGTCGGGGAGATATATCCATCATGGCTGGTTTTGGTATTGCTGAGCAATTTTCTGATTTATCTGATGTGCCACATTGCCCTGAAAATCCTGTAATGGGATATTTGGGGTATGATTATAAAAATCAAATTGAACCATCGTTAAAGACAGACCAACCGCAATTGGTAGAATTTGAGTCGTTAAAATTTGTGATTCCAAAGGCGTGGGTAGCGGTAGAAAAAAACGGCATTATTTCAGGCGATGAAACCCTGTTGAATTTGCGCGGTAATCAAAATTCAGGATTTGCGGTTAGCGGTGATCAAGATGACAGTGATAGGCGTGAATCCCCTTTATCCAAAGTCGTCGCCGCCAAAAATTCACCCCAGTGGCAATCGCAAACGCCAAAGGAAACGTATTTAGAGAATGTAGAGCGCATCAAACACCATATTGTTGATGGGGACTTTTATGAGATGAATTATTGCATCGCCTTTACTGCGCGAGAAGACATGGATCCGTATGATGCTTTTCTGCTGTTGACGCACAAAGCGCCAGCCCCATTTTCTGTTTTTTTGAAAGATGGGAATCGGTATTTGCTATGCGCGAGTCCAGAGCGGTTTTTTGGTAAACGGGGGGATTTGGTTTTTTCTCAACCGATTAAAGGAACACGGCCCAGGGTATTCCAGGCTAACTCTAATGAATTGGATGAGATATTGGACGCTATTGTTGTAATGGAATTGGAGAAATCGGAGAAGGACCGCGCGGAGAATATTATGATTGTAGACCTCGTGCGGAATGATCTGTCAAAAGTTTGTGAGATTGGCAGTGTTTATGTACCCGAATGTTGTGCGGTTTATTCATTCTCTCACGTACATCAATTGATTTCAACGGTAGAAGGACAATTGAAGCAAGAAGTGGGATTGAAGGAGTTGATGCATGCCACTTTTCCGATGGGAAGCATGACTGGCGCTCCAAAAATCTCCGTTATGCATTATACAAATCAATTGGAAGGGTTTGCGCGGGGCATTTATTCAGGAACTTTGGGCTACGTTTGGAAGCAAAACATGGATTTCAATGTGGTGATTCGTGCCTTACAATATGATTCGGTGACCAAGACATTGGCGTATGCTGTTGGGGGTGCTATCACTTATGATAGTGTAGCGGAACAGGAATACCGAGAATGTTTGGATAAAGCGAGTGCGGTGCTCTCGATTTTCGAGGGAAATTAGCTCTCGAACTTATAACCCACACCTTTTACGGTGTAAATGAACTTGTCGTCCAGTTTCTCACGGATTTTTCTCACGTGGACATCAATCGTACGGTCAACCACCAACACTTCATTTCCCCATACATTTTCTAAGATTTCATCTCGTGAAAACACTCTGCCGGGTCTAGAAGCCAAGAATGAAAGCAATTCAAATTCTTTTCTGGGAAATTGCAATGTTTTGCCATCGTATTCAACAACATATCGCTCACGGTCTATTTTGAGATTGCCGAAGTCGTATTTTTCTGGTTCTGGTGTTGATAATGTATTGCGTCTGCGAAGGATGGCTTTTAGTCTGCTCAGCAGTACACGATTGCGCACTGGTTTTGAAATATAATCGTCAGCACCGGCTTCAAAACCTGCCAATTCTGCAAATTCTTCACTTCGAGCTGTTAAAAATATTACAGGTATATTTTGCGTTTCTGGAAATCCTTTAAGTTGTCGGCAGGCTTCCATCCCGTCCATCACGGGCATCATAACATCCATAATGATGATTTCCGGTTTTATTTTTTTTGCTTGCTCAACGGCTTGTGCACCATTGGCAGCAATATGCACCTCAAAACCTTCTTTGGCTAACGAATGCCTAATTATTTCGAGAATGTCTTGCTCGTCATCTACTACTAATACTTTAGGCAATCCTTTAAACATTATATCACAAAGGAATTGAATTAGTGTTAACTTTCAATTTCTAATATATTATTTTAATATTAATTAAACGTCAATTTAAGGTTTGTCTATTTGTGGGCCTTTTTCCATGGGAGTTACGCCCAATAAATCTTGGAGTTTTGCATCCAATTCTTCTCCGCGTAAACCTTTAGCAACGATTTTTCCGTCAGGGTCAACCAATACTGTAGAAGGAATAGAATGTACGTTGTATGTTTGGCCGGCGGAACTGCCCCAGCCTTTTAAATCACTCACATGTTTCCAAGTTAATCCGTCTTTTTCAATTGCACCTTTCCAACGGGTTGGGTCTTGATCCAAAGACACGCCATAGATTTCAAAACCTTTGTCCTTGAATCGCTTATACATTTCTACGTTGTAGGGGTTCTCTTTGCGACAAGGTCCGCACCAGCTAGCCCAGAAATCGATCAAAACATATTTACCGCGCAATGAGCTCAAGGCCAAATTTGTTCCATCGGGTTGTGGCAGGTTGATTTCAGGCGCTTCACCACCCACCATCAATTTTGCTTCCTCTTGATACTTTTGCTGAATCATTTGGGTGTATTTTGAAGTCGGGTCGGCTTTTACCGCTGCATCGCGAGCCACAGTTAACAATTCAATGGTAGGTTCTTGAACTACGTTGAAATGAAGGATGAAAAAGGGAATAAAGCTACTGGTTCTGGCTTTTGCGAAACTCAAAATAGCGGCGGCTCTTTCGCTCAAATTGGCGTAATAATCTGCTTGCAATTTTTGCATCTTATTAAAACCTTCATCGGTGTTAGGGTTCAATTTGCTTGCTTCCGCTTCCAAAGCTCTGATTCTGGCAGAGAAATCTTCGTTTAACTTTAACAAGTCTTTCAATGCCTGACTTTCGTCTACATTTTTGCCAGTAATTGTATAGTTAATGCCGGTAGTGGTGGCGTCGATCGCCAGCGTAGCTTCTGTAGCATTGTTCAGCGCCAAATACACCATCTGCTTTTCCAATACCATAAGGGCGCAGAAAATGAGTTCTTTGGTGCTGCCATTGACATTGAAATCACCTTTTTTATCCGTAAAAGTACTGTCGATGAAAACCAGCCCTTCCGCCGTCATTTCGAACAAGCGAATCACCTGATTGGGTTTGTTTTTAAGATTTCCTTTAACGGTGTAACCATCGTTGGCCATTTCCAAAGAAGAGGCGCGAGGTGTTATCAGGTCGTTAAACCAATTGTTAAAATCCTGTTTAACTTTTCCGGCGTTGAGTTCGGTACATTGTACCAAGGTTAACGATAAGGCAATGAAAGTCAAAGAGCGTAGAGTTTTGTGTATCGTGCGCATGCTGGCCAAAGATAGCAAAAATTGGCCCAAACTTTAAATGTTGGTTGGGTTTGTATTGGAAATTTCTTCAATTCTTGATTTGAATACCTCTTCAAAGTCATGCGGCGAAACGGAATTTTCGATGTGGTGTTCTCCGATTTTGGTGCGGACCAGACTCGACATGTAAGCGCCGGATTTCAACGCATGGCCAATGTCTAAAACCAAAGTACGGATATAGGTTCCTTTGGTGCATCGAACGCGAAAATCCACTTCTGGTAATTCTATGCGGGTAAATTCCAATGAATGAATGGTGATTTTTCTGGATTTCAACACCGTTACATCGCCTTGTCGTGCCAACTTGTAAGCCCTTTGACCATCCACCTTTAACGCAGAATATAACGGTGGAATTTGGTCGATTTCGCCTAGAAATTGAGGGATGATTGCATAAACCATCTCCTCGGTGATATGTTCAGTGGGGAAATGCGCATTGGGCTCCGTTTCCATGTCGTAACTGGGGGTGGTTGCTCCTAAAACCAACGTGCCTTCATATTCTTTGTTTGCGTCTTGGATGGCTTGAATGCCTTTGGTCTGCTGTTCGGTACAGATGATCAATAAGCCGCTGGCGAGAGGGTCTAACGTGCCCGCATGTCCAACTTTTTTGGCTTTGGTGACGTATTTTATCTTTTTTACCGCTTGGAAAGACGACCATCCATAGGGTTTATTGATGAGGATGATTTCTCCTTTTGCGCGGGCATTTGGATTGAGATTTTCCAATGGGTTGATTTATTGAACGATGAATTTGAAAGACTGGGGATCCGAGGATGTAAAGCCCCAGCTGCCTTTGACCAGTTCTAGTCGCACGATATAAACACCTTTTGCCAACCCATGGGTATGGAGCGC
>JBBAVI010000156.1:0-7952 GCA_040397785.1 Saprospiraceae bacterium | reverse complement strand
GGAAAGCCGCTATGCTCTTAAAACATATGCATTACCAACAATTCGTACCACTAGTACAGTGTTTTTAGAAAATAAGTTGTTCGATCCATAAGGGTAAAATCGCTTCGAAACGTCATAGAAACGACCTTCAAAACCAGCCGGCGCAATTTTTTTTTGTCAAAAAAAAATGAAACTCCAGAAATAGTATAATTACATACCAATTTCATGGAATTTAATACAACTTTATTTGTTTTTTATTGTTTACCGAGTAAAAAACGGCGTTTTTTCGTAAAAAACATTAAAATTGGTGACAAAATTTTCTTCTTCGACACAAGCCATTGCAATTAAAAACGACCGTTTGAGCCCCAATTCCCCCCCATTTGACCGATAAAAACAGCAGTTCTGTCGAATGGAGCGTTCTTATTTTTCAAGAGCACTTGTTAATTTCAGTAAAGAACAATTACCTTTGTCCAAGAAATTTAATTAATCAGTTAAACTAACAAATAAACACATGACTGCCACTAGCAGTACCGAGGATGTGATTGTTGAAGCCGCGCGGGCCGTCTTTATGCAAAAAGGATTTGCTGCAACGAGGATGTGTGACATTGCCCAAACTGCTGGCATTAACCAGGCTTTACTGCACTATTATTTTCGAACGAAAGACAAGTTATTTTCCATTGTTTTTGAAAAGGAAAGCATCAATTTTCGTTCTGATGTGTTGTCTATTCTGAAATCTGATTTGCCTTTTTTTGATAAATTGCGCTTAATGGTGCGAAAAGACATTGAAAAGTTCAAATCAGCTCCTTTCCTACCCATGTTTGTCTTGAACGAGATACACAGCAACCCAGAGCGGATGTTGCATATTGCGTCCGAAACACACCATGATTTAATCTTTCAAACCTTCCGCGAAACCGTAAAGCAAGAGTATGAAGCCGGACGTATCCGAAAAGTTTGTCCAGAACAGCTGTTACTCTCTATTATGGGAATTACAATGTTTCCTTATCTTGCTGAACCTATGATTAAAGTGTCGATGAACCTGAACAATTCCGACTTTGCCAAGTTGATGGAAGAACGAGAAGATCATGCCATCGAACTCATTGAAAACGCACTAAGTGTCCAATAATATGTCATCCATAATCTGCTCATCCTTGAAAACAATCATTTCAAGGATATCTTTGTGCCATTCAACCGAAAATTAATAGTTTACTGAACGCTGTTCAGTAAATTTGCACTGTTTAATCCCTAATTCGTTTTTTGAACCCGTATGTACGTATTTCCGAATGTACGGAAATTTTGGAACCCAATTTAAAGCAAAATTTTGTCGTATGAATCGCAACTTGCAACAAAAAATTCGCGGATACGATGCTCCTGATCAGTTAAAGAGCGCCAATTTGTACCCCTACTTCCGCACAATCGAGTCGGAACAAGATACCGAAGTTATCATTGATGGAAAATCGGTTCTAATGTTTGGCTCGAATAGTTACCTCGGGCTAACGAACCACCCTAAACTGAAGGAAGCATCTGCACGCGCCACTCAAAAATATGGCACCGGCTGTGCAGGCTCGCGCTTCCTGAACGGAACGTTGAGGATCCATATTGAACTGGAAGAAGCCCTAGCAGACTACCTTAACAAAGAGGCAGTATTGCTGTACAGTACTGGTTTTCAGGCTAATCTGGGTGCGATCGCTCCTTTGGCTGGTCGAAATGATTATATTTTCATCGACGAATTGGTACACGCGTCCATTATTGACGGTACCCGGCTTTCGTTTGGGAAGGTGATCAAGTACCGCCACAATGATATGCAATCGCTCGAACATCAACTGCGCCGCGTAGAAGGTGATGGCTCGAAAATCATCATTATGGATGGCATTTTCAGCATGGAAGGCGATATCGCCAACTTACCCGGTATCATCAAACTCGCTGAAGAATACGATGTAACCGTGATTGTAGACGACGCACATGCAGTCGGTGTGATTGGCCGACAAGGACGTGGTACCGGCGATCACTTTGGTTTGCACCATAAAGTAGATATGATGGTGGGCACTTTCAGCAAATCGCTGGCCTCTTTGGGCGGATTTGTAGCGGCTGATAAGGACATGATCAATTATCTTAAACACCACTCGCGTGCGCTTATTTTCAGTGCAAGTATGACCCCTTCCTCCGCCGCCAGCGCACTCGCTGCCATCGAAATTATTCGGGAAGAACCTGAACGCATCGAAAAATTATGGCAAAACACCCATTATGCCATGGCGCAATTGCGTAATGCAGGCTTTGAAATTGGCAAAACAGAATCGCCCATCCTCCCGATTTATATCCGAGATGATATAAAAACGTTTCAGTTTGCTAAAATGATGGCCGATGATGGTGTTTTTGTAAACCCAGTTGTTTCTCCTGCGGTTCGAAGCAACGACTCCCTGATTCGTTTTTCACTCATGGCTACACATACCTTTGAGCAAATTGATCGCGCAGTTGAAATTATGTTTCGCAACGCACAAATTCTAGAACTGCACGAGTCTATCAGCTACCAGCACTAATTATGGAAAGCGCCAACTCAACTCAAGTGGATAAGGTTGCTACACAATCTGTGCAAATTGAAAAAGTAGACAGTTCCCGTTTGCTCAAACAATTCATTGACTTTCCACATGATTTGTACGCAAACGATCCGAATTATGTGCCCGAACTTTACATGTCGCAGGAAGCGCTGCTGAACAAGAAAAAAAGTCCTTTCTTTTTGCATTCTTCTGCAGATTACTTCCTTGCCCGGAATGCCACTGGCAAAATTGTAGGCCGTATCGCAGCGATTCGCAACAACAATTACATCGACTTTTCGAAGGAAAATGTTGGCTTCTTTGGTTTTTTTGATGTAATAAATGATTATTTGGTTGCCAAAGCGCTGCTCGATACAGCCTGCTCCTGGTTGCAAAACGAAAAGTTAGAACGTGTCATCGGCCCATGCAATTTTTCTACCAACGAAACCTGTGGACTGCTAATCGAAAATTTTGACGAGCCACCTTACGTCCTCACCACCTACAATGCACCTTATTACAGTGCATTCCTGGATCGGTTTGGATTTCAGAAACATTCGGATTTGTTGAGCTATTGGCTGGCAACAGGTACCCTTGATCCAAAATTGGAAGCCTTTAGCGCACAACTAGAAGAGCGCCTAAAGCGAAATGGTATTACGTTGCGTCCGATTAACATGAAGGACTTTAAAGCAGAGGTTGAGCGCTTTTTGCCAATTTATAATAAGTCTTGGAGCGAAAACCTTGGTTTTGTGCCCATGACGGATGCAGAAGTACGCCAAATGGGCGAAGACCTTAAAATGGGCGTTGATCCCGATTTTGTGTATTTCGCTGAAAAAAACGGTGAAGTAATCGGGATTGCGCTGGCGGTTCCGAACTTGAATGAAATTTTTATTAAAATTAAACGCGGACGGCTATTTCCTACCGGTTTGTTCAAGTTTTTGTTTGGCCGTAAATCTATAAAATCAGTGCGGGTAGTGGCGTTGGGTATTTTGCCGGAATATCGGCGATTTGGCTTGGATATGGTTATGTACACCAAGTTTCACCAGACCGCCCGACGGAAAGGTATTAAAGGCGGAGAGGCATCCTGGATTTTGGAGCATAATGATTTGATGAACAAAGCTTTGCAGCAAATTGGTGGTCAGGTTTTTCGCAAACACCGCATTTACCAAAAATACTTCTAAATAATGGCACGCGTACTGATCACTGGCGCAAGTGGATTTATTGGAGGGTTTCTGGTAGAACAAGCGTTACAAAAAGGGCATGAGGTGTGGGCGACCGTACGCAAAAACAGCGATCTAAACCGGCTCACTGACGCACGGATTCATCTGATTAGTTTGCCATTGGACCATGCTGAAAAAATGGCGGAGGTGCTGGCGCCATTGGGTCGATTTGATTGGGTAATTCATAATGCGGGTGTCACGAAAGCAATTTACCGAGATGCCTATTTTGAAGGGAATGCTGGAAATACCCGCCGATTGGTGCTAGCCTTGAAACAAGCACAGGTTGTTCCAGATAAGTTTTTGTTTGTCAGCAGTTTAGCCGCATTGGGTGCTGCACCGGACAACCAAATTAGGGTGCAAGAAGGACAAACAGCGCTGCCGCTTACCCCTTATGGTGAAAGTAAACGAAGCGCCGAACAATTCCTGGAATCTGAGCGCGTTGATTTTCCTTGGGTTGCCGTTCAACCAACTGCGGTATATGGCCCATGGGAACGCGATATTCTGAGTTTTATTCAATTGGTGAACAAAGGACTGGAATTAACCATCGGAACGCAGGTGCAAAAATTGAGTTTCGTACATGCGCAAGACCTGGCGGTGGCCATTTTTAAAATACTTGAACATCCTAAGGCAATCCACCGTAAATACATTATTTCAGATGGTAAAGACTACCAAACGGCGGATTTAGGGAACGCGGTACGGCAAGCACTTGGACGAAAAACGACCCTTAAAATTAAGATACCCATCGGTATTATCCAACAAATAGCAAGTATTGCGCAAATGATCGGTCGATGGCGCAATAAACCAAGTCCGTTAAACCGGGAAAAAATACCCGAATTGACGGCAAAAAACTGGCATTGTGATGTGACTCCCCTATTAAAGGAAATACAGTTTCAACCAACATTCGACTTGTACCAAGGCATGCATCAAACCATACATTGGTACAAAAAACAAGGCTGGATTTAGTGCAAAACAAAAACTACCCATGCTTTTATTAGTTTCAAAAAGCAAAATCATGAATCCTTCAAAATTAAAAATTAAGCTAAAATCTTCCCTGTTTTTGTTGCTTTTGCTTTCAGGCAGTCCCCTTTTTGCCCAAAAAACAACATCCATTCATGGAAAAGTTATAGACGCACAAACAAAGGACGGTCTTTCTTATGCCTCTATTCAAGTACCTGATGCCAATTTAGGTACACGCACTGATATTGATGGTAATTTTTTGATTGAAGTTCCCCTTTCGGTTAAAAAATTGCGCGTAAGTTATGTTGGCTACACCACGTTGGCGGTTGATATTAAGCCCGGAGAAAACAACGAATTGGAAGTTCAACTTAGCGATGCCAGTGTGAATTTGAAAGAAGTAGAGGTGCGCCCTGATAAATACCGCCGGAAAAATAACCCTGCTGTCAATTTGATCAATGAGGTGTTTGCACACAAAGACCAAAATCGCAAGGAAGGCCTGGACTTCTATTCCTTTGAGGCTTACGAAAAACTGCAACTTGATCTGAATAATGTGACCGATAAATTTAGGAACCGGCGCGCACTTCGAAAGTTTCAATTCATTTTTGAAAATGTTGATACCAATAAGGTCAACTTGAAAGTAGCCTTGCCTGTTTATTTGCGGGAACGCGTTTTAAATGTCGTGTACCGAAAAGATCCTAAAGAGACCAAAGAATATGTTTTGGGTGAAAAACAGGCTGGTTTGGAAGGTTATGTAGATGGAGATGGCGTTTCGGCCTACCTTAATAATATGTATCAAAAGGTTGATATTTATGACTCCAACATCAGCCTGCTCGGCACCCAATTTGTAGGTCCGCTTTCTCCGCTTGCACCCACCCTGTACCGGTTTTACATCATGGATACCCTGGTGTACCAAGGGGCTAAATGTGTGGATATTTTCTTTGCACCTGCCATCAAAAGTGATCTTGCGTTCATGGGGAATATGCTGGTGGCCCTCGATTCTACCTATGCGGTGCGTAAAGTACAAATGGGCATTTCCAAAGAAATCAACCTCAACTGGGTCAGCGATTTGCACCTGGAACAGGAATTTGAGTTTTTTGGGACCGGCAATAACCGCCGCTTAATGCTGGTGAAAGACGATATTTCGATGGATTTCCAGATCGTAAAAGCCGAAAAAGGGCGCAGTATTTTAGGACACAAAACCCTCTCCTACCGCAACTATAGCCTTAACCAACCAATTGTCGATAGTCTGTTCCGAAATCAATTGGCTTCGGTCATAGTGAAAGATGCCACCAACCGGGATGGACAGTTTTGGGAGGAGCGCCGTCATAATCCGCTTTCTAAAACTGAAAGTGGTATTTACAGAATGGTTGACAGTGTGCAAAATGTGCCTGCCTTTCGCCGCGCCTCTGATATTGCGTTGCTGCTCTTGGCCGGTTACAAAAGTTTTGTTTGGTTCGACCTGGGCCCTGTAAACACTTTCTACAGTTTCAACGACGTAGAAGGATTTCGAATGCGCCTGGGTGGGCGTACTAATACCCGCCTGACAAAAAACATGATGGCTGAGTTTTATGGCGCATATGGCACTAAAGATAAAAAATTCAAATATTACGCTGGCCTGACCTATGCCTTTACCCATAAAGTGCCGCGTAATTTCCCGATGAACCAAGTAACGGTATCGGTTCAAAATGAAATTCAAATTCCAGGACAGGAATTGCAATTTGTGCAGGAGGACAATTTCTTGTTGTCGTTCAAACGCGGGGTCAACAACAAAATGATTTATAACCAAGCCTACCATATCGATTATGTGCGTGAGATGGAAAAAGGCCTGACTTACACCCTTTCAGCACACCGTATTGCGCAAACCCCGGGGGGCGTACTGCGGTTCGATTATCGGACGAGCAGCGACGGTCCGGTGCAATTCCTCGATCAAATTGTTACTTCCGAACTGGGCGGTTCGATTAAATATTCACCCAATCAGAAATTTTACCAAGGGAAAACCTACCGCATTCCGATTGATAGCAAATACCCAACTTTCCAAATTGGGGTGCGCGCAGGTTTCAAAAACTTGCTGAATGGCGGCTATAACTACCAGGTTGTTACGGCTAAAATCACCAAAATTTTCTATATCGCCCCTTTTGGTATTTCGGATTGGACGCTGGAAGGCGGTCGAATTTTTGGAGCCCTCCCCTATCCCTTGTTGAAAGTGCACGCTGCCAACCAGACCTATTCCTACCAGTTGTATGCGTACAACCTGATGAACTTTCTGGAATTTGCCAGCGATAAATATGTTGCACTCAGCGTTCAACACAACTTCAACGGCTTGCTTTTAAATAAAATTCCCTTAATCCGCCGCTTAAAATGGCGTGAAGTAGCCAGTTTCAAAGGATTGTACGGTGGCTTAGACGAGAAAAATCGACCTAGCGACACCAATGGACAACCGCGCTTTCCGGTGGATGAAGACGGGCGTACTCTTACACGTACCCTTGAAAACAAACCCTACATGGAAGCAAGCGTGGGGATCGCCAATATATTCCGCTTATTCCGAGTCGATTATGTACGGCGCCTAACCTACACTGATTCACCCAACATCAGCAAATGGGGGATTCGCGCCCGATTTAAAATTGAATTCTAACCTTGTTATGAAAAACTATGTATTCCTGTTGGCTTTGACATTGATGGCCTTTAGGATTTCGGCACAAGAGGGATATCCAACACCTCCGCTTTCAAAGCAAAACCTGTTTTATATTCAACGCAGTGGCAATACCAATACCATTGTGTATGATGCCAATTTTGTAGATAACAACAAAATTAGCACAGCCAAACCGGTTGATATTTACTGGATACGCTACACCAATGGAGGTGCTAAAGAAGCGCTCACTTTTATTCAACGCAATTTGGCTTACGGCATCAGCCTCAAACACTTAGGCGAAAATAAATACGAATTCAACTTTGTTGCCTACTCCAAAATGAAATTCCTGATGTACATCGACGCCGGTGGAAAACCCTGCGCTAAATTACAAGTGAACGGAAAACAAATGGTCATTCGCCGCATTTTCATTGCCATTGAAGAAAGTTCCCGTTGGACACTTGCACCTAAAGTACAATACGTAGAGTTTTTCGGCACCGATCCCTGGAATGGCAAAAACATGTACGAAAAGTTTTATCCGTGATTTATTCATCCGCCGAAGCCTCAGGCGCAGGCGGATCCGCCGTAGCCCTGACCAAGGACGCGTCCGCCGTAGCCCTGACCAAGGACGCGTCCGCCGTAGCC
>JBBAVI010000155.1:0-8028 GCA_040397785.1 Saprospiraceae bacterium | reverse complement strand
TAATTCGGGCAGAGCCCGATTGATCGGCACACGGGGTTGGAACCCCGCGCGAGCACGTTGGTTGAAACAAAGGCTAAGTCCTTAACAACATTTAGATAAAAAACATGGATGGCTGGGTAATTCGGGCAGAGCCCGATTGATCGGCACACGGGGTTGGAACCCCGCGCGAGCAAAGTTGGTGTTTTAAATTTTCCGAACCAACAACCGCCCCCGCAATAGTCCAGCCTTTTTCATGGCCTTCTCCAGTTCCGTTACTTTTTTCCGCGCTGCGCCCACATCGTTGTAAATATCGCCAAGCCAGATAAAAAAACCTTCTGCACCAGCATTCAAACAAGATTGCGCCGCCCAACTACACGGAATATTGCCCGCTTTCAGGGCCGCAACACGCCGCGTGGTAAAATCGCGGTTGCTGAATACATTGTCCTGGATCATCCAGCCCGCTTTGCCTTTGATGGCAGCACAACCATCGATGACCTTAGGCTTTTCAACGGGTTTGGGGGACAATAGTTTGGTGACTTTTCCCGATGAACCCGCAGCGGGCGGCTTGGCAACGGGCAAGCGGGTGGCTTTTACCTCATCCTCAATGCCGGCAGTCAAATCGATGGTCTCTACGTCTTCTTCTGTTTGGGGGTATTGCTTGGGAACGCCGGTATATTTTCCATCGTACGGGATGGTGCTGCCTTGTATATTGAAGTTGGGCTGGTCTTCCGGATTGGGCTTGGCGCGCCAGTTTTTAAAAATTTCGAGATCGGCGATGTTTTCGTCCTGAATCGATAAAACCTGGTAACTCAAATAGGTGCAAATACTGAAGGCAAACAAAAACACGAATTTTTGGGTGGTTTGCCCGCGCATGAACCGGTGGTAGGCAGAAGCGGTGTGCCCAAACGGTCGACTGAGCAGGCTCCAAATCTGCTTTTGTACGGGATCCCAAAAATAAAACCGGAAGGGGCGGCTGATCAAATTGACCATGGCGGTCCAGGCATTGGGCAAGGGAATGTGGAAATTATCGCCCGCACCGCCGGTCATTTGTTGGTACCATTGGGCGCGGGTGAGCCAATGGATCATTTTACGACCTTCTCCGTAAATGCGCAGGCGGGTTGGCGCGCACAGCACCCGGGTTTCGGAATCGAGGGACACAATCGCTAAACCGAAACCGCTGAACACGCATTGTTGCCGCAATTCGAGCAGGTACGGATCAATCGGCGAAGGAAACACATCTTCGGCCAGGGCGATCCATTGTTCGTCAGCCGCATATTGTTTAAACTGTTGGATTGCGTAGATGTAGCGGTATTTACGCCACTTATTGAGGGTAAAATACCAGGCAAAAAAGCCGATCATACCGACACCCAGCAAAAAACCAAAAATACCAATGCCGTGCAGGCTGATGAGCCATTTCAAATTGGCGACAAAAGCGACAAAACAGGCGAAAGCGGCGCATACCATACCAAACGCGGCACAATCCCAAAGGAAATAGACCAAGTTGAGGGCATATTTGACTTCCTCGGCTTTATCGCGCGAGGTGGCCTCGTAAGTACAGGTAAACGGTGTACCATCGCTTTTTCGGAAACGCATAATGCCATCGGCCACGATTCCGCCTTCCCCCACATTGTCGAGGCTGGTTTCGATGGAGTTGGGCAAAGGTTCGAAACGATCGCGGTAAAATGCGCGCAAAAACGCGGCAAACCGACGCTTCACCTGTTCCTCACTCAACCCTTCGTTCCGATGAATATCTTCCGTGCCGATGGACATGTAGTGTTATGCCTTTTTATGATTCATTTGCCCTTCTACTTTGCGCTCGTCATTTTGGCGCATTTTCAGGACATTGATGTAGTACCGTGCTTTTTTGTTGCCAAATTGGGTCCAGGCTTTTTCGGCCCAACTGAGGGCAATGTCCAATTCACCTTTTTGTTCGGCGGCAATGGCCATATTATAAGCGGCGCGGCCCGAGGCTTTTTTGGGTTGCGTGGACTGGTCGGCTATTTTTTGCCAAATTGCAGCGGCGCGGTCCCAATTTCCGCTGCCTGCAAAACGGGCGGCTTCTTGCATTTCGGCTTTGGGGCCTTTGGCTTTGGCGTAGTATTGTCGACTTATATTTACATACACCGGTGCGATCCGTGCGCCATAACGCATGCCGCCATTGTAGGCAACATTGCGCGAAACATTGACCTGGGAGGGCAAATTGCTGAGTGCTGCACGTTCGGTGGTCCCGGAACCGGTCCGTTCGAGGTAATCGTCGGTGGTATATTCGTCGAGGATGATTTTAGTTTTCGGATCGTACAAGCGCCAGCCCATGCGTACGCCCGTGCGTTGCCGGCTGTTGTAACTGACATCAAGGTATTCTTTCCCGTTTTTGTCCTTGCGTTTGGTGGTTACTTTTTGGGCGCTGGCGTTGTTGTCGGAGTCGAACGATTCGATGGTAACCAAAGCATTGGTGCCATAATCGGCGCATATTTGTTCCACTTCAGACCAATCCAGCGGTGGAGGCATGCCTACCCCTGCTTTGCTACCTGTTTTTTCAATACCGGTTGGTTTTACTTTAAACCGCGGGGTACGTTCCAGGGAGGCAGTCAAACCGCGCACGGCTTCATTGCGGCTTTGGCGGTCTTGTCCGATTGCTTCTCCAGTAATCAATCCCTCCAGGGTATTCAACCAGCCGTTGGAAGGTTTACTCCGATCGATCACCGCAACAGTAGAAATGTGCTCGGGCAGGGTCATTTGCGCGGGTTGCAATACCGTCAGGGAGGCGGTACGCATGCAACTGCTTAAAAGAAGGGCAAGGAGGATGGTCAGAATGTGTGGTGTTTTCATCTTATTGGGTTGGTTATAAGACTTGTTGCGGTGGGAAGTTGAAAACGACGTAAAAACGCAACAAGTCTATTCAACAGGTTCAAAGCCATATTTTTTAAACTGCAAAATATGCACAAATTTATTCTCCATATAATCATACGGCTTAAACGCATCGCCCACTACCCCATCGTTGAACACCGGCACCATATGAAAATTTCCGTGCAACAGATGCTGGTCATTGCCTTGCAAACGCTCAGGAAATGACAACCCGTAATTGCCCAGCATGGTGCACAACCATCGGGTAATATCGTAACCATTAAACCCGTCTTCATCGGGAATGGTACCCGTTTTATCATAAAAAGCCTGTTGAAACGCCTGTATTTCAGGCAATTGATTGGAGATGTAACTGGCAGCTGTGATGTGTACATGCAGGGCCAATAAATACTCCGGATCAATGCTTTCAAAGTTTTTCCACTGGGGCATCCCGAATACGGCCACGGCGTTATTGCCTTTGACGGCTTTCAATTTGCGGAAAAAAGCCATCACGAAATCCTGACTGGCCCAGGTGGGCAAAATAAAAACAGCGGTTTTGCCCGGTTTAAAAAAAGGCGCAAAATTAGTTTTGTCAAAATTCAGGATTTCATCGGGCACAATCATTTCGCCATAAGGCGCTGCACCGATGGCTTTCAGGTAATCTTGAAAATACGGCAGGCGATCGGCTTCTTTTTGTTTGCACAAAAGGGTAACCGTGCTGTTTTTCATTCGGGCGTTGACAAATTGGGCGATCATCTCGCAATGTGCACGCAAGGAAGGATTGATTTGAATAAAATCGGGCTGTTGCGTGGCGATACCCGAACTGGGTGATTCGGGTGAAATCAGGATTTTCCGATTGGTTTTGGCCCATTCGGCAGCGCGTTGCACGTGGGAATTGCGGATTGGACCAACAAGCACCTGTGCTTTTGCCAAGTTGCGGTTGTTTAAAACGGCCTGAAAATCGGCATCTGTAGCCTGCGTATCGTACACATCGAGTTGGATATTCGGTCCGCCTGCTTTAGAATGTGCTTCCAAGGCAATTTTGACGCCAGTATAAAACTGGAGCCCAAGTTTGCTTTTTTCAGGTACCATGCCTTGCTGGGCCTGGTTGGTCAGAAAGGGCAACAAAAGCGCAACCCGGTAAGTTTCTTTGCTAAAATTGCCTGTTTCATTGTTCGGACGTTTGCCAGGGCCATTTTGAATCGGTGGTTTCGGATTGGCGGGGTCTGTCCAGCGCACCGTGTCGATGGGTTCGTATTTGTTGGGTTTGGTGCCGGGCTTCACAGGTGGACGTGTATCGACAGCGCCAGTGCGGCGAGGAGTACATTCGATGGCAAACAAAGCCAAAAACATCCAACAAAAAACGGGTAGTAAGGAATTGATTTTCATGGCGTTGTGTGCAGACGAACGTTATCCGCCCGCTTTTTTTGTGTTTTTATAACCTTTATCCAGCAGTAAGGCCAGCACCTTGTCGCGGTGGTCGCCTTGTACCAGGATAATGCCGTCTTTGGCATTGCCACCACTTGCGCATTTGTTCTTCAACAGTTTGGCCAAGGCCTCCATGTCGTCATCCGTTCCGATAAATCCTTTGATGACGGTGGCTTCTTTGCCACCTTTCACGCGTTCGAGCCAGATGCGCAGGATTTGTTTTTCCGGCGCGAGGGTTTCTGTGGTGTCTTCTTCCTGGTTTAACTGAAAATCAGGATTGGTAGAGAAGACGAAACCGCCGTTTTGTTGTTTTTTTGCCATTATAATTTCGATATTCGGTGTTCGATATTCGGTGTTAAATTTCGGGCACCGAACACCGAATATCAAACACCGAAGTTTAAGTATTCAGATTATGCATCTTTCGCAACCTTAGGCACCAAAACCTTCAGCGCCTTAGGCTTGATCTCAAAATTCATTTCTCCGCGCATGGTCAGTCCTTCTCCATCGAGGTGGATATAATTATCGCCTTCCGTGGTGATCTTCACCTTTTTGGTTTTGTAGTGCGCAACAAACTCGGCGTCATAGATACGGCCATTGAGGGTAGCAGGAACGGCTGCAAAATACTGCCATTTCGGCGCATCTTTCAAGATTACAAGTTCAAAAAATCCATCATCCATCAAGGCGTCAGGTGCGATGGTGACGTTGTAACCGTACATGGGGCCATTGGCGACCGTGATGGCAAAACATTTTTCCGTAAAACTGCGGTCGTCTATCTCAATCAGGCATTCTTTGGCGGTGTACACCAAGCCCGCTTCTACCGATTTCATAAAATACGGGATAAATCCGCGCCAATAACTGCCTTGCATGAGGTTAGATACCAGTCCATCGAACCCAATTCCGGCCAAATTGATAAACGGACGCCCATTGAACAGGCCACAATCGAATGTTTTTACCTGGGCGGTATTGAGTTTGCGGATGGCCGCATCCATATTACGCCCATAGCCGAGGTGCATGGCCAATCCGTTGCCCGAACCTGCCGGAATGATACCCAATTGCAAGTCGGTATCCAGCATCGCCGATCCGATTTCATTCACCGAACCATCGCCGCCCACCGCTACAATGATTTCGTAGCCTTCGGCCTTGGCTTTTTGCACCAATTCGCTGGCATGGCCTGCTTTTTCGGTATACCAAATGCCGTACTCAAACTTGCGGTGGTCGAGGTTTTTATCGACACTTTCCTGAATACGCCGTTGGGATTGAATACCCGCTTTGGGATTTACAATAAAAACGGTGCGTCTCGGACGAAGAATTTCATCCAAAACAACATTTGTATTGATCCGAACAGGAGGGTGGGAATGCTCCATAGTCTATTATATGGTCTCTTTACGCGCCTGCACATATTCACGCCAGGCATCGATGGTCGATTGCATGTCGTGGGGCAGTTCGGATTCGAAGCGAATGTGTTCTCCCGTACGTGGATGTGTGAACCCGAGTACGCGCGCATGCAAGGCTTGCCGAGGCAGCATTTGAAGGCATTTTTCGGCAAAAAACTTATACTTGGAGTACAACGTGCCTTTCAAAATCTGATTGCCGCCGTACCGTGGATCTCCAAACAAGGTGTGTCCGATGGATTTCATATGTACACGAATCTGGTGGGTACGGCCGGTCTCCAACTGACATTCAATCAGCGTCACATAATAAAAACGCTCAATAACCTTCCAGTGGGTGATGGAAAACTTACCTTCTTCTCCTTCAGGAAACACCATGAACAACTTGCGGTCGTTGGGATTGCGGCCAATACAACTGCGAATGGTGCCGGAATCTTCATCCAGGTCTCCCCACACCAAAGCCGTGTATTTGCGTTCGATGGTATGGTGGAAAAACTGTTTGGCAAGGCTGGCCATCGCGAGATCGTTTTTGGCAACCACCATCAATCCGGTGGTGTCTTTGTCGATGCGGTGCACAATACCGGCGCGGTTGGCTTCATTGCCGTCTTTGATGGGCAAGTTGGCCAGTTGTTCCTGCAAATGCCAGGCAACGGCGTTTACCAGGGTGCCGTTTGGGATGCCGACACCGGGATGAACTGCCATTTTAAAAGGCTTGTTCACGATCATCACGTCTTCGTCCTCATACACAATGTCGAGCGGGATGTTCTGCGGCAAAATATCGTGCATCTCATCCAGCGAGCGCGGAAGCACGATGGTAATGGTATTGCCGGGTTTTACCTTATAATTAGGTTTTATTTCCTTGTCGTCTACCGTAACTGAACCCGCGCGAATGGCGCTTTGAACTTTGCTGCGCGATTTGTGGGCCATGCGTTCCATCAGGAATTTATCCACCCGCACAAGTCCTTGCTTGGGGTCGGCTACAAACACCTGGCGTTCAAAGAGGTCTTCGGCACCCGCTTGCTCATCGGTTTCGCTTGCGGTTTGCCCATCCGGTTCGCTTGCCACTTGGGCGTCGACTTCATTCAAGGGGTTTGTAACTGCCGCGTTTTCGATTGGCTCCGTTTCTTCTGATACTTCTGAAATATTCAACTCGTCTTGATTCATTGCTGTGTGAATGGTCGGTGGGAAATTATCGCAAAAGTACGTTAATTAATGCAATGTTTCTTTAAATGTTGCACAGGCGCATGCCGAGATTCGGTTATTTTCCCGTAATTTGGGCATTCAAATCCGATAACGCTCCACCGCATTCGGTTTTGTCCAATGCTGCTGGATCGTCCCAATCCGATTGCGCAAAACCGAATGCTACGGCGCATAAATTTTAAAAAAACAAATTCATGGAAAAAAGAA
Source organism: Saprospiraceae bacterium (assembly GCA_040397785.1). Taxonomy (GTDB): domain Bacteria; phylum Bacteroidota; class Bacteroidia; order Chitinophagales; family Saprospiraceae; genus M3007. Next base: position 985 of record JBBAVI010000155.1, on the reverse strand, counting down.
CCTTTCTGAAATCAAGCCTCTTGCTGGGTGTTGCGGCGGCTTCTGCATCGTTTTTAAATGCTTGTAAATCCGTGGCCAAATCGGCGGCTGCCCCCGTTGGTCCTACTTTACCTGCCCCTAAAATACGCCGTTCCAAACCGTTCGAATTGCCCGCCTTAAGGTATGCAACCGATGCCCTGGAGCCGCATTTTGACAAATTGACCATGGAAATTCACCACGGCAAACACCATGCAGCGTATGTGACCAACCTCATCGACGCCGTTAAAGATACGGTGTATGTTGATTATGAACTGGACGATATCATCGCCCGGATTACCAGCAGCGATGGCGATAAAAAAATACGCAACAACGGCGGCGGTCACTGGAACCACTCCTTCTTTTGGCAAACCCTGTCCCCCAATGCAGGCGGCGCACCCACAGGCGATTTGTTGGCGGCCATTAATACCACCTTTGGTTCTTACGACAAATTTAAAGAGCAATTCACAGCAGCGGCCAAAAGTGTGTTCGGCTCCGGCTGGGCATGGTTGTGCATCGGAAAAGATAAAGGCTTGTTTATCACCACAACGCCCAATCAAGACAATCCAATGATGCTGCAAGTTGTAAAACAAAGCGGCACCCCGTTGCTTGGCCTGGATGTATGGGAACATGCGTATTACCTGAAATACCAGAACAAACGCCCAGACTATATCAGCGCCTTTTATAATTTGGCAAACTGGACGGAAGTGAATGCTCGGTATAAAAAAGCCATGTTCGGGTAGAGAAAAAAGGGTGCCACGGAGGAGCTCGGAGGTACGGAGTTACGCGGAGAAGGGAGTTCCACGGAGAAGCTCGGAGGTACGGAGTTACGCGGAGGTTTTCATTTTCAGGAGGGGATCATTTTGGTGCGAACTAGTTTTTTCTCTTATAATTTCCTAAAAATCAAAAAGTTAATACAAATCAAAAAAAACTCCGTGTAACTCCATACCTCCGAGCTTCTCCGTGGAAC
>JBBAVI010000154.1:0-8694 GCA_040397785.1 Saprospiraceae bacterium | reverse complement strand
GTGGTGCAGGGTGGGTCGGGAAAGCGTTGGGTTGGGCGGTTTTGGGTGGGGCGGTAAAATCATACCTGTCAAACTAGTCCGATTGTAATTTTCATACAACCGTGCTTTTATCTATTAATGATAAAAGCACGGTTTTTTCAAAAAAAATCTCATGATACGAAATTTTATTTTGCTCCTATTCATTGTAAAATGTGTAGCAATATCGCAAGCGCAAGTAATTTATGTTAAATACAACGCGGCAGGCCTTAATAATGGCTCCAGTTGGACTTCTGCATATCGTGATCTAAGGCAAGCATTTGCTGTTGCCACACCAGGTCAGGAAATATGGGTAGCAGAAGGCCAATATAGTCCTTTAGTTAGTTGGGACATTGGTGCGTATAATACATTTAACCTTCCAAGTGGCGTAAAATTGTATGGCGGTTTTGCGGGAGATGAAACCAAATTAGAAGACCGTGACTGGACACAACACATTACTCAAATCGGGGAATCCAATCAAAACCTGATTTATTGTGAAAATACCGACTCCAATACGGTAATAGATGGATTTTTATTTCGAAATGGAAGCGCCTTAATTCCTGATTGGCTGCAAAAACAAGTATTTTGCCAGGATGACCCAAATGAATCTACCTGTTATGGGGGAGGGATTTATTTATACAGTGCAGCCAATACAGGCCCCGCTTTTTTAACCGTTCGGAATTGCACTTTTATTTACAATGTTGCAAAATATGGCGGCGCTATCGCAACTAAGTTACTTAATGGCGGTGGTGGTGGATTGCGCCTGGAGCATTGTTATTTTGGCAATAATACCAGTGGACAAGAGGGCTTTGGAGGAGCAGTGTATATTGAAACGGGCAAAGGTCCTACCTTTGATATGTGGATAGATCAGTGTGAATTTTATGGTAATAAATCCTTGTTATCCGTAGCAGCTGTTAATATTTATAATTTTAGGAGCGACATAAACATACAAATAAAAAATTGCTACTTCCATGAGAACAAAAGTAATTTTAGCTGTGGGGCAATGGGAATTAGTAGTGTGGCGGATGGAATAGTTGTTGAGAATTGTCTTTTTGAAAAAAATACGACTGCACCTTCTTTTAGTAACCAATCAAACCGAGCCGGCGCACTACTCGGACGCCGTTTTAAAGTAAATAAATGTCGTTTTTTTGAAAATCATGCTGACCTAGGAGGTGCAATAGGTGCCGGGAAAATTGAAGTATCTAATAGTTTATTTTTCAATAATAGCGCAAAATCAGTTGGTGGTGCAATATGGGGCGCTGAAAACTCGTACTTTATAAATAATACTTTTGTAAATAATTACAGTGGTATTACCGGGGCTGTTATGCAAAATATTGAAAACTCATTGGACACCTTTATAAATTGTGTATTTTGGAATAATACCACCGGGTTAGCAAGTGGAGGGCTGAGTTTTAGCCTTACCAATCCAAAAGCAAAGGCATACCTTGATTATTGCTTCTTTGATAAAATTGATCCAAGTGCTTTTATAGATGGTTATAACGGGGCTACCGAGGATAGCACACTCCTTGGGCATCACAATATATTTAGTATCAATGACCCAATGTGGGTGGATACCAGTTTGAACAACTTTCGGCCTGTTTACTGTTCGCCTTTGGTCAACCACGGAAATAATGCTTGGGTTGAAAAACTAGGGCTTCAATCTGACCTGGATGCAACTCCACGTATTAAAAATAATCGGGTGGATATAGGGGCCTACGAAACAGAAGGCTTTGCATTGACCTACCAAAAACAGGATATCCAATGCCCGGAAGAGGCTACCGGATCCATTACTTTATCCTATACGGGCGGTACTGCACCCTATCATTATCAGTGGGAAAATCAATTGGATAGTAATGCCCGGTACATGCTCCCGGCAGGTGATTATACTGTTACCATTTACGATGCTGCTTTATGCTCGGACTCAGCAACAATTACCTTAAATGCACCAAAACCATTCGAAGTTTATACAACTGTATCCGATGCAAGTGCAGTGGGCGTTTCTGATGGCGGTATTCGTATCGATTCTATTACAGGAGGCACGCCTGCATACACAGGGCAATGGGTTAATAACACAGGCGGTTGGACGCTAACAGATTTATTACCAGGCAATTATTATTACCATTTGACAGATGCAAATGGTTGCGACACCATTTTTCAATTTAAAGTAAACGTAACTACCAAAGCCTCTAACCTCCACCGTACATCCTTAAAAATAGCGCTTTTATCCAATCCGGGTGCACAACCAGCAATGCAATTTGAAACTGTTCAGTCTGAACGTGTTAATATCTCTATTTCAGATGCTGCGGGCCGTTTATGGCTCCATAAAAACTTGCAAATAAGTGAAGGGAAAAGTATATACCAAGTGCCAGATCCATTGCAGCCTGGTATTTATTTTATCCAGGTGAGCAGCGCCGCTGGCAACTTACAATCATTTAAATGGGTAGCTTTGTAAACGGGTTTAGATACGTAAAAAGCCAGGCAGGAACTAATCTGAAAAAATAGCGTTTTGTATTTTCGCAGGTTATTGTAATTTTGCGGAATCCAAACAAATGGTCCCGTAGCTCAATGGATAGAGCACTTGCCTTCTAAGCCAGCGGTTACTGGTTCGACCCCAGTCGGGATCACTTACAATAAAAGCCTGATATACATGATTGTGTATATTAGGCTTTTTTCATGCTTATTGGTATACTGGGCTTCTTAAATCAATGTACTTTACCCGCTTCCCTACCCCATCAGGGCTGCTGTTAACGCCTCCCAGGAAAACCGTTTTTTCTCTTCCCGAACGCCTTTTTGCAATTCATCCGCCCTGTTTTGACCAAAAAAGTCTTGCATGGCCACAGCAATTGCCCCAGGTTCGGGCGCTACTACATAACCAGACACCCCGTCGGTTACAATTTCCGGCAATCCGCCCACGTTGGTGACAATCATGGGCTTTTCAAAATGATAGGCAATTTGGGAAATGCCACTTTGGGTGGCACTTCGATAAGGTTGCACCACCAAATCGGCTGCGGAGAAATACTGATTTACCGTGTCGTTGGAGATAAAATCGAGGTGCAAATGTACCCGTTCAGCCAATTGGTGCTGATCGATGATTTGTTGGTAAAATTGCCAGTCTTCATAACATTCCCCGGCAATAATGGCATGTAAACCAGGGCATTGCGCCAAGGCCTCCAGTAACAAATCGAGCCCTTTGTATTTGCGGATAAACCCAAAAAACAATACCAAGGGCACATTTTCTGGTATTCTTAACAGTCTACGCGCCTCGGAACCGGGTAGCGTTGCGCCATATTGGTTGTAAATAGGGTGTGGCGAAAAACGCACGGGTGCCACCCGTTTTTTTAAAAAAGATTGAATCTCCTCCCCTACCGAGCGCGACATCACCACAAACGCATCGCATGCGCCCACAAAATAAGCCGAAAATGCATGATCCCCCGGCCGTTTTTCATGCGGTATGATGTTGTCTACCAGAGCGGTAATGGTAAAGCGTTTTCGGGAAAATAAACGTGCCATGCGCAAAATAGAGCCCAGTGCAGGTCCCATAAATGGCAGCCAAAAACGAACGATTACGCGATCAGGTTGCGCACGCGCGAGGGCGCGACCCGTTGTAACCCAATTGAAAGGGTTGATGGAGTTGATGTGCGTTTCTATTTTTACGCCTTCCGGAGCCGGGTCGTCGGTAAATTGCGTTTTACCCGGAAATAAAAAACCCGGGTATTGCAGCGCATAAGAGTAGATAACTACCTCGGCGCCTGCCCGGGTCAATTCCTGCGCCAAACGCTCCGAAGAGGCTGCGATGCCTCCCCGGAGCGGATGTGCAGGAGATAAAATGATTATTTTTTGCTGTTTTATCTGCAAAACAAGGTGTTTTATGGTTTTTCGACCAGCACCAATTTGCGGGTAACGGCTTGTTGATCCAATTGAATCATAACCGTGTACACCCCAGGCGCTGCGTTCCCCAGGTCAATTTTTACAACCGTTTCGAGGCTGTGTTGCAATGGATTAGCCCAAATCAATCGACCTGTCACATCCATTACCGTCACCAGCACATCCATTTCTTTATCTAACTTCAGCTGCAAGGTACTTTGTCCGGTGCTTGGATTCGGACTTAGTTGCAAAGATTGTAAATCATCGATTTCAAAAGTGGCCACGGGAGCGGTAACGGTCATTGCCATTACAGACGAACATTCAGTCACAGCATCAGTAACAGTACATGTATAAATGCCTGGAGCGAGGTTACTAATACTTGGAGAAGTTGCTCCATTGCTCCATAAATAAAGGAAAGTACCGGTTCCGCCTGTAGGCGAAAGGGTGATCTCACCATCGTTGCTGGTTGGTGTTGTACAGTTTTTAATAATTGGTGTTCCAATCAAAATATCCGGCGGCACAATAACTAAAAGAGGAATCGCAACAGCAATACAACCGCCAGCATCAGTAACCGTTACACTCTTTTCACTTGGTAGCTGGATACCAAATTTGGTAGTTGCAGTGGTATCGCCATTTGACCATAAAAATTGATATGGAGGCGTTCCGCCACTTGGATTGGCTGTTAATGTGGAAAAATTGGTACACGAAAGAATTACTGGTGCGATTTGAACCTGAAGCGCAGGTGCTTCCAAAATCGTCACCACCGAACTTACCGTACAACCGTTTGATCCTGTGGCAATTACCTCAAAATCGCCCGAAAGGCAGATTTCGGAAGGCGATAGTATGATATCCGACGGGATTGCCTTCAGGTTGACGCAACTAATTAGGCAATTCAATGCAGGGTAAGACTCCAGGCTGTAAACCGGAATGGCTTTGTCTTCACCCACGGTCACATTCGCCTGGGCGGTGCAGCCATTGTTGGCTTTTACCGTAAGGGTGTACAAGCCTGGGTTATTTACACTTGGGTTTTGTTGCGTGCTGGTGTAGCCATTGGGGCCCGTCCAACTGTATTCCGTAATATTAGGCGTTGAAGAGCCGCCTTGCAAGGTTGTGGCTGGGCTGCTACACGTAAGTATGTTGCTCGCAGCCGCACTCGCATTAGGCACCGTTCCGTCGGTTATAACATTTACAGAACTACTTGATGTACAACCATTTGTCGCTCGAACGGTCAAGATATAAGCACCACTTACTGTAACGGTGATCGTATTCGTACTGGCCGTAAACCCACCCGGCCCCGTCCAAGCATACGTGGCATTGGGTGCATTGGAAGCGCTTGTTAATACCGTAGAAGCATTGCTGCAGGTAAGTTGCAGGTTGCCGGTAATCGAAGCGCCTGGAGTGGCAACATCTTGCGCGACACTTACTGTGGAAGTAGAGGAGCAGCCGTTTACCGAATTGGTCACAGTTACACTATACGTACCCGGTGCCGTAACAATAGGGTCTTCCAGCACAGAAACGTAGTTGCCCGGACCAAACCAACTATATGTATTGTTATTGCCTGCTTCCAGGTTGATGGTCACGCTGGGGGTAGCGCAGGTGATGGTTGCTGGATTGGCAATAGTAACGGAAGGTGCAAAACTTTGCGTGATGACCACGCTGGCTGTACTGGTGCAACCATTGAGGGGATTGGTAACCAATAAGTTATACACCCCGGGGGTTGACATAGAAACAGAAGCCCCCGTTTTGAAGTAACCATTTGGCCCTTGCCAGATACATTCAAAGGTGGTGTTTACGCTGGCGGTAACGCTTAAAACAATACAGGTTAAAACCCCTCCGTTACTCACCTGAATTCCTGGAATCACAGGCAATGTCGTATTTTGCGTTACGATTGCCGTATTGGTATTCGTACAACCATTTTGTGCCGTTACAGTTACGGTATATAAGCCAGCAACGCTGACGCTTGGGTTTTGCACATTGGAACTATAGCCGTTCGGACCAGCCCAAATAACGGATTGGATCGCTTGGTTGGCGCTTACATTCAGGGTTGCTTCGTCTTGGAGGCAGGTTATGGCGCTACCAATTGCGGTTAACACCGGCGCGGTCGCGGCAACAATTACAGCCTGTTGAATTGGGCCAATACTGTTGTTGATCCAAATACCACCGCCTGCAGTGTACTCAATATACAAGGAACGCACCTGATAATAAAAAGTGTCAACCCCTGGGCTGGTTTCAGTGTATGCATTGGTGGTCAACCAGTTGGGCGTAACGCGGGTATAAGGACCGTCGAGTGCAGTACTGCGGTACACATAATAACCAATAATATTGGTGTCCACCGGTGCAGTCCAGGTTAAATTTACGTTGTTGCATTTTTGATTAACTGCCAAATTGGTCGGCGGCTCTACCACGAAGGCACGTAATGTTGGATCGCCCAACAAGGCGATGTGCGCACCACCTTCGCCAAAACTGCCATAAAACCCATTGTTGGTGGCGGCATTTTGGGTTTCTTTCATGGCGTAACCAATCGTTTCACCGGAAGCCATAGAATGCAGGAAAAACGTCGGACGTCCGGCCCAGCCACAGGTCAAGATACTGCCTTTGGAAGCAAGAGCTGCAGGCATAAACGGATCTGTATCGTAATCCCAATCCCCAAAATAACTGCCAAACAAATTAGAAAACACAATATTGACAGAATCGGCTCCAAAATTACTGCTGCTGCCAACCCCGCCAGCGCCCTGGTAATTGCCGCCGCCGCAGCCATACCCCAACAGGTAGGAATTGGCATCCGTATCATTGAAAAAATCGCCCAATACGATATTTTCATCGCCTACAATTGGATAGGCATTCCGGAAACCGCTGGCAGCAAAAGCCTCTCCACTGAAATAGCCAAAATTGTCGTCAATGATTGCTTTGGTCGCTGGAACGTATTGTTTGGATCGAAATTTATGGTTTTTATCCAAATAACGGCGCAACAATTCAATTTCGGTAGCCCCAAACGTTCCCTGTGTTAAGCGCCGAAAATCGAGGCGGCCAATTTGCAATTCTGTTGGAGTTGGAATAAAGTTTTGGTCAAACTTGCCATCGCCCGGGATATTGTTGGTTTGTGGCCGTCCAGCCGTTGAAATATTGACCGTATTATCGGTCCACACCCCATTGATATCGGCATAGAAATTATCACAAGGCCAAGCGCCCGCATGTTCGGGATGCCCGTCCCAAGCAGCACTGCCGCTGTACGGCACCGGAACCCGACCAATCAAAAACACTGCTTTCAGGTTGGTTGGATCGGCGTTATATTCCGCTTTGATCAGGTTTTTTACCGAAGTAACGGTTGCGGAAGGGCCAATTTTGACAGGTTTTGTTACCCAACCATCTCCACGCATGTCATTTTTCATACGCACCAGTTCTACGCCCAGGGCGTCCGCGGTGGTAGAGTCTACAATAACCAGCACTTTGCCACGGTTATCCACGGCTGCGGCTCCCACGGCAACGTGTGCATATCCATATGCATTGAGGGTACCTCTGGTGCGTTGTATCACGTACTCATAGGTTTGTCCTGCCACCACCGAATTATCAATAATGCCGGTAATGGTGGTATTGGCCTGACTGAAGGCCTGTACCCATTGGGCACCGGTTTGGCCCTTGGTACGGCGTAAAATAAGGATATTCGAGGTATCTGGGTTTTTAAAAGTGACAATTACACTCAGCGGACTCGGGTTCACATCAGCAGCGATTGGAACCGTAATGTCTTTGGAGGATTGCCCGAAAAGCAGTGCGGAAGCGAGTAGAAAAGCACTCAGCAGTAGTGTAAATTTGGATTTCATAAACAAGCGCTTGGGTTAGGAAAAATAGTATGGACAAGACTAATCAAATGTCGCTAATTTTACGATTCAGGCGAAATAATTTTTCAAGTTTGCGCAAAAACGACATTTTATTAAACCGGATCCTTAAAATCGTGTTTACCTTCATGCACCACTAAAATGACTGGTTTTTATGGCTTTACCGAATCAAAGGCTCATTGATGCGCTGCGCGTAGCAGCCCAACAACTTAACAACGGCGCCCCCTATGCCTGGGGACACCATGGACAATGCAATTGCGGCAACCTTGCGCAAATTCTTACGCCGTTTACCGATCAGGAAATTCAAAAATTTGCCCATCAAAGTGCCGGTGAATGGACGGAACTCGCCGAAGCATTTTGTGCTACCTCTGGTGCGCCGATTGACTTGGTGCTAGAAAAACTGATGGAAGTAGGGTTACAACCCAGCGATGTGCAACACCTAGAGTATCTGAGTGATAAAAAGGTGCTGAAAAACCTGGCGGGTGGATTTCGCTGGCTAAAACGCAATAAAAGGGAAGATGTAATTGCCTATTTTGAAGCATTTGCACAATTGCTGGAAGACCGGCTGCTGGATCATGCCGTTGAGCAATTGGCAAAAGCAAGTGGGGAATTGAACACCTTGGCTGTTCGCTAAGTTTCAATCCCCCACCCTGCATTATATAAACTGCTACCTTATACCAATAAGGTGCGCATATCTGTTTTTTCACTGACAATACCGGCTACTTCGCCCACGGGTACACGTATCTGTGTCATGCTGTCGCGCTCGCGAATGGTAACGGTATCATTTTCAATGGTTTCGAAGTCGATGGTCACACAATAAGGTGTACCAATGGCATCCTGACGGCGGTAGCGGCGACCAATCGCGTCTTTATCGTCGTATTGGCACAAGAAATACAACTTCAACCGGTCGTACACTTCGCGGGCCTTTCCAACCAGTTCTTCTTTGTTTTTTACAATTGGCAGAATGGCGCATTTTACGGGT
>JBBAVI010000153.1:0-8721 GCA_040397785.1 Saprospiraceae bacterium | reverse complement strand
AAATATCATTCGACTCCAGGAAGGTTTGTGTGGCAGAAGGAACCACAGCGTTGGTGCCTGGACAAAGATTGAGTGGACTCGCTGAAATCTCCCCGGAATTGGTGTTACAGCAGGATGGACAAAAAAACAGCGAAAAAACGACTCCATTGGGATTGCCAACTATGATCAAATCTTCTACCTTTATAGAGCTGATCGTCGTGTTGATATTCATGTTATTCCAATCTCCAGAACTTCCAACAACAGCGCCAACGGTACCCGTAGGTGTGATAATAGCTGGCGTATTACAATTACCGGGTGTGCCAGGTATCGTAATCGGATAAAAGGCGCCATTGATTTCAAAACGCACTTCTTCCATTGAATTATTAATGCCTTGATTATCTATTGTCGTCAAGCCTAATGATACACCGGAAACGGGCGGAGAAAAAAAGAATGTAAAACTTCCTCCATTGTTTCCAGTACCAATCAAAAAAGGCGTTTGGCCACAAAAACTAAGTGGATTTGTCACACCATTGGGGATAACGGTGACACTGGTACAACCTATTTGTACAGTGCCCGATGTGTGCAATACCTGTTGGGTACATTGACCGTTCATCTGCTGCGATAAAAAAGTTACGAGCAGCAGGGTTAACCCGAACAGCGAAAAATTTAGTTTAGTGTATAAACGATTCATAAAGTAAAGTTTTGGCAAATGTGTCACAGCACCCAATAAAATATAAACATTTTATCGCAATATAGCCGTGTATGCGTATTTGGTTCATCATGGACAAGCACAAAAGGCATCTGCTATGGCCGACGCCTGAATCACAAAACCACCACTGAAATTTGACGGTGTACAAATATTAAAACTGCCGCTATTACCGGAAAATACTTGTGTGTTTGTGCCTGCCGGACTGGTATACGTCAGGGTAAAAGGTGCCGTACCCGTAAAAGTCGCTGTCACCGTCGTGCAGGCACCCGCGCAAACATTAGGATTGGCAACGGAAAACGTTACCGCCGGCAAAGGCTTCCACTCCACTTGCAGCGCATTGGAAAAATCAAGACAGGGATCGTTCAAATCCACATTGCCGTTCAGGTTGTTACCAGCTATGGCTGCGATGTAATAAGTCACGCCCGTTTGAAGGGGCAATGCAAAGTTGAAATTAGGCGTGGCGCTGGTAGCCACAATGCTGCCTGCTGTATCACTCGGATTGCTGAAAAGAATGTACCGCAGGATGTCATTGGCATCGAGCATGGTGCCGGTAGCGGCAGGGAAAGAAAGGGTGCTGTTGGTGCAAATACTGTACGGCCCACCCGAAGGAAGGGTGCCTGCATCGGTGGTGCAGTTTATAATGCAACCGTATTCCGGGAGGCCGGGTGGTGGGAAGGATAAGCCACTAATAATCCCATCCGCGGGTATATCACAAACCAAAGTACTGGTGCTGTCGGATGGATTATAAAAATACAGGTCACCCAATGCATCTCCGGCAAAAATGCCCGCATTTCCATTCCAAATCCCACCTTCGACGCCTCCCAAGAATGGGTATGCGCCAAGAATGATAGACTGGGAAGGGTTGACTATATTTACTTGAACAAAAAATGATGCGCCAACATTATCATAACCCGCTCCATATAATACCCCATTGATATAAAATAGTTCAACAACCCCTAAAACGCCTGGTGGCCAGTTACCAATATCAGTCACGGTATTGGTGGCTGGGTCAAAAACAGAAAACCGGTCGCCTGCCAAATAAACCAAACCATTGGGCGCCAATTGTCCGGCATAAATTTTCCCGGGAAGGTTAATTGTTTGCCATACGGTTTGAGTAGAGGGAGGCGGAAGTAGCCTGCTTATGTAGATATTGCTAATGTGAAGGTGGTTGCCGTCTGGTAGCAGAACCAGATCAAGGTCCCCAACATTGAGGGAATTGGGGGTAATGGCACAAAAAGTACAGGTATTTAAGTTTATTTTTATCATATATGCCTGACCGGCAACAAAATCAAAAAAGGTACCGTACATAATTTGCCCATGCAGTATTTTCGAAAAAAATAAGCCCAGGAATACAAGCATAAAACAACGATTACCTACTTGAAATAAGCACCGGGAAAAAACAGCATGGAAATATTTCATATCACATTTACTTTTAATTTTTTACAGGCTCTAAGTGATTCTAAAAACGGCTGGATGCTAATTCATTGAAAATCAATTTTTTTATCCATCCATCCTTCAAATCCACTTTAATCTTGGTCTAAAAATGCGCATGACAAATATAGGCCATGGATAGGGTGCAAACAAAGCTGTTCAGCCTGAAAATGATACAATTGTACAAATTGTACAAATCACTCAAAACTGAAAGTATTGCTTGTGGTTGATACCATGAGACGTTATTTTTGTTGAAAAAAATGCAAAGCCTCCCTTGTTCATAATTAATTTTCCTATCAGATTTTATCAAAATGATGAAACTTGCCCTACTAATCATCAGCGCTGCACTCCTGCTGGACGTAGCAATTTACCAGCCCCCCCCTTCGAAGGCCCCACAAAAAGCGCTGATGAGCGGGCCGATTTTATACGCGATCAGACCAAACGGCACTTTATACAAGATAGATGTCATGAACTGCACCATTTGCCGGATTGCGACTTTATCCAATATTTCAGGCTTCGGCAACAATGACTTATTGGTATTACCTAATGGCGATTTGTTGGTTCAATATCTCGGGGGACTTGCAAGATATACTTTGCCCAATCCCGACCCGATTTGGACGGATTTAAGTCAAGAGTATCTCGGATCGATTATCGGAACAAACGGGATTGTTTATGTGTCTACTACCGCCCCAGCTGGTTTAGCCAGTTATGATCCGGCAACCAATTCAACAACATTTATTGGCGCCTGGCCTACAAATATGATCATTAATGAGTTCTTTTATCAAAACGGCGTATTGTATGGTTTTGGCTCTTTGTCGGGCCCGCAGATTGTTGTTGCCATTAATTTAATCGACCCCGGTCAGTCAACAGTCGTTTATTCCCAAATGCCAATAAACCAATCAGGGGGCGTGACGAATGACGGATATAATTCCATGCTAACGCTTCAAAATGATAAAAAGATATATAAGTATAATATTAGTACGAATGCATTTGAACTTGTGTGCGATTTTTCTGCTTTTTTACCTAGTTTCGGCATCAACGGCTTAACCGACCTCCCTCCCGGCGTACCAGAGGCACCTTGCCTGTGCAGCACTTCTGCTGGCACAGTAAACAATCAGACAATTAATGTTTGTGTACCAGTCAGTGTAACCGTGCCGTACAACAACAATGCAGTCCTGGACGCCAACGACATCCTTCGATACATTTTATTCTCGAATAACAATGACACCTTGGGAAGCATCCTTGTGCAGAGCAATAGCGCGAACATTGCCTTCAATCCTGCTACCATGCAAACAGGCGTAACCTATTACTTGGCTTCTATAGCCGGAGACAACCTCAATGGCAATGTAGACCTAAATGATTCTTGTCTCAACATCTCCAACATCGCAGCGCGGGTGATTTGGCGCGAAAAGCCTGCTGTTACTTTTACAGTGGCAAATCCAAATGTGTGCGCAGGTGGATGCACTACCGTAACGGCAACTTTTACGGGTGCTCCTCCTTTTACGCTCAGTTACACTACGCCCGGAAACGGAACACAGACGCAGACTTTTTCGGGCAATACCGGCACTTTTCAAGTGTGCGTACCCGCAAATGCCGCCCCTGGCAGTTTTCAATTGACCGCAACGTCCTTGGTGGATGCGTGGTGTAGTTGTAATTAGATGTGTCAAATACCCACCTCAAAACAATTATCTGCACCATCCAATAAATAGCCATGACAAAAATATTATGCATATTAATTGAACTTACCCAGAAAGGAATACTTCCTATCTGTGAGGTACTGCGTGTATACCGTGCCTTAGGGTGGCCTCCTAGAATGCGCAACCCCCACCTTCACACCCACCCACCCTACAAATCATGAAATCCTTTTCCCTCCTCCTCACCCTCACCCTGATGGGCCTCGGCCGTGTACAAGCGCAGATCGTGTACGGCACCTACTTCCAGAATAATACCACCTATTTAACCGCCATTGACCTGAATACCTGCACGGCCTGTGTGGTATTTGAATGGCCAAATACTCCTAACCAAGACGTGAGCATACTGCCCGACGGCCGGGTGGTGCTGCTCAGCAGCAACGCGCCAGAAATATTTGTGTACACCCTGCCCGACCCCATCCCGACCATCATCCCGATGCCGCCTCCAGCCCCTAATGTTAGAGGCTCCATCTTCATTAACGGCCTGATGTATATTCATAGTGCAAGTGGCTTGCATGCTTTTGACCCGCTGACCAACCAGATCAACTTCATCGGCGCATGGCCCCCGGCTATGACAGGGAGTTATGAATTTTACGAAGTGGGCGGGCAGGTTTATGCGATAGGAATGGGTGTAGGGCCTCGTCCCATCTGGCAAATTGACCTGCAAAACCCCGGAAATTCGGTGTTTGTGCAAAATACGGTCGGTTATGCTAACCAAATATTATCGGCTACCTCGGTAAGCGGCGTCATTTATTTGGGTGCCAATCCGTGGTTGGTAAGTTACAACCCCGCCACCAATACCTTTGAAGAGGAATGCAATTTGCCTTCGATGGGTATTAATGGTGGAGTGGCTGGCCTTACCTTTCTTCCGGCGGGCGTACCCGCTCCCCCGTGCATTTGCAGCACCGAGGCGGGCGACATGCAGGCCGGGGCTTTTGACCTGTGCGGCAACGCACCCGTGCAGGCCACCCACAGCGGCAATCAAGTGCTGGACGGCAACGACCTGCTGCGCTTCATCCTGTTCAGCGACCTCAATGACACCCTTGGCAGCATTATTTTTACCGCTGCCACCCCGGTGTTCAATTTTGCACCACCTCTGCTGTATGGGCAGACTTACTACATAGCCGCCATAGCGGGCAACAACGTGATTGGCAGTGTGGATCTGGATGATCCTTGTCTGAATATTTCAAATGCCGCACAAGTAATTTGGCGCGAAAAGCCTACTGTGGCTTTTACGGTGGCAAATCCAAACGTATGCGCTGGTGCCTGTACCTCGGTGACGGCCACTTTTACGGGTGTGCCGCCATTTAATTTGACCTATACAACGCCAAATGGAACGTTTACTCAAACTTTTTCCAGCAATACCAGCACATTTCAGGTTTGTACACCCATTAATGCCGCCCCTGGCAGTTTTCAATTGACCGCAACGTCTTTGGTGGATGCCTGGTGTAGTTGTAATTAGTTGTGTCAAGTACCCAACTCAAAACAATTTCCCGGAACGCAATTTTGCTGGCGGACTGCAATACGGCTTTATCGCACAAGAAATGGAGCCGGTCATCCCGGAAATGACCGTGCTCCATTCCGATGGCTACAAAGCTTACAAGCCCTTCACTTCAACCCGTCGGTTTTCAAAGTTTTTATAACTAGTTGCCGGGTACAACGCTTTTTCGGTACCGTAAAATTCAACTTTAATTTGATTTCTAGTCTGCAGCGCCTGGTACCTTTCCGAACGTTTTTTTAGTTTCTGATCGACGTATTTAAATACCTCCGTTTGGATGAGTTCTGCGCGTTTGCTTGCTAATTTCAAATTTTTTAAAGCGTCTCCATCTGGGCTGGAATGCCCTTCAATAACAATTTTGCTGTTCGGATTGGCAATCAAGTATTCCGCAATTCCGACAATGGACGCATTAAAACTTTTTCTTTGTGGACGTATGAGGGTTGTTGTATTTGAATCGAATAGAAAGGTATGAAACTGAATGGCTTCCGCATCAAATGGCTTGTATGCGTTTGGATCGGTGAGTATCAGTTTGCCGGATATCTTTGGGCTATTGGATTTAATGACCACCGGATAACCAAAGGATTTTTTGCATTTTCCCTTTAAGATATAATGATTTGAAAATCGGTCGCCTAATTCTTTAAAAATACTGGTGTCGATTCCATTCGACGGATAAAACTTACCGCCGGTGTACCGACACAATGAATCCAATATGGCGTAGCCGCCGACATCAAAACCAATGGCATAAACGCTGACGTTATTTTCCTTTGCCTTTTGCCAAACAGTTTGCATCCCGATCCCGCTGGAGTTTTCATAACCATCAGTGAAAACAACCAGCGCCCGATCTCCTTTCGATTGTGAGAGCGTTTCAATACCATCGCGAATGGCAGCATACAAAGCCGTTCCGCCGCCATAATCATTGTAGTTGTCATCCAAGACAGATTTAGGCGTTTTGGTAGGCACGGCATCCACGGGTTTTCTGACAAGGTTATCATCAAAGTTGAGGCGTGTAAACAAATTCCCGGATAGCCGTTTGATGAAATTTTCGGCCATCGACTTCAAATCAATTACATAATGCGACATCGAACCAGAATAATCCAACACAACCGCAATGTTTATTGGATCCACAATTTCCATTTCCTCTTTCATTTCGGTCACTTCAAAAGTTGGACAAAGTTCCTCAACCTTTGGTCGTATAATCGTCAAAAGTGATTTTTTCGACGATTTTCCTGCCAAACCAGTGATGAATCTTCCCGTTACTGAATCCTGAACGGCTATTCGAATGGAAAACATACCGTCATCAACCACTTTTGTAACAGGTGTGATCTTTACAATTAGTTTTTGTTGATCAGACAGCGTATCAATGTTGATAAAATTGGATTGTCCAAAAATTGGAGTCGACAGGATAATTGCTCCAAGGCACATTAAATGTCTGAAAAAAGGGATTGTAATCATTTGTTTCATGCGTATATGGTATGGTGATCGTTTTGTAAAAAAGAAGATTGCCTGATTAAAGTATATCTAAATTAAATAATCGGAAATGATGGAATCATGCAGTATTTCGAACTTATGGCAAATATATGTTATGTAAATGGAAATAGTATTTTTTTATTTAATTTAATTTTAAAAATAATATAATTGTACAAATCACTCAAAACTGAAAGTATTGCTTGTGGTTGATGCCCGCAGACGTTAATTTTGTTTAAAAAAATGTAAAGCCTCCTTTGTTTATAATTAATTTTCCTTTCCAATTTTATTAAAATGATGAAACTTACCCTACTAATCACCAGCGCTGCACTCCTGCTTACAACAGCAATTTACCAGATATACCCTTCGAAAACCCCACAAAAAGCACTGATGTCCGGGCCGATATTATATGGCATTAGGCCAGATGGCCAGTTGTTCAAAATAGATGTGATGAACTGTACCGCCTGCCCGATTGCGAATTTATCGGGAATCTTCGGTGGCGCAAGTGATGTCCTGGTATTGCCCAATGGCGATATATTGGTACAATCAGGAGGGTTGCTGCGTTATACGCTACCCGATCCTAATCCGATCTGGTCCGAAACTAATACGGCTTATGACGGTTCAGTTATCGCCCCAGATGGCACCATTTACCTGAGCAGCATTGTTCCTACCACCGGGTTAAGTACTTATGATCCCATCACCAACAATATTGTGTTTATCGGAGACTGGCCATCGGGAATGATTATAAACGAATTCTTTTACCAAAATGGAGTGTTGTACGGTTTTGGATCACTGTCTGGCACATCCGTAGTCGTCCAGATCAACACAAGTGATCCAAGTCAATCTACCGTAGTTTATTCTGGAGTACCAATCGTTAATGGTGGCACAACAAATGATGGTTATACTACTGCTTTTGGTAGTTCAAACAGTAAAAGAATCCATAAATACAATGTATCAACAAATTCATTTGAACTCATTTGCGATCTGACAGCACTTTTTCCTGGAATAGTAATAAATGGTCTTACCGATCTCCCACCCGGGGTTCAAGAGGCCCCCTGCCTATGCACTACCTTTGCTGGCACCGTAAATCCCACTACTTTCAATATCTGCCTTCCAGGCAGCGTGACTGTGCCGTACAACACTAACGCCGTCCTGGATGGTAACGACATATTACGATACATTTTGTTTTCCAACACAAATGATACTTTGGGCAGTATTATTGTCCAGAGCAGCAGTGCCACGATTGCATTTAACCCCGCCACTATGCAGTCAGGAGTGACCTATTATCTGGCCACCCTTGCAGGAGACAACCTCAATGGCATCGTTGACATAAATGATCCTTGTATAGATATTTCCAACATCGCGGCGCAAGTTACCTGGCGCGATGCGCCTACCGTGTCTTTTTCAGTAGGAAACCCGAATGTATGCGCGGGAGACTGTACTACTGTAACGTCCACTTTCACAGGTGTGCCACCCTTTAACCTGAGCTATACCACGCCAAATGGCACCTTTACCCAAACTTTTTCGGGCAATACAGGCACATTTCAGGTTTGCTTGCCTCCTAATTCGCCACCCGGGAGTTTTTTGATAGCGGCTACGGCAATTTCAGATGCTTGGTGTAGTTGTAACTAAGGCTCCTATCTTCCAATATTCCAATTTAAACTTAAACGCCTCTTAGGTTGAATGTAAAAAATACTAAATCAAAATTTAACTATCCAGCAATACTAATTTTACGTAAATTAATTCCATAAGTTATTGATTATCAATCCCCCCCCCCATATTTTTTAGTTAAACATGAACGTATTATTTGCCATTTATATTAAGTTGTATTAATTTTATACCGCAATGTAAAGTCAGGTACCTCCCGCCGCACTAAACCACATTGCCACTGCCTCATCATGCGCTTCTGCTATTTACTCCGTTATTGGGCGCGCTTGCTCGCTGCCATT
>JBBAVI010000152.1:0-9086 GCA_040397785.1 Saprospiraceae bacterium | reverse complement strand
TGCAAGTGGGCGGTCGGCAGGTGCTGGAACGCAAAATGAGTGTTATTGGGAAATAAAGATTTGTGGTAGTGTGTAAATTGTATTGGCGGGGTGACTGAAAAAGTCGCCCCGTCAATACAATTTACGCATTTACACGGGACTTAAGGAGGCTTCAGTTGTTATGCATGATTTGGGTAGCATTGCTATCTTCTTTTCGTATTAATAAGGACTATTTTGCCGAGTATTCGCGGTAATAGATAAAAAATCCCGAATTTAGTTTTCACCAAAATTCGGGATGACTCATGTTGTTTTTTTATATCCATCGTCTTTTCAGACGTGCCTAATCTTGTTGTTTTTCGTTGTCCAGCAGGTTTTCGTCGAGCAGCCCCCGCTTCTTTGCGGTTTCAGCATAACCATGCAATTGAACTGGATTTTGGGCTTTGCGCACCCGAATATTCAGCATTTCTACAAAAAGAGAGAAGAAAATGGCAAAATACAGGTAACCTTTGGGCACAGAACCTTCGGTGAAATGCCCCAAATGGGCGGCTTCCGCAATCAAAGAAAAACCAATCAGAATCAGAAAGGTAAGACCCAGCATTTGTACCGTTGGGTGGGTATTTACAAACTTACTGACCGGCCCTGAAAACAACATCATCACCAGCACCGACAGCACCACGGCAATAATCATAATCATCAAGTCATTGGCAATACCGATGGCCGTCAGGATAGAGTCGAAAGAAAACACCACATTGATCAGGGTGATTTGTACAATAATCGCCCCTAGGGTAGCTTTTACTTTTCCTCCACTTCCAGGGTCGTCCGAGGCATCGGGACTTTCCAGTTTGTGGTGAATTTCGGTGGTCGCCTTGTACAACAAAAATAAACCTCCCAAAAACAAGATCAGGCCTTGTCCGTTAACTTCCCCATGAATTGTAAGCACATCAATGTGAAAGAGCGCTTGTTTCATACCAATGATCCAGGTAAGCCCAAACAACAACACAATACGCAGTACCATGGCCAGGATCAGGCCAATGTTGCGGGCCTTGGGCTGTTCAGATTCGGGTAATTTGGCCGAAATGATCGACAAGAATATAATATTATCTACTCCCAGCACTATTTCCAAAAAAGTCAGGGTCAGCAAACTCACCCAGACTTCGGGAGACGAAAAATCAGGCATTGCAAAAAGTAACATCGTGTTAAAATGATTTTTGTTTGAAATCGAACCGCAATGTTACGGTGTTTTTTCCTCCCAAAGTGCGATCCAACCGACAAGCCTGGATCGAAATTCAATGTAAGGGATAGAAAAAACGACCAACAAGCGTTCGGGTGGCGACATTTTGACAATATTCAACGTGTAGTTACAGGGGATCACCTTAAATTTGTACAAAAATTAAACTGTCATGAAAAAGAAAAATTTACGTTGCTCCTGCTCCTGATCGCAGCATCGCTTTTTGCACAACAATCTGCCAAGCGGTATGTTTTGATTGAGCATTTTACCAATTCCCGTTGCTCTATTTGTGGTTTCAAAAACCCCGTCTTTTACAATTTTATCAGCCAATATGCGGATGACATCCACCATATTTCGATTCACCCCTCGGTGCCTTACAACAATTGTTTCTTTTATTTGGCCAATCCAACAGAAAACAATGCACGGGCTTCGTTCTATAACATCTTTGGCACCCCTTTAGTTGTATTGAATGGTGCGGTACAGGATCCAAGTTCGCCTTTGCTCAATATTGCGCAACTACAACCTTTTTTGAATAAAACCAGTCCAATTAATATCAAAGTAACCGAGACTGGCACCGGCAACACCCGCGCAGTGAGCATTGATGTGCGCTCGCTGGGCACTTTACCCAATGTGGGCTATAAAATATATGCCGCCATTGTGGAGCGCACCGTAAACTACAATGCACCCAACGGCGAAAAAATACACTACGATGTATTCCGCAAAATGGTACCCGAAGTAAACGGTATCACTTTTACACCCGCTGCTGTTGGTCAATCGAATGTGATCAATTTTAACTACACCATTGCCAACAATTGGGTGGCCGATGAAGCGTACGTGCTGGTTTACATCCAAAGTACCGCCACTGAAATCATCAACAGCGGCACCAAATTCGACCCGATTTTGCTGGGCACCCAGGATGCAAAGGTAGAAACCATCGCCCTGCAACCCAATCCTGCCCATACCAGCGCCTCCTTTCAATTGGTAGACGATGCCGTGGTCGCCCTGGAAATGTATGACGCAAAAGGACAGTTGACCACCACAACCTTCAACAACAATGGCGAAAATGTACAAATAGACGTGCAAAACCTGCCTGTTGGATTGTATTTTGTAAAAATTACGGGTGCACAAAAAGTGTACACCGCCAAATTGGTTAAAGAATAACAACCGATGATGACTTATAAACAATTGAAAACAAACATTAAATGTGCCGCATGCGTAGAAAAAGTACGTTCGGCACTGGACAGCAGCGTTGGGCAGGACCAATGGAGTGTTGACCTACAATCGCCTGCCCGTTTGTTGCGCATACCAGAAGGGGTGGCATCCGCACAGGTTGTATCTGCCCTGGAGGCCGTAGGATACCAGGCTGAACCTGCTTAAACTGGAATACACCACAGCAATCAGTTTTATGCCAGTTACCCTGGATTTTCAAATCTGACGATCTTAGAGCCTGTAAAAATTTATATTTTTTACAGGCTCTTAAACAATTGCTGTGGTGTACCAAAATAATGCAATGATAAAAATTACCCCTGTTATGGTTTTTCGTCATCAAATCTAATTCAACGAAGAAGCACCTTTGTGTGTCAATAGATTAAGAATGACAATGACAGGGTAGTTTTTTGAGCCCGTTCGTCGATAGGATGAACGGGCTTTTTTATTTGCTGGAAAGGCACGGGCTATTTCGACAAGCGGAAGCTGGAAGCGCCCAGCAAGCCTTTATCGCAATAAATAGCGGCTACATAATTACCAGCGGCAAGTTTTTCCTCTAATTTATACACAAAAGAAAGGCGTTGGGTTGGGCCGAGGTTTACGGGGCGGGTTTGGAGCGCAATAATCGGGATATCACCTGCCGGGGCATGTACTGTAATGCTGGCCGGATTGGAAGACGCAATTGGTTTGCCATTGGCATCGGTGATGCTGAGGTACAATTTTTGAATACCCTGAAAAGGTTTGGGCACATCGGCGAGGTCGAAGCTAATAGACAATTCGCGTGCTTTTTTGGCCCGTGCAGTGAGTTTATCGCCTTTACGGCCTACTTCCACTTTGAAAGAACTGCCTTTAAAAGTAGCCGATTGCGTCCGTCGAATTTGCTCCTCCAGTTTTTTGGCCAGGTCGTCTACTTGCGCCGTCAATTGCCCATTAGAGTCTTTCAAGCCGGTATTTTCTTCCTTCAACGCGGCATTTTCGGCCTTTAATTGCTCGTTTTCGGCTTTCAAGACCGCGATGATGGTTTCATATTCGGTTTTGGTTTTTTGCAAACTTTCGATTTGTGCGCGCAGTTCGAGGATGGTTCGGGAATTTTGTGCCTTCAATTTTTTGATGGTCGCCTCGGTGGAGGCCGCCAAATTGGAGGTAACTGAAGCTTTACTGATGAGCGATTCGTTTTCAAGGCGTAAATCGGAAAATGCATTTTGCAAACTGTCCAGACTAAGTTCCAGTTTGACTTTAAGGTTGCTCAGGGAATCGATGGTCACTTGTTGCTCCTGTGTTTTGACCAAATACCCGTCACTTTGACGCCAAAAGATGACAGCCGCGACGGACGAAAGCAAAAACAGGATGGTAATAATAATCGCGTAGTTTCGAATTCCTTGATTTTGAGAATGTTCCATGAAAATGATTTATGGTATGTAAAAAGGTTATGTTCGGATATCAAAGCGTTCGGGGCTTCATTTTTTGTGCCAAAACGACCGTAAACAACGGTTCTTTTAAAAAAACGCCAAAATACGGGGTTGTACAAAATTATCGCACATTAAATTTAAGTATCGAGACCGACATAAATAACTGGAGCATATGACTAAATTAGTCATAACCTACACAAATTTAGTTAAAATATACAATTCGGCAGGGAATTTGTAAGTATTCTTTTCCGAACCGATTGTTTTTTCATTTAATAACGACATTCCATGACTCGATCCTTCCTCCCCCTGGCATTTTTATGCCTTATCTGCTCCTTTACCTTTGCTAACAATCTAAATCCGATTGCGCTTGCTGTGCAGGTTGATTCTGTGCAGGATGTTGATTGCTTGCACCCAAACGGAGCCATTTATGTTTCACCGATTGGTGGTACACCTGCTTACGTTTATCTCTGGAATACGGGCGCAACTTCTGCCACGATCACCAATTTGATTCCGGGCACCTACACGGTTACGATTACCGATGCGGAATCAAATACGGCTTCCAGTACCATTGTGGTCAATTCCAATTTAACGCTTCCGATCGCAGATGCGGGAGATCCGCTCCTCCTCATCTGTTCCAATTCGACTGATACCTTGTTCGGCACGGGATCGGTTGGCATGCAATACACCTATTTATGGTCGGTAAGCAATGGCGGCAAAATTGTTTCAGGCGGTCAATCGCTCACGCCAATTATAGGCAATATTGGCAATTACACCTTGGTGGTTACCGACCAAAGCAATGGATGCACGGCTTCCGATGTTACCACGGTTACCTCCACGTATGTTTCACCGATAGCCACCGCAACGGGCGGCTTAATCAATTGTACCTTACCTCAACGTGCCCTCTCGGTTGTATTTGATACTTTGAATACCAAATTTATATGGAATGGCCCCGGCGGATTTTCTTCCCTGCTGCGCGCACCCGTGGTCAGTGTGGGTGGTAACTATATTTTCAAATTAACGGATACCTTGACTGGCTGCATCACCCTTTCTACTGCTGTGGTTACGGCCAATTTCACCCAGCCCGATGCACAAGCCAATGGCGGTGGCACCCTGACCTGTGCAATGCCCAATTTGCAATTATTGGGCGTTTCGATCACCCCGGGTGTTAATTACAAGTGGACAGGCCCCGGAACTTACACGTCTGGTCAGCAAAATCCAGTCGTAAGTCTGGTTGGAACCTATACATTGATTGTCACGAATCCGGTCAATGGATGTACCAACAGTGATACGGAAGCAGTTTTAGGCAATTTTGCTGCACCCGTGGTCAGCATTTCGCCCCCCAATACCCTTACTTGCAGCTTGCAAAGTATTCAATTGCAATCCAATTCCTCCATCTCTACCGTAACGTATTTGTGGAGTGGTCCCAATGGATTTTCCTCCAGCCAGCAAAATCCAATTGTAACCGTTCCAGGACCGTACCGACTCACTGTCACCAATACCCAAAATGGTTGTACCGGCACGGCGGGCGCAACGGTTTTGCAAAATATCACCACCCCGAATATTTCTGCCAGTGGTGGGGTAAAAACCTGCGTAAACCCAACGGTAACTTTGGTGGGCAACTCCACAACGCCCGGGGTAAGTTTTCTTTGGACGGGTCCAGGCGGATTTATTTCCAGCCAAAATAATCCATCGGTGAGTGTAGTGGGTATTTATACCTTAAAAGTGACCAATCCCGTCAATGGATGCACCGCATTGGCCACGGCGCAGGTATCGCAAAATACAACGCCCCCTAACCTAACGACCTCCATTGGGAGCGGTGTCGTAACCTGCACGACCCCAAATATCACGATTACAGCCAATTCTACCACCCAGGGTGTCACGTTTAGTTGGACCGGGCCAAATAATTTTACTTCCAATATTGCCAATCCTTCCGTGGGTGTGGGTGGCTACTACTACCCTACTGTAACCAATCCTGCCAATGGTTGTACCAGTGCATCCTCGGTGTACATTACGGAAAATAAAACGCCGCCTTTTTCCTATGCCGGCGAAGACCGTTTTTTGAATTGCAACTTCAGTACGGTTATTTTAAATGGCTCTTTTTCTTCTACCGGTGTCAACTTCTCCTACTTGTGGAGTACCAACAATGGCAATATTTTATCCGGTACGAATACGGCTTACCTTTCGATTGATGCCCCCGGGCTTTACACCTTGCAGGTAACCAATTCCCAGAACGGTTGTAAATCGAAAGACAGTACCATCGTGGAAACAGTTCCACCTTTAAGTGCCAATATTTCGCAAAATGTATCGGTTTCTTGCAGTGGTGGTTCCGATGGCAAACTCACTGCGGCGGGCGTTGGTGGCTCTGAAGTTTATACCTACAGTTGGTCTTCCGGGGTAAATGCCGCGTCTATTACCGGGCTAATGGCTGGAACCTATACCGTTACCGTCGTGGATAACCAAGGATGCAGTGCAACCAATACGGCTACTGTTGAACAATTGATTTTACTGGCACCTGTTTCTGCAACAAACCAAACAGCACCTGGGGTCAATAATGGCTCGGCCTCTGTATTTCCTGCTGGTGGTACGCCGCCGTACACGGTCAAATGGAGCAATAATCAAATGGTAAATACCATTTTTAACCTGGCGCCTGGTTCGTACACGGTTACCGTGACCGATGCCAAAGGCTGTACCATTGTAAAAAGTACCAATGTGGTGGCAGCAAACTGTACCATCGCTGGTACCATCAGCGGTACCAACCTCAACTGTTTCGGCACCAACAGTGGATCGGCCAGTATTACCGTTACCGGCGCTGCCAATCCGGTTGTTTATGCATGGTCTAACAGTGCCACCACGGCAAGTATTTCAAACTTGGCACCCGGAACCTATACCGTTACCGTAACCGATATTGCCAGTTGCAAGGTGGTCCAAACAACCAATATCACCAGTCCACCCGCCCTTACCACGAATATTGCCACACAAAGCAACATTCTTTGCCCAAATGCAGGCAATGGCGCACTGTCGGCTGGTGTTACAGGTGGTACACAACCTTATACCTATAAATGGTCGAACGGACCAACCACGTTAAGCAATTCCAACTTGCAGCCTGGTAATTATACTTTTACGGCCACCGATGCAAAAGGTTGTACTGCCACCTTGAGTGCGCAAATCACCAGTCCGCAACCCATCTCGTTGACCATTTCCAGTCAAACCAATGTTGCTTGTTTGGGTGCTAATGTTGGTGCGCTTTCGATTTCAACAGCAGGCGGCACTACACCATTTACCTATCTTTGGTCGAATGGAAATAGTACCGCGAGTTTGAGCAACCTGGCCAGTGGAACCTATACCGTAACGGCCACGGATGCCAATAGTTGTACCAAAACGACCACCGCACAAATCCTGATAACCGACCAAGCCGCCCCTGTTTTAAAGTTAAAAAATGCAACGGTCGATTTGGGCAATGATGGTACCGTTTCGCTGACCGCCGGGTTGTTTGACAATGGTAGCAGCGATGTGGATTGTAGTATTGCCAACTGGAGTATAAGTCCAACGGTGTTTACCTGTAGTCAATTGGGCACCCACACCGTAACGCTTACCGCCACCGATGTGAATGGCAACAGCAGTACAGGAACGGCCATCGTGACCATTCAGGACAATATTGTACCTTCCCTGACTTGTCCGGGGAGCATTCAGGTAAGTTCCTGCAATAACACGGTTACTTATAATCAGCCAACAATCACAGATAATTGTAGCGTAAATCTGGCTCAGTTGACGCTTGTGAATGGTCAGCCTTCTGGATCAACCTTTCAAAGCGGCACCAGCACCCAATTGTTTCGATATACGGATGCTGCTGGAAACAAAGGAGAATGCAGTTTTAATATCACGGTAAGCGCAGGAGTAACTGTAAATCCTGCCATAAGAAATGCCAATTGTAATGCATGTGATGGACAAGTCGTGCTTACACAAACAGGCGGCAGCAACGCAAGTTTTTCCTGGAGCAATAGCCAGGGCGGCACTACCATCACCAATTTGTGTCCAGGCGAATATACCGTTACCATCACCGATTCGGATGCTTGTATTCAGATTAAACAATACACTTTATCGGTCGGGGAAGATAATTTCCCGCCCACCATGGCTTGTCCGAGTAACATTACCCTGGCCGCTTGCAATACAACCCTGACTTATGCCATGCCCACGGTAAACGACAACTGCCAGGTAGATCCAGGATTGATTCAATTGTTGACGGGGCTACCTTCGGGCGCTACCTTCCCGGCAGGTATATCTACCCAAACCTTTTCGTACACCGATGGCGGTGGCAATAATGTACAATGTACGTTTACCGTTACAACGCTGGCTTTCCCCAATTTGGCACCAGAAGTTACCCACGCGACCTGCGCCAACAACTGTAATGGTACCATCTTGCTGAAGCCAACCGGTGGCAACGGACCATTTCAATACCAATGGAGCAACGGACAGGGCGGGGTACAAATTATCAACCTTTGTGCAGGAAATTATACAGTAAATGTCATTGATGCGAGCAATTGCATCCAGTCAACCACATTTACCATCGTACAACCTCCATCTTTAGGATTTGCAGTTTCGCAAGTAATCGACGATTTTGGCGCTCTGGGCATCGGAAGTATCACCATTGTGGTTGCGGGCGGGGTACCACCTTATACCTATAACTGGACCAAAAACGGCCAACCGTTTAGTACCCAGAAAGATTTGTTGAACCTCAACCAAGGCACTTATCAGGTAATCGTTACCGATGCAAACGGCTGTACCATCGGCAGCGCACCGGTGAAGGTGAGTACCAATGTAAATGCTACTTCGGAGCCAAGTTGGGCAGGAGCCATTGTGCTGCAACCAAATCCTGCCTCCGATCACCTGGAATTCGTGCTAAACAGCGATGTTTCGGATGATTTGAATATTGAACTGTGCACTCAAACGGGTGTCATTGTACGAAAACAGCAATTGAAAGCACACGATACCAGCGCCCACTTTGATGTATCCGATTTACCTGCGGGTATGTGGATCGTGCGCATACAGGCATCCTCGGGTGCGCGTGCGACCCGCAAACTGGTCATTTTACGATAAAACACCATAAAGGACCGATTTGAATATCGGCCTTGATACTTTGCCCACCATCGACGATTCATGTTACCTGTATTTTAAAAAAATATGGGTGCAATTTGGGTCAGCGCTGGTGGGCTTTTTTAATAGACTTGTTGCGGTGGGGAGTAAAACGACAAAAACAGTCCATTTTT
>JBBAVI010000151.1:0-10355 GCA_040397785.1 Saprospiraceae bacterium | reverse complement strand
ATCTGTTTTTCGGTCCAACTCACATTTGCGCCGTCATTCCGGGTATACACCGAAAGTACACCTGTAAAATCGCGTGCAGCGGCAATCAAAATGGTATCCGGGCGTAACAAAGCAACCCCATTTTTATCATTTTTAAAAACAACGGATTCCAAGGCCGTAACACCTTCATTGCGCTTGCGCTCTCTTCCGCTCAATTCCGGAAAAAAAGTGTCAAAATGCTTGTCTAATTTCCAGGCACCCGTGGGGCTTTCCAACCTTACAATTTGTGCTCCGATAAACGGGTCGCAAGTGCCGGTGGTATCATCCTTCCAGGTTTCCATCCCCCCAAACAACATACCTTTATGTTTCGCCAACACCCGCATTTCAGTGCCACCCATGAAATTCCCACTTGGGTCTGTGGTGCCTGCCGTGAATGATTTTGTAAATTGGGCGTATGAAATACTCCCAATGCCTAAAAAGCAAAGTGTAATTAGAACTTGTTTCATGTTGAGTTGATTAATTTTTTAATTTGTTGAATTCTTGATTTTCACGGTTGTACACATACAATTCATTGCGCTGTACAATTGCCCTATAACTTAAAAAACCGCACGATAAAAGGCCCACGGTCGGTTTCCCCGCGTACCCAATAAACGCCTGATTTTAAAGCACTTACTTCAATACTTTCACCTGTATTACGGCCTTTATATACTAATAGGCCATCCATTGAACCAATTTGAATAAAATGGATAAGCCAATACATCGGAATAGGCCATCCAACGCGGAAAAGTGAGCTCATAAGCCGAACCACCCTGATTCTTCCGCTCTGCATTGATAAAAATCCGATTATCTAACTGGTCTAAGGGAAGGGCAAATAAACTGTCTTTACCTTGCGCATTGGTGTTTAACACCACATAATTGATCCAAAAATAAGGTTTGGTCGTATCGCTTGATACATTAATCAGTGATTTGACATCGTTATTTGCAGTACCTAGAGCATTAGATTGAAGGGTATTAATGCCCAAGCGACGGATATATTTCAACACGCCGTATTGGTTTTTAATCAGGAAAAAAATGCCCGTTTGATCCGCACCCCAATAAGGCCAACCTTGTCCCTGGATCGTATCAATCAGTTTTTTGGCCGCTATATCCGGCAAACCTGTCTCCAAATCAACATCGGCATAAAAAACTTTTGCCCTGCCCCCCAGGAATGGAATTTGTTCGCACCAAACCATGCTGCGCATATCTGGCGAAAATTCAACCTGAAAAAAATTGGTCCCAAGCACCGTATCCTTGGGTACAAAAGATTGTGCCTGAATATTTTGCACAAAAACGAACAAGACAATAAAACTGTAAAGTTTAAGCATGCGTGGGTAGCCGATTTAGTATCTTCGACTACCCACGCTCTAAATGGTTTACTCTGAATTTACAAATTTTTACTTTTAAGACCCTGAAACGGGCATCGGGAAGTGGACGGAAGCGGATTTTATCGAAGCCGTGAAATTTGGAAAAACCAAACGGACCCGCCTTACAATATCCCATGTCCCCCATACAACGCTGAAAAAGAAGGAATTGCAAGGAATTTTTGCATACCTTATAACGATTCCGGTGATTCAAAACCAGGTGAAAGAATGGTCCTTATAATGCATCAAAAATTTACGCAGATTGCTATAACTTCAGAGAAGTCGCGCATTTGTAGAAAAAAAATTAACATCCAACCGCTTTCGACTTTGGAGAAGTCAAGCATTTGTTAAGGGGTTGAGGCCCTAGGTGTCACCTCCAAAGGTTATCGCCGAGGTGTCACCTCAAAGGGTTATCGCCGAGGTGTCACCTCAAAGGGTTATCGCCGAGGTGTCACCTCCAAAGGTTATAAAAAACTAATATTCAAACACTTACAACCTCTAAGAAGTCACCCATTCATAGAAAAACGCCCAACTAACAACTAACAACTATCAACTAACAACTATATTAATTATCCGCCCAGGCACCACAATAAACTTCTTAATCGTGTGCCCTTCCAAATTGCGCTGCACAAATACCTGCTCCAACACCAAGGCCTGAATCGCTTCATTCGATAAATCCGCGCCAATCTCAAGCGTACCCCGCATTTTACCGTTTATTTGAACCGGATACTGAATCGTATCGGTTTTCAAATGCTGCTCCTCCAACAATGGGAACGTTGCATCACAAACGGTCGTTTCATGCCCCAACAAACGCCACAATTCTTCGGCGATGTGCGGACCAAAAGGTGCTACCAACACCACAAACGGCTCCAAAATGGCGCGTTTGCTGCAATTGAGTTTGCGTAACTCATTGGTGCAGATCATAAAATGACTCACACAGGTATTCATCGAAAACCGCTCAATATCCTCGGTCACCTTTTTGATACAGGTGTGCAAAGCAAACAATTCTTCGCGCGTGGGCGCATCATCCGTGAGGATCACCTCACCTTGTGCATTGAAAAACAAGCCCCAAAACTTGCGCAAAAAACCATATACACCCGTAATACCCTTCGTATCCCAGGGTTTGCTTACTTCAATCGGACCCAAAAACATCTCGTACATCCGGAAACAATCGGCCCCATATTGCGCCACCATATCATCCGGATTCACCACATTATATTTGGATTTCGACATTTTTTCGACCTCCGAACTACAGGTAATATTGCCTTCCGGACACAATTTGAAATTTGCTTTTTCAAATTGCATCGTTTTAGACGCCTCTTCTAGGTTCAAAATATCATCTTCCACCAAACTGATGTCAACATGCAGTTTCGTAAAACAATTGGGGTTGTATTTATAGGTCAGGTTATACGAAACATACAACTGCTCACTGACGGGTTGTTCCTTAGTAATAATTAAGGGTTCCCGACTATCCAGGGCCGCGCGGATTTTGGCCGCAATTTGATCCGGCGCATTCACGGCATCCATCAGTTCTTCGGAATACAGCACCAATAAGCGCTTATTGTCGGCTGTGGCTGCCCGCAGGATATGCTCTATTTTATCCGTTTGCTTGCGCGAAGTCACCTCAATGACCAAATCGCTGGTGGCAAAGGCAAAATCGTAGGTATACGCTTCTTCATGGTCCAATTCCGGTATACGAAAAGCGCCTTCTTCTGCAAAAAACGGTTGTAATACCTTGATCCACAGGAATTCTTCAAAAAACTGCTCTTTTGCACGGTACACAAAACTGGAGCGGCCCTGAATCATCCCCTGGTTGATCAGTTTTTTGGCAAACTCCCGCTCTGGCACAATACCCAGGTCGTACAAAAAGTGGTTCCAAAAACGGCTGTACAACAAGTGCCCCACCGCATGTTCCGAACCGCCGATGTACATATCGACCGAATTCCAATAGTTAACCGCTTCTTTACTAACAAACTCCGTAGAGTTATGCGGATCCATGTACCGGTAAAAATACCAGGACGAACCCGCCCAACCCGGCATGGTACTCAATTCATATTCATAACTGCCGCCATCCGGTGCATTGTACCGCCAGTTTTCGGCGCGTCCCAAGGGTGGTTCGCCCGTTTCCGTCGGCAAATATTTATCCACCACCGGCAATACCAGCGGCAGATCTTTTTCTTCCATCAAATACGGAACCTCGTCTTTGAAATAAACCGGAACCGGTTCCCCCCAGTAACGCTGCCGACTAAACACTGCATTCCGCAATTTATACTGGGTTTTCCCTTTTCCAATCCCTTGTTGCTCAAGCCATTCGATCAATTTTGGCACCGCTTCCGCATATGTCAAACCATCGATCATACCCGAATTGATATAGCGCCCGTCTTTGCTGGCATCGGCGGTTTCTCCCAGATTTTGCTGTGCATCCGAAATGGCCACGATCGGCAATTTGAAATGGGTGGCAAAATTCCAGTCGCGCTGGTCGCCGGATGGTACCGCCATCACCGCACCCGTTCCATATCCTGCCAACACATAATCGGCAATATACACCGGAATCCGGGCCGAATTAAACGGATTAATTGCATAAGCGCCGGTAAATGCACCGGTCACTTTTTTGGTTTCGGCCATGCGCTCAATATCCGAGCGCGAACCTGCCCAATTCATATAATGCTCCACGTCCGACTTGCAGGCAGCGGTGGTCAACATCGGAACCAATTCATGTTCAGGCGCCAAAACCATAAAAGTAGCCCCATAAATCGTATCCACCCGCGTTGTAAATACTTCAATTTGAACCCCTTCGTGGCCTTCCACCGCAAATTTAACTGACGCGCCCACCGAGCGTCCAATCCAGTTGCGTTGCTGCTCCTTGATCGCATCCGACCAATCGATGGCATCCAATCCTTCCAGTAACCGATCACAATAAGCCGTAATACGCATGGCCCACTGCTTCATCCGTTTGCGTTCCACCGGATAGCCCCCGCGCTCACTCACACCATCCTTGATTTCATCGTTGGAAAGCACCGTACCGAGGGCCGGACACCAGTTT
This sequence comes from Saprospiraceae bacterium, assembly GCA_040397785.1. GTDB lineage: Bacteria > Bacteroidota > Bacteroidia > Chitinophagales > Saprospiraceae > M3007. The sequence goes on along the minus strand of JBBAVI010000151.1, from coordinate 5,933 downwards.
ACAAACGATTCTTCGGGAAACGTAAGCCGGTATTTGAGCAACATCATTTGCTGCTCTTTTTCAGTCCAGGCGTTCCATTCCGCAGCAGTAAAAGCCGGGGTTTCGTCATCGCATACCGCTTGCACACCTTTATTGCCATGTTCGACAAAATGGGCTACTAAGGCACTGATCGGCAATGCTTTGTCCGCATTTTTATCGTAATAATGCGCAAACAATTGCATAAAAATCCATTGTGTCCAGCGGTAGTAATCCGGATTGCTGGTGCGCACTTCCCGGCTCCAATCGAAAGAAAAGCCGATATTATCCAGTTGTTCGCGGTAGCGGCTGATGTTTTGCACCGTGGCAACTTCCGGGTGATTCCCGGTTTGAATGGCATATTGTTCTGCCGGCAAACCAAACGAGTCATAGCCCATCGGGTGCAGCACATTGAACCCTTTGAGGCGTTTGTAGCGCGCCATGATATCGCTGGCGATATAGCCCAGCGGATGCCCCACATGCAAACCCGCTCCGGATGGATACGGGAACATGTCCAAAATATAAAATTTGGGTTTGTCGCTGTGATTGGCAACTTTGTAAGTTTCTTGGGCCTTCCACCAGGATTGCCATTTTTTTTCAAGATCGCGCGGGTTGTATTCCATGTCTTGTCTGAGCCTCAGTACTAAATTTTCCGTTTTATGTTTTATGCGGCGGCAAAACTAATGGTTATCGGCGAATTTTATGGGGGAAATGTATTTGTAGTCCCAACCTTTCTGCTTTGCAATAGCGTTATGTTTGTAAAAATCCGAAAACATGCAACTCAGAAAATTGATTTATGTTGGCCTGTTACTGGCTACGTTTTTTCTATTCAGTCGGTTACAGTGTATCGGCCCATGCGAGGAGTCCTACCCATTTGAATACTATAATTTTAACTATACGATCTTTGCCTTAAACAATCAAGGACCTACACCTTTATTGGCTGCGGATAACAAGGCACCCATGCAAGCTTTTGGATTGCGTATTCAATACAATACGTATGCGATAGATTCACTTTTATTACACTTCGATCCGGAATGCAATACGCAGACACTGGATAGCGCCATTACCCAAATTTGGGTTTCCTGCCTGCAAAATTTTGATGCTACCTACGCGGCGGGTGCTGCATTAAACGATTATTTTCGGGTGCGTCTGGACAAGTCAAGCTGGGATTTGCCTGCCTACCGAACACTTGATCTTGGAATCTCCTCCTTTAACACCTTTGCAGATACGTCCCGTGCAGATCTTGTACTGATTAATCCGCCAAAGCAAACGGGCGTGTATCAATTTAAAGTCGCCCTGGTACGCAGTAGCTTAGATACAATTTTCCTGGTAACCGAACCGATCACTTTATCCAATTAAACCATGAATATTAATTATTTATACATAATAATATTTTTCACCCAAATAACGACTTTGAAAAGTCAAACCGATGCCTGGCCGATCGGGGGCTACTGGACCATGGGAGTGAATACGCAGTTTTATATAGGCCGCAGGCATTTGTCGGACGCCCTGATTGCCCTGCCCAGACAAGGCAGCTATTTTGAGTGGGGCGCCGATTTGTATCGCAGTCGGCATTGGGGCCTGTATATCCGGATGCGCAATGGGCGCGCAGCGGATGATGACCAGCCAGTATTTGACCAATTTGCGCAGGAAAAATACCCCAATAACTTTTACCTCGAAACATCCCCCCAGCAGGAACCCATGCCCATCATGCGTCAATATTTATTGGGTGCACGCTGGAAAATTGGGCAGGGTAAGTTTCAGGTTCATCCGGCTTTTGCCTTGGGCGTCACCAAATTTAAATCCTACCAACAACATGTCGCTGCCAAGGAAATCAACACCAATGCTTTATATATTACAACCCTTTATTGGCAGGATGTCCCCCTGAACGATTACAAAGGGCATTTAACCCTAGAAGCCAACACAGCTTGTTTTTGGCATTTACGCCGGCGTTGGTGGCTGACGGGTTCTGCCGGACTCATGCTGGTAAAATTAGCCAGCAATCGGCTTAATCTTCGCACGACCGACGAAGTAACCGGGATTGAGCGCATAGAAACCCTTAAAAATCCTTTGTTCCGGGTGGGGGCAAGTATTACCGTAGGATTGGTTTATCGGGTGGGGGCTATATTTTGAAGAATTGGACCGCAATAAGCCTAATTCCGCCCATAGGCAATCCACCTGACAATAAATCCCTGAAGTACATGTCCATGCTGTATAGAAATATGGTTACTTTTGTAAAAATAAAAACCCATGCCCACCAAAGCTACCTTTTTACCCGCCTTAATGATGGCCTTTTTGGCAATTTTTAGTATTAGTAGTTGTCAAGAACCATGTGATTTTAGTCCATATCAGATAGATCAGTCTAATTGGAAACTATTAGAGTTAGAAAATAGTGGTGTCGAACCAATAATTGAGTATAATTCAAGTATATCAAAAGAGCATTTCGGAATACGTATACAATATAAAATGAATATAGCGGGCAAACTTAAATCATGTCCTGATAATTATTATGAGTTTTATAATCCTGTCGTTGAAGTAATAGTATACGCAATGCAAGATTTTGACGATACACATGCAGCGGGAGTGTCGCTAAACGATTATTTTATTGTCCGCAACTTATCTGACCGAACAAATCTCCCATATTATAAACCAATTTCCGAGTCACTCAGCGCATTTGTAAAATATTCCTATAATTCAATGGGAACGGTTGACTTCATTTTAATTCAGCCACCCGGACATCAAGGACCATTTCAGTTTAAAGTAAAATTGAAATTCAGATATCAAGATCCTATCATAATATCCTCCAGAACAATCACCTTTTATTGATTTCACAATGAAAACCAAAATCTTCCTACTACTTTGGATCACCAGTTACCTCCAGCTATCCGCACAATCGGAACCCTGGCCGGTTGGTAACTTTTGTACCTTAGGTGCTTCCGCCCAGGTATATTTGAATAAAAACACCCCTGCTGATGCCCTTATTGGACTACCTCGATCAGGGATCTTTTATGAATTCAGTGCAGATTTTTTTCAGCACAAGCGTTGGGGACTGTTTGGTGTTTTCCGTTGGGGTCGGGCCGCAGATAGAGACGAGACCGCAATGCAGCATTTTCTCGAAAATAAATATGCTGATTATTTTGTCACCGCACCCAGGCAGAATGCTGATCCCGCCAAAATGCGTCAATTCCTTGGAGGAATAAGGTATAAAATGGGGAATAAACGACTTCAATTCCAACCGGGATTGGCGGTGGGTGTAACTACGGCTAAACTTTACCCATTTGAGGCAGCCATCAAAGCGCCAAATTCAAATACCCTGTTGCGCACCACCGCAACATTTAACGGTGTTGATTACAACAGAAAAAGACACTTTACCATGCAGCTCAGCGAAGATATGTTCTACCGATTATCGAAAAAAGATGTTTGGCTGCAACTTACGGGTGCCTTGCTCATGGTTAATCTTCCTTACAACTCCATTCAATTCAATACCCAAAATCAATTGACCCAAGAAAGTAGCAGTGAGACCATAAAATCATCCAAATATAGGTTCAGCGGGTCTCTTTCATTGGGGCTGGTGCTACAGATTGGGGATTAAATACCCATGAAAATCAATTACTTACCCGCCAATTTTCCACCAAAATACCCCATCGGAAGGTACGCCCCCACCAAATCTACCACGGTATACCACAATGGGGAAGGCAGCATATAAACACTCGTAATGCCGCCAATCAGGAAAAAGCCCCCAATCGCCCATGCAAAGCGCATATGGTTGTTCGCCGTAAAACGTGCAGCCAGAAATGCCCCGACCAGCGTCCCCAGCGCATGCGACAAAAATGGGAAAATAAAATGCTTGGGCTCAAATAAATGCATGGTTGCCTTTAAGCCTTCCATGGTCGTAACATCCGCACCATCGGGTGCCGGAATGATGGAACCACTGATCATAATGATGCCCATATTCACCAAACTGCCGATGAATATGCCCGCAATTACCGCCAAAATGTTTCGAAGAATTGGATGCATGAGGATTTGTTTATAGGTGAAGGTTGTTTCCAATGCACAGGAAGCATTTCAAGACAAAAGTATGACAATGTGTTTTAAATTGCAAGAATAAAATACAAATAGTTTTAATTATTTTGCATTGCATTATTTTAGCGCCCGCATGTGCAGACAATACACTACTGTAATTTTAGTGTTAATTTTTGTAAAACTTAGACACACTACAAAAGTTTATGTATTTTTGACTTGATTTATATTTCGCTTTATGGAATTATCAAACAACATATTAGTACTAAAAGATTTGGTCATGGCCCTGCTTGCTCGGGTTGAAGCACTGGAATCCGAAAATGCTGCCCTTCAGGCGGATAATACCATTTTACGTCTGGAAGTTGCCGACTTGCGTTCGCGCCTGAACCTAAACATCAAAAACAGCCATAAGCCGCCCTGTTCAGATGGTTTGACTAATAAGCCAGGCCTTTCCAAAGGTCCTGCCAAAAAGAGCGGCGGCCAGTTTGGCCACAAAGGCAAGACGCACAAGATGGTCGACATCCCAGATGCCGTTTTAATACACCATATTCCATCCTGTCCGTGCAGCCACAAAGTTTTTTCAGCCATCTCATGGTTTACCTATCTGTTCGCTCACAAAAAATGTGGCAGGCTGGCACTGGATTGCGACGATTCGCTGCTCAAAGATTTTCAAAACCGAGCTGTACACGACTGTTGGGAGTCTTACTTCGGATTTAAACAATGCCAACATTCCCTGTGTTGTCCCCACCTGCAACGGGAACTAACTAACCTAGTGGGAAAAGGGTCAAAATGGGCCACTCAAATGCACCGATTTATACTCGACCTTTATCAAACCAGCCAAAAAGCGACCCCAATCGTCGCTGACAAGCAATCTTGGGAGCAGGAGTTCAAATATAGCTGCCAACTGGCCAATCAGGGAGAACCGCTGCCCAAACAGGGCTGGAGAGGCAAACCCAAGGACTCCAAAGGCAGAAATCTACTCAATCTTTTGGTCAAATATCAGAAGGGGTTGCTTGATTTTGCATTTATCCATGGTATCCCTTTCTCTAACAACCAGGCAGAACGCGATAACCATTGTCTGAAAACCAAGCAAAAAGTAGCTACCAATTTCCAGACCCTCAAAGGAGCGAAATACTTTGCTCTATTCCAATCCTATACTTCAACCTTTCAGAAACATTCAATGAATGTATTTACCAACCTGATCAATGTTTTTGATGAGAAATCTATCGTTTTTCAAGTTGGCTAAGTTTTTACAAACACTCATTAAAATCAACTCTCATGTACAATACTACCAAATCTAAAGTTGTTTTAGAACTCAGTTCTATCTTTGAATTCATTCCAATTTCAGTTTTTTTGAATATACTTTTTTCCATTTTCTTGATATCAAATACTCATGGCCAGACTAATACAAATGTTAGTTGTTCTGCCACTGAATATATTTTTGTTGGGAACCAAGAACAAACATTGTGTCAAGCATATCCAAATTTCGTCTGCGCTATTCAAATTGGTGTAGGCACTCTATATCCCAAATCCTCACTTCTTGGAGCCTCGATAAGCGGTAACGTTTGCATAGTTGGCGACTTTATTGTCGACTCTCCATTTTCATTCGAAAATGCTATCGTTAAAATTAATCCAGGGGTAAAAATTGATGTAACATCAAGTCTTAATGGTTTTGATCAAGGTAACACTGTAAATATTAACAATTCAAAAATGTTTGCTTGTGATGGATTATGGAAAGGCATAACTCTTGGTCAATTATCTTCAATAAATATGTGGAATAACTGTAAAATCGAAGACGCAGAAATTGTAATTGCTGCAAATAATTTATGTGGGCTTTCTATTGAACAATGGTTCGTGAAGCATCATGCTGCCATATTTTCATAACTTGTTGACAATAA
>JBBAVI010000150.1:0-10532 GCA_040397785.1 Saprospiraceae bacterium | reverse complement strand
AGGCACTGACCTCCTTGGAGGTCAAATATTTATAGCAACGCCAAATGGTATTTTTCCGCATGACCTCGCGAGAGGTCGAATATCTTACCCAAACGTTTCCGTTTTGCTGAGTATTCGATCATATGGATAAAAAAATCCCGAATTTTGGGTTCCACCAAAATTCGGGATGACGCATGTTTATACTTAATTGGAAGGTATATTACCGGAAAATAGTTACATCTCCGCGGTAAACCAATACACGTCCGTCCAGGAAAGATACTTCAATGGCGTACACATATACAGCAGGCTGTACATATTCACCTCTAAAGCGACCATCCCAACCTTCAGAAGGCTGGTTTTCTGGCAGGAAGTTGACCCGTTCGTACATTTTTTCGCCCCAGCGGTTAAATACCTGTAAGCTATTTACTTTTTCTACACCTTTACCAATCCAGGCATTGAAGTGGTCATTCAAGCCAGTTGGGTTGCCCGGAATAAAGACGTTTGGAATATACACATTGCGGTTTGGATCAATATTTATCTGGATCGAGCCAATACCGGTGCAGCCTTTTTTATCGGTTACCGACAAGAAGTATTTCTGACTTTCGAAGGTGTAAACCGTAGGGCGCAGGGAAGGCAAGTTCAACAAACGAGTTGCAGGCGACCAGGCAAATGTTGCGATTGAGTCTTCAATGATGCCCGTAAAAATTGGGTTTAATTGAAGCGAATCGCCCAATTCCAGTTCAACCGATATTGGATTGAAGGCAATTTCAATTTGCGCTGGTTCCGGGATATTAATGGTATCCGTGAAGGAGCAAGTACCCGTTTGGTCGAAGTAAGAAACATAGTGAATACCGCCGCCAATCGAAATTGGGAAAGTAGGATTCAGGGTTACGCCATTGTCCACACTGTATTGGTATGGACCGCCTTTGCCACCAAAAATGGTATCCACACTCAAGATGATTTGGTCTCCAAAGCACTGAATTTCATCCAATGTATCCAGGCGGCCAAAAATAGCATCTGGTTGTTCGAGTAAAATATTTTCCAACAAGCCAGTACAGCCTTCTGCATCAGTTACGGTTACGGCATAAACACCGGCAGGCTGGTTTTCCAATGGATTGGTTGTGCCAACCGTGCTCGTGCCATTAGACCAGCTGTAAGTGAATGCGCCGGTGTTACCACCAACAATAGATAAACCAATCACGCCATCATTTCCGCCAGCACAAGTTGGGGGTATGCTGGTTGCATTATCCACGGCAAGCACGATTTGGCCAGGCTGCGCTACCGTAAAGGAACTTACGCCGGTACAGCCTTTTGCATCGGTAATGGTCACTGCATAAATACCTGCAGACAGGTTATTTACAATCGGCGTATTATTGGAGTTGTTGGTGTTTGGGCTCCATTGGTATTGGTAAGGAATACCATTACCACCTTCACCGCCGATGCCGATGCGTCCGTCCGAACCGCCAAAGCAGGAAACCGAATCAATTTGTTCTATAAATGCACTAACTGCTGTAGGACTGGTCAGGGTCACCGAATCAATTAAGAAGCAACCGTTCAAATCGCTGATGGTCACGACATTTAAACCTGCACACAAATTTACCCGGTTAGAATCGGTCACTAAATCGGCCCATTGGAAGATAAAGGAACCGCTGCTGCCGTCGGAGTAATTGGTGATCGGCGAAGCTTCCCCGTCGCAGATGCCAAAGCAACTTACATTTTTGATAAATGTTGTATCAAATACGTTGGTGATTGCAGGCGGTTCTGTTAAGCAAAGTATTGCGGTTAGGGAACAGTTTTCAATATCTCGTACAATCAGGGTGTCGCAACCTGCTGCTGCGTTGAGCAGAATTGGTCCGGTAGCGCCTGTTGGTTTCCAAACAAACGTATAACCACCGTTGCCACCTGTTGCGGCTACGGAAATGATGCCGTTTGAAAGACCCGCACAGGTTGGTTCCACAAAGGTGGTATCGCTCAAGCTGAGGGGTGCCTTAGAAGCAAGGGTGAAGGTATCTGTGGTAGAACATCCACCCTGGTCCTTAATATTAAGGATATAATCACCGCCATTTAGTCCACAAACTGAATTTTCCGGACCGGTGAGGATCAGGCTTCCGTCTATATTGCTCCAGGTATAGGTCAGGTTATTTCCTGCCACGGTAACCGTTAAGCAGCCATCGTTCCCGCATTTCACTTGGGTAGAATCCAGCGCGCTAATTACAGGTGGTGTAGGAATGGTAAGGGTAACACAAATGGTATCGGTACATCCATTTAAATCGGTAACCGTAGCGCAATAGGTGCCTTGACTGAGGTTTTCAATCAGCCGGGTTGAATCGCCTGTGTTCCAGAGGTAATCATAGCTGGCAGGGTCAACGGTAGCCGTTCCGCCCGTTCCCCGGATTTCAATACGACCGCTGGTTGGCTGGTCGCAAAGTGGATTGGTTGTAATAGTGGCCACTGCGACAATGGGAGTTGGTTCAGTTACTACAAAAGTTGCCGATGCGATACAACCGCTCACGGTACCTACCGCTAAAACGTCATAACTATTGGCCGGAAGTCCGGAGTAGCAAGAGGTTACCACGGATCCACTTGTTTGTGTAAAACCAGGTGGTGACCAGAAGAAATTATAGTTGGCGTTGCCGGAAGCGGGTGTTTCAATTACTTGTACACAAATTTCACCATTTGTTGCGCCGTTACAACCGATGTTAATGATACTGGTTGTGTCAATTACCACCGTGCGTAAATTGGTTATGATTATATTATCGGTGAATGTACAGCCATTTTGATCCGTAATTGTTACAAAATACGTACCAGCACAACGGTTTGTAAGTGTAATCAAGCTGTCCTGACCAATTGCATCGGAAATTGCATTCGCAGGATTGCCATCCGGAGAGTAAGTCCAAACGTAATCATAGTTACCACCAGGATATTTCGTGCCACCCTCTGGTACATAATTGATGGTACCATTACATACCCCAGAGCAATCGGCAGGTGTAGTAGAGAAAGTAAATCGATTTACAGGCGTTGGTTGGCCTAAAGTACCGCTTGCAGAAGCAGAGCAGCCTGTTTGGCTATCAGTAACAATCAGCGTATAGGTACCTGCACCGATGCCGCTGAGGGTTTGCGTAGCAGGGTGCGGGCCACCCGGGCCGGACCATGCGAAACTGATGTTTGGTCCTGGATTGGTGATCGAAGTGGTACCAATGAAAACTTCAGCGATTACGGAACCATCTTTTAACCCATTACAAGTGGGCAAACCTGTTAGATTAAGTGCCGCCCCTAGCGATTGGATATTGAGGTTGAGTAAAATAACAACGGTATCACCGTTACCATTATTATCAATAACCGATATTCTGAAATCGCCATTGGTGCTGCTATTCATTGGAATATAGAGTCCTCCTTCATTGGGTACGATTCCTTGTGAGGTTGGGCCTGTCACCAATTTTTCTATGGTAACTTCATAGGGTGCAATACCGCCACTTGGTCTTACTTTAATCAATGCGTTTCCAAAGCAGAGGGTATCAATTTCCAGTACGCAGGCCAACGGTTTGAAACCGACACAAGCTTGACCTGTATCTGCCGTGACAGCCTGAATCAGGCCCACATTATTTTCAATGATAACGGGGGTTGGCGTATTGGTAAAGCCTAGGGTGGTACATTCATCAAGCGGGCCAATTACGTCGAAACACACTGAAAAAAGGGTTCCGCCATTGGCAATCACGATCGGCGCACCAACCGGATTGTTGTCAAATACTGAAACACCCAGTTGACCAAGGGTAATATTTTGTGTATTAAAATTGCTGGCAGTAAAGCCGTCAATAGAAGGATCGGCATTGTTAAAGCCCGTATATTGGAGTATGGTAGGGTCCCAAGTCATCGAGAATGAAGCGGCAACGCTGTTGAAGTTTTCAACGGTGACCGGGATACAAATATTAGAGCCAGGAGGTGCTGTTACCTGTGGGAAAGACAACACAACATTATCGGTTGCATTACAGGTGCCCATTGTTATTTCAAAGGTGTGTCCGCAGCTGATACCATCTTCTACTGTTACGACATAAACGCCTGGTTGAGGCGCAGAGAAAATAACGTCGGCACTATGGTACAATTGAGAAACAGAAGGCGTTTGAATCAGGGCCTTTACATTAGGATTGCTTTTGAGTGCAATGTTGATGGTGTAAACGGCAGTGGGTTCAAACTCCGGATAACCACCTTGAATCCGGAATTTACCGAGGCAGTCATTGCCAAAGTTGGTAGAAATACCACTTTCTGTGATTGCATTGAGGTAAACAACAGAAAATGCAACGGCTGTATTTACGTTTACACATGGGCCTGCTGGAAAACCTACTTGAGTTGATTCGAATCCGATGGAACTGAAGGCATCCAGGGTAATAGGGGCAAAAAACAATTCTACTGGCTGACCAGCATTAAAGTTGTTTTGCAAAATGCCCGTATTGAAAAACCATGCATCGCCTTCTGGATTGGTACCGGTGTAAACCCAAATTCCGTTTGCTCCACCTGGTGTTAAACAGGGATCGGTAATGACGGTTTGAAGATTATCACCCACGATCGTAGGGTTGCAATCGAAAAATGCCCAACCAATACCACCTGGCGTAGCGGGAATTGGGTCGCCGCTAATATCGGCATCGCCATTGTGGTTGATGAAAAGGGAGTCGCCAAAGCAGAGGAAAATCTGATTCAGGTTGAGATCATTACTCTGGGTATTGACACCAGAAGCACCCAGTTGAAAAGTGCCCGCAAAGTTACAGACCGATTCGGGGGAATGTGTACCACTGAAATCGGGTTTAACTGGATACGGGACAGAGATGTTCTCAGGAACCTGGGCGAGTAGGTGCGTGGCGTTGAAGACCATGCACACGAACAGGAGGATTAGAATTCTTTGCATTCGAGCGTAAAATTTACAAAGGTTGATGGATATGTTCAGAAAGCGGGATTTTTGCATCTTGTTAGGATACCTTTTACATGAAACGCGCTGTTTGAACAGGATGACTTTAACTATTTTAGGTCTGTATTAGGATTAAAATGCCCCAAAAATTAGGCGCATCGCGATAAGTGGCCGCAAAATTAGGCAATATGCTGCGATTTAACATATCAAACACAAAACAAATGTTTGAATATTTCGGTCAAATCTATTGGGGACGCCACAAAACGGCGCTTTAACAATTTTTATTGCCACTTTTTTTGTTGCTTTCTATTCACGACGAATACAACTGTCCATTTAATATAATGCGTTGCACAATCTCGCTACCAAACGCATAAGGTATGTAAGCAATTGAAGGTATTGGCTTGGTAATGAACAAATTGGCCCTTTTTCCAACCGCAATACTGCCATAATCGTTGGCCAATTCAAGTGCGCAAGCCCCATTTAGGGTGGCCGCATAAATCGCTTCTTCTGGCAACATGTTCATTTTTATGCAGGCAAGTGCAACAACGAAGGGCATTTTGCCCGACGGGGAGGAACCAGGGTTGTAATCGCTGGCTAGCACAACAGGCAAACCCGCATCAATCATTTGGCGTGCAGGCGCATACGGAATACCAAGAAAAAAAGCACAGGAAGGCAGCAAGGTTGGGAGGGTATTACTGTCGACCAGGGCAGCAATTTCTTCCGGGCCGGTGTATTCCAGATGATCCACGGATATTGCCCCATTTGCAACGCCAACTTGTACGCCACCGCTGTAATCGAGTTCATTGGCGTGAATTTTGGGTTTTAAACCGTATTGCCAGGCTGCTTTTAAAATCTGATCCGTTTCTGGTACGGTAAAAAAGCCGCGATCACAAAACACATCACAATAATCTGCTAATTGTTCGGCGGCTACTTGAGGCAACATCTGATGGATAATCAGTTGAATATAGGCCTCGCGCTGCTGTTTATATTCGAGGGGAATTGCATGGGCCCCCAAAAAACTTGCTTTAATTGGAATGGGGCTTTTTTCTTTTAAACGGCGAATTACCCGCAACATTTTCAATTCACTTTCCAGGGTGAGGCCATAACCACTTTTGATTTCAATCGCACCTGTGCCATGCCTGATCACTTCTTGTAACCGGTTCCAAGCCGTTTCATACAAATCATCTTCCGAACAAACTTGCAAACGCCGGGCAGAATTCAGGATACCACCGCCACGCGCTGCAATTTCTTCATAGGAAAGTCCTTTGATGCGATCTACAAATTCTTCCTCCCGGGATGCGGCAAAAACGATGTGGGTGTGCGAATCGCACCAAGATGGGAACACCATACCGCCCTCGGCATCGATGATCGTATCTGCTAATTCGGGACAATCCTCCATGGCCCCAAATGCCTTGATTTGTGGGCCTTCACACAATAAAAATGCATTTTGCAGACATGGAAGTTGAGCCATTTCGGGGCCTTTTACCGCAGTTCGGCGACACATTGTATCAGCCAACACGAGGGTATGAATATTTCGAATCAACAAAGATGCCATAACACACTTGATTAAAGCCGCAAAATTACGTTTTGATTTGGGTTTGACGTATTTATTCTGCGGAAAAGTAGTTCACGAATGGAAATCCAGGTCTACATTGGTAGGCGGGACATCTTCTTTCTGCGATTCCAGCAGGTCCTGTGGTAACATTTTATTGTTTTTAGCCCCCAGCGCCCTTATTTTTTCGGCTTTCCCAATCAGGGTATCACCCGGCCGGCTGGCATTGGTGAGTTTGTGCATAGCAGCGTCATAGGCCTCCCGCGCAAGATCAAGGCGCATGCCGATGGCGCGTAAGTCTTCCACAAAAGCCACAAATTTGTCGTATAACAATCCACTTTGACGGGCAATTTCAAGTACAGAGCGCGATTGCTTTTCTTGTTTCCACAACAAAGCCACGGTACGCATGGTAGAAAGCAAGCTGGAAGCGCTGACCAAAATGATGTTGCGCTCAATGGCATCGGTGAATAATCGCGGATCGGCCTGAGCCGCCGTACTCAATGCACTTTCGAGCGGAATAAACAGTAAAAGATAGTCGGGGGTATGCAATTGATGTAACTGTTGGTAATTTTTTCGGCTCAAGTTGTCAATGTGCGCGCGAATGCTTTCGATGTGCGCTTTCAGGTGTCGTTCGCGCTGCGTAGGGTCGTTTTCGTTAAAAAAACGTTCAAATGCCGTCAACGAAACTTTTGCATCTATAATAAGGTGTTTGTCGTCGGGCAGGTGGATGATAAAATCGGGCCGTTTGGCACTGCCCTGGTCGTCTCGCAGGGTGTTTTGTGCGATAAAATGGATCCCTTTCGACAGTCCGGATTTTTCTAGCAGTACTTCCAGTTGCATTTCCCCCCAGTCGCCTTGCACTTTGCTTTGTCCTTTCAGGGCACCCACCAAATTATTAGCATCTTGACTGAGTTGCATGTTCATCTGGTGCAACTGCTCAATTTCGCGTTTCAAACTGGCTTTTTCGCGGGTTTCTTCTAAAAATTTGCGTTCAATATTGCTTTCAAATTCCTGGATTTTCTCCCGCAAGGGTGCTAATATGCCTTGCATCTGCTGTGCATTTTTGTCGGTAAAATGCCTGCTTTTTTCTTCGAGTAATCGGTTGGCAATGTTTTCAAATTCTGTTTTAAACCGGACTTGTAGTTGCTCTAATTCTCCTTTTTGATGCACGAGCCGGTCTTCCAGGTGTCGGATGGTTTGGTCCCGGGCAGAAACAAGGGCTTGCGCAGTTCGAATTTCCTGCTCTTTGGCCTGAAGTTCAGTGCGCAACATTTCGTGCTGGGTCACGATGGTTTGGTAAAGTTCGCGCGATACCATGGCCTCGGCGGTAAAAGGCCCTTTTTTCTGTTGTAAAAGCAGCAAGGCGAGCACGAGGATGACCGCCCCGCCAATAAATAGTATGATCAAATTATCCATAAACGCGTCGTAAGACTGCAAATATAAGTCAATTTGTTTTGTTTTTTTTAAATAAAAAATTTTTTGTTTAATAAATCCAAGGGTTACTTCCATTCGTATTTGTTGGAGTGCTTAGCAATGCATTTCTTTTCTCATTTTTAAATTCAAGTGAAACGCATGGAAAACCGAATTTTCAACGCAACTTTTAATTTTGTACGCAGCATTGGGCTGGGCTTGATGCTTATTTTCTTTTTTTCTGCTGCCGTTCAGGCACAAACAATTTATGGTCTGTCAGGCAACAATCTGGTGTCTTTTAAGGCATCTACGCCTGCAACCTTGCTTACCAACGTCCCGATTGTTGGTATCAGTGCCGGTCAAAATATGGAAGGCCTGGATTTTAGACCTGCAACTGGACAGTTGTATGCTCTTGGATACAATCAAACGAATGGTGAAACGCAGATTTACACCCTTCAACTTACAACTGGTGTGGCAACGGCAGTGAGTACTACCCCGATCCTTTTGAAACCGAATTTGGGCAAAATCAGCATGGATTTTAATCCAACCGTAGATCGCATTCGGTTAACAGGCAGCAACAACGCTAACTACCGCTTGAATCCGATTACAGGCACCTTGGCTGCCACCGACCTGGATCTTGCTTTTGCAGCCACCGATGTTAATACAGGTAAAAATCCGTCTGTAGGAGCAGGAGCCTATACCAATAGCTTTCCGGGCAGCACGGCGACTACCTTATATAATTATGATGATTCGCTGAATGTTTTGACTACCCAAATTCCGCCAAATAACGGCACTTTGAATACAATTGGTACTTCAGGTATTGCGGTAAACCTGGCCGACCCTAACACCGACCTTGATATTTATTATTCGGTGTACGGTAACCCAAATAATGCATTTTTGGTGGCCAATGTAAGTCCGGCTGTGGCTGCTAATTTGTATCGCATCAACTTGAGCACGGGTGCAGCAAGTCTGGTTGGGCAAATTGGCAGTGGCATCGCAGTTTCCAACATTGCTATTGCCTTGGAAGCGGTAGAAGTGCCATGTGATGTAAAAACCATTGATTGTGTGCGTTTTGAGTTGCTCAGCATTACAAGAACGGCTAATGGCGACAAAACTTACCGTGTGCGTGTGGTGAATTTATGCAATGATAAACTGGTTTCGGTCGCATTTCAATTGCCTAAAGGTGTGACCGCAATCAATACCACAAGTGTGTATAATTCCATTGGTGGTCATGTTTATGATGTGCGCAATCCGAATTTTTCACCTTTTTATTCGATCCGATTCAAGGACCAAAGCACAGATGGCATTTCAAATGTACAGGCAGATTTATTCGAATATACCTTGCCAAGTACGGCCAATCCAAGCTATATTTTGGTCTCTGCACGCACCGGAACTACCAACCGGGAGGCTTATTTGAATGTGTTCAATTGCGCAGTAGGAGTTGCCAGTGCGCAAACGGCTGACCGCAATACAGAAGCGGCTATTGACGCGGCGGTTCGGGTATTCCCTAACCCAACTTCGGGTGTTTTGTTTGCCGATGTTGCTGCTTGGGAAGATGAAACGGTGCAATTGCGGGTGCTTAACTTACAAGGCGGTTTGGTTTTTGAACAGACCATTCGGGCTGCCAGCGCTATTGAATTATTGGGTATTCCGGAATCGGCTTCTAATGGACTTTATTTGTTGGAGTTAAGTACGACGAGTGGCAAGCGCCAGGTTTCGAAAATTATGTTGCAGCGATAAGATATTTGATGAAAAAACGGCCGCCCAAGTTTTCCTCGGGCGGCCGTAATCAAAGTTACCAATCTGTATTGTCACCGGGACTGATCTTCCATTCAGTTACCCGGTTTTTTTGTATTTGTTGTTTGGGTTATCCCTTATCTTTTAAACACCTGGCTGAAAGTACCTTCAAAACCGGTGAAGTAGCCGAGGCTGATGGCGAGGCTTTGTAAGCCGATATCCATCAATTTGTGGCTAATTTTTTCTTTTTTACCGTGTTTTACGAGCGGAATGGTTGCGCTGATCACGGCTGTTGCCAAAAATGCGTTGTGTGTGGTGGTGAGCACTTTGTGTGCTTTTGAGTAAGGTTGTGCGTTGGCAGGGGCGTCAACCAAAGTGTTTGGTGCGGTCCAGAAATTGCGGTTTGCATTTGGGAAGCGCTTGAAGAACACATCTTTTCTCCACAAGATGGATTCGCGCAAGCCGCCAGAAACGCCAGAAGCGAAAGCCAAAGTACCTGGCAGGATAGCCTGACGGATGCCGCGTTTCCAGTTGTATTTTACGGTGTTGTTGGTGGAGGTATTGTTGAGGTGCAGTTCAGCAGCGACTGGGCTGGATGCGTTTTGCAATTTTGCAGCGAACTGCGCGGTGAGCAACATTGGGAAGAAAACGAGTACGATTGCGAAGAATTTCATGGTAACTTTTTTTTGATGTTGTAGCGTTGTGCGCTGTTTGATGATACAAAGATGGGGCGGGGGAGCGCCGGAGCCTTAGGGCTTTCGTTTTTTGGTGGGAATTGGGCTGTGTTTGGTGGGAAAAAGCGCTTCCGCGCTTAGAAAGGGGTTCCACGGAGGAGCTTGGAGGTATGGAGTTTCGCGGAGAAAAAGGGGTTTCACGAGTTATAAAGGGTTTTCTCTGTGACTCTGGACCTTCTCAATAAAGTAGACACTTAGATAAGATTGAAAAAGTCGTAAATTC
>JBBAVI010000149.1:0-10533 GCA_040397785.1 Saprospiraceae bacterium | reverse complement strand
GACCCCCTGCTCCCAAAGCAGGTGCGCTACCGGGCTGCGCTACGCCCCGAATTTTTATTCGCTGAAACCAAATTCGCGGAGGAAGCGGGATTCGAACCCGCGGTACAGGTTATACCCGTACGTCGGTTTAGCAAACCGGTGGTTTCAGCCACTCACCCATTCCTCCGAATGGGCCGCAAAGATAAGGCGGCTTTTTTTTTATCCAAGTATCAGTATAACTTTTTTTTAAAAAAAATAGTTCCCGCCCTATTTGACTAATTCCTGCATAAATTTGCCACGTTTTAAAACTTGATGCTATGAATCGTTTTTTGATCTGTTTCGCGCTGTTTTTGCTTGCTTTTTCCGCCTGTGCACCCCAAACCGAACCAACCATTACCGAAGCCGTCCAAGCACTTGCTGCCTGTGAAAATAGCAAAGGCCAAACCCTAGACGCCATGACGAAGGCGCTTTTTGGTACGGATATCTTTACGGTGAACAAAGAAGCCGCCCGATTTAGCAAAATGATTGATAATATGGATGCTGGTTTGCGGGATACCTGGACCAATTCAATCAACAATGATTTTTTACTGGATCCTACTTTCATGACTTGTGTAAGGAGTAAAATGCCGGTCATCAAAAAGTTTTACGATTCCACGCCTTCGCAGGAGGAGCAAAAAGTGTTGATGGACTATTTTAACAAACCGGAAAATTTTACCACCTACCGGATGTTACCTTACCTGATGATGGCCGCTCAAAATTTACCCGTTGAGCCAAAGCCAAAATAAAAAGCATGAACCATGCTTCGAAAAGCACGGTTCATGCCTGCTTCTGTTTGGGAGTTTATCCCAACACTTTCTTAAATTTTACCAATTCCGGGTGTTTGCTCCCCGTCGCACACGCTTTCGTGTAGTGTTCTTTTGCTTTTGCTTTGTCTCCCATTGCGCTATAGATCATCGCTAATCGGCGATTTACATCAATATTATCAGGCCGACGTGCGTATTCCGCTTGTGCATATTCCAGGGCTTTTGTCGGATTGGGCATTAAATCGGTGTAAAAAGCAGCCAGTTCGAGGCTCATGTCGTGGCCTTTATCCATATCCTCTTGCATCATGGCCAGAATTTTAGGCAACAAGGAGTCTAATGCAGCCTGATTTTTGGTCTCTTTATATAATTGTGCCATTTGCTCATAAAAACTTACTTCCGGTATAATAGAAGCCGCTTTTTGGAATTGCGCCATGGCCGTTGGGTAGTCTTTTTTGTGCATCGCAATTGCGCCCATACCGGCAACTGCAAATGGATAATCGGCTCGTTCCTGTAAAATCATTTGGTATTGGAGGGCGGCATTGTCCCATTCGCCGTACGTTTTGTACAAATTACCCAGGGTCAAACGGGCCCAAGCAGTAGATTCCTGGCCGGGCAAGCCTGCTTTGATGGCCATATCGAGTGCTTCGATCGCGCCAGGCACGTCACCATGTATTTCACGCAGGTAGGACACCCGTGAATAGGACCGTAAGTCTGGACGGATACTTACCATTTTATCGGCCATTTCTATCGCTTGTTTGTATTGTCCCAATTCAACATGGGCATCTACGAGTGCACCATAAATTTGTGCGTTGTAGGGATTGATGGCTACTGCTTTTTGGCCGGTTAGCAAGGCATTGGAAAAATCATGCAGCGACAATTGTACGCTTGCTTTGTAACTCAGGGCACGAAACAGAAAGTCTTTTTCTTTGGCATTGGGATTTGCAACGGCACTCAATTGTTCAACCGCGGGCTCGAGGATAAACAAGGCTGCCGGATAATAGTGTGGATGTTCGCCTGTTACGCGGGCTTCCTGGATGAAGAGTTCGGCGAGTTTCAGGCGTGCGTCCCAGTCATTGGTGTTCAGGAGGAGTGCTTTTTTGGAGTTGCCGTATATATTTTGCACATTATCCCATTCTTTTCCGTTGCGGATGGCTTCATTGCGATCCAGCAATGTTGGAATCGTCAGTGCTTCCTGGCTTGTAAATTTGGGTTTTCCGTCTTTGGAATTAGAATTCTGGTTGTTGGTGCATGCAGTGGTGCAAGCGATAACAAAAGCGATAAGCAATAGGAAATTTTTCATTGTTATTTTGATTTAAAGTTGGGAGCCGGTTGCTACCTTACAGGATGCTTAACCGACTCCCGACCGATTGATTTTTAGTTTGTTTTACTCAATTTGAGCGATTGGATCAATTTACCATCGGTCAAAACAACGGCATAATACGTACCTGCGGGTTGCTGGGTGAGTTCAACCTGCATTTGGTAATCGCCTGCGTCTTTTTGACCATTCACGACGGTACTTACCAAACGACCATTATTGTCGTACACCAACACTTGCACTTTTGCTGCGATAGCGAGGTGCAGGTTTAGGGTCGTCGAGTTTTGGAATGGGTTCGGGTAGTTGGACATCATAGCCTGTGCTGGCTGGATGCCGATTGCACTGCTGCGTTCTTCGCCAGATGCATTGATGGAAGCGATTTTGCCGCCACAAACACCGTCGCCTGCCCATGGAAGGGCAACGTATGGGAAACGGTTTTTGAAGGTCGCATCATTTTTCTCCACGCCGGTAGTGTACGTCAATACATCCAACAAATCCTGTGAAACAGGGTTGCTGCCGTTGTAATCGTCGTACCACAAACCGATTGCCGCCAAAGCTACCCCGGAAACAGCCTGTAATTCAATACGGGTCACATCATCTTCTAGGCGGCGGCCGTTAGGGAAACCGTCCATATTTGGAATAAACTGCAAATTGATGTTGGCATATTGTGGATTGGTCAAGCCCAATACTGCTGCCTGTACTATACCGAGGCTGCTGAAATTCGGGTCATTGCGCTGGGTAACTGGAACGGCCATGTTCAAACGCAACATATCGCCGCCATTGGGCAAAAAGTTGTTAATGAATGGTTTACCTGCAGCCAATGGATTGCCGTTTTTACCCGTTGCCAATTGGTAAGGTGGGAAATTCGGAACGCCCGTATGGAATATAGGCCACAAATCGACCGAACGCGGCTTTCCTGCGCCGGGCAATAAAAGGGTACCAAAAATGGCATCATCCAGGGCGGTACCTGCTACTGCGGGACTACCTTTTAGGCCAAACAAGCCGTTTTTGCCATTGCCAAAGTCGAAAGAGCCCAAAGCATTGCGCTGAATACGCAGTTTTGAAAAGCCCGGTACGGCACCCCCAAACTGCGAATCATCCATATACAGCGCCAATTCAGGGTTGTAGAAAAATCCATCTAATTGGGTATCAGCCAATTCGTCATACGGTGTGATGCTGTTCCAGTAGTCTTTGAAACCAATTGGAATCACGGCTTCATTGGTCAAAGGCATGCCCAGGCGGCTCACCTGCACCCAATCGCCACTGTAAGTTTCTTTGCCAGCACTCAAAGTGCGTACTTTCTTACGGCTGGCACTTGCCCATACCCCAATGACATAATTCGGGTCCAGGATATTTAACGGACTGGCAGCAGCGCCTTTTTTGCGCAAAAAACCAATCGGAACTTGAATGGCAATGGTACTTACATTCATACAGGCCAATCCGTCGCGAGCCTGCGCATTCTGACGTGGCGCATCACCGAGGTCAAAAATACCGCCTAAGTCTACAAAAAACGGATCATCAGATGGGCCGATGTACACTTGTTCGCCAGTTGAAGCATACAGCGTAGATTCATTGACCAATTGTTGGTAGGTTTTTCCTAAACCTAAAGGAGAATTGATGCTGCGTTCGCCGATATTAGTCGGTGGCACCGCGCGATTTTGAATAATCGGGATAAAGGATTGTCCACCGTTATCAGAGCGAAACAGGGTGTACACCATTTTCAAATTGCGCTTTCCCAAGCGAATATTGAAAAAAGTGGTGGGGTCTTCATTGACCGTTTTAAATTCCACTCGATAGATCAACTCATCGCCAGGTTTGGCTGGGTTGTTGTCAATGTGGATTTCATAGCGGATATTTTCACCAAAAGAGTAATAATTTGGTCCGCCTTGTGGCAACTGAAGGGGTACATACGTTGCGATGAGGGTAACCGTGTTGGGGCGATCGGGACTGCGAAAGGCATATACGTCCACATTATCAGCCAAGGGGTCATCTGCGATCAGCGGTGCCTCGCGGTGGCTCGAAGCCAGGGCGACCTGCATTGCGCCAAGCATTGCGCAAAGGACCAGCAGTTGTTTGAATATAACGTTCATTGTATTGAATTTAAAGGTGGTTTGCAATTAGTTTGTTTCTGTTCCGGCCCAAGGCGTGGCTACATATGGGAAGGCAGGTTTGAAGGGTTTGTCGTTTTTGTTTACACCCGTTGTGTAGGTGATGACATTTAACAAATTTTGGGTAACCGGACTTCCACTTGGCGTATAATCGTCATACCAAAGTCCAATCGCTGCAAGGGCAACACCTGCTACAGCCTGTAACTCGATACGGGTTACGTCATCTTCCAAACGACGGCCGTTCGGGAATCCGTCCATGTTTGGAATAAACTGTAAATCTGCAGAGGAAGCATACGTTGGATCTGTGAGGCCCAAAACGGCTGCTTGCACAATGCCAAGGGCGCTAAAAGCCGGGTCGTTGCGCTGGGTAACGGGTGTTGCCATGTTCAGGCGCAACATATCACCGCCATTCGGCAGAAAATTGTTGATAAATGGTTTACCTGGAGCCAATGGGTTGCCGTTTTTACCCGTTGCCAACTGATAAGGCGGGAAATTTGGAACACCCGTGTGGAAAATAGGCCACAAATCTACCGAACGTGGTTTGCCAGCGCCTGGCAACAATAAAGTACCGAAAATGGCATCATCCAACGCCGTTCCAGCCACAGCAGCAGTTCCTTTTAAACCAAAAAGACCGTTGTTGCCATTGGCGAAATTGAAGGCACCCAACGATTTACGCTGAATACGCAATGGTTTGAAGGCTGGAATGGCACCACCAAATTTGGAGTCATCCAAATACAGTCCAAGTTCAGGATTGTAGAAAAATCCATCCAAAACGGTGTCTGCCAATTCGTCATACGGGGTAATGCTGTTCCAATAATCTTTGAATCCGATTGGAATCACCACTTCGTTGGTCAAAGGCATACCCAAGCGGCTCACTTGCACCCAAGTGCCATCATCGTCATAGCCACCACCCGTTTTCAAGGTGCGTGTTGCTTTGCGGCTGGAAGAAGCCCATACGCCGATGACAAAATTGCCATCCAAAATACCCGTAGGGGCAGGGTTTACCCCTGCCTTCAACAACGTAGCAATCGGAATCTGCAAACAAATGCTGTGTACATTGTACTGCGCCAAACCATCGCGGCTGGCAGCACCGCCCTGCCGTGGAAGGTTTCCAAGGTCAAAAACACCACCTAAATCCACAAAAAATGGATCATCCGCAGGTCCGCAAAACAATTTTTCACCGGTTGAACTGTTCAGGATGGCCGATTCGATTAAAGTTTCATAGTCTGAACCCAGACCAACACCCGATTCGATTGAGCGTGGACCGATGAAAGGAGGCGGTACTTCTCCATTGGTCAGGATGGTTTGCCAGGTAAGTCCACCGTCGATCGATCGTTCGCAGGTATAAGTCGTGCGCAGGTTGCGCTGACCTAGGCGAATGTTGAAGAACGTGGTTGGGTCCTGGTTGACCCGGGTGAAGGTAAAGCGGTAAGTTACCTCATCGCCCACTTTTGCCGGATTGTTGTCGATATGGATCTCGTACCGAATATTTTCACCAAAGGTGTTGTAATTCGGTCCGCCATGTGGCAACTCTGCAGGAATGTAATTGGCAATAATGGTAATGGTGTTGGGGTTGTCGGGACTGCGGAAGGCGTACACATCGGTATTGTCCGCAAGCGGATCATTGGCGATGAGTGGCGCCTCGCGGTGCGAGGATGCCCGGAGGTTCAATCCGAGCAGCAGACCGAATGCGACCATCATGATCGCTTTGGGCGCGGCTGCAAATTTGGGTAAATTCATTAGAAGAAAAATTTAAGCATGAATATTGGTAGGTGAATTGAAAAGCAAAAGGGTGACTGGAAATCAAAGCAGCATTGCTTTTATTTCATGGTAAATAATTGATAAACAGCCGTTTAGTTAATTGTCCTTAAAATCGGTAGGCCAAGCTGGCTTTCAAGAAAAAAGGTGTTCCTGGTGTATAGTGTATTTCGGTTACGGGTTCTGTTTCGTTGCGCAGCCGCGATTCTGTTTCGAATTGGGCTTCTTTCCAACGAACGTCGGTGAGGTTCTGAATGGAAAAACCGATTTCTAATTTGTCATTTTTCCACCCGCCCACGGCATCTACAATAAAGTAGCCTTTGGCAATCAAGCTGTTATCACTGTTGGCTGCTCGGTCGCCTAAATATCGGAAGCGCAAACCACCATACAATCCTTTGCCACGATCGTAGCGGATACCGCCGGTGCCCGTGTATTTTGGTGCCAAGGGGATGTATTGCCCGCCTTCTGGCTCGTCGATGGCGCGCGCATGGGCGTACGTAAAGTCGACATCCGTATAAAAATGGCGTGCAATTTGGAGGCGCGCTGTCAGATCAAGGCCTTGACGGCGGGTTCGGCCACCCGGCTCTACCACACCTTCGTCGCCTACATACACAAACTCCTGTTGCAGCGCCAAGTACCAAGCCGCCACTTGTACAAATAAAGAAGGTGTTGGTTGAATGATGGCACCAAGGTCGAGGCCGGTGGCTTTCGGCAATGTTTGCAAGCCGTTTTGGGGTACTACGACACGGGTATCATTGGAGTGAAATCCGTATCCACCCGAAGCATACAGGCGAAATTTTGGGGTAAAATCGTAATAAAGGTTTGCTTTTGGGCTAAAAACAGCACTTGTGATACTTTGTGGATTGTATGCCGAATCAAGTGCATTTTCATATTGAAACTGAAAAACATCCGCCCGCAGCGCTGCATTGAACGTCAATTTATCCGTAATTTCTATTGTCTCGGAAACATACGCACCTGTATTTGTTTCAGCAACATCGCCTAAAGCAAGCGCCTGGGTCGTATAGGTGCGGTTTTTAGTGCGGGAAAGTTCACTTTTGTCAGTTTGGTCGGCCCTTAAGAAAATACCGATTTCACTTTGTAAAGATCGTCCAAACAGTTGGTGCTCACTTTGATAAGTACCGTTGTAACCAAAAATATTGCGTTTTTCCTTTTGGCGTATTTGGTCGCCATTAATCGGGTCATTTAGGAAAAAGGTAAAATTGGAAAACAGTTCAAAATTATAATTGATGTAAAAAACCTGGTTGCGTAATAAACCATTGTTTTTCAGGCCTTTAGTATGTTCAAAATTGAAGTTGTACCGGCTGGTGATGCCGCCTTCTGTATTGTCAATGGCGCCAAAGGGAGTAATTGCTCCGCTGTTTACGGCGCGTTCTGGTATTTGGCCAGAAGCGTTCCAATTACTCTGGAAAGCCGAAGCACTGAAGGAAATCCGGTGGTCGTCGTCGAGCAGGGCGCTGTATTTTCCCAATAAATTGAGTCTACGGAAAGCCTGAGGACTTTCAAAATACCCATCGCTGTACACTGTTTCTGCGGCTAAGTAAGCATGCTGATTTTTTCGAGCGGCTGTATTGGTAAGCAAGTTGAAAGCGCCCAATGCACGCAGGCTGTTAAACTGGCCTGCTTCAAATTTTACGATACTTTGGTCCAGAGCATCGACCGTTTTGAAGGAAACCCGTCCTGCCGTGGTAAAATTACCCGCATCTGCATCGTAAGGCCCTTTTTTATAAGAAACGTTGCCAATCAATTCAGGAATCACAAAATGCAAATCGGCATAACCTTGTCCATGTGCGTGGGAAACCATGTTCACAGGCATACCATCTACGGTCAAATTAACATCCGTGCCGTGGTCAATGTCAAATCCGCGCAGAAAAAGTTGTTCTGCTTTACCGCCGCCAGCATGTTGGGCGATAAAAAGACCAGGTACCATGCGCAAAACATCTTGGGCCGTGTTTACGGGACGAGTTTGAATATCCAAAGTGCTCACCGTTTGTAATCCACGGGCTACATGGGTATTGCTGATTTCAACCGTCCGCAAATCGAGCGGTGCCGTAAGCATTTCAATACGGAGGGTCGACGTTTCACTGTCGCGTACCTGTACCTCTTTGGTTATACTGGTTTCAAAACCAAGGAATTGCACCGTAACCGTATAGGTACCCGCCGTCAAATTGGGGAAATTGAAGAAACCAAGTTCATTGGTCGTCGTGTGCAGAGCGCCTGGATCGAGTTGTACCGTTGCTCCGGTAAGTTCGAGGCCGTTTTCTTCGGTTACCTGGCCGTTGATGGAGCCATTGTGGGCAGCAAGGAGTTGGGTCACTCCAAAAAGCAGGCTAAAAAGCAGGGAAGACTTAAACTTCATTTTTTTTATTTTTTTTCGTTTCCAAATCTACGAAGCATTGGTGCCTTCTGGATTTTTAAAAAACAAAAAAACTTGAAAAATGAATGTTATTGGAGGTGACACCTCGGAAGGTGACACCTCAAACTACCCCAAAAAAATAACACCTCAGAAGATCATCTTCCAAGGTGTCACATTCCCGTATAAAACAAAGTTTAAATACAAGCTTTCACAAAAGAAACAAACAGCGGGTGCGGATTCTCTACCGTACTCTTCAATTCCGGGTGAAACTGCACGCCCAAAAACCATTTATGGTCTTTTAACTCCATGATTTCCACCAAACCGGTATCCGGATTGAGGCCAGTAGCGGTCATGCCTGCTTTTTCGAATTGTTCCAGGTAGGCATTGTTGAATTCCCAGCGGTGGCGGTGGCGTTCGCTGATGGTCGTTGATGCTGGGGTGTTACCTGCGGCAGTGACACAAAAAAACTTTTAAAAAGCAAGATGTTGGAGATGACGCCTCGGGTGGTTAATGCTGGAGGTGTCATCTGAGGGGGGGATATCAGGTTTACCACCTCGGGAGGTTAATGTTGGAGTTAAACTGCCCTTCATGAATTTAGTAAATCTGTCCTTTTTTTATATTTTAAAACGACTGTATATTTGTAGGGAAATGAAAATTCTTCAAGAGGAAAGTATGTTATGATTCATTTTTGTACAATGTAACCACAATTGATGAGATTTTCATTTTGTGGTTGGATCTGAAATCACCAGAAAATGTAAGGATCTTTACTCACGACTAAATTTAAATAATTAAGAAAAAGTTTACAAAATATGTTAAATTTTTCTTAAAATTTTAAAAAGTCATCATTTTAATTGAAGTTGTTCTTTTCCCAAAATATGATGGAGATACAAATGAATATACAATCAAAAATGTACAGTCAGTTTTTCAGACCGTTGCCACTATCGCTCAGTTGGCACCGCAGTCGAAGGTAATTGTGTGTATTTTACTTACAATTAAATCACTCAAAACATTAACTCTTTAAAAAAGGTAAATGGAATTCAAAACTCGATTACAATTGGCAAATGAATATGGTATTGATCGAAAAACTCTTGCTAAGAAACTGGTCACTGCCCTGATTGTGCTTCCTAAAGCGAAAAGAATATCTCCTAAAGACATAGAACAAATATATTCCGTGCTAGGAAATCCATTTTCTGAACAAAATGCCTTAGTTATTCCCAAAACGCCACAAATTAGAAGGTATACAAGACAATACCTTTACAAAAAAAATGTTCAACAAAAAAACATTAGCTTAATGAAACACTCATTAATCAATCTAAACATTCTACAATTGTTTGCGTTTTCACAAAGAAGACAAATTGTTTCAATATTTTTGTTTGTTTTATTGGATTTTCTTCCGATACAGGCTCAGACTTTTTTTTACAAAGCTTGGATCCAAACTGGATCTACTTTGGAATCTGGTTTTATCAATCATATTGTTTCAACTACAAATAGTACTGGTGAAAGTTATGTTGCAGGTTCGACACTAAATACTAACGGCACCCATAGTATGATTTTAACCAAATACAATAGCAAAGGTACGCAAGCATGGAGCACTCAATTTACGGTAGATGTGGCAGGTCAAGTATTTGTTGGAGGCATTGCGTTGGATGCTTCTGGAAATATCATTGTAACAGGCTCTGCTTACAATGGGACTTCGAATAATTATGATATTTTTGTTGTCAAATATAATAACGCCGGTTCAAAACTTTGGCATCAATTGCGAAATGGAACCGCCAATTCTTATGATTTTGGTACTGCTGTGGTATGTGCTTCTAATGGTGATATATTTGTCACTGGGGAATCATGCAAAGCACTTTTAATATGAATGCAGTTATTCTCGGATATAATAGCTCTGGTACAACTAAATGGGTTAATACGTTCGACGGTTCTTCTCTAATTGATGCTGGTGGTACCATATTTTTGCAAGGGACTAATGTAATCGTAACTGGTTTTGCACAAACCAGTGTTTCAACCTGGGAATACTTTGCTTGCAGGTTTAACCAAAGTGACGGTAGTTTATTAGGCTCTAGTGTTACAAACCAAGGTGGTACCTCAATTGAGAGAGCTAATGCCGCCACATTGGATGCTGCAGGTAATATATATATTACAGGTGCGATGGGTACGACTTCTCACGGTTCGGATGTAAAAACCGTCAAA
>JBBAVI010000148.1:0-11052 GCA_040397785.1 Saprospiraceae bacterium | reverse complement strand
CCAGGTTTTTTTGCCGCGGGTGAAGTATCCTGCAACGATGGAATGGTTTAAGGTGCCGGGTAGTTCGGATAACAGTTTGGCGCCGGGAGTGGCGGGGAATTGAGATTTGATGCGGTCGAATTCGCGGTGGGCCTTGATGATCTGTGGAATGTGAGACCACTTGCCTTGCATTAGGAAAAATGCGCCGGCAAGGGCATCGAACAATTTGCGTGCGAGAATTCGCTGGGATTTTTCGGATGGATGCAGATTTTTGTGCAACATCAAAAGGTTGTTGCGGAAATTGAGAAAGGTTTTGCGCGGACTTTGGTTGGGGAGGGTGGCGCCGCCAATGTGAAAAACGCGGGAATCGGGGCATGACCAAATGCTGTAACCCATGAGTTGAAGTCGCCAACACAAATCGATTTCTTCCATGTGGGCGAAGAAGGCCAAATCCAAGCCGGCAGCGCGTTTCCAAGATTCGCGTTTGATGAATAAGGCCGCGCCGGAAGCCCAAAAAATGGGTATGGGGGTGTTGTATTGACCGAGGTTGGTTTCCACATTGCCAAAGATTCTACCACGGCAGAAGGGATAACCAAATCGGTCGATGAATCCGCCGGCTGCGCCGGCGTATTCAAATTGGCTGCGTTTGTAGTAGTTGATGAGGTGCGGCTGCGCCGCACCCAAATCCGGGTGTTCCGCAGCCAATTGGAGCAATGGCGAAAGCCATTGCTCATCGGGCTCAGCATCGGAATTCAATAGCACAAAATAATCCTCTGTGCATTGGGCCAAAGCGGCATTATATCCCCCGGCATAACCGCTATTATCGGGAAGTTGGATCCATCGGATTTCAGGGTAATGCTCTGCCATCCAAGCAGCACTATCGTCGGACGAATTGTTATCAACCACCGTGATGGTCGCCCCAGGATACTTACTGTTCCGAATCACAACAGGCAAACACTGTTGCAACAGGTTGCGGGTATTGTAATTCAGGACAACGATATTTATGGTGGGTGTTGGCAATTTCTGAGGGGATTTTCTTATTTAGTGGGATGCGGTGTGATT
Organism: Saprospiraceae bacterium; assembly: GCA_040397785.1. Classification (GTDB taxonomy): domain Bacteria; phylum Bacteroidota; class Bacteroidia; order Chitinophagales; family Saprospiraceae; genus M3007. The sequence continues at coordinate 10,011 of JBBAVI010000148.1, read as the reverse complement.
GAATTTGTATTGAATGATTGGATTTGTGATTGAATTTGTGTTGAATGATTGGATTTGTGATTGGATTTGGTGTGAATGATTGAATTTGTGTTGAATGATTGAATTTGTGTTGAATGTAATGGACAATTCGGGAGGGGTATTATGAGGCGGCCGCGGCGGAACTTGTTCCGACGGCCGCCCCGCCTTTGAAATTATGAAAAACAAACTGCGGCTCCGGAGCCACCATTAAAAACACGCAACACTTCGCCTTTGGATTGCCATAAGTCTTCAAAAAAGCGCCCAATCTTTCCTTTTGCAAAATGCCCAACTCCAAGAATCGCTCTATCGTTGTTGCATTGATCGAATAAGGAAAGCCAAACTCGTCGCGATCCACAATCATCTCTCCAATCTTGGCCTGCTCCTGATGGGCCACGTAAATCGGATGTTCCGTGAACTTACCATCCACCATGTCTGTGCTTACCTCCAACAAAAAATCGTTCAATTCACCCAACTGAGCCTCCAAAGATTTGAGCTGGGATTCTACTGCGGGATTGACTGACATAATATTTTTTGATTTTATTTCTAGGATTTTGAATTTGGTTTGAAGGTTATTACCGCGGGGATGTTATTTCATGTTAAAAAGGAAAATCTATTCCTCTTGATCAATGCAGAACAATAAACTTTGATGTTGTGGCACGCGACTTTTCACCATCCAACTGCAAGAAGTAAGTGCCGTTGGGTAAATTCGCTGTTGGGATCACGCCAGAATCGTTCGAACCGTTATTACTCGAACCGTTAACGCTCAAACCGCGGCCGCTGGAAACACCTTCGCCCAAACAACCCTCGATCACCGTTTTGCCCTGTAAGTTGTATACGCGATAGCTGCGATTTTCCATCGACATCGACCCACGAACCGAAATCGAAGCGTTGCTCGGGTTGGGGTACAATTTTATCGACGAACCACGCGAAAGCCCAGAAACAGAAACCGGTGTCTCCATGTAAGTCAAAGGCAACGCAAACATCCCGCGGCCATGGGTAATTACAAACAACGTGCGATCGTCCCGCATTTTAATTTCGTGCACCGCTACATTCGGCACCCGGTAATCTTTGTTCCAAGTTTTCCCACTGTCGATGCTATAGTAAAGGCCAAAATCGGTTCCGGCAAAAAACACCTCGTCGGGCCGGTAAGGATCCACTGCCAACATATTCACTGGCAAACCCGGGGGCAAATCACCCGAAATATTCTTCCAAACCGGTTTGTTGGTTATCGAGTCCAACCCAGTAACGCGCCAAGCCCTCGGTTCGTTGCTGATATTGCTGAATCCCACGTATAACACATAGGGATTTTTGGGATGCACCGTCATCCCCTTGATTAAATCGTTGGTGACAGCCGAAGGAACACTGGAATTGTAATTGACCTCCTTGCCCGGAATCGCCGTGGCCGCATGTTCGATTTTATACACCTGCGATGCGGTTCCACCAAAATAAACAACGGGATTTTCTTGTCTACTTATGCCAATCGCTTTAATCCCCGCCCTCAAGCTGGTTGTCATCTGGTCCCAAGTATAGCCCATATCCATCGTCCGATACAAGTATTTGTTGGTGCGGTAGAAAACCATGTTTTGGTCGGCCAGATTCATTTCGTATAGGTTGATAAAATCCACGCCATCGGTTGTAAATCGCGCATCAACGATTTTGGTGGTGTTGCCGGGATTGCTCGAAGTAAAGTTGTTCATCACGTGAATCGCATCATTCTGATAACTCACATAGGCGATGCTTCCATCTTGCTGACCGATATTGCAATAGGCGCCATCGCCGCCAAAGAATCGCTGACTTACCAAAGGTTTCTCGGTGACCTGGGTACCGTTGTCTTGTGCGCCAGAAATACCTACCATCCCAGTGGGGCCGTAGCCGCCGCAATAGAATTGGGTAACGCGGTAGCCGTTGTTGAGGTTTGCCGCAACGGCCGTTGATGTCCACTGGTATTTAAAAACACCACCATCTCCACCCATGAGGAATTCGTTGGTTGTTTTGGGCAAAAATGCATAAGAATGGTGGTCGGAATGACCGATATCGAGCGGGGTCCACGAGGTTCCGCCGTTGCTGGTTCTACAGATGTCACGTCCGCCCACTACCACGCGGTTTGTATCGGTGGGATGCACGCCCATTACCATGCAATAGGCCTGATAACCGGGTCCGGCTGCGGTGGGAGGGGTTTTGGCTTTCCATGTGTTTCCGCCGTCGCTGCTCTTATAAAAGGCCACGGGTGCGGCGTCAAAGGCGAATCCTTCGAACACGGCAAAGACCACTTTTGGAAATTCATGACAGTAATCCAACTGAACGGTTCTATAGGTTCCGGCATTCGGCGCATTGGGGAAGACGACGGTTTTGAAGGTGCCCGGTTTTCCGTTGGAATCGGAGGCTACGATGAGATTGGATTGCATCGTTGCGATCACGCGGCCGTTGGGGAGACAAACCACATCGGTGACTTGTTTGTTGCCGCCGTTGTAAGCGATTGACCAAGTTGCGCCGCCATCGGTTGAGCGATAGAGTCCGTAATTGTTGGTGCCAACGAATATCATTTGTGAATCGATTTTTGAATGTTCGATGTCCCAGATCGCGTTAAAACCATTGAGGTTTACGGTGGAGGGGAGCTGGTTGAAAGTCTTGCCGCCGTCGGTTGATTTGAAAACGCCTTCGCCATCCACATCGGCCGAGTTGGCTCTGCTTTCGCCGGTTCCGTAGTAGACTTCGTTGGGGTTATAGGGGTTGGAGGTAAGGGCCGAGGGCATCATAGACACCTCTTGTTCGTTGATGGGTTTCCAGTTTAGGCCGCCGTTTTCACTGCGCCAAAGTCCGCCTGAAATGGCACCGGCGAGGATGATTTTTTCATTGCGGGGATCAATCCAGAGCGCGCGGGTTCTGCCGGCCACGTTATTGGGTCCGAGCTCAATCACTGTATCGATGGGGTTGCTGCCTGAACGTCGATCGAGTTTTTTTGCATCGTACTGTGCCCATTGTGAGCGAAGGAAGGGCGGGATTTGGCCGTTGGCGTCCTTTTTTTCTTGGAACCATTGTTCGTAGTAGCCTGGATTGAGGCCATTTTTGATTTGGCTGGGCAGCAGGTTGTTGGTGTTTAGCAAGAGGGAAAATCCAGCCAAAGTCGCTAAGGGAAAGAGAATATAGAGGGCGCGTTTGCGAAGCAATAATTTCATAAACTACAAATATAAGCAATGCGCGGAGAGTTTGAATTGGATTTTGTTGGGTACAAACTTTGGAATGTTTGATTACATTTGAATATGATGAAGGCTTTTCAGCGCTTTTTGTTGGTGTTGGTTATCGCAGTGGGATTGGCCGGGCTGGTGTGGCTTTCACCATGGGGGTATTTGATCAAGGGGGTTCGGTTGACGTATATGATCGGACAGAAATCGGCCAACTATTTGGATTACAATGGGTTCGATACGCGAGAAATTGCCAATGATCCATCGAATGTGAAGCCTTTGGTGACGTTGGAAGGCGCTTCGGAGGAAACTTTGAGTGAGGGGTTGGTGGCGATGTTGAACAAAACCGAGAGCGGATCTTTTTTGGTGTTTCGCAACGATACATTGGTGTGTGAGAAATATTTTGAGTCGGTGGATGCGTCGGTGCCCACGAATTCGTTTTCGATGGCCAAAACGATCACTTGTTTGTTGGTGGAGCAGGCCATTGAGCGCGGTGAAATATCGTCTTGGGACGAGCCGGTGCGCAAATTTTTGCCTTGGGTGGGTGCGGTGAAGGGTGTGAAGGGGTATCGAAATGTGGAGTTGGAGGAGAATGCCAAGGGGTTGACATTGAGGCATTTGATCACGATGACGGCGGGGTTGGCTTGGAATGAAAGTTATGTGTCGCCCTTTGGCATCACGGCGAAGGCGTATTACGGGAGCGACATTGAAGCCACGATGCGCGAGGTGCCGGTGGTGGTAAAACCGGGGGAAGTGTTTGAATATCAGAGCGGTGCCACGCAGTTGTTGGGGTTGGTTTTGGAGCAGGCGACGGGAAAGCATTTGGCGGAATTGGCATCGGAACAAATTTGGAAGCCATTGGGTGCTGAGGCGCCGGCGACTTGGTCTTTGGATAAGGAGAATGGTAGGGAATTGAATTTTTGTTGTTTCAACGCCCGGGCTCGCGATTTTGGTCGTTTGGGCTTGATGGTTATGCATCATGGCAAGGGGCTGATCGATTCTGGATTTTTGGCGATGGCTCAACGTCCGTTTGTATCGCCGAATCACCCTGAGGCACCGCGGTCTTTAAACTACGGACATTCATTTTGGTTGGGTATGGTAGACGGTGTGCAGTTTAGTTATTTTCAGGGGTTGAAGGGGCAGTATATCGTATTGATTCCTTCACGGGGGATGGTGGTTGTGCGCACGGGTAATGGGATTGAGCGGGACGCAGACGGTGGGAAGGTATATGCTTGTGTGAAGACGTATGTGTCTGAGGCGATGAAGTTGTTTGGTCGTTGATGGATTTGATGGGCGAGATGGATTTTACAGATTTTGGGGATGTGGCGGAGGATTCGCTTTGGGGCGGGTTGTCTAAGGAGGCGCATCGGGGATATATGACGCGATGTTTGGAGCTTGCCGAACGCGGTTGGGGGCGGGTGAGTCCAAATCCGATGGTGGGTGCGGTGTTGGTGCGTGGCGGAGAGGTGGTGGCTGAGGGCTGGCATGCTTATTTTGGCGGGGCCCACGCGGAGCGGATGTTGTTTGAGGGTTTGGGCGATGTGGGGAATTTGAGTGATTGCATTTTATATGTGTCGTTGGAGCCTTGCGCTCACTTTGGAAAGACGCCGCCTTGTGCGAATCTGATATTGGAGAAGGGTGTTGGCAAGGTGGTTGTTGGGGTGCTGGATCCCAATCCGATGGTTAGCGGTCGGGGTGTGGCGTTGTTACGCGCAGCGGGTGTGGCTGTGTTGGAGGGCGTTTTGGAGGCTGAATGTCGACACTTGAATTGGTCATTTTGGGTGAATCAGGTTTTAGGCCGGACCGCTGTGGTTGCGAAGTGGGCTGAGACGGCGGATGGATATATTGGACGCGTAGACGAGACAAGCGAGACAAGTTCTTTATCATCTGAAATTGAACTTATCTCACAGGAGGCCCAACTAGTTCAAAATGGAAGAGTTTTGATTTCCGGCGAGGAATCAGGTCTCTGGGTACACAATTTGCGGGCTGGGGTGGATGCGATTTTGGTCGGCGTAAACACTTGGAACATCGACAGGCCGAAGTTGAATGTGCGTGGTATTGAGGTACCTGTGCAACCGATTCGCATCGTATTGGATCGAAATGGCCGAGGAGAATATATGTCTGAGGGTCTGAATCGAAGTGAAGGAGAATTGTGGGTTGTTGGCGGCGATTTAAATTTATCGGAGTTGTTAAAATGGTTGTATGAGGCCCAGGGCTTGGGGGTGATTTTGGTAGAGGGCGGCGCATCGATTTTACAATCATTTGTGGATGCGGACTGCGTGGATGACATTCATATTTTGCGAAATTCGCAAATGCAATTGGGTGCAGGGATTAAATCGCCGAATTTGGATCGAGCGATATTGAAGCGGGATCAGGATTTTGGGGCGGATGAGCATTGGATTTGGCAGCGGGATTTTAGGTCTGATTCCAATGGAAATCAGGGTGTAGGATTGAATTTGAACGGTGGAATTGGCATCGGAACGGAAGAAGGGGACAGGGCGGAGTGAGTTTATTTTCCGACGTATATTATGAGGTGGAGTCCTTTGAGAAGGCCTTGGCAGACCACTATCAGTTGGGTGGGAAGCGCATGTAAATTCTATTCTGAAGATTTTAGAATCAAATCTAAAAAATCAGATAAAGTCATCTCTCCAGTTTCAAAAATGAAAACGGGTCCGCGAACATCAGCCAAACTGTGTTTGAACGGAAGTTGGTCACCCCAAACGCTGTCTTTGAAAACATCCATTACAGCGACCTTGTGTGGGACGTAATGTTGGTCTTTGATTGCTTTTAATAGCCAATGTCTACGTTCATATTTGGGTCGAATAATTGGAATGGGTATTTTAAAATAGTCTGGCCCAACTTCTATCGGAATAGATAAAAACGGCAGCGTGTCTGGGAATCCCCCACTAGGAAGACGTGGAGGAGTTCTCGATTGTAACGGAAACTGCGCCAATTGCTGAAATCCCATGCTCGCTGTCTCCAAAACGTAGTGGTCCAATACGACCACCGCGCCAATTTTCTGGGTTCTGCAGAGGTTTGCCATCTTCTCGGCATCGTCCCGCAACTGATTGATCGGGTAAATCATCACTGGAACATAGGTTTTTCCCAATTCGCGGATGCTACACTTGTCCCAAAAACGATAACCGTAGAGACCAACAGCAATAAAAAGGGCGATGAAATAGGTGGTTTTAATCAGTTTGGAGGGGATCTGAAATTGGCCAAAAAATATAAATGGACGTTTGATGGGGACTTCCCAAAGGCGTTTCAATCCGCGTAAAGAAAATCCAGAACTGGATACATGCCAACCCCAAGCAAATGGTATCGCTAAGAAAAATCGACCGTAGCCAAAGAAGATGTTTTCGGTGCCATCGGTTGTTTTTTCTACGGCCAACAAAGCCAGTGGCAGCAATAAAATCCCAAAAAATCCTAGCCATTGATTTTTGGATGTTGGCGTGGCAATTAGTAAAACGGCCAAGGCAATCAATCCGCAACCCAGCAATGGCGGTCGTCCGCAGTAAGTGTGCTGTAAAAACCAGTTGTAACGCTGTATGCTCTCCCCAAAAACATGCCATGAGAAATTGGTCTGAACCGTGGCGTGAATCATCCATTCCGGATGTGTGGATTTTACCGTGGCATACGTTAAAAAGAGTAGGATCATTCCAATTCCCGCCGGCCATAACAGCCGAATTACATTCATTAGGCTCTCAACCATTGAATTTGGACGGCCCAGTCTGCCAAATCTGCGCTGCAACTCACCCTGCCAAATCGGAAATACTCCCGGCAATAGCAAAATCCCATTTGCGTTCTGCATCAGCCCCCATCCCATAAGGAGTAGGCCCACATTCAACCACAGCCGCGATCGATGGATGAACCGCGTTGCTAAAGATGTAAGAAACACGGATTGCATGAAACCACGAGAAATGTAAGTTGTTTGTAGCCATGAAATTGGAAAAGCCAGGCTCAGGCAGAGAATCGCAGTGCCTGCCATGTCGCCGCTGCGTTTCCTAACAAGTTGCGACATCCAAATCCAGGGGAGGGTAGACATGAGTGCAGTAACCAACGGAACGGCTCGATAAACCGGAATACCGAACCAAATAAATGGTGCTGCGAGCCAGGCTTCCAAACCAGAGGAATACAATTGTCCGTAAAAGAAGGGCGTATAAAAACGGAAATGGGCAAAATCATCTGCCATCTGCCACATCACGCATTGGTCGGAATCCGTATAGTTGCAGGAGAAATAGCTATAGGCAAAAGTCCGTAAACAAAGAAAGGCGAAAAGTGTGATCGGATATATCCACTTCTCGCCTTTCATGGTCAGATTGTATTTGTAGGCTCCACTTATGCCACGCTTCTGCGAATGATGTTCAACGCGCCACCAGCAACAAACCAGTCGATTTGTTGTTCATTGTAGCTATGGTTCACAGTGATCGTATCGCTGCTGCCATCGGCGTGGTTCAACGCCATTTGCAACGACTTGTTGGGGGCGAATTCGGTCAAACCCAAAATGCTGATGGTATCGTCTTCTTGTATTTTGTTGTAATCTGCTTTGTCGTCAAACGTCAATGCCAACATCCCTTGCTTCTTCAAGTTGGTTTCGTGAATACGGGCGAAGCTCTTCACCAACACGGCACGAACACCCAAATGACGGGGTTCCATGGCAGCATGTTCGCGGCTAGATCCTTCACCGTAGTTTTCATCGCCCACCACAATGGTCCCAATACCAGCGGCTTTGTAAGCGCGTTGTGTGCCTGGCACGGTATCGTATCCGCCGGTGAGTTGGCTTTTCACTTCATTGGATTTTTCGTTGAAGAAATTGATGGCACCAATGAGCAAGTTGTTGGAAATGTTATCGAGGTGACCGCGGAATTTCAACCAAGGGCCTGCCATTGAGATATGGTCAGTGGTACATTTGCCTTTGGCTTTAATCAATAGTTTGAGGTTATTTAGGTCGGTGCCTTCCCATGCCGCAAACGGATCGAGGAGTTGCAAACGGCTGCTGTTCGGCGCTACTTTTACTTCTACGCTGCTTCCATCGGCGGCTGGGGCTTGGTATCCGGCGTCTTCTACAGCGAATCCGAGGATTGGCAATTCGTAGCCGGTTGGGGCATCTAGCATCACTGCTTCACCATTTTCGTTGATTAGGGTGTCGGTGAGTGGGTTGAAGGTTAAATCGCCCGCAATCGCCAATGCAGTCACGAGTTCTGGGCTACCTACAAACGCGTATGTATTGGGATTCCCGTCGGCACGCTTCGCGAAATTGCGGTTAAACGAGTGCACGATAGTGTTTTTCTCTTGCTTTTCAGCGCCCATACGATCCCACATTCCGATGCATGGTCCGCAAGCGTTGGCGAATACTTTGGCACCGATTTGCTCGAATACGTCAAGGAAGCCATCGCGCTCGATGGTAAATCTCACTTGTTCAGAACCGGGGGTAATCAAGTATTCCGCTTTGGTTTTGAGATTCTTTTGGGAAACCTGTTTGGCCAAAGAAACGGCACGAGAGATATCTTCGTAAGAGGAGTTTGTGCAGCTTCCTATCAATCCCACTTCAATTTTGGTGGGCCAACCGTTGGCGGCAGCCACTTCTTTCATTTTGGAGATGGGTGTAGCCAAATCGGGTGTGAAAGGACCATTGAGGTGTGGTTCAAGTTCTGAGAGATTGATTTCGATTATTTCGTCGAAGTAGGCCGATGGGTTTGCATACACTTCAGCATCGGCGTTGAGGTGTTCACGAACTCCGTTGGCAGCGTCGGCGATGGCTTCTCTGCCTGTTGCGCGGAGGTAACGCTCCATGGAATCATCGTATCCGAAGGTAGATGTTGTTGCTCCAATTTCAGCACCCATATTACAGATGGTACCTTTTCCAGTACAGGACATGGCGTTGGCGCCTTCACCAAAATATTCTACGATGGCGCCGGTTCCACCTTTTACGGTGAGGATGCCCGCGACTTTAAGGATGACGTCTTTCGGGGCTGTCCAGCCACTGAGTTTGCCTGTTAATTTGATACCGATCAGTTTGGGCCATTTGAGTTCCCATGGGAGGCCTGCCATAACATCGCATGCGTCTGCTCCACCCACACCGATGGCAATCATGCCCAATCCACCCGCGTTCACGGTGTGTGAATCGGTACCGATCATCATTCCGCCGGGAAAGGCGTAGTTTTCTAGCACCACTTGGTGGATGATACCGGCTCCGGGCTTCCAGAATCCGATGCCGTATTTATTGGAAACAGAGGCGAGGAAGTCGAATACTTCGGCGCTTTCTGTGGTTGCTTTTGTTAAGTCTTCACCGGCGCCAGTTTTGGCGGTGATGAGGTGGTCGCAGTGCACAGTTGAGGGTACAGCGACTTTTGGTCGGCCCGCTTGCATAAACTGCAACAAAGCCATTTGTGCGGTAGCGTCTTGCATGGCCACGCGATCGGGTGCGAAATCTACGTAATCGTTACCACGGTCGAAGGCTTGCGGTGCGGCATTATCCCACAGGTGAGAGAAAAGGATTTTTTCTGTAAGGGTTAGGGGTCTTCCCAACAATTGGCGGGCAGCTGCCACGCGTTGGGGCATTCTTTGGTAAACGGATTGGATGAGGTCTAAATCGAAAGCCATGAATGGATTTTGTAAATGAATTTCTACAAATTTCGGAAATTTCCCCCGGATTTTTTCGGAAATCAGCATCTTTGTATGGTGGAGAAACCGCGGGTAATATTGGGCATTGATCCTGGCACAAATTTGCTGGGGTATGGGATGATACAGATTGAGGGTAAGAAGCCTATTCTGTTGGGCTTGGGTGTGGTTCGATTGGCGAAGGTGGGCG
>JBBAVI010000147.1:0-11125 GCA_040397785.1 Saprospiraceae bacterium | reverse complement strand
CGAGCAAGGGTCAAGAAAAATCCCGAATTTTGGTTTTCACCAAAATTCGGGATTAGTTTTACATTTATTTACAGCAACAATTACAGTTTTTCGCCTGCTTTTTTTGCCATTTTAGGCAAACGCTCTTGCAAATCTTCGAGCAAACGCTCCGTTGCGTCTTTGCAAAGCGGTAAGATTTTCTCTACGCTCACGACCGGAATACCAGCAACCAGGGCAACCGTGCCTTTAGACGTAGCGCCTTCATTTACTTTGAATACCGCCTTGCCTTCTTTGTTGTACAACCAGATATGGCAAGTGGCACGGATACCAGCAGCACCCAAACCGCCAATCGCCGCTTTGGTATAAAATCCATAACGCATAAACACAAACATCACACCATCGGCCGTAGGAAACACTTCCAGCATTTCGTTTTGTGCGCGGTTCTCTTTTTTATTCAGGAAAGAACCCGGGTACATGATTTTGTATCCGTCAGCCACAATCGGGCGGATATAGTCCATCATGTCGGGCTCAGCGTATGCTTGGTATTCTGGGTTTTCGGTTACCTCTGTTTCTGGAAGCAGCGAAAAAGTGAAGTTTTTGGAATACTCCTCGAAAAACGATTTTTTGAAACTCGCCAACATCGGAGTAAGGTTGAAGTTGGTGTCTTTTGACATCGACATGATCGACGAAACAAATGTTTGGTTGTTGTTTGGCAAGCCAGAAATGTCAATTTGGCGGTCTACGAAAAAGGTAGTCAGCGCTACTTTTTTGTCGCCACCTTGTGCGAAAATCGTGTTTGCGGCCAGGGTAAAACATACCAATAGGACGCAGGTGAGCGTGCATTGTTTGTAAAAGGAAGTCATCATGTTAAAGGAAAGTGGTTGGAAGAATGAAGGTAACAGGCGTTTTCCCGTCCAACAGCAAACATACAACCATTCTCAGGTTTCCTTATCAAGCGTTGCCTTCCATTTTCTTTGCCTTTTCCAATACAATAGCTTCCATCGATTTTTTGTAATCTATAATGCGTTCCAGCAAGTCTACATCCGCAGTGCCCAATATTTGCGCAGCCAAAATACCCGCATTGCGCGCTGCATTGAGCGCTACTGTGGCCACGGGCACCCCTTCTGGCATTTGCAAAATAGACAAAATACTGTCCCACCCGTCAATCGAATTGGACGATTTCACCGGCACACCAATGACGGGTAAAGGTGTTATTGCGGCCACCATGCCCGGCAAATGTGCCGCACCGCCCGCGCCCGCAATGATTACTCGAATGCCCCGAATATGGGCATTTTTGGCAAATTCAAACATGCGATCGGGCGTGCGGTGCGCCGAAACGATGGTCATTTCATACGGAACGGCTAGTTGCGCAAGGATGTCTGCCGCTTTTTGCATAACCGGCAAATCGGAATCGGAACCCATGATGATTGCAACCATTTAGGCAATTACTTTTAAGTTGTTTTTGACAAATTCAGCCCGTTCTTTGGCTAATTCAAGGGTGGGCGCGGTAATGGTTACGTGGCCCATTTTGCGAAAAGGGGAAGTCAGCGCTTTGCTGTACAGGTGCAAGTGTACGCCTGGGAGGGCTAAACAGGCTTCCACGCCCTCGTATTTTGCCGGACCTTTAAAGTCTGCTGCGCCCAGCAAATTGAGCATCACGGCAGGCTGAATTTGATCGGTCGCGCCCAAGGGCAAATTACAAATTGCGCGCAAATGTTGTTCGTATTGGCTGGTAATGGCACTATCAATCGTATGGTGCCCACTGTTATGTGGCCGCGGCGCTACTTCATTGATCAACAAGTCGCCCTCCACCGTGAGGAACATTTCTACCGCCAATAAGCCGCAAAGATCAAACTGTCGGATCACCTGTTCGGCAAGGGCTTCGGCCTGGGCAGTTACCAGCGGGCTAATTGCAGCGGGGCATAAAAGCATTTCAACCAAGTTGGCTTCCGGGTGAAAATCCATTTCAACGGCTGGGAAAATGGCCACTTCATCTTGCGCGTTCCGGGCGGCAATGACCGCAATTTCAGTTTGAACCGGTACAAGTTTTTCGGCTAAACAAGGGCCTTTGAGCAGTTTTTGTTCCAAATCGGCTGCGTTGCGCAGGATAGAAACCCCTTTCCCATCGTACCCGGCACTGCGTGTTTTTTGCACAAACGGCAATTTCCAGCGACCATTTTGAACCGCTTCCAACAAGGCTTGCTCATCATCAAACAACTCAAAATCGGCGGTAGGAATCGCGTGGGTGTGGTAAAATGCTTTTTGCAGGCCTTTATCCTTAATCAGATCGAGCGCGCGTGGGGCCGGATGTACCGTTTTACCCATTTTTTCCAGATCGTGCAAGGCCTGGGTATTTACGTGCTCAATTTCGATGGTGAGGATATCCATATCCCGGCCAAAAGCCATTACATCGTCGTAATCATTAAAATTGCCTGGAATAAACTGCGTACAAACCTTTCCGGCTGGAAAATCGGGCTGGGCGTCTAATATATAAGTCTTAAAATCGAAGTTAGCGGCGGCAAGGCACAACATCTTACCGAGTTGTCCGCCGCCGAGGATGCCAATTTTTTGTGTGGTCTCAAACATGGTGCAAAGGTAGTGTATCGGGGGCAATCTCTATCCAGCGGACTGTCAATACTTCAAATTGGGGTTGATGCTTTTGGTAAGTCCGTTGTACAAATCGCGCCATTCGGGGTACTGTTCCAGAAGACTCAAATGTCTTTGAATGGTATCGATATCCTCCCGTGTAGCCGGACCGGTTTGCATGCGTTCTGGCGAATCTTGCAAGGCTTTTGCTAAGGTTTCTTCCATGAGTGGATGCAAGAGTTCAAAGGGCAGGTCTTTTTCGTCGAGGAGTTTTTCGGCAATCGCAAAGCAATGGTTGGCAAAATTATTGGCAAAAACGGCGGCAACATGTAAGAGGGCGCGTTGTTCGTCATTTACGCGGTACACCAGGTTTCCGATGGTTTTGGCCGTTTTTTTCAAAAAAAGCAAGTCTGTATCGTTCGAGGCATCCACACAAAACGGAATTTTAGACCAAACCGGACTGCGTTCCATGGAAAAGGATTGTAGGGGGTAAAACACGCCGAACCGTTGAAAATACGTTTCCAGTAACTTGCCGGGTGTCGCGCCGGAGGTATGGGTAACCAGGCTTTCCCCTACGTATGGAGCAATCTGTTTGGCCACTATTTCGATGGCATCATCGCGCACGGCAACCAAAATCCAGTCGGCATCGGGACGTAGTTCGGTGTAGTCGTTCGACCAATTTGCACTGAGCGCTTCAGCGAGCGGGCGTATGTTGGAAGCGGTGCGCCCAATAATTTGCGCGATGGGTAAGCCCTTCGATCTGAGGCGTTTACCCAGGTGCCAGGCAATGCGGCCCGAGCCAACGATAACAATGGTAGGTGTTGCTTGCATCTTGGTTGTGTTAAAATCCGCGTGCGGTATCGTCTCCGCGTGGATCGGCCACGCCCTGCCACATACCATTGGGTAGGCGCACAATGGCTTCTACCCGACCGATTGGGCTGCGGATATTTACAAAGTGGCCCATTTTTTCGAGTTGTGCTTGTACTTGCTGCGAAAAGGCGTCTTCCTCAATCGAAATTTGATCGGGTTTCCATTGGTGGTGAAACCGTTTGGCGCGCACGGCTTCCGGCAGGGTCATGCCAAATTCGGCGATGTTTACAATGATTTGAAATACGCTGGTCGGGATGGTGGTGCCGCCGGGTGTGCCGAGCGCCATCCACACTTTATTTTTTTTGGTGATCAGCACGGGTGTCATGCTGCTGAGCGGCCGTTTTCCGGGGGCGATGGCGTTGGCTTTGCCACCAATGGCGCCAAAAAGATTGGGCACACCCGGCTTGGCGCTAAAATCGTCCATTTCATTATTGAGGATAAATCCAGTCCCTGCGACCACGCTGCGGCTGCCATACATGTCGTTGAGGGTAGTGGTAACGGAAATGGCATTCCCTTCCCAGTCAACCACCGCAAAATGGGTCGTTTCTTCACTTTCTTTTGGCGGAATTCCGGCCGTAAGATCTGCGCTGACGGTCGCCTTTTGTGCATCGAAGGTCCGCATCCGGTGCCGCAGATAGCTGGTATCTGCCAACCCTTTTGCTGGTATTTTTACAAAATCGGGGTCGCCTAGGTAATGCGCGCGGTCGGCGAACGCCCTGCGCTCGGCTTCTGCCATCAGGTGTACCGCCGCAGCCGTATGGAACCCGTATTGGGCAAGCGGGTAAAATCGGGTCATGCCCAATAATTGTTGAAGGATAATCCCCCCACTACTGGGCGGGGCCATGGTAATAATATGTAAGTCTTTGTAATCGAATTCAAGGGGTTTGCGCCATACCGATTTGTAGTTTTTTAAATCTTCGGCGCGCATAATGCCTCCTTTGGCTTCCATTTCGCGCAAAATAAGCGCCGCAGTACCACCTTCATAAAATCCTTTACGTCCTTCGGCACTAATACGATTTAAGGTTTGGGCAAGGTCATGCTGAATGAGCCAATCGCCTTTTTTCCAGTCGTCAAATTTGACAAAAGCAGGTACAATGCTGCTGTTGCGCACAAAAGTCAATTTTTCCCGGTTCAGGTTGAGGGCTTCCTGATCTGTAATCTGAAAGCCTTTCGCAGCCAGATCGATGGCGGGTTGTACCAAGGCATCCCAGGGCAAACGGCCATATTTTTGATGCAATTCCCACATACCATCCACCGATCCGGGCACACCACTGGCTTGCACGCCATAGCGGCTTTTATTGGGGATAATATTGCCTAAAGAATCGAGAAACATCTTTTCCGTGGCGGCTTCCGGGGCTTTTTCCCGAAAATCGAGGCTTACAACCGAATCATTTTCAGGGTGGTAAATTAAAAAACCGCCCCCACCGATATTGCCTGCCTGCGGGTAAACTACGGCCAGGGCAAACTGAACGGCTACAGCAGCATCAACGGCATTTCCACCTTGTTGCAATACTTCCAGGCCGGTTTGCGTGGCCAAAGGGTGGGCCGAAACCACCATGGCACTATCGCCGGTGGCTTCTTTTTCCATTTTATAAGGGAAAGGCGTATACCATTTACTTTGTGCACCAACGCAACAACTTAGTCCACAAATAGCAAGAGAACACAACAAAAGAATGCGCATCATCATAATTTAAGCAAAAGGAATTTCCGACAAACGTAGTACATAAATGGCAACAAAAAAAGCCCGTCTCCTCCAGAAGGAAACGGGCACTGTTTTCATTTGGCAAAGGTCACACTTGGGGAGTTTTTATCGACCTAAACCCGGAGTTCCGGACATCCGTTCAGGTTGGAACGATGGGATGTTTACAACCTTGTGGTTTAATGGGATTTAATGGCTGAAGGGGTTCAGTGGTTTAATAGGGTAGCATCATGGGGTTTCAGGATTATTCAGGGTGGTAGTGATTTGGGGTTCCTGGTTTTATAAGGCTGGTATTGGGGTTTCGGAAAATCGGGGTTGGGTTTCATTTGGGTCTGGTCGGTTTTTGGTTAAATCAGGGATTAAAACCAGTTCAACTAGGATAGGCCGATTCCGTTCGCTTCCGCAAGCCATAATTGAACGGTATCAGAGCGTTTTTTCATTTGTCACAAAAATTAACCGCTACAGACTAAATGCGGGCAAAAATCAGGACAAAATAAAGGATTTAAAAGCAGAAATAGCCCAAACACAGGTAAGTGAGCAGGAGTGGTTGCTCGCTAAATGCACCGCATTGCTTAAAACTGAAAATAAATAAACGGCTGCACATCGGCTGATTTGACCTGCAATACCAGCGCGGCAATCAGTACAATTAGGCAAGCCTTTAAGGCTAAGGGCATTTTTGTGATCGCGTTTTGTACGGCATTATCCCACGAAACGGGCAGTACATGCAGGATATAGCCCAGCCCGACCCAAAATATAACCGCGGCATAACCATCCAAAAATTCCGGTAAAATTTGCGGCTCAAAATTGTACCATATCTGACTGATCATGGCGTACACCGTGTTCAAATCCTGCGCCCTGAAAAAAATCCAGCAAAAGCACACAAAATGAAAGGTAAGGAGTGCTCCCAAGGCTTTGCGCAACAAACCCGGCGTGTGTGGATATACTTGTTTGATCCAACGTTCAAGGGCCAGGGCCATCCCATGCAAGGCACCCCAAATGATGAACCTGGTCGCTGCGCCATGCCACAGGCCACCCAGCAACATCGTGAGCATCAGGTTAATATAGGTGCGTATTTTTCCTTTTTTATTACCGCCCAAGGGGATGTACAAATAGTCGCGCAACCAGGTAGATAACGAAATGTGCCAGCGACGCCAAAACTCGGTGACACTTTTTGATTGATAAGGCGCATTAAAGTTGATCGGAAAATGAAAGCCCATCAGCAAGGCCAGACCGATGGCCATGTCGGAATACCCGCTGAAATCGCAATAAATCTGGATTGTGTACCCATAAACGGCAAACAGGTTTTCCAATCCGCTGTACTGCAACGGCGAGTCAAATACCCGATCCACAAAATTGGCACTAATATAATCGGAAATGACTGCTTTTTTGAACAAACCGGTGCAAATCAAGAATACCGCCCGACCAAAATCTTCCTTGCTAACAAAAGGTACCCGGTTGATTTGGGGCAAAAAATCGGCCGCCCGCACAATCGGACCTGCCACCATTTGTGGGAAAAAAGTTACGAAAAACGCGTAATCCAGGATGCTGTCCAAGGCTTTCAATTCACCACGGTACACGTCAATGGTGTAACTCAGCGACTGAAAGGTGAAAAACGAAATACCCGCAGGCAGGAAAATATCCCAGGGACCGAGGTGGCCGCCCGCCGCTGCATTCCAGAGTTCGGCAAAGTAGTTGGTGTATTTAAAATAGGCCAGCATGCCCAAGTTGAGCACCAAACTAATGATCAACAGCCAGCGCTTGCGGTTTTTGTTGGGCGCCTGTTCGATCCAGTGGGCCAGGTTGTAATCCACAATAACAATCAACACATGCAGCAGCCAAAAAATACCGGCGCATTTGTAATAAAAATAAAGGGAAAAAATGGTCACCCACAGGATGCGCAATTGCTGTTGGCGCAGCAAGGCACGGTACACGAGCATCAAAATCAGGAAGAAAAAGATAAAGAATCCGCTTGTAAAAAGCAGGGGCGCTTCCCGGTGGTAAACTAACTGATCTAAAACTTTGCTAAGGTCGAAATGGAACACGCCGCGAAGATAGCGCTGCGAATGATGAATGATGAATGATGAATGATGAATTTTTTTTGATCCCTTGGTAGGGTACCGTGCTTAGGCGTACAACATCAACCTTTTGGGAAGTTGGCTTTAATGTTTTGGGCGGCTAAGGTTGCGGTTTCCCGGAGGCGTTTTGCGCGGGTTTCGGGGCGTTTTGCATTCAAAATCCATTCGAGGATGCCGCGTTTGGTGGAGCGGGAGAATACGTCCCAGTTTTGGCGGGCGGCTGGAATGGCATCGAGGGCAGCGGTGAGATCGGGTGGTTTTACGAGCATTTCAACTTCATTGAGGGCATCCCAGGTGCCGGTTTTTTGGGCGAGTGCCACTTTTTCCAGTCCGGCAGGCATCATCAAACCGGCTGCAGTGAGGCGTTCGACGCGGTCTTTATTAAGTTTCGACCAATTGCTTTTTGGTTTGCGCGGCGAAAACAATTGTTTGAAACTTTCACTGTCTATTTTATTCGGGACACTGTCGATCCAGCCGAAACAAAGGGCTTCTTCGACTGCTTCATCGTACGAAACGCGGGGTTTTCCGCTTTCTTTTTTATAATAAATGAGCCATACGCCGGTGGCAGTCAGGTGGTTTGCTTCGAGCCATTCCCGCCATGCTGTGCGGGTGGGTGGGTAGAAATGTTCCATGATAGGTTATTTTTTAAAAAAACTTCCCAAAAAAGGGGTGATAAACCGTATTTGAGCAAAATTAAGGTAAATACTTAAAAGGTTAAACCTGTGTTTGTGCAATAATTGTAAGACGAAGGCGGTCAAATGCACCTTAATACAGGACAAATGCGTTAAATCTTCAATAATCTTGACTACCACATTTTAACATGCCAATGCATTGGTTATTTTTGCCATTCTTAATTTCATGACCTGCACGGATCACTGCCCGCGTCTGTTTACCGACAACACTATGCACAACCAGCCTTTTGCCTTTACTTTAGTATCCCGATTTATTTTACTGGCCATCACCTTGTTCATTTTGGCCAACCATGCCAACGCCCAGGTAACCTATGCACCACCTACATCGCCGCCTATTTCTGTCAAACTGGTTTTTAAAGGCGATACCATCGGCACCGAAACGTCGGTAGTTTCTGTTTCGGCCCAGCAAAAAGTGGTGTTTAATGTAACCGGATTGCAAGGCAACCTTGCCTGCCGCGATGGTGGTATTGAAATAAAATTGCGACAGGGCACTTCGGCCATCATACCGCTCAACGCTGCCAACCGCTATACGTTTGTGATGAACAATCAAATTGCGTTTTTTACCATTTGGTGCAATGGTGCAAAAAAAGGCAGTGGTTTCATTTTGAATAAACCTGCAACAGACACACCCTCTAATGTGGATAAGACCTCCAGTACAAAAGCAGAACCTAAAATTTCTTCCGCATTTACACTGCGGGATGCCATTAAACTGGCCGAGTTATACCGCAACCAGCCGAGTGGTTGGGAAAAGGCTATGCAATTAATTTTGTCTAAATATGACATCGAAGATTGCAAAGGTTATCCGTATCTGGAGCCTTATTGTAGCATCCTGGAAATAAAGGCCCCAACCCCTTCTAGTTTAGAAAGTGAATCAAAACTAGCACAACCCGGCGTAATCAGCAGTGCAAGTGGCATTTTTAACCCCACTTTTGTGATTGACGCCTTGGCCAAATTTGCCGCCAACCAGTTTAAACAGGAAATTACCATTGCCTTTTTACAACGGTTTCGGGATACGCTGTTGTCTGACCAATACAAACCCCTGCGGTACCTGTTGCCCCGTACCTATTATACCTTCCTGACGGCGGATGTGTTTAATTACGCCCAGTTTTACCAGTCCTTGCACGAAAATGCGCAAACGGACCTGTTCAATCTGCCCGAAAATCTGGCAATTCTGATCCGTTCGCAGCCCAATGCGGTCAATCCGGAAGTATATCCGGTGTTGCTGGCGGGATTGGACTTGTATAAATCCCTGGAAATCAGGCAGCCCGCTGCGTTGGCCATCGAATCGCTGGCTTTCCGCGATTATGTGGTAGATAGTACGGTGTATGGCAAAACCGTGCGCACGTTGGGTCTGTTTTCGAAGCATTTGCGCAATTGGGAGGGCGAATCGGCCACGGGTTGGGCGCAGGAACAGTTTTTGCAGCAATTGGCTTACGACGAGCATGCCTTTAATTTCTGGATAACCCTGATGCTAAAACAGGAACAGTCTGCATTGACCAAAATGAAATTTGGAAACGGCACCTTGTATGATTTGCTCAACCAGCCAAATGGTGGCCGCTTTCGGGTAGATTTGAGCAATCTGGTGAGCCGCATGGCTGCTTTACAATACCTTGCACAATCCAATACCTATAATAAATTCCCGATTGACAGCAGCAAGCAACTTCAAATTTTGACGCAATATGCAACCGGTGTTTTTGACCTGGTAGAAGCGGGTTTGCAAATGGCGAAAGGCCTGGATGGAAAAAATGTTGCCCAATACGAACGGGTTGGCCAAATTCTGAAAACGGCCCGTGAAGTGGTACAATTTTCCCACAGCCTGCGTTTTGGCGATGCGCTTTCGGTGACCCTGGAAATTTTGCGGACTTTGTATTTGGATCCATTTTTTGTAAAAAAACAAATCAGCGCCCTTTCGCAGGAAATCAATGGCCTGGAGAAAGTCATTCCAGAAGTGCAATTTGACGAACTTTTTGCCACCTATCAAGGTGAAAAAAAGGCCGTGGCGTTTCTTACCAGTGGTTTGGAGCAATTCCGCAAAAAAATAAAAGGCATCGGCAATACTTTTGAAGAGGAAAAAGTGCTTGCCCAAATCAATGCCTTGGAAAGTGAAGTAGCGCAACTGCTGTTGAAGTCTTCCTTGATTCGAATTGTAGATAAATATGGTAACCTGCTTGTGACCTGTGCCAACGCCAAAAGTTCTGATGAAATGCTGCGTATTTTAGAAAAAACGGCAGCCCCGGTACAATCGTACCGTCGGAAACGCGGAAGTCCGCACTTTTCGGCGTCTATTAATATGTATGCCGGACTTGGTTTCGGATTGGAAACCCGCCTTGATTCGTTGGGTAAAAAAGAAGGTGATCCAGGCCCGATGGCGGCATTTACGGCACCGCTGGGCATTAGTTTAGATTGGGGTATTGGCAAATACCATTCCTTGGGCGTCTTTTTCCCCTTGATTGATGTGGGTGCTGTGACCGCCTTCCGTTTGCAGGACAATGTGTCTTCTTTGCCTGAATTGGCTTGGAAAAACGTATTTGCACCGGGCATGTACGTGATGTGGGGCATTGGTCGTACACCCTTGAGCCTCGGGGTAGGCGGGCAGTACGGACCGGCATTGCGCAAGGTCACCAAAGACAACCTGAGTTACTCGGCGGCAAATTACCGGGTAGGTATGAGTTTGACCGTGGATATTCCTTTGTTTTTTATGCATAATGGGATGCGCAAGCGGTAGGAATCCGCGTATTTTTGCCGCCAATTTTTAAAAGATGCAGCAAAATCGCCCAACCCATGCCATCGGTGTCGAGTCCTTCACCACAGCGACTGTCGGTACTATTTTAAACCAAAATTACGCCCTACAGCTTTCGGACGATGCTCGGACGCGTATACAAGCATGTCGCGACTACCTGGATCGGAAGATAACCGGAAACGATGATTTGTTTTACGGCATCAACACAGGATTTGGTTCTTTGTGCAATATTCGCATTTCCGACGAAGATATTGAGCAGTTGCAGTACAACTTAGTCACCTCGCATGCAGCGGGTGCGGGTGATATTGTGCCGCCAGAATTGGTGCGTATCATGTTGTTGCTCAAAATTCAGAGTTTATCGTATGGTTTTTCGGCAGTTCGGGTAGAAGTCGTGCAGCGTCTGATCGATTTTTACAATGCGGGCATTTATCCGGTGGTGTTTGAATTAGGTTCTTTGGGTGCTTCGGGTGATTTGGCGCCTCTC
>JBBAVI010000146.1:0-11680 GCA_040397785.1 Saprospiraceae bacterium | reverse complement strand
GTATTTATTATTAAAATTTATTATGCACAAATCGTGGCGGCGCGTGGTATATATATCAGGAAACTTATTTGAGTTGAATTTATCTGACTATGCAGATGGTCTCTATTTTTTGATAATAGAGATAGAAAACGAAAGTCCTTTTGTTGCTAAAATATTGAAACAACAATGACAAATAATTTCATAAAAGTGTATGTCGTTGCCTTGGTAATTTGTTTTAACAGTTGTTGTTTTGTCAAGTTAAAGAACAAATCTAATCTTGATAAGATTGGATATGTTATACCATGTGAAACAGCACTAATAAATTACTTAGACAAGCATTGGTATCCAAATAGAGAAAATGACTGTCATTTATTTGATAGCATCAACATGGCAATTGCATTCAAATATAAAACGTGTTTCATTGGAATCAGGCAAAAAGATTTAGTTTCAATTCTGGGAAAATCAATTGGAGCTGATTCGAATTTAGTAACTTATCGTATCAGCACCAATTGTGAGAATTATACCATGAGTCAATTTTTTTTAACCTTTAAAATAGAGCCATCTTCTAAAAAAGTTTCAGATGTTGTCATGTCTGGTTCAAAAATAAGTGAGTAGCGCTTAACACTGCTTGGCTGCCAACCGCCTGGTAAAGGCGGCGGCTTAAAGCTATGCCCTTATTATCCCAAACTTAAAAATCGAAAATAAGTATATGTGACTAAGTAGATCGGCCTTCGGAGAGAAATACAAATAGGTGTGTATGTAGCATTTTGAAATTTTTCGGTTGTCAATATATCAGTGGAAACCTCATCCACTTCAATTTTGAGGAAGTGTTTCATTTTTCAATTTAACCATTTATGAAGTATTTGTTTCAATTTTATCTTCATTTTCTTTGTTGGCACTTCGGTTTTCCAGTTCCAAACTGCCAGCAGGCATTTATTTTGTCCTTGTGCGCAACAAAACTGACCGAGACACCTACAAACTTTTCATCCATTCGTCATTAACCAGCACACGAACTCGAAGCATTTGGGTTCGTGGGGCGTTAATTTTTTCGTCATGAAACATCTTTTCTTACTGCTAGTGTTATCCATCTTGGTCATTTTTGCTTCTTATTGTAGGAGAACGGATCCCGTCAATTGTGCCAACGGCTATTCACCCAATTCAAACGGCAACTGTTCCTGTCCGCCCGGGAGCATTGAAACCTATGGGCAATGTTTACCCGATAACGACAACGTTCTCTTTGGCGTGAGTGAGGGCTGCCCTTGCGAACAGGATAGCCTTTTGATTACAGTCCTCGGCAGAACGACCAGCCCAAATACGCTTGGCCGATATCAATTGAACCTGCAGGTTGTGAACAAAACTGGGATAATTGGAGGAACCGGCATGGAGTTCGTTCCCACTCCATTTGGGTATGATAGCCTCATAACGGGGGTGGGGCCAACAAGCGGCAGCAACTGTGTAATAGACGGTTGGAGTTATCAACGGAAGTATTCTGGCAGAGTGTATGGAAATGATTCTTTGGTGCTTCATTTCAGATACACGCGTCCTGACCCTAATGGTTCCGGTAATTTGATTATTGCGCCTCAAACCTGCAGGATGGTTGTTCGGAATTGATTAATAATGTGGTAATGTTTGGCTTGTCGTCCAAGCCCCGAAAGTCAACGCTCATGGCCGACGCATGGGCGCACGGGCGGCAAGCCAAACGTATCACGTTGCAACGGAGACCCTGAAAGTTTATCCGGTTCCGGCAAGTGATCAATATTGTCAGCGATAAGGGCAAAGTGGTGCACCGCGCAAAATTCACCGATCAACACTAACCGTTCACCCGTCGGCGGTACGCACCAGTTCCGCATTGCCGATTATTTTTATCAGAAATGAGATATGTTGGTTCTATATGTCTGTTGCTGTTCTGGATGAATATTATAAACGCACAGCAGGTAACATTTTCCAAGGTGTTTTCCAATTTTTCCCTAAATCCTGAGAACGGATTTGTCTTAAAAGAAGTAGGTAACGAATATGTTTTATTATCATTTTCGGCATGTTTTAACAACGAAAATGCTGAATGTTGCGCGTTAACTAAATTAGACCAGAATGGCAATGTAGCATGGTACAAACAATATCCCTTTCATCAGGGATCAAACACATTAGTAGTGCATAACGGCCTGATCTATGTAGCGGGGCATACCAACGAAGCTAACTCACAATACACCTTATATTGTATAGATGGTTCGGGCGAAATCGTGTGGGATAAAAAGTATGGTGATCCATCAAAAAACAGCGAGTTTCCAAGATTGGCACTTTGTGGCAATAAACTGGTACTATGCGGTACGCAAGACCGTAACCTCAACAACCGTCTCGCCCCGATCTTGTACTTTGTCGTCACCGATCTTGATGGTAACCAGTTGAAAGCGTTTTACGCTGGTGAAAACAATGAATCAACCATACCAGTGAAAACAATTGTTGACAATTCTGACAGATGCTTGACTAGCTTTGTTTATTGCCCCGACATCTGTTTTTTAGACTTAAAGGCAGGGGTTGCAGCATTTGACTCAAGTGGGAATCTTGAATGGGAACTTGATTTGCCCTACTCCTATAGTCCAAGCGAATGCATACCTGCACAAATAGATTCAAATAACCTCGCTATTAAATGGTTTGTTGACAATACGATCATTCCAAACCACGACCTTACCCCACCTGCTATTTTTTTCACGGATATGTCGGGTAACGTGACGGATACGGTCGTATTCCAAAATCAAACACTCAAAGAAATCAGGTCCGGCCAGCGATTATGTTCAAGTGGAGTTTCCTATGGATTTTGACCTGGGACAATCTGCCCACATAGTTTTAGTGTCCAATTCAGGGAGCATTGTCAAACAGGAAAAAACAAACACCCTAAAAAACAAACTCAACCTATCTGGAATTACGTCAGGTATGTATTACTTGATGATCCGCAGAGGGAACGAGATCATCGGGAGTAAACGAATCATTGTTCACCACTAAAGTTCTGTCATATACATAACGAGATTAGTATTTAAAATTGGTAAAAACTTAGCCTTCAAAACCGCTATGCGATTACTATGTCTGAAAAGGCTATTTGATTGAAACTTGAATCCTTCGTTCTCATTGTTCATCACCAAGCATCTTTTACAAATGAAAAAAACATTTTTATATCTGTCACGACTTGTCTCGCCCTTAAGATTACTACCTCTTTTTATTATTATGATCTCACCGTCGGTTGAGGCGTTAGCCCAAGACACGATGGTGGCCCGCATACCACAAGTCGAACTCATGCCCATACACCAACGCGAGGTTATGGATCATTTCATCAACAAAGTATGGACATCAAAAGGCTGGCAAATTGAAATTTTTGATGGCACCGAAGCGCCTAAGGAGGCATCGACACTACGATTTGGGCAAGAAGAGTTGATAACGACTTCACCCAACCAGCGGTACTTTACAGTAGCAAAACCAGTGACCAGCCCAATGGGAGGTACGAAGGCATACGATGTTGAGTTGCGCAGTGTGTCTAATTCCTTATTAGCGAAGGGGCGATTGTCCTCTCTGGGGAGTGATGGTGAAGAAAGTCACGACGAATTCGTGCCGTCAGATGATGGGCTTGGCATAGTACACAAGGCTAATCTGGCCCTTTCTGGTGGTCTGCGCTTCGTCTTTTTCCAGCGAAAAAACAGTACGCTGATTAAGCATTTTGAGGTGGACAAAACTACGTTTTGGAACGCTAAAGTTATTTACGAACCATCTCAAAAAATGATTGTAGCCACCTTCGAAGGCCACATAACCGACACCAAATTGTCCAAAACCTATGTGCAATGCTATTCACCCAACGGAACGCTGCAATGGGAAACTGCGCTCGACAGCCAGCATGTAGAATCACCGCTGTTCATCTCGGCGTTCGACGGCACCATAGCATTTGTGAGCCGCAACGTGCAGGACAGGTCGCATAATAACTTACCTCTTTTTAGAAAAAACGGCGAAGTAATTAGATATCTCCCTGTGCATCATTTTGGGTCATATGAACGTGCTAATTTTCAAATACTCAATGGAAAGCAGCACTTTCTTATTTCATCTGGTGGCGAGTATTATTATATTATTGACACGGAAAGGGGTGAAATCATTAATTCCCGAACCCAAGCCAAGGAGGAGACAAGCGTGACGGGGCTATCTCCACACCAAGAATTCATTGTTATAGCATACTACACACCTTACTTTCAGTCTGGGCCCAACAATACTAAAGAGCCTGCTCCTAAGGATCAGGGCTTGGGTATCATAGATTTATATGGCAGAATTACCTATGTGCCGATCAATCTGGCTGGCTATCCTTTCCTATTTTCTAATAAAGCAGGATTGTTTTTACGAGAACAAATCGGATTTAGTTTGAACCCTCAAAATAAACTCTATAAAATCAAAATAAAATGAATAACACACAAATCTTACTGCTCTGTGTACTCATGCTAACGGCGCGCAGTTGCCGTACAACAGAGGATCGTTTTGTTACAAAATGGTAAAGAAACCCGAGGCATTTTTTAGTAGATGCGTTGAACATCATATTATATTTGCAAAGAGGTTAGATGTGATTCGGCGTTGCGTCTGTCCTCTGACTGAAGTCGGTGGTTACGAGATGTTAGGTGTGCTGGGTGGGGTTTTAGTTCTGGCAAGGTACTTGATACCTGATCTTAGTAAGCACTTGGAAATCATTAATTCTGATTATATTTGGAATTAAAACAACAATATGAAACAACTACTATTTGTCCCGCTTTTCTTCATTTCAATAGATCTTACGTGCCAAAATTTGAATGATTGGTACTTGAAATATGATTCTTTGGATCAAAAATGCGGCTATGTGGATAAGGATGGAATTGTTAAAATTGAAATGGGCAAGTATTCCATGTGCTTAACCGATACTTTTATAAACAAGGCAATTGTATATACCAAAGAACTTGGCTTCTGCCTAATTGATAAAAGCGAGCAAGTTTTGTTTAAAATTTACGAATACGACAATGGACCCGATTATACCCTCGAAGGATTGTATAGAATCGTTGTTGATGGGAAAATTGGTTTTGCCAATGAAGATGGAAATATAATTATTAATCCAGTGTTTGATTTCGTGAAGCCTTTTGAAAATGGTTTAGCGGAATTTTGTGTTGATTGTAAACAGGTTAGGCAAAATGAACATTTTATAATTGAAGGGGGAAAATGGGGGTTTGTTGATAAAACTGGCAAAGTGGTAGTGGATCCCATTTTTTTTAAAAAAAGTGCGTTTGATGATCGGTATTATATCAAAAAAAAGAATGCACACGGTTTTTCTAAAGAAGAAGTTATCAGGAAATATAGGAAGGGGTAGTATTGTAAATTTGGGTGTGAGCGACTACTTTGCTTTTGATGGCGTGGCAATGTTACCAACGATAACCATAAAATTATGAATAAATTGCCATGGATGAAATAAACAATTTTAGCGATATTGTCATAAAAGTAAAATCTCCAATAAAAATTTATTTGAAATCATTATTGCTTTTTACAGTTATATTGTGTGTTGCCTATTGGTATTTTGGATATCCAGTTCTACCAATATTGCTATTTTACATGTTTGTAGAAGTGCTAGTAAGTTTTATACATAAAGGTGTTTATTATATTGAATTTAAAAAAGATGTTTTAATAGTTCAGTTTTTCAATAAATTTAGAAAAGTTGAAAAAATATATTCGTACAAGTCTATCTCTTTTTCCAAAGAACCACGTCTTGTTGGACGTGGTCATGTTACGGACGTATTATGTATTTATATTAATGATATATTAGAGTACAAGTTGCACACTTCATATAATGTTTTTTTTAAAGATGACCAATTAAACACTATTGAAGAAAACCTGGAAAAAGTGGTGCCTCGCAGACCTAAGAAAAAGAGTTGGTCATAAAAAAATGCATTAGTGTCCCAGATTGGGAAGACCAAAACGCAGGGGGGCTCTATTAAATCTTCAACAAACAGTTAAACGGTAAAGTCACGAGAAATCATTCGCAAAACACTTTTATCCTTGTAAATGTTAAACTGGGCTTTGTGATTTACAAGGATAAACCCAAACCCAAATCTTACATTTTTCATAGTATTTTCCTAACGCCCAGCACGTACCTTTGCCGACCATGGAAAAACTTATATCGGTATCAGATTTTTTGGCCGCACAGTCGGATCGGGTGGTGCTGGATGTCCGCTCACCCGGTGAGTACACGCATGGGCATCTTCCGGGCGCATTGAGTTTTCCGTTGTTTACGGACGACGAGCGGGCGGCCGTCGGTACCTGTTACAAACAAAAGGGGCCGGAACCCGCGTTGCACCTGGGTTTGGAATTGGTTGGACCCAAAATGGCGGGTTTTGTGAAGCAAGCACTAACGCTGGCACCGCATCGCAAACTAGCGGTGCATTGCTGGCGGGGAGGCAAACGCAGTCAAAGTATGTCCTGGCTGTTGCGGATGGCCGGTTTTGATGTCGTCACACTTTCGGGGGGGTATAAGGCTTACCGGCAGTTTGTGCGCGAACAATTTGAGCAGTTGCCCGTGTCGTTGCTGGTGTTGGGCGGAAAAACGGGCTCTGGCAAAACCAAAATTTTGCACGCGATGGCACAATTTGGCGCGCAAGTAATTGATTTGGAGGGCCTTGCACACCATAAAGGCTCGGCTTTCGGAACAATCGGCGAACTGCCCCAACCTACTTTGGAACAATTTGAAAACAACTTTTACCAGGCATTGGCCGCGCAGGATTTTTCAAAACCCGTTTGGGTGGAGAATGAAAGCCGCAGCATTGGCCGAGTGTTTATTCCGGATTCATTTTGGGCCAAAATCAAGTCGGCGCCATTATTTAATATTGAGGTGCCAGATGAGGCGCGTATCCAAAACCTGGTGTCGGATTATGTCGGGGTCGATAAGGATGCGTTGCGGCAAGCTTTTAACAAAATTGACCGAAAATTGGGCGGACAACACCTGAAAGCTGCGATGGAGGCGCTTGATTGCGATGATTTTGCCACGGCAGCACGTATTGCGCTTCAATATTATGATAAAACGTATAATTATTGCCTGGAGCAAAGCACATCTCCGGTTATTCACCGTATCGCATTCGAGTACGGCGATCCCGTTCGGATTGCGCAGGCGCTTTTAGAAGCGGAAAAATAAATATCGAACCGGAATGTAAATATTGAACACCGAACATCGAACACTGAATATCGAACACCGAAGTGGGGGAAATGCCGGGCATCGCGTGTGATTTTTAATGCAACGCCCTATTTCGAAATTCGGTGTTCAATATTCGAAATTCATTGCATCGCGCCATTTCCAGGTTCGGTTTTTACAATTTCATAGCTACAAAGATGCGACCCCGCTGGGGTCGTAATGATCTGTTTTTCAGGTTTTTGAACCCCGGTGGGGTTGTAATTGATTGATAATGAATAAATTCATCCTTCATCCTTCATCATTCATCCTTCATCATTCATCATTCATCCTTCATCATTCATCCTTCATCATTCATCATTCATCCTTCATCATTCATCCTTCATCATTCATCATTCATCATTTAAAACTCCACCTCCATTTCCTTCACCACCCCTCCGTTTTTCTTTTTCAAACGCAAATAATATTTGCCGGAATCGAGGTTCCAGACTTCTACTTTGAGTCCGCTGCGGTGCTCGCCGGCTTTTGCGGGGGCGTCTTTTTCGAGTACTTTGATTTGTTTGTTGTTGCTGTCGTATAGGATCAGCGACAGTTTATCGTCTTTTTCGAGGGTGTACTTGAAATTGCTTTCGATGACCAGGGCTTTTCCGTTGTCGGCCAATTGGCGGGGGGCTTCGGTTACTTTATATTTGATATGGTAGGGTGGGGGCGTTTTTCCCAATAATTCGGCAGCGAACTGTTTTACTTCCTGATCGCTGATGCCACCCAAATGTCGGCCATTCGATACGCTCCACACGGCTGCCTGGGCGCTTTCTTGTTCCAATTTCCCTTTTTCCGTCAGCATTTTTAATAATTTACACAAACGGTCGGGGGCCATGGCGGCCAGGCTGAATTTGTCGCCAATGCCGGGCGAAAGATCGCCTGCTTCGGTGCAGAATGTGCGCAATTTGCCGATGAAAGGCACTTTAACGCTTACATTAAGGAGTTGTTCCTGTGCAATGACAAGGGTTTGTAAACTGCTGTCCTTGGGAGTAATCAATTGTCCTTGGGGGATCCGAATGCGCAAGGGCTTGTTGCTCAGATTTTTACAGGTAAATTGCATACTTGCTCCGGTATAGCCGCCCGCACTTTCGAAGTCTACGGTAATCAGCTTGGCTTTGATGGCTTCTGGAAGATCGAGAATAGATTTACTGGAAAGATTATCCGCGTATTCTGCTGGTTTTTGAGCAATTACCAAGGCGCTGGGGAGCAGGAAAAGGATAAGAAATTTAATTTTCATGAATGCGTCAGTTTGTTTAAAGAACGGCAATCATTCCGGTTTCGTTCTGAATTTTAGAATTTTAACATGTTGTCTAAACTTAATTAAGCCTTAACCTCCTGGAGATTTGCTTTTTTAGGTCCCTTTCTACCTTTGTGTTTTGATTGACTTCTTTCCACTTTTTGCTTTTTTTCTCGCTTATGAAACGTAACAGGTTTACATTTATCCTGCTTTGTATCTGCTTGCCATTGCTGGTGCGCAGTCAGAACTTCCCGGCCTTATTGTTTAATGGCACGGACGGACAAGTTCAAATTCCTAATTTGTTGAATTTTGGTACGATTGAAGATTTCAGTCTGGAGGTGCGGGTTCGGACCGCGGGTTGGCCAGACGACCCGTCTATTTTGAGTGATAAAGATTGGAATGCGGGAAAAAACAAGGGTTTTGTTATTGCGGGTAAAACCGATGGCCAAACCTGGAAGTTCAATATCGGCGACGGTACCAACCGCATTGACATGAACAATGGCGGTAAAATCAACGACAATGTTTGGCATACCCTCACGGTTACGTTCGACCGCGATGGCCCCAAGCGTATTTACCAGGATGGCCAGTTGTTGCAAACCAATAACACGGTATTTTCGGGCGATGTGACTTCGCCGCTGCCTTTTTTGGGCATCGCACAGGATGGAACGGGTACTTATTTTACCAATTTTCCGGGCGAAGTGGCCGAGGTGCGTATTTGGAGCATTGCGCTCGATAGTGCCACGGTAAATAACTGGAAATGCCAGCCTGTAACAGCGCAACACCCGAATTATAGTGCTTTGTTGAACAATTGGACTTTTGGGGAAGGCAGCGGCTCGAAAACGGTGGATGTAATTAATGCCACGGAAGGCACTTTGGTGGGCGGTGTAAGCTGGACAAGCGGTGCATTTGCGGTGCCAGTTGCCAATTTCAGCACTTTTGTTGGTGGGTTGAATGTTGATTTTACCAATATTTCCAGTGCTGCGGCTGCTTACCAATGGAGTTTTGGCGATGGCAGCGCAAGCAACCTGTCCAGTCCTTCGCACCTATACACACAAGCAGGCACGTATCTGGTGCGTTTGGTGGCAGTGGGTGCTTGTGCCTCGGATACCAGCGTTGTTTCAGTGGTTGTAACCGACGGTGCAAGCAATAGTTATGTTGCCGGTGCAGGTCGGGCAATCGACTTCGACGGGGTGAATGACTATATACTGCATGCCAACAATGCGGCTTTAAAAACCACCGATGCGGTAACTGTGGAAGGCTGGATTTATGCACGTACGGCCGAGCAATGGGAGTCTTTCATGAGTTTCGCGCAAGACAATGGCAGCAATGAATCGGGGTATGATTTTGCCTATGTAAATGATAAACTGCGTTTTCGTTGCAAAACCGTAACCATGGGCGGCAACGAATGGGACAATAACCCAGGCGCTGAAATTCCATTTAACCAATGGATCCACGTGGCGGGTGTATATGACGGCACCGAAATGCGCATGTACCTGAATGGCGTTTTGGCCGAAAAACAAAGCAAAACGGGTCTGATTAATTGGCAGTTTGACCCGATTGATATGCGGATTGGTGCTTACCACGACGACAACGAAGATTATTACTTTGATGGTCAGGTTGACGAAGTGCGCATCTGGAAGGTAGCACGTACAGAAGCTGAAATTCGCAGCAAAATGTGCAGCAAATTGACGGGCACAGAAAATGGCCTGGTAGCCTACTACCGGTTGGATGAAGTTGCAGGCGCGATTTCTAAAGACGAAAGTGCGACCAATTTGGAGGGTACCCTGGTTAATATGACGCCTGCCATCGACCGCGTGCGTTCTGGCGCGGCTTTGGGCGAAGCGAGTGTGTACGCGTATCCGAGCGACTGGACCAACCAGACTTTGAGTTTGCAGGCGCCACAGCAAGGGGTGATGCAAATAGGTAATATACTGGACAATCCGGCAGGTATGCATTTGTACCGTGTTGATAGTCTGGAGATTAGTACCATTCCTGCCAATGTATTGGTGCTTTCTGGCGATTATCACTGGGGCGTTTTTGGCACCAAAGTGGCGGGTTACACGGGCAGTTTCAATTACAGCGGCAACAATTTGGCCAATTCGGCCGAACCGATTCTTGGTTTTGGTGTACGCAGCAACAATGCGGACCTTACCTGGTCGGCTTACACGGGTAATTTGAATACAAGCACCGATATTTTGGAAGCACCCTTTTCGGGCAACCGTGAAGTGTTTTTGGCAACGGCCGATTTCACCAGCATTTGTCCTTTCCAGGGTGCCGTTGGCTTGTTGAATGCCGGTTTTGATTTTATCGAAATAGAATGGGGCAGCGTGCAAAATCTTTCCAACATTGCCTATGGTCCGGTTGGTTTCAAATTAGGGGAAGGTACTTATGTAGAAGGCATTACGGCTGGAAAATACAATGCAACAGGTCTGAATGCAGATTCGGCTTACGATTTTTACATCCGCGACAGTTGTACCGTTGGTGGTTTGCAAAGCGTTTGGTTTGGTCCGTATACATTCCGTACCAGTGCTTGTACGTCGCCCACTAATGTTGCTACAACGAATTTGAGCACCGGTGCAGGTA
This sequence comes from Saprospiraceae bacterium, assembly GCA_040397785.1. Lineage (GTDB taxonomy): Bacteria > Bacteroidota > Bacteroidia > Chitinophagales > Saprospiraceae > M3007. The sequence continues at coordinate 677 of JBBAVI010000146.1, read as the reverse complement.
CCATTACCTGGGATGCCGCGAGCGGTGTAGGGTATGATTTGCAATGGGGCCCAAGCGGTTTCGACCTGGGTATTGGTATCCAGAACTTAGGCATCACTTCGCCCTATATCCTGGATGGTTTGGCTTCCAACAAATCGTACGATTACTACTTGCGTGCTGCCTGTGCGGGCGCGGGCAACAGCGGCTGGGTAGGTCCATTTACGTTTACCACCTTGACCGTTGGCGTAAACAACCCCTTGCTGGATGTTGCTTTGAGCGTATTCCCAAATCCGGTTTCTGATCGTTTGATGGTTCAAACCAAGGATGTACGGGTATTGGAAAATGCGCGCTTCCGTTTGTTGCGCCTGGATGGCGTTGCGGTGGAATGTCCCGTAAATATTCAAAATGCCGCCTCCATAGAAATCAACACAAGTGCTTGTGCAGCAGGTATTTATATGCTGGAGGTGCAAACTGGCCTTGGGGTGTTTGTTACTAAGGTGGTGATTTTGTAGAGCACATAAAAAAAGGGTTCCACGGAGGAGCTCGGAGGTACGGAGTTACGCGGAGAAAAAGGGTGCCACGGAGGAGCTCGGAGGTATGGAGTTACGCGGAGAAAAAAAGGGTTCCATAAAAAGTTCGGAGGGTGGACTTCCTCACTATAGCGGACACAGAGATAAGGTTAAGCGGCCAATTTTGAA
>JBBAVI010000145.1:0-11784 GCA_040397785.1 Saprospiraceae bacterium | reverse complement strand
CAGTTTAGGTCTGCAAAATCCCAGGGTTAAAGGGCTTCACCGGCGCGTGATTGGCCGCTTCAATACCCATTGAAATCCATATGCGCGTGTCCAACGGCGATATAATGGCATCTACCCACAATCGAGCCGCTGCATAATAAGGCGTGGTTTGGGAATTGTATCGATCGGTGATTTTTGCCAATAACTGTTTCTCCACCTCCGGATCGATGATTTCCCCTTTTGCTTTTAAACTCGCCTTTTCTATTTGAAGCAATGTTTTTGCTGCTTGCTCACCGCCCATCACCGCAATTTTCGCGCCCGGCCAAGCCACTATTAAACGAGGATCATAGGCCTTTCCGCACATCGCATAATTCCCCGCGCCGTAGCTATTTCCCATAATCACAGTAAACTTAGGCACGGTGCTATTGCTCATCGCCATCACCATTTTGGCGCCGTCTTTGATGATACCCCCCTGTTCGCTTCTGCTGCCCACCATAAAGCCTGTCACGTCTTGCAAAAACACCAAAGGAACCTTCTTTTGATTGCAATTCATGATAAAACGCGCCGCTTTATCCGCACTGTCTGAGTAAATCACCCCGCCAAACTGCATTTCGCCCTTTTTACTCTTTACGATTTCTCTGTTATTCGCCACGATGCCCACAGCCCAGCCATCAATCCGCGCATAACCACACAAAATCGATTTGCCATATCCCTCCTTATATTGCTCAAAAACGCCATCATCTACCATTCGAGAAATCAGATCCACACTGTTGTATGGTTTGTTGCGCTCATTGGGTAAAATCCCCCAGATGCCTGACATATCCTTTTTGGGTAAAACAGGCTTTACCCGATCGAAACCCGCTTCGTCGAATTTGCCCAACTTATCCATGATGTAACGAATGCGATCCAAACAAGATTTATCGTCGGGAAATTTATCATCAATCACACCCGAAATCTCAGATTGCGTTGTTGCGCCACCCAAAGTTTCATTGTCAACATCCTCGCCAATCGCCGCTTTTACCAAATAGCTGCCCGCCAAAAAGATACTTCCATTGCCTTCAACAATTAGGGCTTCATCGCTCATAATGGGCAAATACGCACCTCCGGCGACACAACTTCCCATGACTGCGGCAATCTGGGTGATACCCATGGCACTCATGTGTGCGTTGTTGCGGAACATCCGTCCGAAATGCTCTTTATCGGCAAAAATCTCATCCTGCATCGGCAAGTAAACCCCTGCACTATCCACCAAATAAATGATAGGCAAGCGATTTTCCATGGCGATTTCCTGTGCGCGGAGATTTTTCTTTCCCGTGATCGGAAACCAAGCACCCGCTTTCACGGTGGCATCGTTGGCAACTATAACACACTGCCGTCCACTTACATATCCAATACCTGTGACAACACCACCACCGGGGCAGCCGCCTTGCTCTTGATACATATCATAACCCGCGAATGCACCAATTTCAATCCACTCCGAATTTTCATCGCGCAAATAATCAACCCGCTCCCTGCACAACATCTTTCCCTTCTCCTTTTGCTTTGCCGCTGCCTTTTCCCCACCGCCTTTATAAATCTTCTCCAACCGCGCTTTTACCAAATCCCAATCTTGTTTATTCAAATCTTCATTTTTATTGAATTGGAGGTCCTGCTTGCTCATACAGCATCAAAAATACTACGAAAACCCTTCTTTATTCTAGGAAAATTCATCTTTATTCTAGGAAATATAAGAATTGCCATTTATTATTTGTATATTTGCCGCGCTTAATTCATCTAGAGTCAGTCTTTACTATCGCACTTTCATAGTGCGTTTGCGATAAAAACACTAACTCAGAAGTGTTTCGCGTAAGGATAGTAATCTAAAAACATACATGCAATCATTTGACAACCTGGGGCTAATTGCTCCACTGGTGAAGTCTGTCTCAGAACAGGGCTACACCACACCCACGCCAATCCAAGCATTGGCCATCCCAACCATTTTAAAAGGAAGCGATTTATTTGCCACAGCCCCCACGGGTACTGGAAAAACCGCAGCGTTCGCCATTCCTATCATTCAACAAATCATTACAACACCCCAACGCAAAACACATGCATTGGTGTTAGCCCCAACCCGTGAATTGGCTCATCAGATTTCTGATAACTTCCGCAAATACGCCAGCGGAACCAACCTTCGCATCGCCCTAGTGTATGGTGGTGTATCGCAAATGCGTCAAGTTCAAGAGATCCGTCGCGGCTGCCAGGTTATCATCGCAACACCAGGTCGTTTGCTCGATTTGATCGAACAAGGTTTTATCGATTTGTCTGGTATTCAAACTTTTGTACTGGATGAGTGTGACCGTATGCTAGACATGGGCTTTGTGGCCGATATCCGCGAAATCGGAAAATTGATGCTTGCCGAACGCAAACAAACGTTATTGTTCTCTGCTACTGCCCCACGCGAAATCAAGCAATTGGCTTCGGAAATGTTGGTAGATCCAGAGCACATCGACATTCTTCCTACGACCGAAGACAAGCCCAAAATCACACAGTGGTTATTTTGTGTGGACCGCAATAACAAATACGCTTTGTTGCGTGACATGTTAGAGGATCCTGCCATTGATTCTATGTTGGTATTTACAAAAACCAAACATGGCGCCGATAAATTGGTAATGACTTTGAAAGACGATGGCTATTCAGCTGTTGCGATTCACGGCGATAAATCTCAGCGTGAGCGTTCAAACAATTTGGATATGTTCAAACGCGGACGTGCAAAATTATTGATTGCAACCGACGTTGCCGCCCGTGGTGTGGACGTTAAGGAATTGAATTATGTATTGAATTATGATATCGCTATGGATGCCGATACCCACACTCACCGTATTGGCCGCACAGGTCGCGCCGGTGCCGAAGGTATTGCCATTTCTTTCTGTGAGCGCTCTGAAGCCAATTTGTTAGAGCAAATTTTCAGGATTCATGGAAAAGAGTGCATGACCGAAATGGAACACGATTACCGTATCGAATTACCACAACGTCGCAGTGGCGGTGGTGGCGGTGGCGGCGGAAGTTACCACAAAGGCTATAGCAATCGCGGTGGCGGTGGCGGCGGCGGTGGATATCGTGGTGGGTCTGGTGGATCTGGTGGCGGTGGATATCGCGGCGGATCTGGCGGAAGCAGTTACGGTGGTTCTGGCGGTGGATATCGTGGTGGATCGTCTAGCGGAAGCGGTGGCGGATCTCGCAGCGGTGGAAGCAGTTATGGTGGCGGCGGAAGCAGTTACGGTGGTGGTGATAGAACCCCTCGCGTAGGTGCAACTGCAGGTGGCGATCGTCCAAGTTTTGGCGGTGGTGCTCCTCGTGAAAAAAGCGCTTCTACAACTGAACGTCCTTCAGGCGGCGGATACCGCGGTGCAAACGAAGGTGGATCAGGTGGCAACGGCAATCGCAACAACACACGTTGGGGTGGAACTGGCCGTGGCGACAAAAAGCCAAACTATTAATTCGGCGATACTAAAAAATAAAAATTGTTGGGATGGGGTTGGTCATCAATCCCATACAATAAAAAAGGCGGTATCGCGCCGCTACAACCCATTATCCTTGCTGCCTTCCGGCCCTGGGGAAGTGAATGGGGAGCTGGCCGTACCGCCGCTACAAATGTAGCGATAATTTTAGCGATAATAAAGGGCTTCCGCTGCGCGGAAGCCCTTTATTTTTTGCCCTATATTTGCTGCAATGAAACTCCGTTCACAGCATTTGGTAAAACAATACGGCGCAAAACGCGTAGTGAACGATGTAAGCGTTGAAGTAAACCAAGGAGAAATCGTAGGATTACTGGGACCCAATGGCGCTGGAAAAACCACGTCGTTCTATATGTTCGTAGGCCTCGTTCGCCCCGACGAAGGTCAGGTCTTCCTCGAAGATACCGAAATTAGTAGCTGGCCCATGTTCAAACGCGCCCAACATGGCATTGGCTATTTGCCCCAAGAAGCCTCAGTCTTTAGAGAATTGAGCGTAGAGGAAAATATTCAAGCCATCTTGGAAATGACCAAACTCTCCAAAAAAGAACAAGCGGAAAAATTGGAATCACTTATCAGCGAATTTGGCCTGGGAAAAGTGAGAAAAAATTTAGGAAAAGTGCTTTCAGGCGGCGAAAGACGTCGTACAGAAATCGCCCGATCCCTAGCCACAGACCCCAAATTTATCCTTCTCGATGAACCCTTCGCCGGTGTTGATCCCATTGCCGTTGAAGATATCCAACAAATTGTGGCCAAACTAAAGCAAAAGAACATAGGCATATTAATTACCGACCACAACGTACAAGAAACTTTAAGCATTACCGATCGGGCGTATTTATTGTTTGAAGGCAAGTTGCTAAAACACGGGACGGCTCAGGAATTGGCCAATGACGAGATGGTAAGGAAGGTTTATTTAGGACAGAACTTTGAACTACGCAGATCAAAATCTGCCACGGAACCTTTGGGTTAAGGGCAGCAAAAATTGACTTTAGCAACTTCTATGCGCCTCATTGTTTCAGACTCTACCGATGTGTACTACAACTTGGCCGCAGAAGCCCATTTTTTGCACCACACAGAGGAGAATCTTATTATGCTGTGGCGCAGCGAAAGTGCTGTTGTCTGTGGCAAGCACCAAAACATTTGTGCGGAAATCAATTATGCTGCCTGCCGGCAGCTAAATATTGCACCTGCCCGCCGCGTGAGCGGCGGGGGTACAGTCTACCACGACCTTGGCAATCTGAATTTTTCGTTCATTCAGGACCTCGGAACTACACTAGATAAAGCTGTCAACTATAAACGATTCTTGGAACCCATCCGCCAAGCACTCCTAGAAATGGGCATCGAAACAACCTACTCAGAGCGCGACGATCTGCTCTATAATGGAGTTAAATTTTCCGGCAATGCACAACACATTTTCCAACAAAAAAAACGCGTTTTGCACCACGGAACTCTCCTCATCAATGCCAATATCCATAACCTCGGAAAAGCACTGCACTCCGAAGGCCAATACCAAGACAAAGCCGTAAAAAGTAACAAATCATCCGTTACCAACCTAGCCGATCATTTCCCGCATCTCCAAGAAATCGATCAAACCATAGCCACTTTGGCCCAAAAAATCACAACCATTACCCATTCAACGCTTTCTTCAATCCAACCCAACGAAGACCATCAAATCAACCAGTTAAAATCGGAAAAATTTACCCGTCCCGAATGGATATTCGGTTATTCGCCATCTTATAATCACAATAGAATCATCACCTTCAATCAGACAACTTACCATCTCAACATGGCAGTCACCAAAGGCATTATCACGGAATTTACCCTTGCCGATCATCAAGAAAACCACACATTCCAAGCATCATGCCATGCTACCATAAATCAACCCATTGCACCGCAAACTTTCGCAACAGCATTCGCAAATACGCCCTTTCAGCAAGAGATCGAATACAACCAATTCTTTTAAATAAGCCCCCGCAATCAAAATGAATAAATCGGAACGCGTTCAATTTGTCCTTTCAACGTTGGAAGAATTATATCCGGAAACACCCATTCCGCTTAACCACAGCGACCCCTATACGCTTCTTATCGCCGTTCTACTCAGCGCCCAATGCACCGATGAACGCGTAAACCAAATCACACCACTGCTGTTTGCCAAAGCGAACAATCCAACCGATATGCTGAAATTATCGGTGGAAGAAATACAAAACATTATTCGGCCTTGTGGTTTATCGCCAATGAAAAGCAAAGGCATCTACGGTCTATCTAAAATGATCATGGAGCAGCACGGAGGACAAGTGCCGCAATCCTTTGAAGCGTTGGAGGCTATGCCTTCGGTTGGACATAAAACAGCCTCTGTGGTGATGTCGCAAGCATTTGGTATCCCCGCTTTTCCCGTCGATACCCACATCCATCGATTGGCCTACCGCTGGCGATTGAGCGCAGCCAAAAACGTAGAGCAAACCGAAAAGGATCTAAAAAGGCAAATATCAGAAAACCTTTGGAACAAAGCCCACCTACAAATCATTTTCATGGGCCGAGAATACTGTCCGGCAAGGGGTCATATCATTCAAAAATGCCCCATTTGCTCCGTCATCGGCTGCCGAGAAAAATCTAAATAATTGAGGGAAAACCATAATTGAGGATTGGGGAAGCGCATACATGGACTGCCACTTTCATCGCCCTTACTACTCTGCTATTAATTACAAATTGCAGAGACAATCTGATCCGCAGAAATGCCTTCGGCTTCTGCCTTGAAGTTCCTTACGATACGATGCCTGAGCACCCACTTAGAAACGGCCATGATATCCTCGCGATCCACACTAAATTTGCCATTCATCAAGGCGTGACATTTGCCTGCCAATATCAAATTCTGCCCTGCCCTTGGACCAGCGCCATAAGATAAATATTGATTTGCCATTGCATGTGATCCCGGTTGTCCAGGTCGTGTTTGTTGAACCATCGTAACCACCTGTTCAAAAACATGATCCGTAACTGGTACTTGCCTAACCAAACCCTGAAATTTCTTAATCTCTTGAGCAGAAATCACAGACTTTGCTATTCCCTGTACACTTCCAGTGGTTTGTTTTAAAATAATCACCTCTTCTTCAAATCCTGGATAATCCAAAATCACTTGAAACATAAAGCGGTCTAACTGCGCTTCTGGCAGAGGATAGGTACCCTCTTGCTCAATGGGATTCTGCGTTGCCAATACAAAGAATGGCTCGTCCAATTGATATCTATGGCCCCCTACTGTTACCTGCCGCTCCTGCATGGACTCTAACAAAGCAGCCTGTGTTTTAGGGGGTGTACGATTGATTTCATCGGCTAAAATGATATTGGAAAAAATGGGTCCCTTCACAAAATGAAACTGTCTCGCATCATCCAAAATCTCACTGCCCACAATATCAGATGGCATTAAATCTGGTGTAAACTGAATCCGGTTGAACGAGAGATCCATCGTTTCAGATAATGTTTTTACAAGTAGCGTTTTTGCCAAACCAGGTACGCCCACCATCAACACATGCCCATGACAAAACACAGCATTAATTAATGCATCGATTACCTCATGTTGCCCTACAACCACCTTGCCGATTTCAGCACGCAAAGCCAACACTTTGGCATAAAACTCATTCGCAGTTGAAACAATATCACTCATGTTCCCAAGATTTCAAATTTTCACAATCATATGTTCTTCCCTTGAATCGGATGTAGTTGAGGTTTCGATGAACTTTAATCCATTTTTGAAGTGTCTCATCTTTTTTCTTAGAGTCCGCCTGCATTTGAATTTTACTGTAATCCTGAATCAAATTGGCGGTATGCGGAGGCACAATAGAATTTACATAAATAAGTCTATAAACGGGTCTTCCATCTTCCGTACTTGTTAGCACAGGCGACGAAACCTCCCCAGGCTTCATTTTTTCCGCAATCTTTCTTACATCAGGCGGTAAACTCTCAAATTGCAACGTTTGCATTCCACTGCGCATATCTGTGAAATAGCCACACGACCCCTTGTCGTAAGCCACAAATTTATCACCAGCAGTAGCATATTTTTTTACCGCATCACACCACTGTGTTTTATTGTCAACCAATAAATTATATGCTGAATCTATCTTATACAATGCCCTCGTAATGTCGTCGTTTGTATTCTCCGCACGGATTAGAATATGGGAGGCAATCACCTTTTCACCTCGACGTTTGGACACCCTCAAAATATGGTAACCAAATTCCGTTTCAAAAATTGGACTCAAGCTATCTGGTTTCAACTTAAAAGCCATTCGTTCAAATTCAGAAGCCATTTCTCCTCTACCAAATTCCGGCAGCAAACCACCTTGGGCTTTTGAACCTGGGTCCATGCTATATGCACGTGCCAACTTTTGAAAACTCTCACCTCGCACAATACGCCTGCGCACAGACTCCAATTGTTCCCTAGCAAATTCTTTGGATTCTAAACTCACTGGGGGAATGACTAGCAATTGCGCAACTGCAACCTCCGTTGGAATAACAGGTAAGCTATCCATCGGGATTGAATCATAAAATGCCTTTACCTCCTGAGGGGAAATTTTTACATCACGCAAAATGCTATTTTTCATCGCCTGAATCATCAATTCTTCCCTCATGAGTGGACGAATCTCCTCTTTCCAAACCGCAATTGATTTGCCCAAATACTTTTCCAATTGCTCAGTACTTCCCGTTTTACTCCTGTAGTAGCGCAAATTGTTATCAATTCTATATTCTATCTCTTCACTGGTAACCGGTAAACTATCAATCTCTGCCTGATGCAACAATAACTTGCCAATAATCAATTCTTCCAGTACCATACATTCAATGGCATGCGGATCCTTGCCAAGCATGTCCATCTCTCTTTGCTTTTTATTCTCTTCCAATTCACTCCGCAAAATCACTTTATTACCCACCACAACCAAAACACCATCCACATATGTTGGCGGCAGTAATGGGCCAGATGTTGTTAATTGTGCATGCGAAGTCGATGCAATAAAAATGCAAAGACCAATTAATATACCTTTCAAGTGTTGCACAGCAAATCGATTATTATTCCTGATTCACGAGTTTGACCTCCATCGTCTGAATCACAGATTCATTCACGGTAACTGGATATTTCATTTTTAGGGTCTCAATCCATTCGCGCTCCAACTGCTCCTGGTATTTAGAAGCCACCGGTCCGCGTGTTTCATCCAATGTTTTGGGTCCAGCAGGCAAAAAGGACTTGACCTTGACAACAACAAAGTCATCACCCACAGAGCCAATGCTGTAAATTCCAGGCTTACGATATTTGGGTTTTGCAGATTTTGCATCGTCGAACAACATGTTCAACACACGAGATGGAGAGAACAAAAAAGTATCTCCCGTTTCGTACTTGCCTGTTTTGTAAGCATAATCCAACACGTTTCTCTTGGTGTGTTCACGACGAATACTATCCGTTGAAATGCCTTTCTTCACCTCTTTAACCACAGTTTTCATCATTTTGGCATCACTGCAAAAGAATACTTCTACATCAAAACGGTCACCCCAATTGTATTCACCTTGATGCGCTTCGAAATACTTTGCCAAACCCGCTGAATCATTGTTGGCTCTATCCCAAACCAATTGTTGCATTCGATTAAACATCAAAATACCTTCTTTGTATTCCTGATAAATATCGCGGAATTCAACCGACTTCTCTTCCAAATGCTCATCTTGATATTCAACACAAGTTTTATCGACCCAAGCATTTATCAAACGGTCTAAACCTTCTTTTTTGGTTCCTTGAATTGGTTTGGTGTTATAGGTAAGCTGTGTGCATAAATCATCCACTGAGTAAGACTGATCAGCCAAATGCAAAACTTCCATTTTACGCAAATTGTATTCTGTCTTAACTGGTTTTTTAGCCGGCCCAGAGGCTACAACGTGCATTTCAGGAATAGACAACTCATCAAACTTGCCCTTCATAAAATTGCTGTCCAAATAACCGAGCAACGCAGACACTGCCTTCTCATTCAATGTAAATCCATTTTCCTTTTTGATCTTAACAACCAATGAGTCCACGGACGTTTGAGAACGCTGATTTTTCTGCACCTCCATCTTCAATATTGAATGCATCTCCTTGTCATCAAATGATTTCAAAGGACGAACATTCACACGTTGAAGCAAATGCCAGCCATAATTGGTTCTGAATGGTGCAGTAATATCCCCATCCTTTTTCAATGTAAAAGCCTGATCTGCCCAATATTGTCTATCAATATCACCAACAAATTGTGCTGTGTTGATATAGTCCATAGCCCCACCGTTATAACGACTGTTGTAATCCTCGCTATATGTCTTTGCCATGTTCTCGAAGGTTTCCTTACCCCCCACCATATTCGCCGCTATCTCATCAATCTTCTTTCGGGCTTCAGTGTCGCTGTTTTCATCTTTGTTCATCACCCTTACCAAAATATGATTCACTTTGATATCTCCACGATTTGCACGCTTATCTGTAACCAACAAAATATGATAACCGAATTCTGTTTTGAACACCGACGAAATTCCACCCACCGCAGTATTGTAAGCTTGATTCTCAAATTCATACACCACCTGCAAGGCCGTCATGTAACCCAAATCCCCTCCACTGCTTTTGGTCCCAGCGTCTTCTGATTCGTTACGCGCCATGTCTCCAAAATTTTCCGCCGTAGGATTGCGCATCAACTTTTGATGCATCTCCTCAATTTTATCCAACGCCTTCTTCTTATCAGCCTCTAACGCATCTGGTGATACCAAAACCAAAATGTGAGAAACCCGCACCTCATATTTCAAACGGTCATAAGCCTCCTTAATTAAGGACTCCGTAACAGCACGATCATACAAATAATTTCTTGCCAATTGATCCCTATACATCTGCAACTCCTGAACATAAGCCATAGCTGTATCCAACCCAGCATCTTTGGCATCCTGAACCTTCAATTTAAATTTGATATATAAATCCAAATAACTGCGAATGTCCTTTGCCGAAATTGGATCCTCTTTTAAATTGATATTCTTTAGGAACTGCCGTTCAAATTCATCAGCATATACCTTGTCTTGGTTGATACTAAATACAAAAGGTTTTGGGACTTGAACGGATAAGTTTACATCACCTTCTGAATTTCGTTTTTCGTTTTGGGCCGATACTGAACACAAAATCAAACAACCCCCAACAAACAATCCAACAATTCTTTTCATAATCTATTTTATTTCTATAATCTTCAAAAATACAAACTCCTTGTCAAAATTCTTAGACCTCCGCAGATACAGTTGCCCATAATAAATCTATCAATTCTCCAACGCCCTGTTCGGTTACGGAACTAAAAAACATTACTTCCATTCCTTTCATGTGATTTCTGATTTCGTCCTTCAATTCATCATCCAACATGTCCGCCTTACTTATGGCCACAATTCGCTGTTTTACAAGCAGTTCAGGATTGAACTTCTCTAGCTCACTCAACAAGGTTAAAAACTCCTTTTTGTGGTCCGCGCTATCCGCTGGTATCAAAAATAATAAAGTTGCATTTCGTTCAATGTGCCGCAAAAACCGATGACCCAAACCTTTTCCTTCGCTGGCTCCCTCGATGATCCCAGGAATATCCGCAACGATGAAACTTCGATAATCTCGATAATTTACCACACCCAAATTGGGGACCAACGTTGTAAAAGCATAATCGGCGATTTCGGGCTTCGCCGCAGAAATCACACTCAAAAACGTGCTCTTTCCAGCATTCGGAAATCCTACCAATCCTACATCCGCCAACACCTTCAGTTCCAATACAATCCATTGCTCAATGCCTGGCTCCCCCGGTTGTGCATATTGAGGCGTTCTATTTACACTGTTGGCAAAATGCCAGTTACCCAAACCACCTCTACCTCCGGGAACTAAGACCTTCTTTTCGCCATCATCTGTAATCTCAAATAACACTTCTCCCGTCTCTGAATCCTTAGCCACCGTACCCAGTGGAACTTCCAAAATCACCGATTCTCCAAAAGCACCAGAGCTGCGATTTTCACTTCCGGCAATGCCATCAATGGCCATTACATGCTTCCTATATTTTAAGTGAATTAACGTCCATAACTGGGCATTCCCCTGGAGAATAATATCTCCACCTTTTCCTCCATCACCCCCATCTGGACCCCCACGAGGATTTATTTTGGTTCGATTGTAATGCCTACTTCCCGGTCCGCCACTACCGCTGCGGCAGCAAATCTTTACGTAATCAATAAAATTGCTATCGGCCATGAACCGCAAAGGTCGTTAAAAAACCTCCATCTATTGTATTTTCGCACCTGCAACCTTTATGTCAGCTCAATA
>JBBAVI010000144.1:0-12765 GCA_040397785.1 Saprospiraceae bacterium | reverse complement strand
CGTCCCGGACGCTTCCGACGTGGTCGACGTGGCGGGACACCCTTCCGACCTAAGATTTGCAACGATGCGAACTTTAGCAATTTTATGTTTTCTGGGCAATGCACTTTACTTGCACGCCCAACTCTGCACAGGTATTCCTGGCCCCATTGTGTATTCCGAAACATTCGGTACAGGTGCCGTCGATTTAGGTCCGCAACTGCCAGCCGATGCTACCACGTATTATTTTGGGGCGATTGCACCGGGTAATTATGTGGTGGTAAATAATAGCGCGGTAAATGGCAGTTTTTGGCATAATTCACTCGATCATACACCCAACGATGTCAATGGTTTTATGCTGGTTTTTGATGCCAGTGTGGAACCAGGGGTGTTTTTCAGGCGGCGCTTGACGGGACTTTGCAGTGGTTCCAAATATACTTTTTCCTGCTGGGCGATGAATGTTCAAATTCCAGGGGATTGTAACGGGCAGGAAGTGCGGCCAGATATATTATTCGAATTGCGGGATGTAAATTCGGGTGCGGTGCTCGGCCAAACCAGTTCGGGGCCGATTCCCTTGCTGCCAACGGCTTTATGGCAACAATATGCGCTTACTTTTTATGTGCCGGTTGACCAGACCGAAGCAGAAGTGGTGCTAAGTAACAATGCAAAAGGGGCTTGTGGCAATGACCTGGCGATTGATGATTTTGAATTGTATTTGTGCAGCCCGCTTACGACCCAGGAATTGACCATTTGTGCGGGCGAAAGTATTCCGGTTGGGACAAAATTGTACACCGAACCGGGCGTTTATACCGACTTGTTTCCGATTGGGCAAGGCTGCAATGACAGTACGGTGGTGACTACTTTGAATTGGTTTAACCAGCCGTTGCAGCAGAATTTTACCCGTTGTCTGGGTGATACAGTGCAGGTTTTAAACAATTTTTATACAAAAACAGGCTTTTACCGAGATACCATTGAGTTGCCGGGCTGTGATAGTATGATTTTTACACAGTTGACGATTAAGTTGCCAGATACTACCCGGCAAACGATCTATTTGTGTGCTGGCGAGGGCGTGCAGGTAGGAGCGAATTTTTATGATCAAAGTGGCAATTATGTAGATCGGCTGGTAGATGAAATTGGCTGCGATAGCACTGTTTTTACCACGGTAATTACGGATGTTCCCTTGACCTTGTCCGTAACGCCGGATTTTACAGAATTAGCATTGGGGGATTCGATTCAGTTAAACAGCCTTGTCTCCAGGACCACCCATGTTGCTTTAATCTGGCAGCCAGCCATTGGACTGAGTTGCGCGAATTGCCCTGATCCGGTAGCAAAACCTTCGGAAACAACTACTTATATATTGATTGCGGAAGATACTTTGGGTGCTTGTACAGCGATGGATACTGTTCGGATAAAGGTGTTGCCCTGTAAAGCCGTATTTATACCGAATGTGTTTTCGCCGGACGATGATGGGTTTAATGACTATTTTACGGTGTTTGGCGGTACTTGCGTAACCGAAGTACAGGCATTTCATGTCTTTGATCGCTGGGGTTCGCGGGTATTTAGTCTGACCGATTTTTTCCCCAATGTTGAAAATTTGGGTTGGGATGGTCGGGTAGGGGGGCGGATTGCGCTGCCGGGGGTATATGTGTATTGGGCTGATTTGGTGTTGTTTGGGGGAGGAGTTGTGCGGTTTTCGGGGGCGGTTACGTTGGTGCGTTGAGGGTACAATATTGATATAAAAAAAGCGGCCTGATGTCCCACACATCAAGGCCGCTAACAATAGCAGAAATACTATGGTGTTAACCGAATTAGTATATGTACTGTGAAGTATTAGTCTACATTATCGTGTAAAAACGAATTGCCGCCAAGGCGTACTTCCGTTTCTTCTTCCAAGGAAATGGTCCAGCTCGACATATCGTGTTGGTCGGCATCGGGCACATTATCCAGGTTCACATTTTTGCGCAGGTAAGCCGGTTGGTTTTCGAGTTCGATGATGGTTTGTGGCGAATTGAGTTTTACCACATTCAAAGGTCGGTTGCGCGCTTCTTCTTTGCGGCGTTGGGCTTCCTCGATGCGTTTACGGCGTTCTTCCGGGGTCAAATCGTCGGCATCGCGGCGTACAAACGGGTCATTACCACTGCTTTGTGTGCGGCGAATTTGGTCTACCGTCTCGCGAATATTATCAAATTCGAATTCAATGGCGCTCGCTGCCTTCTCTTCAACCGGGGTGTACTCCTGATCAGCGCTTATTGTAAAAAGAGAAGGCTGAGACTTTTTTACATCATCATCCAGGTGTACAACCTGACGGTCGTTTGCGCCGGTGGCTGGTTTTTTCTGTGAAAAAATGGTCGCCAAGGGTGCGCGTTTCTCTTTTGCCTCAAAGCCAGTGGCAATTACCGTCACGGAGAGTTTTTCGCCCAGGCGTTCGTCGTAGCAGTTACCCCAAATGAGGTTTGCTTCGTCGCCCGCTTCTTTTTGCACGAACTCGGTGATCTGGAAAATCTCATCCATCGTGGCTTCCTTCAAGCCAGAGGTGATGTTGACCAGGATATTTTTGGCGCCGCGGATATTGTTGTCTTCCAACAAAGGCGAGTTAAGTGCCTCATCTACAGCACGTAAAGCGCGGTTGTCGCCGTCGGTGGTCGCTGTGCCCATAATGGCCACACCCGAATCGCGCATTACGGTGTTCACGTCTTCAAAGTCGACATTCACATAACCGGGCACGGTGATAATCTCTGCGATGCCTTTTGCAGCAGTACACAGAATGTTATCTGCTTGGC
Source organism: Saprospiraceae bacterium (assembly GCA_040397785.1). Taxonomy (GTDB): domain Bacteria; phylum Bacteroidota; class Bacteroidia; order Chitinophagales; family Saprospiraceae; genus M3007. Next base: position 10,009 of record JBBAVI010000144.1, on the reverse strand, counting down.
TAAATGCCTGTGAAATCGACAAATTTCCATGAATATCGCGCAATTTATCGTTGCTGATCACAACTAGGCAGTCTACCGCACGGCGCAGTTCTTCCAGGCCCTCGTATCCGTTGCCCACGCGTACGCGACCCTCAAAACTGAAGGGGAGTGTCACGATACCAACGGTCAGGATACCCAATTCCTGGGCAGCTTTCGCGATGATTGGTGCAGCACCTGTACCAGTACCACCGCCCATTCCGGCCGTGATAAACACCATTTTGGTGTTGTTTTCGAGGTGGCGTTTTACCTCCTCGATGCTTTCCATACAGGCTTGTTTGCCTACGGATGGTTTGCTGCCGGCACCGTGACCTTTCGTAACTTGTTGACCGAGTGATATTTTGGTGGGTACCGGGCTGAGTTGCATGGCTTGCGCATCGGTATTACAAATGGCGTAATCGACACCAACAATGCCTTGCTTATACATGTAGGTCACTGCGTTGCTTCCGCCGCCGCCGACACCTATTATTTTGATGATTGAAGGTTCCTCCTTCTCTGGGAAAAGCATAACCTGAATAGTCTAAGAGTGAAAAAAAGAAAAGTGATCCGCGGGGGGTTACTTCTTGGTGAAGTCAATGTCTGGTTCGGCTTCAAACCATTCCTTGGTCTTTTTGAAAACATTGTCCAACCAGGAAGCCGATTTTTCTTCGGCATTGGAAGGTTCGCTTTCGGAAGCCTCTTTTGGTTTGGTTTCGGTCAAAATCGGATTGGTGCCGTTCAGTTCAGCCATTCCGCGGATCATCAGACCGATGGCGGTGCTGAAAATCGGGCTGCTGACATGCTCGTGGTACCCATGTGCCAAGTGCTCTACCGGGATACCGATGCGACAAGACATGCCGGTGTGGTATTCGGTGAGTTTTTCGATGTGGCCCATGAGTGCGCCGCCACCTGTGAGTACAATGCCTCCGATCAATTTGCGTTCGTAGCCGCTGCGCCGAATTTCCCACAGCACATAATCGAGGATTTCCTCGGTACGCGCCTGGATAATCCGGGCGAGGTTTTTTTCACTGATTTCTTTGTGATCCCTTCCTTTCAGGCCCGGAATGGTGATGATGCGGTTGTCGAATACCTCATTCGCCATGGCGGAGCCAAATTTTACTTTCAATTTTTCCGCCTGTGGTTGCATGACTGTACAGCCTTCTTTAATATCGGCTGTAATAACGTTGCCGCCAAATGGAATCACCGCAGTGTGCCGGATGATGCCGTCGTGGAAAATCGTAATGTCGGTCGTGCCGCCACCAATATCCACTAACGCAACGCCGGCCTGTTTTTCTTCCTCAAACAGGACTGCATCGGAACTGGCGATGGGTTCGAGGGTGAGTTCGGCCACTTTCAAGCCAACTTTTTCTACACAGCGGTAAATGTTGTTTACAGCGGTGATTTGGCCGGTAATAATGTGAAAATTTGCCTCCAAGCGCACGCCGCACATACCGATCGGGTCGGTAATGCCTTGTTCGTTATCAACCGTAAACTCCTGCTCAAACACATGGATAATTTTGTCGCCCGGAGGCAACACTAATTTATACATGTCGCTTTTAAGGCGATCTACATCGCGCTTGGCGATTTCGGAATGATCGGTTTCACGCATGATGATACCCCGGTGTTGCAGGCTTTTAATGTGCTGGCCTGCAATGCCAACGTGTACCACGCTGAATTTCATTTTTGCTTGACGTTCAGCAATTTCCACTGCTTCACGGATCGCGTTTACTGTTTTTTCAATGTTGCTCACCACGCCGCGTAATACACCGATACTCTCTACCTTTCCTATTCCTAGAATTTCGAGTTTTCCATGGGTATTCTTTCTGCCGGCAAGGCAACAGACCTTCGTTGTGCCAATGTCTAAGGCTACAACTACATCCGAGGGTTGTGGGACTAATTCGGTCATAGTAATAGATTAATTTTAGTTAAGTTTCAGTTTTAACATTTTCCCTCTGCCGGCGGGCAGAAACTTTTTCCCGCGACAAAGATAATTTTAAAGCTTTTAGCTTCAAAATTTTAATGCATGAATTTTGTTTAAAACACTTAGCTTAGCTAAAAAGTGCGTGTAAGCACGTGTTTTATTTTATTATTATCATTCTCACCAGCTTTATAGATCGTTAAATCAGCTTTGTGAAAATGGAATTTTTCGATTATCGCTTGCAAACGACTTGTCCATTGAACTTCAAGTTGATGCTTCGGTACTGTTGCCAGCCCACATAAGGCATCGCTTTTTTATAAAATGTTTTAAGTCGGTCAAACTTGTTTTCCAGGCGGCGCGCGTTGCCGAGTATGATTTTCTGATCGCCTACCAGCGGCACCAGGATAAATTCACCGGCATTGTTTACATGTACTTGCTGGATATAATCAGCCAAAAACGGATCTTTCAAAATGGCCTTGGTGATCGTTACCAGGTCTTTTAAAGTATTGCGTTTTTTTTGCATGAATTCGGGGGTATAAGGTGCTATATTGCCGGTAGCAACCAATACCCTTGCGGTAAAGTTGGTGGATGGAGGCATTTTAATACCCTTATCATCCAGGTAATAATTGCCGCCATTTTGATCTAAAATACGCAACATCGGTGCCCTTTGGAGAATGTTGACATGCAAAATATTATTCTGATCGACATAAGTTTCCGCGTCTTCCACGAAAGGATCTTCTTCCATTACGCGTTCCATGCGTTCCACATCGAGTGTTGCGATTTCGGTGTTTTCGAGGTCATTACCAAAAGCGCGCAGCAAAGCCTGGCGCACATCGCCTTCCGAGATCAGTTTTTCGCCATTGGCAAGTGCTACTACATTTACTTCGGTGCTGTTTGGGTAACTGTTGCGTTTGCGCGTGATCGCCCCGATGAGGATCACTGTGATGATCACTAGGAACAGCACCCAATAGATGCGGTCGTAACGAAGATTTGGCAAACGCAAGTTTAACATGGTTCAGGTGGTGAACTAATTGTTTTTTGCCTCAAAAAGGCGTTTAATCGGTGCAATATAGGTGTCGATATCGCCTGCCCCTATGGTCAATAAGATGGCAGCCGGGTGCTCGTTCAGGTAATGCATCAAGGCGGTTTTAGCCAATAATATCTTTTTGGGTTGCTTCATTTGATCAAAAATCAAGGACGAGGTGACCCCTGGGATCGGCTGTTCGCGTGCTGGGTAAATATCCAGCAGGATTACTTCATCCAATCGGTCAAGCGCTGCTGCAAACCCTTCAGCAAAATCGCGGGTGCGGCTGTACAAATGCGGCTGAAAAATGCCGGTTACTTTTCGATCGGGAAACAGCATTTTGGCCGCGCCAATCACCGCTTCCAATTCGGCTGGGTGGTGGGCATAATCGTCGATGTACACCTGATCCGGACTGCGGAAAATGAACTCGAAGCGGCGTTTTACCCCCCGGAAACCTGCCAGCGCATCGGGCAAACTGGGGGTAAATCCACCCGCCAATAAGGTCACCGCAATTGCAGCCGTGGCATTTTCCACATTGTGCTTTCCGGGGTAATCGAGCCGCAAATTATCCCAATGCATGATGCTGGAGCGCAGCCCAAAGGCCATTTGCCCGTTTTCAACCCGTACATTATAGGCTTCAAAATCGCCCTGATCAATGCCAAATGTGAACACTTTGCGTCCTGAAGCGCGCAATTCCGCCGCAATGGCATCCAATGGCAAACCATGTTTGTACAACAGTGTACCACCCGGTTTAATTTGGCGCATAAACTGTTCGTAAGATGCCACCACCGCTTCTTCGGTACCATAAATATCCAGATGGTCGGGATCAATGGAGTTGATGACGGCGATTTCAGGATACAATTGCAAAAAACTCCGGTCGTATTCGTCTGCCTCTGCTACCACCCAATCTTCGGTGCCTTCCACGAAATTGGAGCGGAAATTGGCCGAAATGCCGCCCAAAAAGGCAGATGCATCCACGCCACAGGTGCGCAAAAGATACGCCGCCATGGTGGTGGTGGTGGTTTTGCCGTGGGTACCTGCAATGGCAATGCAGCGTTTGCCTTTGCTGATAATCCCCAACACTTCTGCGCGTTTTTTGATCGGATAACCATGTTCGATGAACCAGTTTAGTTCCTGATGGTCTTTTGGAACAGCGGGGGTCCAAACCACCAAATCTACATCGCCTGGAATTAGGCTTGGATCGTCTTCATAGTGAATCCACATGCCTTCTTTCGCCAATTCTTTGCATAAGTCGGACTCCGTACGGTCATAACCATACACTTCCGCGCCTTGCAGGTGGAAAAAGCGGGCCAGTGCCGACATACCGATGCCGCCAATACCGATAAAATAGATCCGATGGATATCGCTCAGGTTCATGCTGTTGTTTATTGTTTGATGAGTTCGAGGGTTTCTTTTTGTCCACCCCGATTCATTTCAAAGTTCAAGTGGGTTCCATCTGCGGTGATCAAACGCACCATAATTTCTTTTTTCCCTTCGGCTTGGGTGTATAATTTGTCTTTTTCCGTGCGCCAAACACCTGAATCGCCTTGTTCTCCAAATTTGGAGGTGTAGGTACCATCTTCTTTAAATTCGAAACTAACCTTTTTGGCATCCAAATCAGATGGTTTATCAAAAATCAACCATTTTTCGCCTTGCCATTTGCCAAAAAGGGCCGGATTTTTATCATTTGCCTTTTGGCAAGCCATAAAACTGCAAAGAAGGATGCATACTAAAAGTGCGTTGCGCATGGGTTATGTTGTTTTAATGGTGTTATACCGGTTTGTTTTGATTGCGTTTGGGTTTTGCTTCGTATTGTTTTTCAGCGAGTTTCAGTACGGAAAGCGCAATTGCGGCGGCGGCTTTCGGCCGGCTCAATTGATGAATGGATTCGGCCAGACCAAAACCGAGCGCTTCGTTTTCAAGGATCATATAGGCTTCAGGCAGCATTTTTTCACTGGCGTCGGCATCACGTACAATTCGAGCGGCGCCTTTTTCAACCAAGGCCAATGAGTTTTTGGTTTGATGGTCTTCGGCAACATTGGGTGAAGGAACCAAAATAGCGGGTTTGCCCACCATACACAACTCACTGATACTCAGAGCACCCGCACGCGAAATGACTACATCGGCTGCGGCATATAACAAGTCCATGCGATCAATAAATGCCCGGATTTGCACATTGGGCAATTGCGCGGTGTCACAATTGTTGAATTCAAATTCGTAAAAGCGGCCACATTGCCACAAAATTTGCACATTCGGGTGCGCTGCAATCAGTTCGGCATTTGCGCGCAAGGCATTGTTGAGCGTTCGTGCGCCCAAACTTCCGCCAAGGATGATCATGGTCTTTTTAGCTGGATCTAGTTCATAGTAAGCCAGTGCTTCTGCACGTTTTCCCTCGGTATGCATAAAATCGGATCGAACCGGGTTGCCGGTAAAAATGATTTTATCTTCCGGAAAATAGGCTTGCATGTGGTCATAAGCCACACATATTATTTTTGCTTTACGTGCTAGCAGTTTGTTGGTTACCCCTGCGTATGAGTTTTGTTCCTGGATTAAAGTTGGGATGCCTGCGTTTTGGGCAGCCCGCATCACAGGTCCAGATGCATAACCGCCGGTGCCCACTACCACATGGGGTTTGAATTTTCGGATAATTCTGCTTGCTTTGAGCGCACTGCCAAAGAGTTTGAACGGAAACGAAAAGTTTCGGCTGATACTCGTCCACGACATACCCCGGTGAAAACCAGCGATGTTAAGTCCTTCGATGGGATAACCCGCTTTGGGCACCCGTTCCATTTCCATTTTTCCGTTGGCGCCTACAAACAGAAATTCTGCTTCCGGATGCAGACTGCGAATCGCATCTGCAATTGCAATCGCCGGGAATACATGTCCCCCGGTACCGCCGCCCGTGATCAAAATTTTATATTTGTTGTCGTTTGCCATTGTTTTATCGTTAAAGATTTGCTGTTTAGGATCCGCTTTCCTCAATGAATTTGCTCACGCTCAGGATCATACCCAACGAAATACAGGTAAAAATCAAACTTGTGCCTCCCATGGATATCAAGGGCAGCGTTAAACCGGTTACGGGCACCAAATGCACGGATACCGCGATGTTCGCCAATGCTTGCACCGTCAGCGACAGGCTCAAGCCGATGGCCAAAAAAGTGCCGAACGCTTTTGGACTTTTAGTGACTAATTTTACGGTGCGCAAAAAAAGCATGACATACAGCGCCAATACTGCCGTGCCGCCCAACAAGCCATATTCTTCACAAATGATGGCATATATAAAGTCGGCGTACGAGTAAGGCAAGAAATTGCGCGCAATCGAATTGCCTGGCCCGACCCCAAATAAACCGCCCCGCGCAATGGCAATTTTTGCCTGTTGTACCTGATAACCACCATCGGGGTTGTGCAAATATTCCCGGATCCTCGAGCTCCAGGTTTCTACCCGCACTAAATCTGGTTCAAAATTCCCGATAACAATCAATCCTGCAAAAACAACCAAGCCCAGCAGCCCCAATAAGCCAATGTATTTCAAACTCACGCGGCCAATAAACATCAGCACAATACAGGTAAAAAACAAAATCAGCGCCGTGGAAAGGTTAGCCGGTGCAATTAATCCGCAAACCAGGATGATGGGAATGATGATCGGCATAAACGCATCGCGGAAACTGCTGATGTACTCCTGCTTGCGCGTCAACTCGCGGGCGATGTAAATAATCAGGGCAATTTTGGCGAAATCAGAGGTCTGAAAACTGAAACCAAAAATGTCAATCCAGCGGTTGGCGTCGTTTACATGGCGACCAAACAACAAGGTTACGGCCAATAAAGGCACTGCAATGAGGATCAAGAAAGGCGCAAAAGCCTGGTATCGTCGGTAATGCATCAAATGCCCGAGGTAAATCAGGAATAAGCCGAAGCCTAAACGGACCAGGTGTGTAACCAAATAATAGGTCGTATTTCCGTTTTTCGATTGCCATGCCAGGGAGCCGGTCGCGCTATACACGGCCAACACGCTGAACAAGCACAGCACGGCGATGATCATCCAGATGCTGCGGTCGCCCCTTAATTCTGCTGCAATTCGATTTCCGAGTGACATATTATTGGTTTATAGATTTAACACGGCTGCCCGAAAAAGGTCGCCCCGTTGTTCGTAATTTTTAAACAGGTCAAAACTTGCACAAGCCGGACTCAACAATACCGCATCGCCTGGAACGGCCAATTCAGTGGCTGCTTGTACGGCGGCTTCGGCGCTTTGGGTTTCGACCATCGGTTTTTTGAGGTGCTGAAATGCAGCCAGAATCTTCGAATTGTCCAATCCCAAGCACACAATTGCTTTTATGCGTTTTTCAACATGGGGCATTAACACACTGTAATCGTTGCCTTTATCGGTGCCTCCCACAATCCAGACGGTGGGGCGGTCCATGGATTGAATGGCATAAAACACCGAATCTACATTGGTTGCCTTGCTATCGTTGATGTACACGATTCCATTGTGTTCTGCCACCTTTTCCATGCGATGGGGTGGGGGCGTGAAATGGTACAATCCTTCTACAATCGTCATTTGATCGATGCCTAAACGCAGGGCAATTCGAATGGCACAAGCTGCATTAAATCGATTATGCGGTCCTTGCAAGGCAGTGCTTGAAACATCGAAATTCATTTTTTTTCCTACCCGCACATAGCCATTTTTGAGGTCTGTGCTTTTGATTTGATCCATTTTACATTGAACAGTATCGGGATTTGAGGCCAAAAACTGTTGAATTTCTGGATCATCTCCATTGGTAATGAGCCAGTCCCCGCGTTTTTGATTCAGGGTAATTCTGAATTTTGAGCGCACATAATTGGCCATTTGGTAATCGTAACGGTCGAGGTGATCGGGGGTGATATTGAGCAAAACGGCAATTTTGGGACGGAATTTTTGAATATCATCCAATTGAAAACTGCTCATTTCAAGTACAAAAATGCGTTCCGGGTTGTTGGTGCGGCCGTTTGTGATATCATTGGCGACCAATTCAGCGAAGGATTTTCCTACATTTCCACCCATTTGTACATCGAGGCCGCCGTGTTGCAACAAATGGTGTACTAAGCGGGTCGTGGTCGTTTTACCATTTGAGCCGGTGATGGCAATAAGGGTACATTTTCCTGCATGTCGGGCGCCAAATTCAATTTCACCGATTACATTAATCCCTTTGGCCCGAATAGCACGCATCACTTCTGTTGTTTCCGGAATTCCGGGGCTTTTGATCACTTCCCGGGCGTTCAAAATGGTTTTCAGGGTATGAGTACCCGCTTCGTAAGGAATGCCATGCGCCTCCAAAGTAGCCTTGAAGGCTGGCAGGATCGGACTTTTATCGGAAACAAATACGGCATATCCCAGTTGTTTTGCCAAGATTGCAGCACCGGTTCCAGATTCGCCTGCTCCTAATATTACGATCGGTTTTTTCATGGTAATTATCTGATTTTCAGGGTAATAACGGTCAATACTGCCAAAAGAATCTGAATAATCCAAAAGCGCACCGCAATGGTAACCTCATGCAATCCTTTTTTCTGAAAATGGTGGTGCAGCGGTGCCATCAGGAATATTCGGCGCCCTTCACCGTACTTCTTTTTGGTGTATTTGAAATACCATACTTGCATAATCACACTCACATTTTCCACCAAAAACACCCCACACAGCACGGGAATCAACAATTCTTTGCGGATGATGATCGCCAACGCAGCGATGATGCCGCCCAAGGTCAAACTACCCGTATCGCCCATAAAAACTTTCGCCGGATAGGTGTTGTACCACAAAAAGCCAATACATCCACCCAACAAACAAGCACAAAAAATCACAAGTTCTGAACTGTTCGGGATGTACAGAATTTTCAAAAAATCGGCTGCGACCGAGTTTCCACTCAGGTAAGTCAAAATACCCAGGGTCAGAATCACAATGGCTGAAACACCGGTTGCTAATCCATCCAAACCATCGGTTAAATTCGCGCCATTGCTCACAGCCGTTATCACCAATATGGTCATGATGACGAATACAATCCACACCAAACTCGCTGCATTGTCGCCCAAAAACCACAGTATTTTCGAATAATCGAGTTCATTGTTTTTGAAAAACGGCACATTGGTAATCGCCGCTTTTACATGCACCAGTTCCTTGTAGGTATTGGGTGCTTCATTGTCCTTTACAAAAACGGTGCGCATCACTTCATAACCGCGTTGCGCTGCTACTTCAGGATCCATCCTTACCACAACTTCATCACTTACCAGCAGGGTAATACCCACAATCAGGCCCAAACCTACCTGCCCCATCACCTTGAATATACCTTTTAATCCCTTTTTATCTTTTTTAAAAACCTTAATATAATCATCCACAAATCCAATGGTTGCCATCCAAATGGTGGAGAATAACATCAAGAGAATGTACACATTATCCAGGCGCGCCAACAACAAACAGGGTATCAACGTGGCTGCGATAATGATAATTCCACCCATCGTAGGAGTACCGACCTTCAAATTTTCGCCTTGCAAGCCCAGGGTTCGCACGGTTTCGCCAATCTGCAAAGAGCGCAGCCAATTGATGATGTATTTGCCAATTACGAGGGAAATGAGCAAAGACACAATCATGGCTAATCCCGCCCGGAACGAGATAAACTGAAACAAACCTGCGCCCGGCAAGTCATACGTTTTTCGCAGATATTCAAAAAGATGGTATAACATTTAATTGGTATTTGTCAATTTTCACTGGTGTTGTTTTGTTATTTTGAGGCGCTCCAAAGTTCGTTGCTTTAACCCGATCCTACCCGCTTTTCCTGCCTAAAAATTGGCTGCGGGACACTCTTTCAGCGTCCCCGCAACCTGCTCAAAATAATAGTCCCTCCACTATTATGTCTTTAATCAATGATGAATGATGAATGATGAATGATGAATCTGGTTTTTCATGTTTAAATTCCCAGTAATAAATCATTTGTATTTCGCAAACATTAAATAAATGATGATTTAACTTGGCTAAATTCATCATTCATCATTCATCATTCATCATTCATCATTCATCATTCATCATT
>JBBAVI010000143.1:0-12806 GCA_040397785.1 Saprospiraceae bacterium | reverse complement strand
ATCATTCATCATTCATCATTCATCATTCATCATTCATCATTCATCATTCATCATCACTCCTCACTCCAAAATCACTTCGTCGACAAAAATCCAGCAGGGTTCGCCTTTGTTGGGATGCCAGGCTGGGTTTTTGCCGTGGTTTTCGACTAATATTTTGAAATATCGGGCTTGGATGGGTTGATTGAAGGGGACAGCCAGCAGTTGAACGTTGGGGTTGCCCATCGATTTGTTAGCAAGCAGAATGCGGTTACCGCAGGGTTGGTAGTATTTGCCATCTTGGGAAGCCCATACGCTTATGCTGCGGGGCATGAAAATCCAGGGTGCGTTGTTTTCGAAGCAGTGAATGTAGGCGTTGGAGCAGCTTTGCACGCTGCCAAAGTCTAAAACGGCGCTCAGGTTGTCGCCTTGGTAGCCCAGCCAGGTATCGCCCCCTTGCACATCCGATATTTTTCCATCGCTGAGGGATGCCGCGCCTAAAGCGGGGTATTTGGGGGATGGCGCCTTCAGTAACACTACATTTTGCGGGGTTTTACTGCGTTTGATGAAGGAAATTTCGGCCACCGGTGAGGGTAACCAGCCTTCTTTGGCGGCGATGGCTTTTAAAGTAGTTGTTTCATTCAACACCAAGGGGTTCAGGTAACGGGCCGATTGGGTGGTGGGGGAGGCTTGGTTGAGGGTATAATACAGGCCAACGGTTTTTAAAGGAAAATCGAGTGCAACGTGTAGGGTATCTTTGAAAAAATTGTGGGCGTACAAGATTTTAGGTGCGCGCAGGGCTAATAATTGGCTGTCGTCATCAGGTGCGCCACCTTCGATGTGTAGTTTGGGGTATTTTTGTTGAAAAATGCTAATTCCGTTGGGGGTTACGGCCGTTTTCCAAAGGTAAATATGTTGTAACAAGGGTTTGTTCTCCAACAGTTGCAAGCCGGCATCGCTGATTTCAGTTTCTGTTAAGTTTAAGTATTCTAGGTTTTTACAAAGTTTTAGATTGTTTAATGCTGCATCGTGTATAGGCGTACGCGCGAGGTTGAGCCGGATCAGGTTTGGAAATTGGGCTAAATAGATGGCTAAATCATCCGTAAAATGGGAACCTGCTACATCCAGGGCTACAATTTGCTGGGCCAAGGGCAACAGGGCTTTTATTTTGGTTTCGTCCAGTTTGGCATCTCCGGGCATACTGATGCTCAAAAAAGGACTGTTTTCGCCCATTTTATCGGCACGAATGCCTAAATCAACTAGTTTTTGCAGGTTTTTTGCCGTTGGAAGGGGTACTTTCATGTCCCAAACCGGATTTGGAGGTGTCACCTCGGCCTTGAAGTAATCGGAAGGTGTCACCTCCCAAACGCGGGTATTTTCGGAAGCGCCTTTTGCGATCCAGGCGCGTAAAATGGCAATTTCTGATTCGGTTATCTGGGTGCTGCCTTTGGGCGGCATGTGGTCTTCTGCGCTGATCGGCAGTGCAATGCGTTGAAGCATCAGGCTTTGGGCATCGATACCCGGCTTGAGGGCCGGGCCGTGTTTGCCGCCTTCCAGCATGGTTGCGATACTTTCCATGCTCAATCCGCCTTTGCGTTTGTCGCTGCGGTGGCAACGCATACATTTTGATTTTAAAATGGGCAAAACCAGGGCCGTGTAGGCGATTTCGTTGCTATCCGGGCGGGCGATAAGGGCGTTTTCATTGCTGTTGGCAGATGGAGCGGGTTTGGACCATAAAAAATCGCTGCCATGGGTAAGACTGCCGCCTTGGTGCCCAGCCGCCATTAAAACGAGGACGGTAGCGCCCAAAAACCAAAACCCAACCGGTCTTTGATACAACAGAAAACTCAGGCAGGACAATGCGGCCACGCCGATGCCCAACCATTGATGTTGTTGCAGTAAAGTGGGGTCGTAACCGCCTTCTAAGGATAAAATATAGCCTAAAGTAGCAGTTAATACAGCAAAACCAGCCCCGATACCCAGCAAAATCCAAACCACGGGCCACCACAATGGTTTTTGCCAGCGTGCGTAGATTTCCAGCATAAATGCCAGCACCAAAATACCGATGGGTAAATGCAGTACAATCAAGTGCAAACGGCCCAAAAACACCCATAAACTATCCATCAATTGAACAAAATTTCATCTACAAATAACCAGGCGGGATTGCCTTTGCCGGGGTGGTTTTCGGGGAGTGGGCCCGAATTGTGTACGATTACTTTGATTTGGCGGTATTGACCAAGCGGAAAATCAAGCGCATATAGTTGTCGACCTTCCTGCGGCTTTATCGCTTGATCGTACGCTTTGGAAACCAATAATTGCCAGGAACCTGGGGTTAATGCCCCCCAAACTTCAATGCGTGTTGGTGGTAAAATCCAGGAATTCCAGGCAGTAAAACTGCTTATTTTTACACTTTGCAGGTTTTGCGGTTTTTCCCAGCTGCCCTGAAAACCCAGGTCGGTTTTAAAACCCAACCAATTTCCATCTTTTAGATCTTCGGAGCCGGCCTTGCCATCGGTTAGTACCAAGCCAGGTGCCTTGCTTCCCGCATATTCAGGCGCAGGGATTTCTTTTAATTGGGGTGTCGTTTTAAAGGCAATTCCCTTTTTAAATACGGATAATATCGCAATCGTACTGGTTTGATAGTCAAGATGCATGGCGATTGCTTTTACCATGGCATCCTGTTTTATTTTGAGTGGCTTTCTGTAAATTGGGGATGTTTTTGAAGGCGCCGAACCATCCAACGTGTAGCGAATTTGGGCGCCATTTAAGGCAAAATTTATGCGAACCGTCGCGATTTTATCAAAAAATACCTGATCGCAGCGCAGGATCGGGGGGGCGAGGCGAAATTCCTGGGCCTGTACAGACAAACAACAGGTTATAAATACTATAATTTGTAAGTATCTCATCATATTCGAGTTAAACGGATGGGGTACACGCCGTTGGAATTCCATTGGGTGACAAATACATTTTCATCGGCATCTACCAATACATCGTGTGGATGTTTGAAGACTTGCACAGTTTGGTACAATTTATCGGTGTCGTGCAAGCGCTTCGGGTCGCTGCCGCCGGGCACTGAAACCAATTGATTCTCCTTATCCAGGATACATACAAAGCCCGATTGACTATCCCAGGGCAATTTGCTGATGAGCACGGCAAAATACAGCGCGTCTCCTTTGATGACTGGTCGACAAATATAGGCGCCCGGCAAGGGTACAGCCCCTAAAAACTGCCCGTTCAAGTCGTAACGTTTCAGGGTATTGTCTGCCCGCGAACTCACGAGAATTTCGGGTTGGTCCTTTTTTCGGGTATCAAGGGCTACTCCGTGGGCGTTGTTGAGGGAGGATGGCTCGGTGCCTTTTCCGCCAAAATGCCGTTTAAATTTGCCATCGGGGCCATACACCAGGATGTAATCTTTGCTATAACCATCGGCGATGAGCACGTCTCCATTGGGTAAAACGGTAGTTTCAGTAGGGCTAAATTCGTTGTTTTGCTGGTATAAGCCTGCCTCTAAGGGTGCGTGAAACTCCTGAATTAACTTGCCTTTGAGGCTGAGTTTATACACCGCATGTCGGTCATAATCTGTCAGATACAAAAACTCGGTACCGTTTTCGTCGTGCAAGGTAAGTCCGTGGGCGCCCGGGTATTCGGTTCCCCAGGCATCCAGCACGTTTCCATCTTTATTATAAATTAAAATGTTGTTGCGTATGTCATTGGTGCTCATAAAGATGCGGCCAGTTCGATCCATCGCCATTTCGTGGCAATCTTTCACCGGATGAGTGGTCGGATTGGCCTTGCACCAGTTTTGATCGACGCGGTATCGGTATAAACCGTGTCCGATAATGGTTTCGGGTTTTCGGGCAAAACGGGGTAGGGTAGCCAGTGCCCCAAAGGTGAAAATCGTGCGGGTGAAGGTGCTTCTTTGCATGTTTTTTGAAATATTAGGCAAGTAAACCAGGCACCACTTTGCCCGAAATATCGGTCAATCGGAAGCGGCGGCCTTGATAAAGAAACGTGAATCGTTCGTGGTCGATGCCCATGAGATGCATCATCGTGGCTTGAAAATCATGCACATGCACCGGATTTTCCTCAACATTGTACCCGAATTCGTCGGTTTTGCCGTACACCATACCGGGTTTTACTCCACCGCCAGCCATCCAGATGGTAAAGCTGCGTGGGTGGTGGTCGCGGCCGTAATTGTCGGTTATTTTGCCTTGGCCATAATTTGTACGTCCGAATTCACCACCCCAAATCACGAGGGTATCTTCCAGCAAACCGCGTTGTTTTAAGTCCATCACCAAGGCTGCCGAGGCCTGGTCCACATCTTTGGCAAGGCGGGTGGTCATGCCGGTTACGTCATAATGTGCGTCCCAGCCCATGTGGTACAATTGCACAAAACGCACGCCGCGTTCGGATAATCGTCTGGCTAACAAGCAATTGGCTGCATAGGTACCCGGCACCATCGCATCCGCCCCGTACATGCGGAAGGTGCTGTCGGACTCATTGCTGATGTCCATCAATTCGGGCACCGCGGTTTGCATGCGGTACGACAATTCGTATTGGGCGATGCGGGTGCTGGTTTCCGGGTCGCCGAATTCGGCCAAGTGTTGCTGGTTGAGCCGGGTGATTTGATCGAGCATTTGTCGGCGGGTCAAGCTATCCAAACCGGCCGGATCTTTTAAATACAGCACTGGATCGGCCCCGCCGCGCAATTGCACGCCCTGGTGGATGGAAGGCAAAAATGCGCTGCCCCATACCCGGGAGGCGAGGGGCTGAATATTGCCTTGTCCACGCGAAAGCAAGACCAAAAACGCGGGTAAATTGCTGTTTTCGCTGCCCAATCCATAACTCATCCAGGAACCAATGGCGGGGCGACCCGGTTGTTGATTGCCGGTTTGGAAAAAAGTTACGGCTGGGTCGTGGTTGATCGCTTCTGTGTGCATGGATTGAATGATGCACAATTCATCCACAATTTTGGCGGTGTGGGGCATCAAATCGCTCACCCAGGCGCCGTTGCTGCCGTATTGTTTGAAGTCTATTTTGGAGCCGATGAGCGGGAAATTGGTTTGGTTGGCCGTCATCCCGGTCAGGCGCTGGCCCTGGCGCACGCTCGCGGGAAGTTCCTGGCCGTGCATTTCCCGGAGTTTGGGTTTCCAGTCGAACAGTTCCAATTGGGAAGGCGCGCCGCTTTGGAAGAGGTAAATCACGCGTTTGGCCTTCGGGGCAAAATGGGGCAACAAGGTATTTACTGTCTCCGTTTCTCCGCGTTCGCAAGCATCCAGCAAAGATCCGAGTGCCAGGCTACCGATGCCGATCGCGGTTTTCGCCAAAAAACTACGCCGATTGAGGTGCAAAAAGTGGTCTAATTGTTCTTTTTCCATCGTTTTAGGTTTTGGAGAGTACTTCGTCGAGGTTGTATAAAATTTGGATACTCAGCATCAAGGCGCAGGTTTCAGCGGGGTCGAGGGTGGTATCAATGGGGTAGGGGCCAGTTTGTAGCAACAATTCCTGGGCGGCTGCGGGTTTATCGTGGTAATGTTGCCATTGTTGGCGGTAAAAATCGGTGAGTGATTTTTGCTCGCTGGATTGCGGTTTTCGACAAACAATACGCTCAAAAGCGGCAGAAATGGCCGTTTCCTTTTGATCTGAGGGCGTGTTTTTCAAATAAAATTGCGCCAAAGCACGGGCAGCCTCCAACACTTGTCGGTCATTGAGCAGCACCAGGGCTTGCAGGGGCGTGCTTGTACGCGGGCGCGTGAGGGTACACAGGTCGCGCATGGGCGCATCGAAAATGAGGTGTCCGGGTGGTGGTATGGTGCGTTTATTGTATGTATAAAGGCTTCTTCGATATATTTTTGTAGCGCTGGTATCCGAAATGTAAGAAAACTCGCCCCGGAAAGCATTGGCCGTTTTTTCGGTCGAAATTTCTTCCCAGAGGCCGGGCGGTTGGTAGGGTTTTACCGAAGGACCGCCAATTTGGGGAATTAACAGTCCACTGGTGGCCAAAACCTGGTCGCGGAGAAACTCGTACGGCAGGCGATAACTTGCCCCGCGTGCGAGCCATTTGTTTTCAGGGTCTTTTTCCAATAGATCGGCGCTCAATTCGGCACTTTGGCGGTAAGCAGCGCTCGTTACCATTTGCCGGATCAAGCGTTTAAGGTCCCACTGGTGTTCCTGGAGGTCGCAGGCGAGCCAGTCGAGCAGTTCCGGGTGGGTGGGCAAGGCGCCCTGCATGCCAAAATTATCAGGTGTGGCGACAATCCCGCGCCCAAAAATTTCCTGCCAGATGCGGTTGACGGTTACGCGGGCCGTAAGCGGGTGCTTAGGATCGAACAGCCATTGCGACAATCCGAGTCGGTTGGCCGGTAAATTTGCGTCCCAGGGCAAAATGTTCTTGGGTGCGCTTGCTTGAACGGAATCGCCGTGTTGGTCGTATTGGCCGCGTCGGAGGATAAAAGTGGGGCGCGGTCCATGTCCTTTTTGTTCGGCCATAACCATCAGGCGTAGGGTGTCTTTGGGTGTTTTGAGTGCCTCTCCAGCGTTTAAAAAAGGCAAATTGGTGCCCAAATCGGCGCTGGTGATGGCCATCCAGGGTTCCGGCGTTTGTAAATTGGGCACAAAACCTTTTTCCGGCACATTGTTAAAAAAGGCGGATAAAGCGTAATAATCGCGGGTCGGAATCGGGTCGTATTTATGGTCGTGGCAACGTGCGCATTCCACAGTCAGTCCTAAAAAAGCCTTGCCAAACGTATTCGTGCGGTCGGCCACATATTCCACGCGGTATTCTTCGTCGATCACGCCGCCTTCCTGGGTGATTTTGTGGTTTCGGTTGAATCCGGTGGCCAAAATCTGGGCTTTGGTCGCATCGGGCAGTAAATCGCCCGCCAATTGCCAGTTGACAAATTGATCGTAAGGCATATTCGTATTAAACGCCTGGATCACCCAATCGCGCCAGGGCCACATAATGCGGGGCAAATCGTCCTGGTAGCCGTGGGTATCGGAGTAGCGGGCGAGATCGAGCCAGTTCATGGTCATGCGTTCGCCGTACGCGGGGGAGGCAAGCAAAGTATCCACCATGTGTTCATAGGCATCGGGGCGGGTATCCTGCAAGAATTGCTGCATTTGTTGTGGGGTAGGGGGCAAACCGGTAATATCGAAGCAAAGTCGGCGGAGTAAGCGGTTTTTTTCGGCTTCCGGGGCAGGTTTTAAGCCTTTTTCTTCCATTTTAGCCAGCAAAAAAACATCCAGTTCATTGCGGGTCCAATTGCTGCGCCGTACTTTTGGGAGCGGTGCTTTTACGGGTGGGGTAAATGCCCAGTGTGGCGCATACACCGCGCCTTGTTCAATCCAGCGTCGGAGCAGGGCTTTTTCGTATTCCGTCAGCGTCAGGTGGGTGGCAGCGGGTGGCATCCGTTCTTCCGGGTCGGTGGCGTGGATGCGTTGGATGAGGGTACTTTGCTCGGGATGTCCGGGTACGATGGCAAAATGGTCTTTGTGTTCGCCGATGGCAGCATAAGCGCCTTCGGGCAGGTCGAGGCGGAGACCGGCTTCCCGTTTTTTTTCATCGGGGCCATGGCAGGCGAAACAGCGGTCGGATAATAGCGGTCGGATATCAAAATTATAATCGACTTTTTCGGGCAGGGCCACTGCACCTGCATTGGCGGAGCGGGTAAAATAGGCCGATAAGGCTATGATTCCGGCGAAGATCGCCGCAATGAGCCAAATTTTATAGGAAAAATTGCGTAGCATAGGAGAACGTCGAAAGATAGTTGCGCGAAAGTAGGATTTTAGATTTAAATTTGTTCAAATAACATACCTCAAACATGAAAAAGCATCTTCTTTTATTTGCCGCGACTTTTTTATTTACGTGCATCGCAGCGGTTCCAAATGCTTGGTCACAAATTTCTGTTTCGGCACAGCTGGGCTATGCTTTTCCTTGGGCTGAAAATGATGAGCCGGAAGGAAGTGTATCTGTGAAAAGCAACACTTTGCGAGAATATGATTTGTATAAAAAATCATATGGCGCGGGTCAAAACTATATGGTATCCGTATTTCACCCAATTTTTCCGAATGTTTCATTGGGCCTCCAGTTTTCCTATTTATCAAGCGCTAAAACATCCAGAAAGTTTGACTATATCACAAATAACGGGGCAGAAATTAATTCAGGTCGCATGTTTTGGCTTACTCCTCAAATTCAAATGGAGAAGCCGTTTCGACACTTAACGCTTTATGCTGGAATTGGTCCAAGCATTGGATTTTCGGGTAAGATTATAGAGGATTTAAACGTCGTAAGTCAAAATAGCTATTCTGAGCAGCGCACAATCTATTCAAAAGGTTTGGCTTATGGGTTTTCTTCTAATCTAGGGGCTTCTTGTTTTATTAGTAAAAATAAGAGAATGAAACTGTTGGCAGAAATCCGGCTAACCAGTGCCTCTTTTGCTCCCAAACGTTCAGATTTGGTTATATGGAATCAGAATGGAACAGATTTTTTGGTCACAACTTCGGTATCAGAGCGAGAGATTGTTTTTAAAAAAAAGCGCATAAAAGATTCGTCGGTTACGCCTGATCCTAACCAACCGAGTGAAGTGACACTACGGTATTATGCATTCAGCAGTGTGGGGATAAATATTGGTATTGCTTATTTGTTGTTTGCTGGGAAAGAGTAGGTTGGGGTGGAAATTCAGTATGTTTTCTTGGTTTTTATCCGGTTGTTTTGGTTTTACTCAATACATTGAGTAAAATTGCTCAACGTATTGAGTAAAATCCTTAAAATGTTTCAACGTCCTTATTATCATATACTTAAGAGCCGAATAGAAGCGCCGCGCGACTTTATTCAGGTGTTGAGTGGCCCGAGGCAAGTGGGCAAAACCACGTTAGTAAACCAGATTTTGGCAAATTCAACTTTGCCAAGTCATTTTGTTTCAGCGGATGCCGTTGCTTTGAACGGTTCAAGTTGGCTAGTACAACAATGGGAAACTGCGCGGATAATGCTGCGCGAATCGGGTGCTGCTTCCTTTGTGTTGGCCATTGATGAAATTCAGAAAATACCCAATTGGAGTGAAACGGTGAAGGCACAATGGGACTTGGATACCCGAAACAAATTGCCGTTGAAGGTATTGTTGTTGGGTTCTTCACGTTCGTTGTTACAACAGGGGCTGACCGAGACTTTGGCGGGGCGATTTGAGTTTCATTATTTGGGGCATTGGTCTTTGCAGGAAATGCATCAGGCCTTTGGATGGACTGCTGAACAATACGTTTGGTTTGGTGCTTACCCGGGTGCGGCTTCGCTCATTTCGGACGAATTAAGGTGGAAAAAATA
This sequence comes from Saprospiraceae bacterium, assembly GCA_040397785.1. GTDB lineage: Bacteria > Bacteroidota > Bacteroidia > Chitinophagales > Saprospiraceae > M3007. The sequence continues at coordinate 3,514 of JBBAVI010000143.1, read as the reverse complement.
TGTAAATGATGCCCTGATTGCACCGGCCATAACGCGGGATATACTGTCGTTAACACGGGTGGATAAACCTGCTTTATTGCAGCGTTTGTTTGAATTTGGGTGCCTTTTTTCTGGCCAAATGCTTTCGTATAACAAAATGCTGGGGCAGTTACTTGATGCGGGCAATACGACCACCCTTGCCCATTACCTGGATTTACTGGATTCCGTTGGGTTTTTAAGTGGTTTGGAAAAGTTTGCGGGCGATCGGATACGCCAGAAGAAATCCAGCCCCAGGTTCCAGGTGCATAATACGGCTTTGATCAGCGCGCAACGTCCTGAATATTTTTCGGCAGTATTCGCCCGTCCGGATTTGTGGGGCCGACAAGTGGAATCAGCCATTGGGGCGCATTTGTTGAATTATTGCAAAGAAAACGGCCATGCGCTGTTTTATTGGCGGGAGGGTAATGATGAAGTCGACTTTGTGCTGGAGCGCAGGGGCCAAGTGGTTGGCATTGAAGTAAAAAGTGGTGTAATTCGGACAGAAAACGCTGGAATGAAAGCGTTTCAACGCCAGTTTGCGCCCGATAAAATGCTGTTGATTGGGGGAGAAGGGCTGTCGTGGCAACAATTTTTAGGGATGGATATAGACCAGATTTTTTAACAAATAGGTATGTGAATGATCCAGAAGTGACACAGTATTTTGTCAATGAAGGCCATTGCACGGCTGTTTTCCGACAGGTGTTGGATGGACGTGAAGCGGAGTATGTAGCGTATATGACCCAGTTTGGCGAGCAATATGCAGCGCGGGTACGCGAAGACCACCGCATTTTTGTGGATGCTTTCCGCAATCATTTAATTGGTGGGATATAGGTTTTGGGGTGGTTTCGCGGAGTTGATACACAGAATATTTTTCGCAGATGTTACACAGATTTTTTTGTGTAACATCTGTGCGAAATAATATGTCCGAACCCGAATGTTACTTCGCGTTGGCCTCAAGGTAGGTAATTGCATCACCCACCGTTATAATGTTTTCCGCTTCTGCGTCTGAGATGGAGATATCAAACTGTTTCTCTAATTCCATGATCAGCTCAACGGTGTCCAGAGCGTTCACACCCAAATCGGTTTTGAAGTTCGCTTCAGGGGTAATTTCTGTATCCGTAATTCCCAGCTTCTCAACGATGATTTTGGTTACTTTTTCTGCAATACTTGACATGTTCTAAAGCAATTTAATTGATGGTATATGGGACAACGAAACCGCTTTTTTCAATCACCAGGGTGTCGGGATAGGAATGGTTTTTCGGAAAGTCATTTTCCCGTACGAAGGTACATTTCAAATTTCCGGTGATTTTTTGATTGGCAACATCGTTGGATAAAATGGTGAAGTTATTGTCGACATTTTCATATACATAATAGGTGTCGTACACGGCATCTCCACTTAAAACAAATATGTTACCATTTGTTTTAAAAGAAGGATAACCGCTTTTGGTAATTTCATGGGTTCCAATTTTGTTTGGAATGTTGATGATGGAAACTATAAAGTTTGGGCCGGGGTTGATTAAATATTCAAAACCTACCGAGAAGGTATTGCTGTCTTTTACCAATACCGCACCGACTTTAAAATCGGCAGTTACACCATTTACATTGAATTTGAGGGTGGGGCGATCGTCGGTAGGGGTTGGGGTGGTGGGTTCTGTGGCTTTGGTACAAGCGAGCAGGCAGCAAAGGGTGATTACGCCAAACAGCAGGGCAATGCGTTGAAATTTAAACATGGTGGTTGGTTTTAAAGATGTTATACCAAGATTAAAGTGGATTTGATGGATAGATGGATAAAAAACTTGATTTTAAACGGATTAGAATCCAGCCATTTTCATAACCACTTTGTGTTTGGCAATATAAACGTTTACCAAGCAGTTTTTGTAACTACTATCTAGGTCAAAATTAATCTTTGGTTGTGACTTAATCCAAGCCGAATGACCAAGCGCTATTATTTTACAATCTTTTTTCGCCCTCAATTGGCTAATTTATTGCCTGATATTACATTTAAAAAAATAAAATATTTTAATGTTTAGTGTCTTTACTGCTCAAAATTTGCCGAATAACAACATCTCGTTCCAGTTGTTTGTCCCAATTCAGCGTGGGTACTGTATTGGGTTCGAATTCTTTAAGTTTCCACAAGGCGAAATCACAAACCCTGTATAACGCATTGTATTGATCTGGATAAATTTGTTGCCAAGCATGGGCATTCAGCGAAGTGCCTTTTACAGGTAGATCAATGCGCATTAATTCCACCAGGATTGGGACCGCCCACCGGGTTTTTGTCAACGCCATTTCGTTAAAAATAGTAGGCCAAATGTACTGGTTATCATTGGTTCTCATCCGACTGTACCGTTCCGTTGCGACAATATCTGCCAGGACCTTGTACGGAATGTCTGCGCGCGCATTTTTTAAAATATACCAAATGCAGTCTACTCCAGACTCGCGCATGCATCGATAATCATAAATGCGGTGCAAACAATCCTCCATGGCCACGTCTTCTCCAAGGTCTTTGATCAGGTTGGCGATCAGGATGTTTGAAACGCAGGGCAATTTCCATAAATTGTAATAGTATTTTAAATGGAAAATAGCGTTTGTGGTGTCGCCTGCTTTTGCAAGATTTGTTGCGGTATAAATGGACGAACCGTATTTGTAGTGGGGAAAATCCGTTAAAAAGAGATTGATTTGTTCCCGTTTGTTCAGATTTTGAGCTCTTTCGTACCAAATTTGAATTGTTTTGATCACGGCATTACGTTCTTCTATGGGCGCATTTGAAAATAAGTTGAGTGGAAACGCAGCGTTTTTGAAAAAATAAATGCTCGTAATCGCTTCAATTTGTTGCATCGCAATATCCGATACACATTGGTAAAAGATGGGGTCTTCGAATCGTTCTCGGTACACAATACGTCGGGTGGCAGCGTCTGTTTTTAGCAAGGCAATCAATTCGGGTAATGCTTTTGGGCCTAATTTGAATAAATCATCGTCCAGTTCTTTTAAAAGCATTCGGTTATGGTTGCTTAGATATTGCCATATTAAGACCTGGCAGGGTTCTGTTGGCGCGCGCGATTTTTGTAGTTGATGGGCTAAAAGTACCTGTTCCAGTTGTTTTTGCTGTTCGGGATAAAATTGCCGGATAGAGTCTGCAATGGTTTCCCAGTCTATTCCTTTTCGTATCAGGTTTGGTACATAGTTTTCTGATTGTAGCCAGGCGTCATATTCTTGTCCGCTCAGGGTTGCGCGTACGTTGATTAGGAGGATGCAAGTGAAAATTAGTGCGTTTTTCATGGGTAATTGAATTGATTATGGCGTCAAACTTTGGTGATCAATGGTTACTGTTCAGGTTTAATTGGTGTTTTTAGGGTAAAAATACGTGTTTTTTGTGTTGAAGGTGTCACCTCGGGGAGGTGTCACCTCAGGAAGGTGTCACCTCGGGAAGGTGTCACCTCAGGAAGGTGTCACCTCGGGAAGGTGTCACCTCGGAAAGGTGTCACCTCGGGAAGGT
>JBBAVI010000142.1:0-12827 GCA_040397785.1 Saprospiraceae bacterium | reverse complement strand
CCGTTTTTTTAGCCCGAAATGTCAGGTAAAATAAATGCTGGCCCTGCTTTAAATGGTCGGAAGCATCATTGATTTTGGCGATCCACAAAGCGCGAATCTCCCCTTCGTTTACTTTGGTCAACCCAAAACTTTCCGGTTTAATGCCTTCCAAATCACCAACGGATACGCCCACAAATTCCAGCATGTCCGTATTGTACCGCAAGCCCATTTGCCAGCCGATCAATGCTTCCGTACCTTGCGCCGTGATCGGAAAAGTGCCGTACTCTCCGCTGCGCAGCGCGCGTGATGGCGTGCTAACCACATAATTGGCTGGTTTTTTTGTTATAGAGGGCGTTCCCGATGGGGTTGTCTGGGCTTGTACCGCTATAATGCTCCACCAAAAGAAGCAGCCAAACAACAAAAAATTTCCACGCAATTTCATATTTTATTTTTTTATAATTTTAAAAAAACAACAGCCTATTTCTTTTCCATTTTGATCAAAATTTGCTGCATCAATTCCAACTGTTTTTGCTGGATTTCGAATAAATGCTGGAATTGCTCCTCCATATTCAAATCCATTTTGCGGTGCAGGTTTCGGATTTCTATTTCCGATTTCAGGTTCACCATGTAGTCATTTTCGGCCCGCATCCGGTCTTTGGCTTCCTTTCTATTCTGGCTCATCATAATGATGGGTGCCTGGATGGCCGCAATGCAAGACAGAATCAGGTTCATCAGAATATACGGAAAAGGATCAAAGGCTTTGGAGCCCAAAACTAAGGAATTTACCAAAATCCAAATCCATAGCACCGCCATAAAAATGATGATAAAACGCCAACTTCCTCCAAATTTAGCCACCTTGTCTGATAAACGCTCGCCAAACGTCATCGCGCTTTCATCCGTTTCGCATATTTTACGCGTAATCATTTCCTCCTCCTCAATAGACAACCGGACAATTTCGTGGAGACGATCTAATTGTTGGTTTTCAGTTTTTAGGAGCGACTTAATGTACTGATTATCAAGTTTTTTCATTGTTTTTTTAAAAAAACATTAACCCTACGCGTTCATGCAGTAAGACACCATCAAAAACCCACTAATGCTTGGGAATCCCCATATTTACCGGTTTTAACCACTGCTTTCCATCCCAGCGCACTTTACGCGACCGTTTCCAACTATCTTCATCGTAGCCCGAAGCATCTTCAAGTTCTTGCGTGTTGGAAAATTCAATGGTAAAAAAGATCTCGTTCTCTTTACCAATATGGCCCAGCGTATTTTCATCCGGCCCTTGCGGAAATTCATACCGTTCAACTTGTGCAAATACACCAGCATCTGCTACTGATTCGCACAAAGGCAAGGGCTGCAACTGGCTGCCATTCCACAGAATATACCATTCGTTCCAGGGATAGCCGCATGCTTCGTAACCCATCTCCACAATCAACAAGGCCTTGTAGTTTTTCAATCCACGCGCTCCCACTTCCAAAGGCCGGTAGTGCATGCTGCCTTCATTTTTAATAACATTGGTGACTTTTTGCAACACCGTTCCATTCCGAATCGCGCGCACTTCAATAGAATATTGAGCAGGTTCGTCCGCTTTGGGTTTTACGGCTTTGGTAACGCCTGCCACAAAACGCACATCATTGAGGGTAGATTTTCTCAATACAGACAATAAACCACCCCAAACATAGCCTTTTTGGTTATTTTGAAACCGAATCTGATACCAAGGCAGTTCGACGCCATTGAGGGTGGTTTTGGTTTCCACTTCCCCAACAATGATCACTTCGTCGCCCGCAACCATTTGCGCAACGGTAGCAGCGGTTGTAGAAGGCTCAGAACGCACATTGACTTTATCGCCAAAAACATACGTAGTGTCATTTTCATTAAAACGCACCACTTGGGCATTTAAAAAGGTAACAGAAACAGAAAAAACGATCAGAAAAAGTAGTCTGCACGACATAGTAAGGACAAGTTTTAAGTGATATTTGCAGCGCAAAGTTAATGTAAAACTATCCATTTCCGACTGTCATTCTAACCCTGTCCATGTCTAAACTTTCCCGCACAACCGGCCCAGCATACGATGTTGTATTAATTGGCGCTGGCATCATGAGTGCCACTTTGGCCGTTTTGCTCAAAGAACTCCATCCAGATTTTAAAATTGCTATTTTTGAAAAACTAGAACAGGTAGCGGCCGAAAGTTCCGATGCCTGGAACAACGCTGGTACGGGGCATGCGGCGTTATGCGAGTTAAACTATACACCCGAACGGGAAGATGGCTTTTTGAAAATTTATACTAAACGCCATAAGGGCAGTTTCTACACCCGCTTCCACAACAGGTACCGCGCTTTTTTAAATAATACGTGGTGAAAACGAAATACCCGTTCTCAATATAATAATCCAGGCCTTCCTTAAGCGGTAAAGGTTTTGGATCTGGTGCTGGTTGTTTTTCCTTCGACATTTCTGTTGTGATACACGTTGCCAGCATAAACAATGTAATAAACCAAATTGTTTTGAGTCTTATAGATCCTTTTCCATGCGAAAATGAGGGATACCTACTTCCTCAAACCGGGCCCCTACCGTATTGTATTCCAAGGCATTATAAAAAAAAACCGCCGTTTCACGCGCATGCAATACGATTTTAATATAGCCCAATTGCTGCGCCAGCTCCTCCGATGCTTTTACAAGGGCATTGCCAACTCCCTGCCGTTGCCATGTTGGCGCAACCGCGACCTGACGCATTTTGATAATTTGGGCGTCTTGGGGTGTCAAATTAAGGTATCCAATAAGCACCGCAGCATTGGAATAGGCAGCCAAATGCAACTGATCGTACTCAGCGCTCAATTGCTCTACGGTGTACGTTAATCCAAGCGGACGACGCAAAACTTCATAACGCAATTGCACCGCCTCGTCGAACGCAGGAGTACCAAACACAATTTGTAAGATATACATGGGTCACATTTTAATTATAAGTAAAAAAGGGGCTTTCTTTTAAATTAAAAATCAACACCCTACCTTCGCAACAAATTATACCTTCCATCATGATCCTCGATACGAACCCGGAAGAACAAACTTCCAACCCGGTTACGCCACCTGAACAAGAAATCCGGATAACACCCTTTGTACGCGCCATTTGGGCCGAAATCATCCTTTGGACGTTTGTCTGTTTAGGATTAACGCTCCTGTATCTGGTACTCTCCGGTTTTTCTGTATTCGGCAACCGCAATCCGATGTTGGATCAAGAACTCCAATCCGTTCAATTCTTTTCCTACTTTCTTTCCATCCTCTTCATGCTTTGGCCAGCTTGGTATAGTTTCAAATTCGCAACGATGCTGAAAAACGGGATGGAAACCAATGAGATGGACTCCATTACCGATGGTTTTAAGTACTTGCGGTACAATTATGCTTTTTACGGCATTCTCGCACTGATTTATTTAGGATTTATTGTACTGATATTTTTCCTGGTATTCATATTCGGAAGTATTGCCAACACACGCTAACCAAAACAAATACGCACCATGGAAATCCTGGACGACGATTATACCCGCAACGAACTCGCAGAAGAAGGTGGTCATTTGCCTTATGAACTCTCCCATACTTGGATTTTAACCGGAAAATGGACTGTTTTCCTGGCTATTTTGGGTTTTATTTTCACTGGTTTATTTGCCTTGATGGGTTCCCTCGCAGGCACGATGGTGACGATGTTAACCCACATGGAAATCTCCGGCAATCCGATATTTTCTATGATTTCCCGTTTTTTTCAATTCGGCGTACTTGCTGTTTTGATTGTGGTGGGTATTTTGGCTTTTTATTATTATTTTTTGTATCAATTTGGTTCCAACTTGCAAAATGCAGTACGCTACAAAAACCAAAACCAATTTGAACAAGCCTGGGTGAGTTACCGCAATTATGTTCGAATGTCGGCTATTCTGATTGGAATCGGCATGTTGCTTTACATTGTTGCCATGGTGTTATTTGCAGCACATCCATACAGCACACCGATTCCAATTGCAGAATAGATCCTAATTTTATGGTAAAATATGCTTTACGCGTGGGCGGTGTGGTGTCACGTCGCCTAGTTTTGCACGTTTAGCAGCCTCATAATCCGTAAAGTTTCCTTCGAAAAACACCACTTGCGCATCGTCTTCAAAAGCCAAAATATGGGTGGCCAACCGGTCGATAAACCAGCGATCGTGGCTGATAATCAAGGCGCAACCCGCAAAATCATCCAAGGCATCTTCAAGGGCGCGCAAGGTATTCACGTCAATATCGTTGGTAGGCTCATCGAGCAACAACACGTTGCCACCATCTTTAAGCGTCATCGCAAGGTGTACCCGGTTGCGTTCGCCGCCAGATAATACGCCAAGTTTTTTCTGCTGATCGGAGCCGGAGAAATTGAACCGCGAAATATAGGCGCGGGCATTGACACTCGTGTTGCCCACTTGGATGAGGTCATTCCCATCGGAAATGATCTCAAAAATAGATTTTTCCGGCAAAAGTCCCTCGTGACTCTGGTCCACATAACTCATTTTGACCGTTTCCCCCGTAATTACTTCACCTGTATCGGCTTGCTCCCGACCTGTCAGAATTTTAAACAACGTAGATTTACCCACACCATTCGGTCCGATAATACCTACAATCGCATTTTTGGGAATGTCCAGATTCACGTTTTCAAACAAAATCCGATCGCCAAAAGACTTAGAGATATTATTGGTTTGAATCACCAGGTCGCCCAACCGCGGGCCGCCCGGAATCCAGAGTTCCAGTTTGTTTTCTTTTTCACGGCCTTCTTCTCCGGCCATTTTATCGTAGGCATTCAAACGCGCCTTACCTTTGCTTTGGCGGGCTTTAGGCGACATCCGCACCCACTCCAACTCACGCTCCAGGGTTTTGCGGCGTTTGTCATCTTCACGGGCCTCCTGTTGAAGGCGTTTGTTTTTCTGATCCAGCCAGGTAGAGTAGTTGCCTTGCCATGGAATACCCTCTCCGCGGTCGAGTTCCAGAATCCAGCCCGCTACATTATCGAGGAAGTACCGGTCGTGCGTTACCGCAATAACAGTACCCGGAAAATTTTGGAGGTATTGTTCCAACCAGGCCACCGATTCGGCATCCAAGTGGTTGGTAGGCTCATCGAGCAATAAAATATCAGGTTGGCTGAGCAGCAAACGGGCCAAAGCAACCCGGCGACGTTCACCACCTGAGCACACTTTGATCATTTTATCATTGTCGGGACAACGCAGGGCATCCATGAAAACATCCAGGCGGTAATCGAGTTCCCAGCCATTCACGTGTTCAATTTGTTCCAACACTTCTCCCTGGCGTTCAATCAGGCGCATCATCTCGTCATCGTCGGTCACCTCACCGAGTTTCATGCCGATATCCTCGTTTTCTTTCAACAAAGCCACAACATTGGCCACGGCCTCTTCTACAATTTGCCGAACGGTTTTGCTTTCATCCATAATTGGCTCCTGCTCAAGGAAACCAATTTTGAATGTTTTTTCAAATTCGATTTTGCCTTCGTAGTTCTGGTCAACCCCTGCGATAATTTTCAGCAAGGTCGATTTACCCGAACCATTCAAACCCAGCACCCCGATTTTTGCGCCGTAATAAAAGGAAAGCCAGATGTTTTTAAGCACCTGTTTGCTCGGAGGAAAGGTTTTACTCACCCCGGACATTGAAAATATAATCTTCTCTGACATAGCGATTTATAAAAAATGAATTGGTAAGATGCACAGCAATATACAACAAATCGCCGCGCGTGCCGCAAAGATGGCGAAAAGGTCAGGGATAAAAAAATTAAGACCGCCGATATTCAATCGAATGCACCTCTTCCGCCAAAGGCAAATCCAATTTTTGCAACATATCCCGCAAACGCGCATGCGGAATACTGGCCCCACGCCGCTCCATCATTTTTTCGAGGGAAGACTCTACATATACAATTCGAAAACGCGGATTGTACACGGCCAAAGTATGCACCACCCGATCGCGCATCATTTTGGTCAAATTGGTGCTGTTCCAGATAAATGACTGCTTTTTACCCGCGTAAGCCTTCGCCATTTGATACGCTTCCTGGGCTACCCTACCCTGCCCATCGCGATCATCATGCTTGATTTTCAAAGTTTTACGCAAGGCGTCTAAACTAATTACCGGCAAATTTTTGTTGGCTGCATACGTGTCTTTCCCACTGCCCGGCAAACCCGACATAATTGTAATTTCAAAAGCCGTATCGTCAAATATCTGCGCCGGATAAGCAGCATCTGTTTGGAAAAAACGAAATTGACTATGGGCATTAAAAAACGGTTTGGGCGCGCAAAAACATTCATTTTCAATACATAATTCTTTAAAATAGTCCAAGCGTTCTAAATATTCTGTTTGTCCGGCACTAATGCGGCCCAGCACATCGGCTTTAGCCAAAATATAAATCAAATCATTGCGCACCCGCAAACTGGCACTAATCACCGAGCGATTGGGGTTGTCTTTATCCAGCGACCAAAGGGGCAAACCATGCAACCGAACCAGTGCGCAAATCTGTTCTCGCTGTTCAAGGGGCATATCCCACAACAGTTCCCGACTCACTTTTTCACCGATCGCTGCGTGTCGGGGACTTACGATACGACCTTCCTCCAACTTTGTCGTGTGCGGCTTGGCGACATCATGCAACAAAGCAGACCACACCAATAAAGACTTATCAAATGTATTTAAATGTTGAAATTCAGGGAGTTGTACAAGTTCTTGGAGCACCATTTTAGTATGGGTAAGTACATCCCCTTCCGCATGCCACATGGGGTCTTGCATGCAGGCGCGCATATCCGCTACCCAGGGAAGGGTCTCTAACAGCGGCCAATTAGGCTTTAGATCGATGATCCAGTTTTTCATTATTTGAGGTTGTTTTTTAATAAACGAGTTGCGCTTTTCGCCAGTTGCGCGTCCAATGTTCATCGGTTTGTACATGGTTGGCACGCACATATTTTAACACGTTTTGCCCAAAATCATCTTCCATAAATGATGCTTCGGTGCGCACCACAAATCCTTCCCGTATCCCACCCAAGGCGCTGGGTGTTTCCATTCCTTCCAAAATTTTTGTTTTGAGTTCGGTTGGCTTGTATAAACCAGCGTGAAACACAGGAACCATTGGAAGATCCATTAAAAAACACCACTGTTGAACTTCCGCCCAAGACAGCCATTGCATCCCGGATCGTACGCCAAAAACATAAAAATAAGCCGATAATTGGCTGTATTCTATGCTGTGGATGCCATATAGATTCTCCCCAAATATTTCCAAATCGTCCAAATCATACTGTACACGATCCCAAACAGACCACATATTTTGGGCCCATGGGTTGCGGGTAGGCGCACTGTGCGAACGCGCGAAAACACCGCTTTTTTTCAAACAAGTGTTTTCACCATCCAGCTTTTCGGTGACCACCAATGTGTGTTGCGTGATGGGCATCCAATCCGCGCTGATCTTGTCATCCTGGGTGGCCCCGGGTGAAAATGGAAAATGATAGGTTCTGGGATATTTGCCGTTTGCCATAGGTTTTTTGAATTTCATCCAACAATTGCCCGCAGGATGCTGTTTAGCCATAGATTTGCCTTCCAATTAAAATGCGCGCCTAGCCACTCAAGATGCTTAAAACCCTGCTTGCTTTCGAAAAAGTTCCCCAACTGGCAAAAACCGATATTGCCTATGCCACGGGCGACCTCAAGTTGAAACCTTTTTATTCATACGAACCCGCATTGGCATCTTTCGAGGCCGTGATCGCTGCCCGTTCCACGTTTCAAACCCCACGCGCAGTGTTGGTGCAGGTTTTGAAGGAGCAATATTATAAAATTCCCGCAGAAGCCCTTGTTAATCAACACATTGAGCAGCTATTAGCCGCCGACACCTATACCGTTACCACGGCCCATCAACCTGCCCTCTTTTTAGGTCCACTCTACTTTGTTTATAAAGCAATTACAACCATCACCCTTGCGGAAGCAGCCACCAAACAAACGGGCAAAACAGTAATTCCTGTTTTTGTATTGGGCAGTGAAGACCACGATCTGGAAGAACTCAATCATATTAGTCTGTTCAACAAGCCTTTAACCTGGGAACCAAACGAATCGGGCGCGGTAGGAAGCATGCGCACAGATCAAGTACGCCCCCTGCTCGATCAATTGAAAGATATCCTGGGCACATCCGACTATGCCATTGAAATATTTGCCCAATTAGAACAAGCCTATACCCAGTCTGATGATTTTGCCAGTGCTACCCAGGCATTGTTGCATGCGCTTTTTGGCCGGTTTGGCTTGTTGGTGCTCAATATGAACCACCCGGTACTCAAACGGGAATTTATTCCCCTGATGCGCCGGGAATTGCTCGAACAGACTTCACAGTCCTTGGTCGGTGCTACCGCCGACGCCTTAAATGCGGCAGGCTTTAAAACACAAGCATCCCCGCGCGCAATCAATTTATTTTACCTGGATAAGGGCCTGCGCGAACGGATCGTTTTGGAAGATGGCATCTATAAAGCATTGAATACAAACATTGTATGGACCGAGGCCGAAATACTTGATTTGCTCGAAAAACACCCCGAACATTTTTCGCCTAACGTGGTGCTACGGCCCTTATTTCAAGAACTCATACTGCCAAATCTTGCCTACGTGGGCGGTGGTGGCGAATTGGCCTATTGGCTGGAGCGCAAAACACAATTTGAAACCCTCGGCATTCCTTATCCGATGCTGGTACGCCGCAATTCGGTGCTTTGGCTCGATAAAGACGCACAAAAAAAATTGCAAAAATTCGGTTTTACTGCTTCCGAATGCTTTGAAGACACCGACCTTTTGGTACGTCGGTTCATCGAGACCAATGCAGCAGGAGAAATCAACTTACAGCCTGAAATACAAGCAATTGCACAAGTGTATGAACAACTTGCCGCCAAAGCCGCTGCCATTGATCCTACCCTGGATAAAGCGGTTCGAGCCGATGCCAGTAAAACCACTGCTGCCCTCGAACAATGGCAAGCGCGCTTAATGAAGGCCGAAAAACAACGGCATGAGGTGACCCTCAATCAATTACGCGCACTCAAGGAAAAATTGTTTCCCGGTAATGGACTACAGGAACGCAGCGAAAATTTCCTGGCATATTACCTGAAATACGGTCCCGGCTATTTTGATACTCTTAAAGCCGCTTTACAGCCCTTTGACCCCGGGTTTATCATTTTATCGGAAGAAATGCCATATTAAAAGTTCAGTTTGACCCTTTGCGCTAATAATTCAGCGCGCTTAGAATGTGATTTTGCTTTTCGCGCAGCAACCCAGCCTACCCACATTTCGCTATAAAATACGGAAAACCAGCCTAAAAGCGGCAAACTAACAGTCAAACCAATCCAAAACGGGCGCAAGGTGCAAACACCCACGATCAACCAAAGCAAATAATACACAAAACCAGCTAAAAACCCAATCCCCATCATCACACTGCCGATAAATTCGCGTTTTTTTACCAAGCGATAGGTCGACCAATGCGCCAAACGCAGTAAGGGCCAACTACTTAAATAGCCTACGACAAACGGAATAAAACCCAATATAAATAGTATCAAACCGGATAATTTGCCTCGCTTCGGTGTCATTAAGGCTAAATCGCTCAAACCGGCAGCCTCCAATGCGGAGAAATAGGTGTCTGTTTCAGTTTTCAATTGTTGCTTTTCACCTGCCCCCATTCCGTTCACCCGATCACAAACTGCTTTTTCCAATTCAAAACGCGGCGTATTGTACTGTATAATGGGCAAAGCCGTAAACAAATGGGTACCCCGATGTAATTCGAGTAATTGTTCTGCTAAAGGTCCATCCATTGGGTCTTCTAAGTGAAAACACACTTTTTTCAAGGCCGCCTCCAAATCAGCGCATAATTTATGGATCGCCATGGCCTGATTTTCCTGGTACAAGGACCAATAATCTTTTACAAAAATAGGCGGACCAATATTTACCATCGTTGTATCGCGTGGCCGATCGCCCCACTGATAATTGCAGCCTGCCGGGATGATTTGCAAATTGTCTTGGGCATAGCGCTCAAATGCGCCAAAAGCGATGCGGGCAAACCCTTTTTTGGCCGGACGCACAATCTTTTCCAAATGATGTTCGCCTTCTACATAAATGGTCACAATCCGTTCTTGTCGCAACTTTTCAATGCAATAATCAAATACTTCGTCGTTCCGATCGCGGGTGGCATATCCGTCGCGCACGCGGTACACTGGAAACATATTAATACTTTCCATCAATTTACGGTAAAACGGCTTTTTGAAAATATCGCCCCGCGTCATATTATAAATCGGTGGATCCAAAAACAGGCATAGCAAAATTGGATCTACAAAAGCCGTCGGATGGTTGCCCGCCAAAATAACGGGCGCATTGGTGGGAACGCTCTTTAAATTGTTCAAATAAATTTTGCGAAAGAACGCCAATAGCATCAACGGCGTAATTTGCGAGATGTAGGGATAAAATTTGCCCGTACTTTGGCCTTTTAAACTGAATTTCATGTGCGTACTTTTTCTGAAAGCGCGAAAAAAGAAAGAATTTTGCGGATTGTGAAATATTTAATTGTAATCGGTGGCGCAACGGCTACCGGGAAGACGGCTTTGGCCATTCAACTTGCCCGGCATTTTAACACGGAGATTCTTTCGGCCGACAGTCGACAGTTCTACCGAGGTATGTCTATTGGCACTGCTAAACCCAGTACAGGAGAGTTGGCCGCTGCCCCCCACCATTTTATTGACAGCCTGGACGTCACCCAAACGTACAGCGTCGGCGATTTTGAACGCGATGCCCTGCGTTGCCTCGATAAAATTTTTGAAACGAAATCGGTGGCCATCGTAAGCGGTGGATCTGGCTTGTACCTCCGTACACTTTGCGAAGGGATGGATCAATTTCCCGAAATTCCTGCACCGGTTAAAGCCCAAGTGGATGTAGAAATGGAGCGGGGTGGCTTGTCGTGGCTACAAACGACGCTTTCGACCCTCGACCCCGTTTATTATGCGGAAGTGGACCGTCAAAATCCCGCCCGCATGCGCAGGGCATTGGAAGTTTGTATCGCTGCCGGCCAGCCGTACAGCAGTTTTCGCGCGGGTGCCAAAGTACAGCGCTCCTTTCAGCCCTTGTATGTGCTGCTCGATGTACCACGCCCACAGTTATACGCACGCATCGATGCTCGGGTGCTCGAAATGGTGGCTGCCGGATTGGAAGAGGAAGCGCGTTCCTTGTTGCCCTACCGAGACCTAAGCGCTTTAAGAACAGTCGGTTATGAAGAGTTTTTTGATTTTTTTGACGGCAACATTACCTACAGCGAAGCAGTTGAAAAAATACAGCAACACTCCAGAAACTACGCTAAAAGACAGGCTACCTGGTTTAAAAAACACGGGAATTGGCAAACATTTGAACCGACGGATACCGAAAAAGTTATTCAATACCTCGAGGCACAGATGGCCGTTTCTTCATAAGGTTTAGCAAATTGCGATCCAGCCCTGTATTAGTACGAAAAGCAGCCATTTGGCCAATTTGCCAAACCACACTTGCCAACAACAACCCAAATACGACGCCCCCCAATACATCGGCAACAAAATGCTGCGCGAGGAAAACACGGGAAATACCCACTAAAACAGCCATCATCGCCAAAAGCAGCCCCCCAATGGCACGCGATTTAGGCACCATCAAGGCCAACAAGGTATATAAGGTAAACGCGGCAATCGTATGCCCAGACGGAAAGCTGGTGTACCCCGATGCCAGTTCAACATAAGGAACCACCACCAATTTTTCCCGCAAACCCTGCTCTCCCAGCCAATTCAAAGGGCGCATCACCCCAATCCAATCTTTTAAAAAATACGCATAAGGCACCACCAATATGCCCGCCATTCCAATCAACAGTGCATACCGAAACCGCCAAAAAAGGCACAAAAACAAGGCTGCCAGATAAGGGTAGGTTTCGCCCATTTTGGTCCAAAACCAAAAAAAGGCATTCAATGGCTCCATACGCCATGCATTGAGCATCAAAATTTCGGCCCGGTAAGGCACAAATAGCATAAAAAGTAGCCCAATTATAAAGGCAAATAAAACCGGAAGTGTAAACCAGGGCGTATCCCAAATACTGCGGTTAGGGTTATTCTGCATGTCCATTTCAGGCATCAAGCACTTTTTTATGGCGTTGTAAACGAGCAACCACCCAACGCACCGCCTGCTGAAAACGATCTGTATTAATCATCTGTGAATCATTTTGTGCTTTGCGCGTCAGTACAAATCCGACGGGCGCCAACAACAAACACGGCAACATCGCGGCCCAAAAAGGCGATAAAATGAGCAATTCCGCAAATTTACGGCACAAAATCGTCAGCATAATAAAGGTCACGAAAAAGATAATCGAAACCAAAACCGGATAACCAAAACCGCCTTTTCGAATGATGGCCCCCATCGGAGCACCAATAAATATGAAAACGAGACAAATCAACGCAAAACCATACTTGGTGTACAATTCATACGCGGTTTTTACCGATTCCAATCGACGGTTCTTGACCAGGGTACTATGGGTGGTATAAATATTTTTGTAAAAATTGGAGCGCACTTTCGCCTCCCGCAACAAAGCCCCACGGGCACCTTCCATAAACGTTTGATCAAAAGAGGTGTATTGATTTAACGGTTTATCCAATACCTGCTTGTATGCTTTGGAGGCATCCGTAAACAAACCCTGCTGATTCCGGGCATTCTCCATGGCTTTTTGTGCCAAGGCTTTAATTTCGGAATTTTCAATATTGCTTTTTTGAGTTTTTGGGCTTTTTTTATTTTTAAGCAATTCAACAGCGGGTTTGGGCGGAACCGATTGCACGGGCTTTACCAAT
>JBBAVI010000141.1:0-13119 GCA_040397785.1 Saprospiraceae bacterium | reverse complement strand
CCATAATTGACCGCAGGAGAACATTTTTTCAAGCGAAAATCATTTGGGTCCGAAAATTCAAACATAGGATCCGTGGCAAACAAATTATCCTTGCTAATCGCAAAAATAGCGCCTATTACATTGTATAAATCGCTGTCCTTGTAATTGAACAGGCATTTAGCCACATCCATACCCTGATAATTTAAATTAATCGGGTCATTGTTGTAAAATAAAGTAACGGGAATAGATAACGGCTCCCATATAATGCAATTACGAAGCATCATTTTATTATAATAAACGCTTCCAGCAGCCTCAAAAGAAGCCCACCAGGTTTTAACAAATGGATAAAGGTCGTTTTTATAAAATGTAGAATTTGTAATTTCTGTAAAAATTTGATTTTCCGGGCCAGTGGTTATATCAATGGCACCCTTATTACCAGCAAACAAACAATTGTCAACTCTTGTATAAACATTGCTGGGTAAACCAGCACCTCCTACACTTATACTCAATGGAAAATTGAAGACATTGTTAGATTCTGAAGTTGGGATATTATCCACAAACACACAATCATGAACGAATATCTTTGCAACAGCTCCTAAAAAAACATTGATATATCCAGAGCGATCTGAGGTAGCCCGGTTTTTTTTAACAATACAACTACCAATATCAACATTCACAGTGCTATATTCTGAAGATCGAATCCCAAACGATGCACCTTCTCCAGTATAAGCTTTATTCCCTTCAAATGTGCAGGCTTGTATCGAAATATTTACTTTTAACCCATTATTACCAGGCACTTCATAATAGCTAAATCCAGTATCTTCGAGCGAATTGTTATATTTAAAATCACAGGAATCAATCATCAGGTTAGAAGTGACCTGTTTTTCGAATTGATTGCTGTAATAGAATCCACCGCCTTCCAAGGCCGAATCACGCTCAAAAGTGCATTTCAAAAGCCGCAAAGAGGTAGCCCCTGTTTGTTCCAAAGCAATACCGCCCCCGTAACTAAATCCAAAACCACGGTTATCCATAAATGCACAATGCGACCACAATAAGGTATCATTAGGTGCTACCGGGCCGAGTTTGCATAATCCGCCGCCCAATTTAACTGCCTGATTCCGAATAAAGGAGCAGTTGCGCAATTCCAGGTTGACAAGATTGGTATCCGGCCCGAAATTTCCAATTACAATCCAGTCTATACCAATACCGCCACCAGAATAGGCCATATTTTCTGTGAATATACAATTTGAAACGGTAGGATGGGAATCTTCAATCGACTGACTACCAACTAAATACAGGCCAGCCCCGATATTTTCATTCGGATTGTTCCCAAATGCTTCTACCGCATAGCCGTTTTTGACTGTAAATCCATCTAAAATACTCTTGCGATCAAGCCCTACGCCGGTTAAAACATGCCAACTATTATCTGTTTTTACCCCAGATTGGCCAATATCGCCACTCAATATCGTTTCATGAAGTGCAGGGTTGCGTAAAAGAGCACTCCCTTCATTGCCAATAAACCCACCCAGCAAAGCAACGCCATTTACCAGATTGAACGTTTTCGTAGGGTCGGTATCCGAAGTAGGTTTGTAAATACCTTGCGCGACCCAAATGGTATCGCCATATTGCGCTACACTCAAGGCTTGTTGTAAATCGGTAAAGGCATTTTGCCAATT
Source organism: Saprospiraceae bacterium (assembly GCA_040397785.1). Classification (GTDB taxonomy): domain Bacteria; phylum Bacteroidota; class Bacteroidia; order Chitinophagales; family Saprospiraceae; genus M3007. The sequence goes on along the minus strand of JBBAVI010000141.1, from coordinate 11,464 downwards.
AAGTCCTGTTGACTGCCCGGTGGCTTGTTGGTTTACATTCCAAATTTGCTGGGCTTGCGCAACGTCGAAGGCGACTAAAAAGAGCGCGAGGAAGTAAATACGTTTTTTCATATTTAAAAGATTAAAGCGGCAGTGCGCCCCAGCGCACTGCCGCTAATTTAAAATGGTTGCAGAATATTACTGTTTTTCAAGTTTACCCTCTGTGTGGTAAGATCCTGCTTCAACTTTATAATAGTATACCCCAGACGGAATTGATGATAAATTATCAATTATAAAATCATTTCCGCCTTCATACAATTCCATTGACCTACTTACAATCAATTTGCCAACTTGATCATATATTGAAATTTTCACCAATTCTCCAGATGGGATGTTTACCTTAAAATTAACTTTAGAACTGAATGGCACAGGACTAACTATAACTTGTGGTTCAATGTCACTGGCAATAGACCGATCTTGCCCATCACCTGCACCAGGAGTACTATTTGAGGACTTCAACGTAAGCGTTACGTTACTTACTTCATTTCCGTACACATCATAAAACTTTGACTGTAAAACTTTTGGATCCAATTTTAAAATATTTTCCAAACCAGCAATTGAATTTTGACCAGTCACTGTAAATTCGAATAGTACCTTATTATTCAAGTTTTTAGCCGTACCGTCCGTAGAATACCACAATGATCTAAACTCTCCAATATTCTGGGCATCATATTCAAGCACTGAAAAATTTTCAGGGTCAAATATAGTACCTGTATTTCCATCCGATATTTGCTGAATGTTTATCGCATTTGCTGGAAAGTTTGCGCCAAACTGCCAAGCCAGAATTGGAGTTGAAACATTTGCCACAACTTGAAACTTTTTTGTTTGGTTGTTTCCGACGGAGGTGTTTTCACCAGCAGGAACTGCAAAGGTCGACTCATCACCACCTGGAGGTTCTAAATTTAGAAATCCATTGCAATTTACATCCCCAACTTTAATGGCGTAGAATGACCAGGCATCTTCTTGTTGTCCTAATGGATTGGAAGTAACAAGTCTCATACGATCCATCCAGCTGTTATAGCCGGCTCCACTTGCTGAGTTTAAATAAGATCTTAAGGTACCATCATAAGGGTCCGTTATCGTAGCATCAAATGGGTTTCCATCGTTAAATTGATAGGCAAATACTGGGTTATTTACCCATTGTCTGCTTATGTACCGCCAATCACCTGCTGGCAAGTCGTTATGTTCACCGTCCAAAATTACTTTCCGAATTAAAACGATATCGAAACTTGTAATAGATTGTGAATTATTTGCATCCGCAGCAATCATCATATAGGGCGTAGACAAAGGATTAATTCCAGCAATATGCTGACTAATCAATACCAAATCATAGGTAGATACCCCATTTAATTCATTTATATTATGATAAAACAATTTATCAGGAGAAATCCTTATATTGTTATTAGGGGTAAAATTACAGACCTGCGTTTGATATCCGCCATTGCTTCCAGTAAATGTTGTGCAAGGGTTATTAGTTGAATTTACCAACTCTATTTGAACATGGTTCAATCCTGTATTCGTACCATTTGATGGAACCCCAAGGCAATTTCTCTCAATAAATCCTAATGTCGGTAATAAACACGCTTCAGCAACATTGGTAATAAGATTTCCATACGCCGTTGGATTAATGGTAAAAACGTGACGCATCAAAAACTTTTGTTGATCCGAAAAACGGAATGGCGCACATACCAAATAATAACTCATTAACAAGCTTTGATCGGGTTGATAAGCTACACCAAGGGGATCTGTTAAGCTACATGTAACATTTATACAACTACTAAAAGTACAAAAATTGTCTCCTGGGTCTGCTGGTGTATCACAAAAACTGTCACCGGTATGATCACAATCATAATTTACAAATTGACCTTGTGGTCCACCTTGAAAAGTGTGTGGCAACAAAAAATAATGACCTAATTCGTGCGCCAAAGTACTCGCGTCTTGTCGAGCGATAAACAATCCAGCTTCATTTAAGTTCGATACTGGATTAGTAGCCCAACCTCCGATAGGCTTTACTCCATCATTCAATGAATTGGTAGCAAAAACTCGAATACAATGGTCGGATTCTGGGATGTTTAATCCCTTTGCATAGTTATAGAGCGCTGATGAATTCCCTCCAATTGTTACCAATGGAAAATATTCATTTTTATCAATGTACGTAGTGCCACAAATTGTAAACTCGATAACCCCACTAAACCAACTGTTCACAGCTGGCAGGTTGTTGGTAAAAACACTTGGTGTAAAATTAGCCCCCTGACCATTATTGTCTCTTACAATATAAATCCAAAGCGGAACTTTGTACACCGGAATTTTTGCGGCTGAACTACTTGACGGATACTGACTCTTGATACCTTCGATTACGCTTAATGGAATGTCGGGCGTACCACAGGGCAATGGCTGTCCAAACAAAGTGCTATTTCCAATTAAGAAAACAAACACTAACAGAATGTGGAATGTGGAATGTGGAATGTGGAATGTGGAATTTCATGATAAATAAGTTTTAGTTTGAAATATTTTTTTACAAATATATAGGAGATTTAAATAAGTACAAGCACCACGCATTAAAATCTTTAAGATTTAATAATTTGTTTACATTGGCCCACGCTTATGTCTTAACAATATGAAAAAAGATTGCCTCCAATCCAGTGTGTGCACGTGGAGAAACACTGAAATAAGGCTACGCTACCACTGGCTTTTGTGCTTACTTGGCCAAATGCAACCCCCCACTTCGAAATTCGGTGTTCGGTGTTCGATATTCGGTGTTCCCTTATTTCACCGAAACGCCCGCTCATAAAAATCCACCACCCGTTCATCCGTAATAATATCTTGTTGCCGAATCGCCTGCCGCAACACAATGCCTTCCAGGGTCCGGCAACGGCTTAGGGCTACATACAATTGTCCGTGTTCAAACGCGCCGCCACCCAAATCCAGCAGCACTTTATCAAAGGTTTTGCCCTGACTTTTGTGAATCGTAATCGCCCAGGCAAGTTTTAAGGGAAACTGTTTAAAAGAACCAATCGATTCGGTATCTATTTCGCCCTTATCATTGGCTTTATAGCGGGTAATTTCCCATTCATTCAGCGGCACTTCGATCTTTTTCTTTTGTCCTTGCTCCCCTTCCGCGAGCACCATAATGGTTTTATCGTCTAAATAAGTCACCACGCCGATGGTACCGTTGACGTATTGCTTATCGGTCACATCGTTTTTCACAAACATCACCTGGGCGCCTTTGCGCAATTTCAAAACCGGTTCAGTCGGGTACAAACCTGGATCAAACTGCCCTTTTACCTCAGCCGTGTACACATATTCGCGGGTAGTCAGGCGTTCCAATTCCGTTTTATTGATCCGATCGGCCGTGGCATTGCGCGCGCAAAGCGTTACAAAACCTTCCGTTGTGACAAAATTCGGCTCGAAGCGTTCGTTCAAGTCATCCAGATCATCTCGATCCATTTCATTGATGCGAATGGCCTCCAGAAGCCGCAAAAAATGCCGCGATTCCTGGCGGTACACCTTGCGCAACTCCAACATTTCAAGATCAAAAGCCTCTTCTTTCAGCACCTTGGCCGAGAAAAAATACGGCGTGTCGTAATATTCCTGAAAATAAGCCTGCTCCAAGGGATCGCGGGTAACGACGGGCGGCAACTGAAACAAATCGCCAAAAAGCACCACCTGCACCCCGCCAAACGGTTGATTATTTTCCCGGTTTACCCGCAAGAAACGATCAATACCATCCAGCATATCCGCGCGCACCATCGAAATTTCGTCGATCACCAGGATTTCCAGGTTTTTGTACAAACGCAGCAAATCCTTGCGCGTCGAGCGCCGACTCGCTTCCTGGGGTGTGATAATGCGTGGCGGAAACCCGAAAAAAGAGTGAATCGTTTGGCCCTGCACATTGAGCGCCGCAACACCGGTTGGGGCCAGAACAGCCATTTTTTTGCGCGAAAGATTGCGAAACAACTGCAATAACGTGCTTTTGCCTGTTCCGGCCCGCCCGGTTATGAAAACACTGCGCCCCGTTTTGTCGAGTAAATCGAGGGCGTATTTAAAATCATCATTGAGTTGCAAAGGTGCTTTTCCGAGCATAGTGTGCAAAGATGCAACATTTCGAACACTACGGTTGCCGCCTTAGAACGGGATTATTTTATTTTAAACGAAATCCCTCCAAGATCACGCACCTGCTGCCCGCCAACCTGCCGCACCACAATATTATCAAAAAACAAACTGCCACCGTTGGCGAGCATCACTTTAAGCCGGTCTTTCAATTCCCGGGTAAATTGCGCCTGATGCATATTCATGGTTATTGGGTCCTGGTTTTTGACTAAAATCGTCACTTCATAACTGGTAATTTCAAAACCCGTGGATGCCTGATCGTCCGGTTTGCGTAACTCCAGGCCGTTACAGGATAAAACGTCCTGCTGCAACAAGGTGCCCGAGCGGAATCCGCATAAGGTCGGTATAGGGTCCATTTTACGCTCTAAGGCCTTTACAACCGATTCCAGGTCGGATTTCGGCGTTTCCGCTTTTTCTTGTTCGCTGACAATATCTACATTCAGGTAAACTTTATTCAAATCAAAACTTTTACCCGAAAAATGATTGAGTTTTAGCATGGTTTTGGGTTTCAAATTTGCTTTCAACCAGGCTTGTTGTGCTGCAGTGAGTACGCCATTGTTTACCGTCATGGTTTTGTTCAGGTAACTCATGTCAAAATGATAATCCGTTAATACTTTATCATTTTTTTTCAAAACAATGGGTTGACTGAAACTGGAAATTAAGTCATCCGGTGTTTTTTTAAAACCTTCGATACCAAAATTTTGCCCGACATTCATGTAATATACCGTGTCCTTTCCACCAAAGTATTCAAAATACTCTGTTGCATATCCCTGCGGAAAACGTCCGAAAACACCGGAATCACCCCAATTTAAATAGTAATCGGCGCGATCGGACTCGTTTTGATTTAAACGATCGTCATTTTCATCTACCAAGGTAAAAACAGCAATTTGTGAACCACCTCCAGTGCCTATGTTCGCGTACAGGTAGACCATCGCACCGGTCTGTAGCGACGCACGCACGCGATTCAGTTCCGTCAGTACCTCCGGGTAGGTAGCCCATCCACTGGTTTTCACATCCCTTAAGCCCAAAATATTGGCATTATCCTTAACCGCACGCACGGCAAACTCATCCGATTGCAGCACATGTCCATCAGATTGGACTAAAAAGGGCGTATGCTGAATCTGATCAAATAGTTGTTTAACCGTGCAATACTGCTGAAACGCTGGTGTGAATTGCTTATTCCCCCATTGTATGTAAGCCCCTCCCTGACGTGCAAAGGGATCCGCGTTGCCAGGATTACTCAAACTACTGCGCAGCAACCATTTAGGATCTTTTTCATCCAAAATCATGGTAACTGTACCGTATCTCCCGTCTGGAAACCTGATTTTTTCAATTTTTAGGGTCTGGTTTTCATATTCATTATAATTGAGGGAGTCGAGCATAGCCCGTGCAGGCGCATAAGCAGTGCGGTCCCCTACCCTGCTCCCCATTTCCTGTTCCAAAAAACGGAAACTTAGTTCGGGCTCAAGTGCACTACCATTCCACAAGCGTGGTTCGCGGCGCACACACTCGGCAAAGGTGTTGTAGGAAGTGTGAATCGTTCCAAAATATGAATTGTTTACATTGTCATATTCAATGTTGGTCTGAATCAGGCCCCAGTAGAAAATATAAGGTGTTGAGCATACATCGGCCGTAATTTTGTCCAAAAGATGGGCATTTACGGTGATTTCAGCAAGTTCCTGAGCATACGTATCCGCTTTATCAATCGCATTCGACAACGGATTGTCGATCAAACGGAAAGAAAACAACACCATTAAACAAAGGGCAATTGGAAAAGAAAGCCCATAATATACCTTTTGCAAGCGCGGAGAAGGATTTTTGGCAAGCATGATCAGACGGTTTTTTAATTGTGCGTGAAAGGTGTTCATTAAATCGGGATGGGCCCTATCCCGGTATTGTTGTGCCAGCAAACTGGCGTATGCATAGCGTTGTTGGGTTTGCCGCACCACATATTCGTCGGCAATATATTCGTGTACCACCTGCAAACTGCGGCGGTACAAATAAATCAAAGGGTTAAACCACTGCCAAACCACCAATCCCTCCATCAGCAACACATCCAAACTATGCCATTGGCGGGCATGCACCAATTCGTGCTCAATGATGAGGCGTTCGTTTTCGTTTATTTCCGACTTATTCCAAAAAATCAGGCTAAAAAAGGAGGCAACCGGCGTTTCTCCCTCTGCTGATTGCGCCACTTGGTAGGTATCTGTCTGGGTAATCCTGCAAGAACGGATAAACCGAATGAGGCGAAACAAACGGTACAACAACACCAAAGCCAGCAAGGCCACACCTATATTATAGATGATCCCCATCAACACGCCTAAGGTGATGCCATGCTCGATGGGCAAAGGCTGCTGCAATTGCTGATGCAACAACTGGGGCGCCACTTGCGATTGTACGACCAAAGTGGGCAAATCCAGCGGCGCAGCTGTTTGATGTTGCGGTTTTTCTAACTGAATATGCAAAGCAGGAATCAGAAAAGAAAATACCGGCGTGCATAATAAATACCATCGATTCCAATGGAAAAAAGTTGTTTTTCGCAAAAAAAGCCAATAAAATGCGTAAAAACAACTGAGGCAAAAGGCAGATTCAAGCAAGTAAGCCATGCGCGGGTGAGTTTATTCCTGATCCTTGATTTTTTTCAACAGGGCTTCCAGTTCCGCCGGATCCATTTTTTCCTCTTTCATAAAAAAGGATAATAAATCCGTTGGCGAACCACTGAAATAATTGTCCATGAACCTGCGAAAGGCCCCCACCCGATACTCTTCCTTTTTCAAGATCGGGTAATAACGGTGGGTTTTACCAAATGCCTCAAAACCAATCAATCCCTTGTCCTGCAATTTGCGCACAATCGACGACACCGTATTATAAGGCGGCGCGGGCGGTTCCATCTCGGCAATAATATCGTTTACAAAACCTTGCCCGAGCCGCCACAAAATGGTCATGATTTCTTCTTCTTTAAGATTGAGTCGTTTCATAAACCAAATGTACAACTAAATTTTAGTTGTACAACTATTTTTTAGTTAAATAACTAAAAAATAGTTTTAAAACTTATCCGCTGCTGAAATTAATGCTTTTCGAATGTTTTAGATCTATGGTATTTATTTAGGAAAGTACACGTTTTACCTGTTAGGACTACTGGCGAGATGACTTAAAAAGTCGCCCCATCAGTAGTCCTAACGATTTTCGGATAAGAAAGGCGGGCATCTGTGCTACACCAGAAATTTGGGATTTACCCAACGTGGGTGGCCCGTTTATTGACGGGGCGACTTTTTCAGTCACCCCGTCAATAAACGGGATAAATTGTATCTTTAAAGATAGAGCCCGCTATAACCGCCCCACCTGCAACGGCGCAAAACCCTCCACAAATACCCAAAACATACCCGCTGGCAAGCCCGAAACATCCAAATCAACCTGATTTTCACCTTTGTATAAATCTACAGACTGCCGACGCAACAACCGTCCGGCCAAATCGCGCAACTCCAAAACCACCTGTTGCTCCGAACCAGAAGGCAATTGAACTTGCAAAACAGTTGCCACCGGATTGGGATATGCCCGAAGCACATCAACCGTGCTTTGATCGTGCTGCCCATTTGCCATTTGTTGCATAGCTAATACGTTTTCCCCACTGCGGTGAAACCAGGTACTCACATTGCCAAATCCTTCCGAAATACCACCCACAACCACATAATGGCCGCCATCTTTGATTACAAAAGGCTGATAATATAATCCAACGCCACCAAGCTTCACATTTTCTAATTGTTTTCCCTGCAAATCGGTGCGCGTTACCACAATACGACCACTGACCAGACCAGATATCAGCAAATCTTGCGTATTGGGCATATAATGCAAGGAAGATTGCGCCGTGATATCCGAACTCGTATTGTTTAACACGGAGGTATTGTACGCTGCATCCCATTGAAACAAGCCATATTCCGTACCCGCAGCCACGAAATAGGCCGATTTATAATCAGTACCATCCGAAACCAAAGTACCCGAAACTGCATATCCATGATCGCCCGTACTTACAACATCGGTCAAATCAAGGCGCACGCTCGCACTGATCGCACCAAACGGTGTCTGATCAATGGTGCGCATCCACGTAAGTTGCCCGGTAGCGGTACGCGCTTTCAAAATTTTGTTTTCCCCCACCATCATAAATGCGCCGCCGCCTTCGGTAACGTATAACCCATATGCCTCACCATTGGTGTATTCTTCGATCCAATCTACCTGACCGGCATCCGAAACTTTCACCGCCAGCATTTCCACCCCGCTACAACCGCCTTCGTACCCCGAGGCAATAAATCCACCCGAGGGAACCGGCGCCACATCGGTAAGTTTCACATTGGAAGCATTCGGTATTTCGATCACTTTTGACCAAAGTACGGTGCCTTGTTCATTAACGCGTACCATCCAGCCATTTTGGCCACTGGTACCGACCATTACCCAGCCATTGGCACAACGCGCCAGCCCTTGCGATCCACCTTCATCCAAACCGGCGGTCCCATAGGATTTTCGCCACAGTTCATTGCCCGCAGCATCTACCATCAGTAGATAAAAATCATAATTGTAAGTGACTGATTCTTCGCGTTGTTTGCCAAAAATCAGGTAATTACCACTTGGAGCAGGCAGTATTTTTCCGGCCGCATCAAACACGGGCGACAAACTAAAGATTTTATCAATCGGCGCTTGGCCAAACAATTGCAAACCCAGGAAGGTGCAAAAAAAAGTAAAGTGTAGTTTCATGTTGTGTTCAAATTATTGGCCTAAAGTAAGGGTAAAATATGTATTCACCTTAGAATTAACTGGAAATAATCCAAAACACAACATGAAACTGTACTATAACACTGCTTCGCCAAATATCTTTGTTTGGCATGATCCTGACTACGGAGTACAAAACAAAAACTTATCCGCTGCTGAGATTAATGCTTTTCGAATGTTTTAGATCTATGGTATTTATTTAGGAAAGTACACGTTTTACCTGTTAGGACTACTGGCGGGGTGACTGAAAAAGTCGCCCCGTCAGTAGTCCCAACGATTTTCGGATAAGAAAGACGGGCATCTGTGTTACTGCCGGAATTCAGGATTTGCCTAACATGGGTGGCCCGCTTATTGACGGGGCGACTTTTTCTATCACCCCGTCAATAAACGGTAACACTACCTATCGCATATATGTCATGTTTCAATCTTTTTGTATGCTCTTTTTCGGGAGAAACCATTCCAATACAGTTTTGGCTATACTATCTTGCCATCTTCCCAATTGTTTTTCGAGCAGCATTATTTCATTACTGATTGTATCGCTTTGCTGTTGCCCATACAGTTTGCCCCCAAAGCAAACTACCAGACATAAAGTATAAAGAAAGGAATTAACTAGTAAAATTCGTATATTCATTTGCGCCAGTTTTAAAACACTAAAGTTATTGAAAGCCCATAGCAGTAAAGAAAAACCAAGGGCAAATAAAACAGCCGTTTTAAAAGTTTACCTTTTAAAACGGCCGCTCAATATATAATCCCCTCATTTACACCCGCTCAATCACAATCGCCGTAGCACCACCGCCACCGTTACAAATCGCCGCCAAACCCAAAGTGCCTTGTTTCTGATGCAACACATTGTTCAAAGTGGTCACAATGCGCGCGCCCGATGCACCCAATGGATGTCCAATAGACACCGCGCCGCCAAATACATTTGTTTTGGCATGATCTACGCCCAATACCTGCTCAAAAGCAAGTACAACCACGGAAAATGCCTCGTTTACTTCAAAAAAGTCAATATCTGAAATCTCAACACCTGCCATTTTCAATGCTTTAGGTGCAGCAATGGTAGGCGTGGTCGTAAACCATTCCGGTTCCTGCTCGGCATCGGCGAATCCGCGAATTTTAGCAATCGCCTTTAAACCGTATTTTTTTACCGCATCTCCGCTGGCCAGAATTACCGCTGCAGCGCCATCATTCAAGGTACTCGCATTGGCCGCAGTCACCGTTCCATCCGGGGTGAAAGCCGGACGCAAGCCTGCAATTTTATCAAAAAATACTTTTTTATACTCCTCATCTTCCGAAATCACCAGTGCGTCGCCTTTTTTCTGCGGAATAGACACCGGCGCGATTTCCGATTTGAAATAGCCCGCCTCGGTTGCAGCCGCCGCCCGCTTGTACGAATCAATCGCAAAAGCATCCTGCGCTTCCCGACTGATGCCATATTTAGTAGCGGTTGCATCGCCGCAAGTACCCATCGCTTTCTGGTTGTACACATCCGTCAAGCCATCGCGCGACAAACCATCAACCATTTCGCCATTGCCGAACTTGTAGCCCCAACGCGCATTCGGTATATAGTAAGGTATCTGCGACATGCTTTCCATTCCACCCGCTACCACAATTTCATTCATACCCAACATAATACTCTGCGCACCGATGGTGATGGCCTTCATGCCCGAAGCACATACTTTATTAATGGCGGTACACGGAATATTGTTCGGCAAACCAGCATAGCGGGCTGCCTGACGCGCAGGTGCCTGACCCAAATTGGCGCTTACTACATTGCCCATCAATACTTCTGAAACCTGATCCGGCGCAACGCCAGCCTGCTCCAAAGCAGCTTTAATGGCATGCGCGCCCAAATGAGTAGCGCCAATACCCGATAAAACACCGCCAAAACTGCCAATCGGCGTACGAACAGCGGAAACAATAAAAACTTCTTGCATGGTGTATAGTTAGTTTGGACTGATTCTGTGCAAAGGTAGACCATTTTCCAATTCCAAATTCCAAATCTTGTTTCGTCAGACCCGCTTTTACCCTAAATAATTTCCCCAAAACACATGCCACTTCTGTTCAGTATCGTTTTTCGTTTTAAGACAAAATATTTCCACTTAAACACTTGGTAATGTCAGAATTAAATGTATCTTTACAAACTAAAACAACAACAATTATTCTTCATATACGCTCCCACACTATGCAACACATACAAAAAGTCAGTCCGCGCGAAGCCTATGCCGCTTATATGCTCGGTACCGTTCTTGTTGATGTGCGCGCTCCACAAGACGTTGCACACAAATCCATCGATGTTAAACGCTTCATGAACCTTCCTTTCGAAGAACTCGGCCAGCGCTTTGATGAAATTCCGGGCAATAAACCCGTGGTGTTTCTTTCCCGTATTGGCCTTAAAGGCAACGAAGCAGCCCGCTTTATGCAAGAACACGGCTACGAAAATGTGGCAGTAATGGACGGCGGCTTGAACGCCTGGGAAGAAGAAGGATTGCCGATTCGTTAATAGACTTGTTGCGGTGGGGAGTAAAACGACAAAAACAGTCCATTTTTTGGC
>JBBAVI010000140.1:0-13224 GCA_040397785.1 Saprospiraceae bacterium | reverse complement strand
ACGGAAAATGGGCGTTTTTACGTCGTTTTCAACTTCCCACCGCAACAAGTCTAATATAGTCCTATTGAGTACCCCGTCTTTCCGGGAAAAACAAACACTTTACTTGCCCTTGGCCCTTTCTGCACACGCAGAAAGGGTTTTTTTCGTTTTTAAAAACAATTTATGTTATATTTGCACACTTATTGGTTTCACAAAATTAGGAACATGCTATGAATCAGGATATTCAGGAACATTTTCAAAACATCCGGGAAATTATTCGGGAAGGAAGGGCCGGAGCGTTGAAAGCGGTAAATGCTTATGCGCTTACAATAAACTGGCAAATCGGCGCTTATCTGTCACACCGGTTGTCAGAAAGCATTTACGGGGATCATATTGTAGACAACCTTGCTATTTGGCTGAAAGAAAATGAACCCGGGTTGAAAGGTTTTGACCGACGTAAGTTGTACCGTATGAGAATTTTTTTTACCGCGTGGCAGGCTACTGATTGGTCTCTTTTACCTCCATTTATTCAAGAAAATGAAGGTCCTGAAATTATGTTTCCGATAATTACAACACCAAAGATTGTGGCGACGCTGTCACCACAATCTCAAAGCGCAGCTTCAATACCTGCGATTTTATTGAAACTAACCTGGAGTCATCACATTGAGATACTCTCCGGCTGCACAAGCGAAGAGGAACGATTGTTTTATCTCATCCTTACAGTAAAAGACAAGTACGATGTACGCGATTTACGCCGCCAAATCAAATCCGGCCTTTTCGAAAGCCAAATGCTCGCTAAGCAGACCCTCCTTGTCCCCGAACATCCCAAAAAAGAGTTGTTATCTGAAATCTTTCGAGACCGCTATGTTTTCGAATTTTTAAACCTAAAAGAGCCTTTTTCCGAATATGACTTAAAAAAAGGGCTGTTGGCAAAAATGAAGGAGTTTTTGCTCGAATTGGGCCGCGATTTCCTGTTTATTAGCGAGGAAATGCATTTACAGGTCGGCATGAACGATTATTACGTTGACCTCGTTTTTTTTCACCGGGAACTCCAGTGTTTGGTAGCTTTCGATTTGAAAATTGAGGCGTTTAAACCGGAACACTTGGGTAAAATGAATTTTTACCTCGAACTACTGGATCGTGATGTCAGAAAACCACACGAAAATCCGTCCATTGGGGTGGTTTTGTGTAAAACGGCGCATGAAGAAGTTGTTGAAATTGCCATGAGCCGCCAACTCAGCCCAGCAATGGTTGCTGCGTATCAAACTAAATTTGTGGATAAAAACTTATTACGCCAATTCCTTCATCAATGGACAGAGGATTGGGAACAAAGTCAGCAGCAGGAAGAGGAATTTTAATATAGAGGATTCTATTAAGGCAAGTCAACAACAGTCTTAGTTCGAGATTCCCGATAAAAAGCAAACGCCAAAGCTGCACGAATTTTTTCCATATTCAACTCTGGGAAATCAACAATAATCTCCTCAAAGCTCATTCCTGCGGCGAGCCACCCCAAAATATCCTGAACACTGATTCGGGTGCCGATTACACAAGGTTTCCCAAAGCGAATTTCTGGGTCTAACGCAATAAATTCATTGAATTGATACATATTTTTGGTATTTAAAAAACATCCGCCAACCGCAAATCAAAACCCGACAAAACCGTGCCGCCGGATAGCGCTTCCTCAAAAGGTATGGTCTGAATATCCCCATTCTCCGCGTACACCCAGGTTTTGCGGGCCTGTGGGTCGATGAGCCAGGCTAAGCGGCAGCCTGCGGCGATATAGTCTTCCATTTTATTTTTCAGGTCGCCAAAATTTTGATCGGGGGAGCGCAATTCCAGTACAAAATCGGGCGCAATGGGCGCAAAACCTTGCCGATCGGTTGCGGGAAGTGCGTCCCAGCGGTTTTGACTGATCCAGGCTAAGTCCGGTGCGTAAATGGCACCGCCGGGGAGTTTGAAACCGGTGGAGGAATCGAATATCTTACCTAATTTGTATTGTCGATTCCAAATACCGAGTTCTACGATGAGCTCGGCATTGTAATTACCTGTTTCGGAGTTGGTAGGTGGCATAATTATAACGTTCAAATCCGAATCACGCTCAATCCGCGCATTCGGGTTCAGTTGGCAAAACGCAAGGAATTGCTCGTCCGACATGGGCGGGAAGTGTAAACCATTGAATAAGCGGCGCTCGGCAACCATATTGTTGTGTTATTTTATGCAAAAATAAGGGTTTTTGAATAATAGGCAAGGGGGGAGCTACAATTGAGAGATTGTGTCGACAGCGTCGACACAATCTCTCAAAACGTTTCCGATTCTGGCGGTAGTCAAATTCAAACCAACTCCTGCTGCAAAAAATCGCCCAAATTAATCACCCGAACACCGTTTTCTTTCGGGTAAGATGCACCAGCAGGTATAATAACAAAGGCCTTATCGGGTTTGAGATCTTCTATCGATTGATAAAAGCCTTTGCTCAAAACCGGCGCGGAGGAGAATTTTATCTCGATACAAAACATTTTTCCAGCGGGATCAATTAATACTAAGTCCGCTTCTGCGCCGTGTTGTGTGCGATAGAAATAATATTCCCAATTGCCCTGGGTAGCGCGCCTGATCTGCTCAATCACATAACCCTCCCAGGAAGCGCCCAAACTTGGGTGCCCCAGCAAACTGTCAAAGTTACGCAGCCGTAAAAAATGATGGAGTAAGCCGGAATCACGGATGTATAACTTCGGCGTTTTTACCAAACGTTTTCCTGCATTTGCAAACCAGGGCTGTAACCTGTTTATCAGAAAGCCGCCTTCCAGCAAATTAAGGTAGCGCGACACGGTGGCTGCGGATGTATCTAAAGAGTTGGCAAGCGCAGAAAGTTGAAGTAATTGCCCATGCAAATGCGCGGACATACGCAACAAGCGGGTAAACAGGGAAGGCGTCAGGTTGTAACCCAGTTCCCGCAAATCGCGCTCCACAAAAGTTCGGGTAAAACTATCAAACCAAACCGCAGCCAGGTCATCATCACTCATTGCCAATGCGTCGGGAAAACCACCCCGCACCCAGTGTTTCTGCCAGGTCTCCGATACTTCCATCAAGGAAAACGGCATCAATTCGGTAAAAAATATTCGACCTGCCAGCGATTCTGATACACCTTTAATAATAGATGGCGATGCCGAACCTAATAAAATAAATCGGGCAGGATCTCTTTGGGCATCTATCAGCGATCGAAGCTGTGCATATAGGGTTGGTAAACGCTGAATTTCATCAATAATAACGCATTGCTCAGTATGCTCTCGCAAAAAAAGACCTGGGGAAGCCAGTTTATCAAAGTCCTGTTCATCTTGCAGGTCCAAATAAATGGATGGCTTATTCAACCTTGTTTGCAAGTATTTAGCCAAGGTGGTTTTGCCAACCTGCCTTGGACCGATAATGTTGGCCGCAGGAAAAACAGTTAAGTTTTTGAGGATCGTTTCTGTAACGGTACGATGTATCATTCAACAAAGATAAGGTATTAACCGAGTAATTCCTACACTTCATGTAGGAATTACTCGGTTAATACCTTGTTTACCCATTTACTTTTAAAAATCCGCCTCCAAAAATTACTCAATATTCAAAAAACGCTGCGTCCATTGGCGCCCGTCGTCAAACCGCACATCTAATACGTACAAACCCTTTGTCAGCGACTCCGGCAAGCGGATGGTGGCAGGGTGTTCGGGATAATTGACCCGCTCGGTGTACACCAAACGGCCCTGATTGTCCAATACCCGCAATTGCAAACCACCTGCTTTCCAGTCTGGTGCTTCCAGGTACAACAAGCCATCGGTCGGGTTGGGGTATAACAAGATGTTGGGGTCGGATGCGCCGCGCTCGGTTGCAGACGGGCGCGACGATTCATATACCACCGGACAATAGAACGTATTGAGGTGCGCAGCGCGGTAAATCTGGTCTTTTAAGCGGACCGTTACGTGGATGTAATTCGGATCTGCCTGCGCGGGCAAGGTGTAGGTAAATATCTCCGACTGGCCATTGGCAATACTGTCGGTGGTCGACGAAAACCGCAAGGAATAGAAGGGGGTGAAGTTGGGGTTGCGGACCAGATAGTTCCGGCCGGAAGGGGCTGGGTACACCGCATTATGCAAGGGCGCAACGGCCAGCAAGCCATCGGGAAGTTGTGCCGCGAAATAAATCATCTTTTGTGTGCAATTATTGGTCACCCGGATTCGGTAACGCTGCTGTCCGGCAGGATTTTGGGTAATGCCGACCAATTCAAATTTAACACAATCAATCACTTTTACATCGCAGGACGACTTTTCTTGCACCACCACCTTGAAACAGCAGGTAATGTTGGCACCACAGGAATCCTTTGCCGTGTAACACACATCGGTGCTGCCAAGCGGGAAATTAGCACCCGATGGGAAGCCTTGTTGCAATTGTATCTGAACACCCGGACAAATGCAGTCCGTTGCTGCGGTTGGCTGCGGATAGGTAACCAACGCCTCCTGATCGCCCGGCGGAATATCGACGTAAAAGTCATTCGGGCACTCGATGGTTATGGCAGATTCAAAATCCGTTGAACTGTATTGCAGGGTGTATGTGACCAGTGTGTCGCAGCCCGTCGTAGCGGGTACGATGCCCGTAACGGTGCCGGGTTGGTTGTATGTTTGGCCGCCAATCATTACGGTTTCTCCTGGACAAAACAGGATGGTTTTGGTGGCAGTCGGAAGCGGTGCAAAGGCCAGTGTGTAGGTCACGAGGGTGTCGCAACCCGTCAAAGCTGGTACCGTGCCTATGGCTGTACCGGGTTGCATGTACGCTTGTCCGCCGATGAACACCGTGTCGCCCGGACAGAACAAAATGGTCTGTATATCAGTAGGTTGTGGTGAAAATTCGAGGATATACGTCACCACTGTATCACAACCAACCGCAGCAGGCAGCAGGCTTTGTACCGTACCGGGTTGCGTGTACGCCACACCGTCAATGCTGACGGAAGTGCCCGGACAAAAGGCAAGGTTGCGGGTTAAGGTCGGCGGATTGATATTCCGAATAACGTACGTCGCCAAAGTATCACAGCCTTCTGTAGCAGGGATGCTCAGCGTAAATGTAGTAGCCGCAAAATAGGCTTGTCCAAAAATAAATACGGTATCTCCGGGGCATAGTCCGATGGTATCCGCGCATGTCGGGATCGGCGCAAAGCGCAGCGCGTAACTGACAATTGTATCGCAACCCACCAGCGCCGGAATGGTATCTTGCACGAATCCAGGCTCTGTATAGGGCAATCCGTTGACAAAAAGAGTATCACCGGGGCACAGGAACAAGGTTTTGCTTATGGTGGGCAACAATTGTTCCTCTAATATGTAGGTGCGCAAGGTGTCGCAAGCGCCGGACCCCGGTATGGTAAAGGTAAGCATCGTATCGCCCACGGGTACCAGGAATTGTCCTGCCAACAGCAGCGTATCGCCAGGACAATACGGCACCAGGGTTGTATCGGAAAGTTGGCTTGCCGTGATGGTCAGGGAATCGACCGAAATG
This sequence comes from Saprospiraceae bacterium, assembly GCA_040397785.1. GTDB lineage: Bacteria > Bacteroidota > Bacteroidia > Chitinophagales > Saprospiraceae > M3007. The sequence continues at coordinate 7,728 of JBBAVI010000140.1, read as the reverse complement.
CAACCGTCTGCTGTTTGGGCAATCACGGTGTAGGTCGTGGTGCCATTGGATCCCACGGATACAGGCGTGCAATTGGTGCAGTTTAAGCCCGTTGCAGGCGACCAGTTCCAGGACTGAAACCCACTTGGACGATCGTAACTTATTGTGGTACAGGTAGCAGTGTCTGGCCCGATATAGAGCACTGTATTGGGCAAAATAGAAATCAGCACGGTGTCTGATTGTTGTTTTCCGCATTGATCCCATACATCTACCCAGTATTTACCGGGGAAAAGCGTGGTGCGTGTTTGTTCGGCGCTACCGTCATCCCAGCGGTATTTGGCAAATCCGGCACCGGCATCCAGTACCCGCACCCCATTTTCGCACAGGGCAATATCTGGCCCAAGATCAAGCGTACGCATGCCGCTGGTATCCACGTAAATCAGGAACGTATCGGCTTCCACAATACAAGGCGAAAACACCAGCGCGGTGAGGCGATAGGTTCCGGGCTGGTCAAAAACAGCCGTTACTAATTTTGGATTTACCACAAACAGGCTGCCGCCGTCGAGTTTCCAAATGACGGAATCCACGCTACATGCTTTGAATTGGAGGGTGTACAGCAAGGTATCTCCCACCGTACAAGTTGAATCCGGCCCCGCGATTTCCGGGTTGATTTTGCGGGGTAAAAAGTCTTGCGGAAAAGAAGGTAATCCAATGTTAGCGGAGCCGGGTGATAAAGGCAGGGCCGTTTCCTGATACATACATCCGGTGCCTTTTACATCGGGGGCATTAATCACCCCCAAACTCGGTGAATACACCAGCGGGGCCGTATTGGGCACATATATTTTCCCGTTTGGTGCGCGTTGCAACTGTCCGTACCGGTAAGTAGCGGCGAAAGAAGCAATGGTAACGCCATTGCCAATTTGGGCCGGGGGGAGCGTAAGGTCGAATTGGGTAATTTTTGAAGTGCCCAATAAGTTGCTCACGTACAATAAGTTACCGTCATTAGAAAACTCGACACCGTAAGGGCCGTTCAGCACATTTGGCTGAATAATGGAAACTGCGTTGCTCAGAATACCGGTATTTTGATCAAATTGCATGATATCAATCCCGCCTGTATGAAACAAGGTATTTACCAGCAAGTTACCCTCCGGGTTGAATTTCATAACGCCTACGCTGTTGAAGGTCGGCGCAGGAGGCAACGTGCCTGTTGCAATGACAAAAGGTGGTTGCAGCCCATTTTCGTTCAATAGATAGCTCCTAAACAGGTTGTTACCTTGTTCTTTCACCAAAATCCACCAATCCTGGCCGTTACAATGCCGGGTTGCCGTAATTTTTTCGGTAAACAAAGACGGTTGCACGATTTCAAGGTTCAATTCGTTGGGTGGGATGCCTCCCAGGCCACCTTGAAGCGTCATGTCCACCACCGAATACGTGGTACCGTTGCCGCTGGCGAGGTTGTCAAAACTGTTGGGTGTAAATATGTAATAACGCCAAGGTTTGCCCGGTTGTGGCAAAATCAGCATTTGTGTTGTAGAGGGGTGTCCAAACAAGTTGCCGCCATTGGGCATCACCTGATGGTTCCGATTGTACACCTTTTGCCCGTCGGAGTAGAATAACAAATTCCCGAATGCATCAACGGCCACCGCAGAGGCTTCCCGGCTCAATGTTTTTCCGTTCCCCAACACGGTTGGCGGCTCGGTGCTGAAATCCAGTCCAGCGTTTTTGCCGAAATACCAAATACTGGCTTGCTGCCCGTCGCAGGCCTGGCAATTACAATCGGTATCAAAACAGTCAATCAGCCCATCATTATCGTCGTCGAGGTCATTGTTGCAAATTTCTGTAGGACAAAGTTCTGCGCATTCTGTGGTTTGCACCAAATTTTGAAGGTCGGGCACAACGGTTCTGAAGGATTGTTGAATCGGGCTAGGGTACCGCACCAGGGTTACCAACTGTCGGAAAGGCTGAAGCACCGTGGTATTTACGGTAAGCGGCTGTGGTGCCGGACAATCGCTGTATGCCAGCCCCGTGGCAACGCTGACTTTCATGACAGCAATATTTCCTGAGCGCGTGCCAGTGAGGTACAAATCATCGCCGCGCAGCATCATGGGTTTTTCAGCCCGGAAACCGCCAAAATCGTTGTATTTCCAGGCCCAGATCAGGGTTCCTTTCCGGTTAAATTTGATGAGATAGGTATTTGAATAGGAATTTATATCGTAGGCCATCACCACCAAACCGTCGGATACGTATTGCACAGTACGCGGGTACACGGCGAATTCGGTTGGAAGGGTGTAGCGTTTCGCCCAATTCATGAAAAAATTGCCCAAACTGGTTTCAAACAAGGCGAATTCATTGGTCACAGACGCTTCCCCCGCAAAATCGCCATAAACCACCGTCACCATCGAATCGTTGTCGATGGTAAAATCAGGGGCGTAATTGCGTGCAACTGCGGTGCTCGGGTACAAACCCATGGCCGTCGATTGGTGGTTTCCCTGCAAATCGAACCGCGAAATAGCGCCCCGCATTCCGGAAAAGGCAGCACCATACGTATATCGTCCGCTGGTATAAACGCGCCCATTGTACACTTTGGCCTCCTGGACTCCTTCCGAACTACCGTACGAAAAGCCAAACTTCGTGGTTGTCAGCAGTCCTGTAAACCGGTTGATTTCTACCCAGTGGACATCGTCGCCGCTGCCCGGCGCGGGAGAATCGTGGTAGGAATTAAAAATAATATAGTTCCCGCCCGGCGACTTTTCCACCATCGTAAAATTGAAGGTTTGCGGGTTTTCGGGGTTTTCATGGGCCCAAATAACCTGGTTGGCAGCAGGACTATATTTAAAGGTAAATCCAATAAACGTAGCGCCGTTGGAACTAAAGCCGCAGCCTACGAGGTTTTTGTCACTGTCTTCGAAAAAGTAACTGATTTGTTCCGACGCATGGGTGGAAAACTTGAATAAACGCGTCCAAATCAGCGTTCCATCGGGACTTAGGGCCATCAACAGCGTGCTGTCGTTGCGAAATCCGCTCACATAAATATTGCCATTGGATGCCGAAACAAGGTTGCCGGAGCCTTCGTTCACATTGGGCGCCCCGTAGTTTTTCAACCAACTTAGGGCACATTCCGAGGTGTTTGGGGCTTGCACCACGATGTATTCATATTTCAAATCCTGGCAGTTGGCGTCGCTTGCTTCTAACCGAACGATATTCAGACCTTGCGCTTGAGGCGTAAATCCTGTAAAAGTAGAGCCTTGCGCCGCGCCGTTCAAAAACCATTGATACGCCGTCGCATTTTGGCTCAAATTGGTAATTGTGACCAGTTCGCCCGGCAGCGGAAAACGGTTGCTCACCGAAAAATCGGCCACCACCGGACAAGCGACCGTGATCATTACGGCAGCAGTTGACTCGGCACAACGATCCGGATTGCCCGACAAAGCCCTGAGTTCAACTTGGTACACGCCGGTTTGGGTAAAGGTGTAAGACGGATTGATTGCGTTGGAAAACACGGTGCCATTCACCGTCCATTCAAAGCCAGCGGCATTGCTGCTGCCGTTGGTGAACGTAACCGTTTGTCCTGGTAAAATGGTGGTATTTGAAGCCGAAAAAACGGCATTTACCAAACTTGGGCAAGGTTCGGCACATCCTTTTGCGTCGAGCAGGCTTTTACGCACGTTTTCCAAAACCCAGTGCATGCGGTTGCTTTGGCCTTCCGTAAAATCATGGAAACAGTTGAAATCTGTATAATCCATAAAATTCAGGATCATGTCATTTTGATCGCTGCTAAAGCCCGATTGATTATCGGTGCTACAGCTATTTACCAAGGCATTGCAGGGCGTCCATGCCGTACTTTGGTCGGGCGGGGTGTCGCATACCCGATCGCCGTTGGCCAGGCAGTCGTCATTTTGGCAGCCGCCTTGAAAAGTGTGGTAAAGGCCCAGGTAATGCCCCATTTCGTGGCTGAGCACCCCGGTGTTGCCCGGCGTAGAACCCATCCAGCGGGCTTCCATCACGATCCCGTCTTCAGGCTGGCCATGGGAACTGGGGAAATAGGCATACCCGGCCACACCACATCCGAAACCGCCGCCGCATATTTCTTTTACCAACCAAATGTTTACATATTCTTTTGAATTCCAACGGTTTATGTTTTTGAGTGCAATGTCCTCGGTGCCATAATCGAGGTTTGTCAGTCCATTCACATCGCGTGTAATGCCCGTACTTGCCTGGTTATTGGGGGTGCGTTTGGCCAGGCAAAACTGAATCATGGTGTTGTAGCCGCTGCCCTGATCGTAATATGCGGTGTTGGCAAATGATTCATTGAGTTGTTGAATACCGGTTATAATTTGGGCATTTGAAATATTTTCCGTGCCGTTTTGGTGGATCACATGGACCACCACGGGCAAAGTTTTGATGGCAAGTTTGGCACCGGTACGCGGACGTTCCCGGTTTGTAAAATGCTGGTAAATTTGTTCTTCAATTTGTTCGTGCTGGTTGCGGTTGCCTTCCTTGCGCAGGGATTCCTCCAATAATTGATCGGTGGCGCAAAAATGCGGTTGCACTTGGGCAAAAAGCATCAGGGGCAAAGCCAAGAGCAGGGTTAGTAAGTAGTTTTTCGTTGTCATTGGATTCGTAAGGTTGGACGAAACGTAAAAGAATGGAGCGCGAAATACAACGCTTTCGATGCAAGATACAACGTGCGGGGAAACTGTTGCTTTTCGCACGGAGGCTTAATCGTCCTTTTGTCATATCGAAGCCTTTTTATAGTGTGAAAAAACCTCAATTTTGCCGCTTAGTTTGCTGTCCAGTTTTTGGAAGCAGATCACACTAAACACGAAACACAAAACGCGCATGCTCAAACACATTCTATTCGACAACGACGGCACCATCGTAGATTCCGAGATCATTGCGGTGCGCAGTACGTTGCAATTGTTAAAAGAACACGGACTTACCCTCGACGAACAAACGTACAGCAAGCGCTTTCCGGGTTTACTGGAACGCGATATCCTGGCGATTTTGAAAGAAGAATATGGGGTGGAGGTCGGTCCTGATTATTTTGAACGCTTACGGAAATTACACCACGATGGCTTTGCACAAAATCTGCGGGTAATTCCCGGCATGGCGGGTTTGTTTCGCGCGCTTCGAACACCCCGCAGCATGGTGTCCAATGGCAGCGTCCGGCATGTGGAATATTGCCTGCGCCGGGTGCGTTTGCGCAGCGCGCTGGATGGTCAGATTTTCTCGGCCGAGCACGTGGAAAACCCCAAACCCCACCCGGATGTTTATCAATACGCCCTTGATCAATTGGGATTACAAGCAGGTGATACGGTGGTGGTAGAAGATAGTCCCACCGGCGTACAAGCGGCTAAAGCCGCAGGAATTCGCGTGGTAGGCTTTCTGGGAGCGGCGCATATTCACGACGGGCATGACGAAAAATTACTGGAACGTGGTGCCGATTTTATCGCAGCCGATGCAAAAGCATTGCATAAAATATTCCTTCAACTGGGTGCGGCTTTCTAAACCTTCGCCATTGTCAGCGCACGGCCATCTTCTTTTTGAATGTTTGAACAAAATGATTTCATGACAATTCTATGACAGTGTTTGTTTTTCTAGTTCCGTTCTTTGTCCCAGTTTTCATTTGGTTTTTTGGGGTTTATTAGCCGCTGGTATACGCAAGTATTACCGGCGGCTTTATTTTTACCCGCCGTAGTAAAAAAGGCGGCTACAGAAAAACCAAGCAAAATCGGAATGATATGCCGCCTTTTTTACGCAGGCGGGTTGATTAATCATCAAGGCGGCTACAAAAAAACAAGCCTACCACAAATGCCCCAGCCGCCTTTTTCACTACGGCGGGTAAATGGTTTAGTTGTTAGTTGATAGTTGTTAGTTGTTAGTTTAGAGACGCTTAGGCTATTTATAATAAGAATAAGTATAGCCATCAATGCCGTATTTAAGCAGCGGTTTTTATCCCCCTATTGCCCAATACAAATATGCGACCTCTCCGAGGTCGGGATGAATTGGTGCCCCGTTATTCTTACAAAGATGCGACCCCGCTGGGGTCGTAATGATTTGTTTTTCAGGTGTTTAGCCCCGGTGGGGTTGTGATGATTGCTAATGAATTAGATCATCCTTTCCATCACAATTTATCAACTATCAATTTTCCAATACCAACGTGCGACCTCTCCGAGGTCGGGATGAATTGGTGCCCCGTTATTGTTACAAAGATGCGACCCCGCTGGGGTCGTAATGATTTGTTTTTCAGGTGTTTAGCCCCGCTGGGGTTGTGATGATTGACAATGAATTAGATCCAAAGTGGGATGTTTGCACGCGTACACATTGTCTGAACCTGGATTTGGGGGGATTTTGGGATGTTAGGATGCATTAATTGTCTGAACCTGGATTTGGGGGGATTATGGGATTTGAGGATTTTTGAGATCATTAATTGTAATACATCCATAAATCCATAAATCCACCCAAATCCAGGTTCAGACAATGTGTACGCGCTAAAGTACTTGGATACGCCCGGAAAAAGTTGACAAAAAAGAGTTGAAATTCAACTCGATTTGAAAATGAAATATATGCTGTCAAGGTAGGTTGTTTTTAGGAATTACCTTGATTTCCACTTCAGTTCTTTGCAAGGTTGTAAAGTTAAAATGAGTTGTTCATACTCACAAGGTGTTGTTTTTTGGATGCTGTTGTGCCTTCTATTGAAGTTGTAACAGTCTTTTATAAAACGCTCTTGTTTTTTGAGTTGATGAAATGAGTTGATGTTGAGATCAAAAAGCATGTGGTTTTTTAGGATGTCATTGAAGGATTCTGCAAAGGCATTTTCATAACAAGACGCTGCCATACTGGACTGAATACCTTTATTTTTGAGTGTCGCCAGAAATGCAGTTTCGATGTACTGTTTGCCCCCGTCAGAATGAAAGAAAAGGTCTTTGTACTCTGCTTCTTTTCTGACAAGTAATGCCTGTTTGAGCACCTCGTGAGAGGTCACCTTAGCATGCATTGTTTGAGAGAAACTCAAGCCCAGAAGTCTACGGCTATATAGGTCAATAAGGCTGGTAGCGTATCCGACTAAGACTCCGTTGGTTCCAAAAAGATAACAAATATCACTTGCCCAAACGTGGTTTATGCCTCTGATCGTAAGACCTTCAATTCTATTTGGGAAAACAAAATCACCCCGAATAGTTGTTTTTGGCACAAACTTTCTATTAACGATTCTCAGGCCATTTACTAAGCAAAGTGCTTCAAAAGCATGCTTTCCCCACCCTAAAAGCAGTAAATTGTACTGTTCATGTTTGTCTCTGATGTAAAAATAAACTTCCCGGGCACTTGAACCAGGAAGGAAGTTTTTACGGATTTGCCAAGCCATTTCAAGCACCAATTTTGCTGGTGTACGGGCTGTTTGATAAGGAGACTGTAAGTACTGGTGGAAGGCCTGCCTAGATGTTTCCGCGGCTTCAAATAAGATTTGCCTACTCACTTGCTGGGCGTCTTTTTGATAGAAAAGTTCTGCAAGAGCAGGGTGTCTAAATTTTTTTTTAGATCTGTACCCAATGCTTCATCTGCCTTTTCTATCACGGTATGTAGCAGCAAATTTTCTGCTTTTGAACGCCCTAAAAGTGCATACATTCGTTCCAATTCTGCCTCTAATTGCTTGACTTTGACGCTATCACTTACGTGTTCTACCACCGTTACAATACTAGCCTGATAGCGTTTGGAATATCGGGCATACCACTTATAAATGGTAGCCTGGCT
>JBBAVI010000139.1:0-13345 GCA_040397785.1 Saprospiraceae bacterium | reverse complement strand
AATTTTTGAGTTTTCATTTTTTAAATTTTAAAAAGTGGTTGTGGTGATTATTATTTAATTACTCATCAGGCTGATAAGTCGCTTTTTTTATTTCGATATTGTTTTTCCACGAACTTAGCATGTTCGTCCATTCCCTCAAATGGTTCCTATTGCTTCAATCTTCATTTGTAACAAACCATCCCGTTGCATCAAGATAACCACAGTAGTTATCTTGACACAACGGGTGAAACCTCAAAAACAAATTGCGTCAAGCGAACCACACCGGTTCGCTTGACGCAACTGTCCAAAAAAAGTATCAATGGGGAATGTGGGTTCATGATGGTTCATGTGGGTTCATGAGGCAAATTTAATCCGTACAAATATACGATAAATATTGAATATCCAAATCATTCAATGAAATTTTTTTTCTTATATCAACTTTTTTAGTAACTGCGATTCTTTCGGGATAAATATTTTTGTCGTTTTGTTCCCCACCGCAACAAGTCAATTACTTATGATCCATACTTAAAACTTTTGCAAAAAGACTGCACTATTGATCCCTCCAAACCCAATACTGATATTTAATGCATTTTGGATGGCGTGTGAAACCATGTTTTGCCGAACCCAATTAAAGTCAGGTTTCATCGGATCGTCCAGGTTTCTACTGGGATGCAAGGATCCTGCTTCCATTTGCAGCAAGGTGGCAATAAGTTCTACCATACCTGCGGAACTCAACCCATGGCCGGTGATGGATTTTGTAGTATTGATAAATGCGTGCTCAAGCCCACATGCAGCAATCGCCTTTAATTCGATCTCATCACCGATCACAGAACCTGATCCATGTGGATTGATATAGTCAATTTGGTTTGCGTTTAAGCCTGTTTGTTGTAATGCTTTTTTGATCGCCCCAATTTCTCCTTCGAGCGATGGATTGGGATTGCGGTTACCGTCCATCCCAATCGCCCAGCCGGTAAAACGAGCGTAAGGTTTTACACCCGCTCTTTTTGTTACATCAGATTTCTGGATAACCACTGCGCCACATGATTCGCCAAAAATGAAACCATCCCGGTTTTTATCAAAAGGTCGACAGGCTAGTGCCGGCTCGCGCGCAAAGCGATTGCTGCCCATGGTGCCTAAAGACTGAAACCCTTGACACTCCCAATACGACAAATCCATTAAAGCACCCAAGGCAATGCAAACATCTACCTGCCCTGTCAGTACGGCATTAATTGCGTGTATGACGGCAAGTTGACCACTGGCAGAGGCGCCACCCACAGTATAGGCAAATCCCTTAATATTAAAAGCCTCTGTACATAAACCACATAAATCACTGTCCATAAAGGACATGGCGTAGTTAGGTGGAAGGAATTGCCTACGGTTGTGATATTGTTCCTGCGTTAATACCAGTTCTCTTTGTTGGAAATTGGAGCCGCCTACGACCAATCCGATGCGGGTTGGTTCTACTTCATAAAGATTAGCGTCATCCCATGCTTCCTGTAAGGTTGCGAGCGCTACTTTGCTTGAAAAGGAAGCCGTTCGTAATAGGCGTTCTGATATGGATTCGGGGATCTTGAGGCTTTCTATTTCAGCGCCTAAAAATGCAGTTGTTTTTTCTGAATTGATATCGTCTTCAGATAGCGCCAATGGCGCTTGTCTGCCAAGGCGTTTCATGACATCAAAACGGTGTCGGCCTTGCAATAAAGCCGAAATAAAGTCACGCTTACCCTGGCCAATTGCCGAGATAACGCCTATTCCGGAAACTAGAATATCACATTGCTCATAACCTTGCATGCAGCAATTCTACCAATTCCTGAATATTATGTGTTCCAAACAATTCAACGCGTGGAATATCCAGCGATAAAGAATCCATAGTCATCATAATGATTTCGGCTCGGTCTACAGAATTGGCCCCAAAATCACTTAATGCATCTTGCATGGTAACGTTTTGCGGGTCTATATCAGGTAATACTTCAACAAGGTGCCCGACAATTATTTCAAAGATTTCTTCTTCGCGCATGGTATTGAATTTATTGTTTAGTGTTCATATAAAATGGCCGTTTCTTGCCCTTCCGAGTAATTATATACAGACAATACCAAGGTTTTGTCCACACTCGATCCATCCACGCGCAACTGGGAAGAAGCCCCAGATGGGTTACCCGTGTCGGTAGCCCACATCGCAGCATTACACCTGCTGTAAAAAACGAGGTTCCCGTCGTTTTGCATCACCAACCTGCCAGGCATTTTGGATGCCGCTGGCGTTGTGTTGAACGCCGACCAAAGGGTATTGCCTTGCCGGTCTTTCAATACGGGCCCCAGGATCTGATCGTTCGTGAGTGTGGCGCTGCCATCAAGGGCATACAGGCTTTGTCCGGGTAAAAGCGCGGTGTTGCTGCGGCTGTCTAATTTGTTGACGCTTAGCATTTCACCCAGCAAATTGGTTTGGAACAGGCATTTTACGGTATCGATATCCCAATCATTGCCGGCATACCCGGCTGCGGTCATTAAGACCATGAGTTTGGAAAACGCGGCCATTGGGGTCATGTCGGCCGGACTGAGCGCGCCTACCTGGGGCAACCAAGCGCCGGCGAGATAAGCGCTGTCGTTGATGATGCCACTGATAACCTGGGTGCAATCCACTATAATGATCCCGTGGTCGTTGACCATTTTTAAAGCCTGGTAAATGCTGCCCTGATCCGCAGTGTCTGGGTTGCCTGAGGGGAAATTCCCTTCTCCGTAGGATTCCAAAATGAGCCCCTTTAAGTGCAATGCTGGTAAACTTTGGATTAATTTGGCTAAAAAACCTTCCGCAGGCGACATCTTGTAATGCGCCGGGAAGGCATTCAATTGCATTACCGGAAACTGATCGATATGTGCCTGGATATACTGCAACTGCTTGCGGACCTGGGTACGCACAGAAAGATTGTCGAGCGAAACCGAATGGCTTACCGGGCCAGGGAGCATGAGGTTTCCGTCGAGGCTGAGGCCTACACCATATTCCCCAAGGTAGGAAAAGTTGGGCGAGGAAAAGGCGTTGAACTCGCTGGCATTGGTTTTTACCACCCTGTTGCCCCGGTACAACTTGTTTTGAAAGTAAATGCAAACTTCGGGAATGCCTGTTTGCGCTGCCGCCAGGGCGCCGCATACATTTTGGAACGCATCGGTATTGAAGTTGATGCTCAGGCTATCCGCAGGTGTTGTCTGGTAAAAAAGCGGTACTTGCGACCCTGTAATGATTACAGGTTTTGACAACGCGCCCGTAACGATGCCTTTTTTATCGAAGGAAGACAAAAGGAAAGGCAGCGCCGTACCCGTAAAATCCATGCTATCGGTACCATGAAGCACCACCCAACCATCATAATGGTCGTAATGCTCAAGTATGTAATCGGCCATCAGGCACCAGTCGCTGGGCTGCAGGTTGGTGCTGTCGAGGGTCCCGTATTTGGACTCAGGGAAAACCAAGTCTGTTATATAGGTAATTTGCAAATTGGGGATCCCTTGTTGGAAAATATGGGTTAACAAACTAGTGCATGCATCTGCAAATTTTTGGGCAGGCATGGGGTTCAAGGGAGCGCCCACGCAACTAATGGTGCCGCCGGAGTTGATTACTGCGATATTCATAGGTTCTTAAAGAATTTGAATCCTCCATTCCGGAGGGTAACATCAAGTGTTTTTAAATCAGGCATTTGCGTAAAAGATTGTATTGGATAGGCAAAAGGTTGTCCGCTTAAATTTCCAGCGCCGTCCGAATTCCCGCTTCAATAGCGCCTTCGATCCAGGCAATCTTAAAAGAGGTGGCATCGCCGCCAAAATGGATATTGCCTTCTGCCATTTGGACATAGCCTTCAAGTTCTTCGAATTGCCCGGGCGCGAGCATGGCCGCTTCGCCGGTGGAATACACATCATTTGCCCAGGATTGCGAGGTGCCGACCACGAAATAATCGCGTATGTGTTCACCAAAAATTTTGGCCACATCGTTCAGGGTATATTCTACGCGGGCTTCATCGGTAAAAGCATCCCATAAAGCGGCTTCGGTGGCCCAAACATAGCTGGATATTACTACACCGCCGTTTTCTCCGCCAAAATCGGTACTCGGAAAATAGATAAAGCGCGAGGCAAGGTCGGTAATTACCTGTCCGCCAAAGATTTTGTGCTCTGTTTCCCAAAAACGTTTGCTGAACTGTAGAAATACTTTAGTGGCGCCATTGTAGTTGAGTTCGCGGATCGTTTTTCGTTTGATTTGGGAGAAGGGTGGGTTCACTTCCAGGGTGCGTAAGGCCGGAAACGGGATGGTCAGAATAACTTCATCCGCTTTTACTTTTTTGTGCTTGGATGGTTCGGCCGCTACGCCATAACCTACCATTCGGTTGCCTGCCTGGGCTTTGCTTCCTTCAAAGTACAGGGTTGCTTTGTCATCCCGGTCAATGCGTGTGAGCATGTGGTTGAAATAGAAATTTACGCCTTGTGCTTTAAGCTGCTCGTAAAAGCGCTGCGGCAATAAGTCCATACCGCCGCTAATGCCAAAATAGGTAGCATTGGGATCGTGGTCTATCGTTTCAACAATTTGCTGAATCAGGCCCAAATTAGACCGCGACTCCAAATTAAGCATTACCTCAATCATTTCAATAGCGCCTTCCGACAGATCGGTTTCGGCCTTCAGGTATCCGCGAACGGAATATCGGTCGTATTTTTCGATCACTTTTGCCCAGTTCTCCACGTTCTCTTCTTTGAGCATGTCCATAATAGGCTGAATCGCTTCCGCCCAGAGCGTGTCGGCAGTTTTTCCCTTTTCTTTGCCAATGGTATCGAATTGCAGGAGGTCTGGATTGGCCTGGTATTGATTGCGGGTAATTTTTACCCCATTGACAAAAATGAGTTCGTTGCCTTTGGTATCGTGGTTGATAAAATCAAAAGTCTCTAATCTTAATTTCTCTATATACTTGAATACCAAGAGATAAGAAGTCACAAGCCGCATCGCGCCGGCTTCTCCGCTTTGCCTGTTCAGGAAAGGCTCCCGGATGGTTTTGATGCGTCCGCCCACGCGCATACTGGCTTCATAGATGGTCACCCGGTGTCCGGCATCGGCCAACAGCGAGGCAGCCACCATGCCCGAAAACCCTGCGCCAATGATCGCAATGTCCTTGGGCTCCTTGGCTTTTGGAATGCCATAATCAATGATGTCCATAAGTGTCTGGGTCCGTTTGGTCGGGACCTTCACATCATGGTTCATGGTGTATTCAGGGAGCAATTCTGGCAATATTTCTTTCCAGGGTGATTTCATGATATATTTGTTTTTAAAATTTTACTTGCTTTAAAATCGCTGCCCCAAGTTATTGCTAGTCCGGCAAGTGTATCGCATACACCATGCAATGAGCGCCACTGAAAAAATTACCAGGCCTTTCTCAGCCACCAATGATCACAGTCTGCGCGCCCAATACAATAGACCCTCCGTGCGCGGTGGTATCGCCCATCCGAGCAGCCGGGCGGCCGGAAATCATAACGGTGGCCGATCCATTGACAATGGTGTCCGGCGGCCCCACGCACACGCACCTATCACCCACGACGGCGGCTGGTATACCTTCTATCAGCACGTTGGGGACGCCCGGACCACTTATCGGGCCGCCCACGTGCGGGATGGGTGGAAGGCCAGGGGTAAGCATCGGACAGGTGTGCATATCGGTTAATCTTGCTGCTGCGGGCATAAGATTTTTTTATAAAATCAATTAATCATGACCATTGCGCCTTGCACCGTCGTAGTGCCGGCGGCTTTTATTTCGGCACTAGCTGAACCCTCGGCTGAAAAAGCGATTTCGGCTTTTGCTTGCACGTTGAGGCCTTCCAGGCTGATGTCGCCCCCCGTAGCACGGACAGCGATATCGGTGGTGGCTTGTAATTCGATTTTTCCATTGGCTTTTAGGATGATGTCCTTTGCGCTGTTCAGGGCAATTCCAGCATCGGTCATTTCTATTTTATTGCCATGTTGGTCTTTGAGCGTGATGGACTTGTCTTTGTCCGACAGCACAAATTCGTTGCCGCCAGGGGTTTTTATAGATAGCACCTTGTCTCCATCGTTGAACTCGATCTTAAGGTCGTTTTTTGTGACGAAGGCCTTGAGCTCGTTTTTATGGTCGGGCGGGTAGGGGGGCTGTATGTTGCTGCTGTAGAGCATACCCAAAATGATTGGATAGCAAGGGTCGTCGTTCAAAAAGCCAAGCACGACCTCGTCTCCGATTTCGGGCAGGAAAAAGCTGCCTTTGCCGGAAGTGGCATAGAAATGGGCCATGCGTGCCCATATCCCGGCACTGGCAGGGGCGATGGCTGGCACCTCTACCAGTATTCGGTATTGCCCGTCGGGGTCTTCGTCCATTTTTTTGACGATGCCATTTTGCAATCCGCCAATAGCGGGCAGTATTCCTCCGGTGGAAGGGGCGCTGAGGGCGTGTTGTGCATCCTGCCATTCCGGCGGCAGGCCGAAGCCCACGGTCGTCCGCCAAATTCCTTCCCGAACGGAGTCTTGGATGCTTGTGATGAGCGCATTTCCATGGAAGCGGTTGCCAAATCCATTCATTTCAAGCAATGTGTTCAATTTGGGCTTTGAATTGCCTATAAAGGTAATGGTACCCTGCATTATGAACATCTGGTTGTGGGTGAGTTGTGCATCGGCCAAAGCGTTCAATTCGTTTTTTTCTATAAACGGCGATTCTATACTGCAATCGTAGGATAAAACGTCTTTGCCAAATGCTACTTTCAAATCAGCCATTCCGCTGGCAAGTGGTTTTTTGACCGACACCTTTCCGTTTTCTGCGTACGCCAGCATGCCGTTTGTTTCCGCGCGATCGACGATAAAATCCCAATCGTTCAGCTGGTATTTGACCAATTGTTTATGGGTACAGGTCGTAGCTTCTACCGCGCTGCTCAACCCGTAATCGCTGAGTATGGAAGTCGTAATCGCACTGTCTGTCATGTCCTGATAATACGCGCTTTTGCGCCCAAGGGTCATTTTTGTCGATTTATCACGACAATGGATAATGCATTCATCGACTATGCCTGTAAGGTTCCGGATACCCTGCTTGACGATCATACCATGGAATAATGTTTCATTGTTGGAGCCGTAACCTAATTTGATCTCTATTTCCACGCCTGGGATAAAGTCGTCCGATTCGCTGGCAAAGTGCTGGTTGTTTTCGGAGTCGACCGACTGTGAGCCCAGGATGATCTTGGCGGTGGGAATGCGAAAAATTGCCCGCTCCAACTCAATAGATAGGACTAAATAATTGGCTTTTATTGGTTGGCCATTTATCAAGATGTTATATGTAAGGGTGTCTGAGGAGGAGAACAAGGGCGAATCAGGCATGGTCTATTAACTTGAATTTATTCAATTGGACGGATATTCAAAAGATTGACCATGCAGTTCTCCATATTGCCAATGGTCAGAACAAAATTTTGTTTGACTTTTAAACCGTTAGAAAACGCTGCTGGCTTCCAATTAGGCATTTTTGAAATAGCCGTAACCAGCATTTCGTCAATTTTTTTATCTTTTGATGGTATGGCAACTTGAATATCTGTAATATTCCCCTGTTCGGTAATGGTAAATTTAACGGCAGTCAAATCATAACCCGTAAAACTTCCTGCTTCAATATTTGCAATACTGTTTTTTTGCAGGTATTGAATCAATTGCTCTGCGCCTTCGGCATATACCGCATTATTGTCAGGCATGATCGTAACTTTGAAATCGTATTGCTTCGGTGGGTTATTTTTCAACGAATCGTTGGGTATGTACGTTACGATTACGGCAATATCGTTATTACGGTCTGCCAATCGTATCAGGTCTTTTTGCGCTTGATTCAAGACATCGCTATTACCCGAAGCCTTTGTTTGTATTCCATTTTTATAGGCTGAAATTTCCACGGAAATATATGCTTTTACCCAAGATGTGGGGTACCGTTTGTCCAAATCCGTAAGTGTGTTTATTTTATCCAATTTATCTTCTTGGATCGAAATGAATGGTAGCACTTTGTTTATTTCAAACTTCAGATCATGCTGGGCAAAACTGTTGAAAGCGCATCCGATAAAGAGAAGCACTATGAGTAAAATCTGATTCTTTTTCATGCCTGAGTTTTTAAAAAGTGTTAAAGAAAATTTATTCTGAAAAGCCAATAATTCAGGGTCGAAGGGTAAAGTGGGTTCATGTGGCATAATTAATCTGTCAAACATACGCTAATTATTAAATATCCAAATCATCCAATACATTTATTATCTTATTTCAACTTTTTTCGTAACACGGACGCTGTCGGGATAGGTTATGGGTATATATTTACGTTGTTTTGCTGCTTTTATGGCCTAAAAGGTAATAAATACAGCATAGGAATCCTTGTTTCATTAAACCATGTTCAGAAAGTATGAAAAAAGTCGTTGCCTTCTGTTTGTTGATACTCGCATCCGAGCTTTCGGGGCAAAACTTTCAGCGCGCGTATTCATCCGCCAATGAAGACCCGGATCTTTTAAATATGGTGCTGCTTTCCTCGGGTAATCTGATTGCCGCAGGCGCTTATACTTCCCCGCTACTGCAACCCGTGCTGATCGGACTTTCCCCCGAAGGCAATCTTTTGTGGCAGCGCGGCATGAACCCGGCTTTGCAACAGAACAATGCCTTTTCCGCGTTCAAAATGCTGGCACTACCCAACGGCAATGCGTTGGTGCTGTTTGTCAATTTGAATACGGTCATTCTCCCTCCGGTATTCATCCAGGCAAAGGTGTTGATCGCGGAAGTGTCGGCTGCCGACGGTACTTTCGTGTGGCAACGGTACCTGGGCGACGAGGATGCGCCCGTAGTGTACAACGATGCTGCCCTGCTGGCTGACGGCATTCTGCTCACCGGCTATGTGTCAAAGCAGTACAGCCTGGCTAAAATCAGTTACCAGGGCGATTTGATTTGGCAAAAAAATTTTAGCGGCCCCGATCCGTCCGGAGCGTACCGGTTGGGCGGCCTGATCACCAATAGCCAGGGCGAGATTTACGCCGTGGGCAAAGAATATGGTACAAATGCCTTTTCGTTGCATAAATTCGACAGCGCCGGTAACTCCATCTGGAGCCGACGGTATAAGCTCGCCGCGCCCGAGGATGACCGGATATTTTTTGAAGTCAATATTGCGCTTTCGGCAGATCAGCAACCGGTACTCTGGGGCACCAGCGCCGACCCCGGCCCGGTGAATTCCCGGGTTTTTCTGTTGGAAATCAACCGTGCCGACGGCCAGGTGTTGATGAGCAAGACCTGGGGGATTGCCGGTCAGGCGTATTATGCCTCGGACATTGCTTTGCTCGACGACAATACTTTTTTGCTCTGTATGGGCAATGGCAACATCGGCGTGCTGGCGCAGTATATAAAATATGATCTGGAAGATGGCGTGATTTGGTCGATTGTGGACGACAAAACCAGTTTAACCGGTTCTATTCAACGCACCCAGATCAGCCCCGACGGCTATTACTACAACCTGAGCCAGCGCCTTACCCTGACGCCCCTGGCGCGTACCTCCATCCTTACCCGTACGGACCATTTACTGACCAACCAACCCGATTGTTGCCACAAGCAGTCTTTTTTACAGTTTGAGGATGCATTTTTTGATGTTTCTGCCACGAACCTGACGCCTGCCAATGTTTTTTGGGCGCTGCGGGATTTCACGCCGGTTTTCACAACCCGTAACGGTACTGCGCAGGTGATCTGTGCTCCGGAGGAATTGCCTGCCCTGAATTTCAGTAAAACGGAAGTCTGTACCGGCGCTTGCGTTTCCGTGAACTGGAATACCAGTGTTGAACCGGCTTTGCAGTGGCAAGTGAACGACGAGCCGCCTTTTGTCAGCGATTCTGTAACCACCTTTTGTTTCGATCAGCCGGGTGATTACAGCATTGTTGCCCGTTCGGAGCAGAACAGTTGCGCGCGAACGGCCACACTCATCCGCGTGCGCGATCAGGTGCCGCCGGGTTTTACGGTGCTTGATTCCATCTTTTGTCCGGGCGAATGCCTTCGTTTCCGATTGGATACCGTTTTCCCCGCCGTCAGTTATGTATGGAGTTTCGAAGGAGGCACACCGTCGAAATTTAGCGGTCAGGAGCCACCTCCGGTCTGTTTTCAGCAAGCCGGCATATTCAACGCGCGGGTGAACATCGAAGGTTGTTCGGCCTTTTCCGATAGCATCTTGTCAATCGGATATAAATCCCTGCTGGTTCCGAATGCGTTTACGCCGAACGGTGACGGGTTGAACGACCTTTTCAAGCCGATTGTTCGTTGTCCGGCGGTCACGTATCTTTTGCGGGTATACAACAGATGGGGGCAACGCGTGTTTGAAACAGCCGATGCAGGGGCAGGCTGGGACGGCCGCTTCGAAGGCGCAGCGCAGCCTTCCGATCTATATGTTTGGACGGTTGAAATTTCTGATGTACGGGAAGAAGGCGTGGTTTTGCAGTCTTTGCGGGGGGATGTGACTTTGTTGCGGTAGGGGTTTTGTGATCGTTTTGCCGGAACGTTTTCATGCTTTATCTTTAAAAAGGGTTGCTTACGATCATCTAAGCATCTTTCTCATTTTCAGGAATGGGAAGTATACGGTATTCGATATTTAAATGGTTTTAATAGGCAAAATCTGGCAGTAGTTGAATTTCATTTTTATTTTTTATTTTTTATTTTGCCTGTTTCATATTCTTCCGTTTTGCTTCCGATTGGGAAATCTAAAATATATCAATCTCTCCTTTCTTTGTAGGTATAACCACTTGATGGAAGTTGTATGACCCGTCCATGCAGTGCCGCCATTTAGGTAGGAAATGGTTGGTGCGGTTACGCATTCCCTGGCGGCTGTTAAGCCCTAAGGATTCTCGGTTGTTCATTATTTTTTTGTCTTTTTGACATTTCCACGAGGATTCCGCCCATGTTTTTCCCGATAAGCATTGATGTGGTCATCTTCAATTTGACGCGCTTTAGCCTTTCCAATGATCCCTTGAATCAATATTTCGGCAAAGTATCGTATCCACCCAACAGCCCTATTTAGATAATCGACTTGCTCGCGCATCCTTTGAGAGTGCCCATCTTTACCTATCCGTTTATCACTAATGCCATATTTGAATATGTCATTTTCTTCTTTATCATTGATAGCGTAAAGGTGATGGTCTTTTTTATTTTTCTTCGAATTGCCATGAAATCCCATACATATAGATTTATATCATTCTGTTTCCTCTGCCCATCCAATTTGATTACTATAAGTTTCTATTGGATATGAAGGCGTGTAATCATATCGCTTACCTGTTTTTCGTTCATACGCTTCCGATGGAATATAAAGTAATTCTTCAAAAGCAAGGTCTTTCGGCATTTGAGCAGGATCATTCAATACTTCTTCATACGCCTCTTTTCCATTCGCAACCACGCAACAACGGGCATACAAAAAATTATCCACTGAAAAATATTGGTCAGGTGACCAAGCATCCTCCCCAATTTGTAAAGCGTATTTCAGGCCATCCAATGCATACAACTTTTCGGAAAGCAGATCCGCAAACTCGAAAATATGCCGAACCGCGCCCGATGCAAGCGTCGCTTTAGCTGGTTCCACCACTGCCTCGTCATTTCCGGCCTTACTCCAGTCAAGCAGCGCGATGATTTCCCAGAAAGCAGCTTCGCTCAGCGGCGCTTTGTTTCTGTCTTGATGCAGTTCAACACTTATTTCCGCCTCCGGGTATTTCTCTTTCAAGTCCTTAATCATGGACTCATTGAGTGCGCGGAGGGGTATTTTTATTTCAGAAGTCATGCTATTGCGTTTCATTCACAGAGAATTTTACCATTGAAGGTCAATTATTTATTCCGAGCACACTCCACCCATTCCTGGTTTTTCATTTGATTTCTGTAACAAGGTAAACTATTTTGGGGAGGTTTTGGTTCTTTTTTGCGCTTTTATTTTTGGGCTTTGATGTTATGGAGAACGTTGCCGGGCTTGGCGAGGGTGGCGTTTTAACCACAAAAGTTGATGCGGAGAACCAATGTTTGATTAACCACAAATGTGTCTGCGGAGTACTGAACTGCCACTTTTGCCAAACCCGTGTTAGCACATGATGTCGCTACTTAAATAAATTATTGTTTTATGAATTTTTTGCTAGTATTCCCAACTTTCAATAAATATAGACCATCAGGGAAGTCATTGATGTCAATAACTTCATCATAACCCGTATAAATTATTTTCCCCAAAAGATCATAAATATATACGGGTTGATTTTCTACTTTTTGTTCTTGTACAATATTGATAGAATTAGATGCTGGATTTGGAAATACATTTATGGTATTGACTGAAAATTCAGGGAAATCTACTGATGTTAGAGGGGCCGTAATTCCAGTTCGAGGATAGTTGGTAACGACTTCCCAAATCATATTTTGCAAATATAAGGCTAGTGCTGGTGAAGGAATTGGTGTGCCAGCAGGAGCATTTGGTAACAAATTATTAGGAAGCCCCACAGGACTTTGATTAAATATACAAGCATAGTGTATCATACTGATGGCATAAGCTCCAAGTTCATTTGTGTGGATGTTGTCACTAAAGAATTGATTAATATTCGTAATACCTGGTACTTTATTAAGTTGAATATCATCGTATAATTTTGCCATCATTTTGTGGCCCGGAATGATATATACATGAGGTGCATTGATTGGCTTGTTTAAATTTGCATAATCTTGCATTCTTTCAAACTCTGCTCCTTGAATGTCTAACATTTGTCGCCAGGGACCATTACTATTGTCAAGATTGGTCCAAGTTGTCCATAATAAAGTGGGTGCTCCATTTCCATTATTCCACGCATTATTTACAAACAAAGAGAGATATTGCTTCTGCTCTTGAATAAGATCTACATACCATTGTTGTGTATTACCACCTTGGTAAGCCAATGGTACTCTTTCTGTTATGGAAAGTAGTTGCCAATTATTAATATTTAATCGCGCATCCGGGGCTCCAAAACCTACTGGATTTTCCCATCGCGACTTTATTAGAGACCCAGGCACGGTTGATTTACCTACCATTACATCGAATAGTTGCCAGGCTTGAAGTGAATTTTGATATGCAATCAAATTAACATATTGTCCAGGCCAATTTGAAAACAATGGGTCAGTAAGGCTATGCCCGCTGTGTATTTGTTTTACATTAAATGGAGATGCTTGTTTAGGTGGTAAAGTTTGACCAAAGGCAACACTACTGAATAATAACCCAATTGCGATTGTTTTTATGCTTTTCATGTTTATATGTTTTAATGTTTGTTAGTTTTTGTACGGTGTGCTAACGGTTGGATGTGCGAACTTGCCGACGTTTAGGAGGCATAGACAGGGATGCAGAGTTCTGCGTATTATTAT
>JBBAVI010000138.1:0-13515 GCA_040397785.1 Saprospiraceae bacterium | reverse complement strand
TCAAAATTAATCATTTCCTATATGTTTACATCACAATGGGGTCACACCCAATGAAGATGCTGTTGACAAAAAAGATATAGTTTTTAATTGCAATATTTCTTTTTTGCCAACAATTGATGCAGCATTAAAATCAGCTGTTTTGACGGTTTGGAGAACGCTTCATTTAGAAATGGATAGAATGGAGAATCCAAGATGGGAGAATAACAAGATTATCAACGGTTATTTTACCAATTTTGGCTCAAATTCTATAACAACGTCTACTGCAATTTCTGGAATTTTTGGCAACAGTTCAACTGAACCACTCAAAGATGGATCATTAACAACTCAAAATGGAAGATTTGAAAATGGCGGGTTATCCATTGGCTCCCCGGCAAAACATATGGTTTGTGCATCTGGTGCTGCAAGTTCATGTATCGCTTCAAACGATTACGATTTAATTCGTTTTAAATATGAGAAGAATTTAACTTTAGGAAATTCACTTTTATGTACATTGAGGTTTGCAGGAGTTCCGGATGGTACTTTTGGAGTGTTAAACATTGAAAAAATAACGACTCCAAATGATTTTAGGGTAACAATCAAAAATACAGACCCAATTATTAATCTGTTGCAATATGACCACGGTAGCATAATTTTTGAAAATGGGTCTGAAGTTACAAGTTGTATTTTAATTGAAGATAATACACATTTTATTATTAAAAACCAAGCAGGAAAATCAAGGTTAAATATCCCAATCACAATTATAGATGATGATAATATACCATTTTCAATTGCAAATCCTAACCAACAATCTACTTTGATTACACCAATATCTATTACTCAAACTAAAGAAATTTACTCAGAAGCTTATATTGATGTTGTTATAGATGGTGGCGGATCTTTGGTAAGTAACGAAATATTTCCATTTATTTCAAACTTAAATACTGGTAAAACGAAAGCTGAAGGCTATGATATGTATTCTGAAGGGCAAGGGGAAAATATTTTTAATACTTTATGTCAATCTAGATTTGACAAAAGCCGTAATTATTGGGTAAGTTATTTAATTTTGGGATGGCAAAGTACAACGTTGAAAGATGGTGACCCAAATGTTGAATATTCAAGACTGGGTACATCTCCAGCAGATGGCACAATATACACAACCTTTGGTCCGCAGTCCAATTCGCTCCGTGATTGTTCTGTTTCAAGAGGTGGGAAATTTACAATTATTTTTTGTGAAACAGTTTACGATTATAAAAACAATAATGATAATGTATTTGCTCATGAACTAGGTCATCAATTTGGACTTACCCATGGCGACAGTGAACTTTTTCCTGTATGTGGAGAATGTGTGAAAGATGATTGTCCAAATTATATGGGAATAATGAATCCTAGTCCTCCTGAATTGCCAAATGAACTTTTCATTTCAGTACACTTAAATTTAATAAGATGTAGAATTGGAAGCCCTGGAAACAGTAGTTATTAAGTTAAAATCCCATTCTCGAAAATTCATTCAATCATCCTACCATGAAAATAAAATATCTTTTACTCTTCTTATTGTTTTTGCTCGGTTACAATTTCATATTATGTGGGCAAACAGGCACATTCAGGCCCATACTCAAAATTGATACAATCTTTACAAACCCATATGGTTTGGTTCCCGCTACTATTGAATTTGGGTCAACCAGTGCGGATACGGTAGAACGGGTTATGACCATGACCGATGCGCTTGAAATACGGTTTCCGAATGAAAATTGGGAAAAGCTTTCAATTGTTCGATGGACAACTGCCGATGACAAACCTGAAATCTATTCTTGGGAAAAATCAGATAAATGTTTTTATTCAATTAACTTGCTATATAAATATCTAACAGGTTATCCAAGTTCTTTATCCTATTTTCTCAATGGTACGTCATTTGATATTCGATTCTCCGTCTCTAACATTGATAAAATAAATAATACCAACATTACCGTTTATTCTAATATTGTTAATGTTCAGGTACTTCCAACTACTTCCGAAGATCACTTATCATTTATAGCTTTGCATGATAATTTAGGTACCTATCGTAATTTAATATCTATAATAGATATGCCTGATGACATTGATAGAACTTATAAGGCTAAACTAGAAGAATTTGCTTCAGCTTACCCTAACTCCATCATTGGCAAAATGGCAAAGCTTAAACTTGCAGAGTTTGCTTGCTCCAAAGCGGGAGGATATCGTAATCCTATTACAGATGCCAATTTAAAAGCATACATTCAACAAATTTATGATGAGCTGAAATCCTCACCCATTCTTTTTATTCAAAAAAAAGCAGATATTTTTTTAAAGACTTGTCTTGACTAAATTCATATATCATCGGTTTCTTAAGAAAAAAACATGGTCAACTTGAAAAAATTTATATTCATTTTCTGCATGCTGCTAAGTTTCAGACTTTCAGCAATTATAGAAATTACCTATGTCAAAAACTGTTCCAGCACAAGTGCTAGTGATGGGCAAATGGAGGCTGTAGCCAATGGCAATGCAGGTCCATTTAATTTTCAATGGAGCAATGGCGTTCAAACGAACAACGCTACTTCCAGCAAAATTACCAATTTAACGCCTGGCACCTACAGTGTAACGGTGTCTACGCAAAATGGCTGCACCTTTGTGCTTTCTGCCAGCGTGGGTATCTGTGGGTACGGATATCCAGGGTTTGAGATACAAACGGTTACGGTGGTAAACGCTACCTTACCCAATGAAAACAATGGCATCATAGATATTAATATTATCAATAATACGGCTTATAAGAGTTATACATACAAATGGACCGACGCAAACGGTGTGGTAGTCGCAACCACGCAGGATTTGATCAATATTCCAGCAGGCACCTATACCATTTTAGTTACCAATGGGTGTTACGAACAACGTAATACCTATACCATAAAAGATTGTCATAGCCCAAGCCCTCCAATTAGACTTGAATATACGGCACATACCGACCGATGTAGTCGGCCTGGGTCAAATTACAATCGTATTGATTTAAAAGCGATCACGGATTTTCCTCCAGTCACCTATTCTTGGACTGGCCCCAATGGCTTTTCCTCAACTAATCAAAACCTGAACAGTATCCAAGTCGGAAAATATAATATAACGGTCACGGACAAATGTGGGCGCACTAAATCAGATCAAATTTACTTGAAATGTTGTGATGAAAAAACATTACCTTACACACGTTCTACTTACAATTGTTTTACTAGAGATAGATTAATTGGCCCGTTCCTAATTCCGTTTGACCAAGACGGTGAAATAGAGGTAGTTTTACGCAGCCCTGTTGATAATGACTGTGGCAAAAAATATACATTTAACTGGTCAGATGGCAGCACAAATGATGTAGTTTGGAATGAATCGACTAATAAATGGGATGGCGTTAAAGATAAAAACGTTCCAGTTTCGTCTAATAGTGTCCAATATTGTGTTACAATTACCAATCAGTGTGGTTGTTCAGCAGTACGATGTGAGTATTTTGGGAAAGGAGAATCTGATTACTCCGGATTCGGTACGGTTGGAATTAGTAATTTCTTCAACAACAATAGCGATTATGCACTGGGGAATGGTGACGAGTTCAGTTATTATGACCAATATGGATATGCAATTACATCCTGCTATAAATGTAAAGGATGTGGTATGGATGGAGCGACCAATGTTTTAGCATATGATGGAAATTGCGGAGATAATTATGATCCTGAGGATTCTGATTTGTTAACCTATTCAGATCCAGCGCCGACCGATGAGTATCCATGTCAAGGTGGCACTATATCATGTATTAATAATCCTTCAATGGGAAACCATCCTTGGACAATACAGGATCAATTCCGGGGAACAGAAGTGGTTGATTACAAAAAAGTGGAAACGCGCATTATTAATGGGGTAACATACTGTGTAAATCCTGCATGGTGCTTATTCCCTCCTGGGACGATCGATAATTTTCCAAGTCTGAACATTCCGGTTTTGGTCAAAAATCCTAATGGAAAAATTATTCTAGGGGCTGAGCCTCCTTGCAATCCAGGCGATTTGGTAACGCCTCCCTATACAGCAGATTGCCCGGGTGGGATGATTGGGCCTGATCCAAATGGTTTTACAGAGGATTGTATTTTGCCTTATATTTGCCTTTCAACGGGGCACATAGTCAATCAAATTCAAGAAGAAGTGATTTTTTGCCGATGCAATACGGGTACCGATTGTTACATGGCTTATAAATGTGAAATGTTTCAAGGGAATACCGGACAATTCTGTAATGCCTTTTCTATAGACTATGATAGCAATTGCGAAGACTATGACGTAGACGCCTGTATCAAAGACTATGCAAGACCGGCAGGAAGAACAGAGTCTTCTGGTAGTCGCTCAAACAATAAAGATCCGTTTAGCATTCAAGTTTATCCGAATCCAAACTCTGGCCAGGTACAAATTTCAATAAATCCGGGTACTTTATTGAAAGATAACCATGTTTCCATTTCTCTTTCTGATGTAGCAGGTCGAAATTTAATGAAAAAAGAGGTTCAAGTTTTTTCAGACAACCCTGTTTACACCTTATCGATGGTTGAAAACAATATTGCACCCGGGGCATATTATTTGACGATTAAAGTTGCGAATCGGCCCAATATGAGTTTTTTGATATTGGTTGTTCAGTAGGATTTTTTTGCTGAGAGTAGTATCATTTCACCGCTTCATCTTCCGAAACGCCAACGGCCGCTGACCCTTCTTCCGTAAAAACACCCGATTGAAATAAGTAAGTGATTCGAAACCCGATGCTGCAGCAATCTCGCCGATGGATTTATCGGTTTCAATCAATAATTGGCAGGCGTAGGCAATGCGGATTTCGTTGGTATAATCGGAAAATGTTTTCCCACAGGTGCGTTTGAAAAACTTACAAAAAGCACTTTCGGATAAATGCAGGAGTGAGGCCGCCTGCTGCAAGGAAATATTTTGTCGGAATTCATTTTGTACATATAACAAGACTTTATTGATACGCTGTTGATTTTCATTCCCTTTCATCGGTTTATACAGCAAGGAAGCGATGGGCACTGCCGCAAGGGTGGTCAATTGGTTCAAAACCTGCAACAACAACGTGAATCGGGTGAGTTCGTCAGCCTGGAGCATGGGGTGTAACAAGTGCCAGATCTCCTCGTTTGGGAGCGTAAATTGTAGTCCGCGGCTGGCATTGGCAAATAGTGGATCCAAATTTTTCAGCTCCGCGAACTGAAAGAGTTTTTCCACAAATTCATGCGAAAACTGAATAACAATGGCCTGACAAGCCCCATTTTCGGCTTTTTCAGATATCCAGGTATGGGGTACAAGGGGCGGTAATAAAACGAGATCGCCGGCTTGAAAATCCTCATAGCCATCGGCAACCAATCGTTTCCCCTTGCCTTTTACAATATAAGTAAGTTCGTATTCCGGATGATAATGCCAATGGAATTCGAACGAGGGGGCAAGCACCTCGTAACATAAAAACGACTGCGCAGGAGTTCGATGCGATAGATTTTCGAGTCTGGGTTTCACAATAGAGTCAACGCAAAGTGGTGATGAAAACAGCTGTCTACGAATCCATTTAAAATCAATTTTTTATCCATCCATCCTTTAAATCCTTTTAAATCTGGGTCTATGTTGAAAAATAAGTGCAAAAAACGAATTTATTAATCAATAGAGTGTCATTTATTGCGCATTTCGTACTAAAATTTGTTTTGCGGGTAAGCCTAACTTTGCAAAAACATTTTTATGAAATTGACAACACACATCCAGGACTTTCTACAGCAACCTTACGGTTTGACCAGCGAACAAATCGCTTTTTACCAGGAATACCGCTATATTAAGTTAAAGCAGGTTTTTGATCAAGAAACCCTTGCTTTTTTTAATGAGGTCATCACGCTTCAGGTAAACAAGATGAAAACAGAAGATATTCCACTCGAAGAACGGAATACCTACGGCAAAGCATTTTTACAGTTATTCAACTTGTGGCGGGAAAATGAAGAGGTAAAAGCCCTGGTATTCAGCAAACGCCTGGCAAAAATTGCGGCCGACCTGATGCAAACGGAGGGCGTGCGCCTCTACCATGATCAGGCTTTGTTTAAAGAAGGCGGCGGCGGCATCACTCCATGGCATGCCGATCAATTCTACTGGCCCTTGGAGACAGACAAAACGGTTACCGCTTGGATTCCGTTGCAGGAAACACCCTTGGAGATGGGACCTTTGGAGTTTAGTGCGGGCAGTCACCGCATTGTAGAAGGTCGTGATTTAGAAATTGGCGATGAAAGCGAAATAGCGATTCAGCAAAAACTGCGCGTTACTAGTTTTAAACACGTCATTGAAGCCTTCGATTTAGGGGAAATCAGTTTCCACTCGGGCTGGGTTTTTCACCGCGCTGGCGCCAACGTAACCGACCAAATGCGGAAAGTGATGACAGTCATTTACATGGATAAGGATATGGTGTTAAAAAACCCGGAAAACAAAAATCAGATCAATGACTGGAATACCTGGTGCCCGGGCGCAGCAGTAGGAGCCGTGATTAATACCCCCCTAAATCCTGTCATCTACTAAAACCGAAGCCTTGCAAATAAGTTATTGTTGTACCTACTGGGGTTGCGAAAAAGACAGCCCAAATGCGTTTGTGGACAAAGTACTGGCCGCGGGTTATACAGGCATAGAAATTTTTCTGCCGCCTCAAACAGACCCCTTTACCAAAAAGTTTGTCGAAATATGGGAGGGCATACGTGACCAAAATGCCGACTTCGTTTTCATCGCGCAGCAACTTACAGCTCCCACTAATGAATCGGTGGATGCGTATATCGCACGGATGACTAAAAGTTATCTGGAATTAGCCGGCTATCAACCCAGTTTTATCAACGCGCATACCGGCAAGGATTTTTACTCCTTTGCGGATAATTGCAAAGTGATCGAAGCAGCCTTGAATATCAGCAGTAAAACAGGTATTCGGATTTTGCATGAAACCCATCGAGGACGATTTTCCTACCATGCGGCCAGTTTATTGCCTTATCTCAAAGCATTTCCAGAACTGGAATTGGTCGGCGATTTTTCCCATTTTTGCACCGTTTCTGAAAGTTTATTGGAGGACCAACAAGACATTTTGCAGCAAATCATCCCCCACGTCGCGCATATACACGCACGCGTCGGACACGCACAAGCGGCTCAGGTAAACGACCCGTTTGCGCCCGAATGGCAACATCACCTCAGCGTTTTTGAAGGATGGTGGCAACAAATTTTACAGGAAAAACAACGGGCGGGCATCCAAAAAATGACGATTACGCCCGAATTTGGTCCTGCGCCTTACATGCCTTTACTTCCCTTTACGCAACAGCCGCTGGGCAATCAGTGGGAAATAAACCGTAAAATGATGGAACGGCTTCAAACCACCCTTCACCTGTGAAGCCAACGCAAAGTGCCTATGAAAACGGCAGTCTACTAATCCACTGAAAATCATTTTTTTCATCCATCCATCCTTTAAATCCCTTAAAATCGTGGTCAAAATCGTGGTTACATGCGCAACATTCAAAAAAAACGAACCAATCTTTTTTATACCCTCCTCAGTTTACCCGCAACAGCCGTAGGTTTCTGTTTGTCGACGCAAGTGGCAGCCCTGAGCTGGATTCTGAGCACCCAATACAAGCTCCATATCGAAGATGTGGCCTTGGTTTGGCTGGCGGGTCCGCTCTCCGGCATCATTGCGCAACCCATCGTCGGCATGATGAGTGATAAAAGCTGGTTTATGGGTGGACGACGAAAACCTTACATTGTGATGGGTGGAATATTGGGCGCCGGGATGCTCCTTGCATTGCCCCATATTGGTTTTATCAGCCAATCCAGTGGCACCAGTATTTTTGTAGTCGCGGTGATCGTGTCCCTTTTATTAGACATGAGTATCAATGTCACCTTCAATCCGGCAAGGGCGATCATCGCCGATGTTACGCCCCCCGGCCTAGACCGAATCAAAGGGTTTTCGTGGATGCAAGTGGTCAGCGGTACCTTTGGCATTGCAGCCTATTTCGTGTCGGTGGCTTTTGGCAATATGGCGTTGATTTATGTAGCGGCCCTTGCGGTGCTCCTTTTTTCAACGGTTCCCGTGTTTTTTATAGAAGAACCCAGGGTATTGCACACGGAAGAGGATGAACAGGAACCAACAAAGGGCCGGTCTTCTTTGGGCGATGGTGCGGCCATTTTATTCCCTTTGTATGGTTTTATCGCCTTTGGATTGTTTGTCGTCCTGAATAAAATGATATTTCAAGGCGGCTGGGATGGCATTCAAACCTACTTTATGCTTGGCTGCTTGGCGGCTACGATTATTTTGGGGGCCATCACGATCTGGAAGGGAAAGCGGCAACCGTCCGACACGAATGATTTTCAAAAAATACTGTTGGCGCACGCATTCTCCTGGCTGGGGATACAGAGCATGTTTGTCATGAGTTATTTTTACATCAAAGAAAAAATGCTGCCCGGGCTGGATACTACCCACGTGATCGCAAATGCTTTTTCAAGTATTTTTTCTACCTCAGAACACACGGCAGAACAAACCGCGGGTAATATTTTATCCCTGGGATTTTTATTGCTCAACGTGGTAGGCGCACTCCTGCCGGTGCTATTGCTGGAACCACTCAGCAAAAGAATGGGGAAAGTAAAGGTTTACCGAACCGCCATTGCCTGTATGACCGCCGGCTATTTTTTGCTCTATCTGGCAGGAACCCGGGAACTTGTGTTTTACCTTGGAATGATTATTTGTGGCATCGGCTGGTCGGCCGTCATCTCCATTGTGTTTGCGATCATGACCGAAAAAGTAAATGCCCGTAAAATGGGCATGTTTATGGGTTTATTCAATTTCAGTGTGGTTTTGCCCGCCATGATGACGCCTGGCATCTCCAAGATCGTGCATGATACCGGCAATTATGCGCTGCTTTTTTTAATCATTGCGATCAGTTTGCTGGTTTCTTTGATTTGTTGGTTGTTTGTAGAGGACAAAAAAAGATTGAACATATGAATACAAAATGGTGGAAAGAGGTCGTGGTATACCAGATTTACCCCAGAAGTTTTAAAGACTCCAACGGGGATGGCATCGGCGATTTAAAAGGAATCATTGAAAAACTGGACTATATCCAAAGTTTGGGGATTGATGTGGTTTGGTTGAACCCGGTGTATGAATCCCCGAACGACGACATGGGGTACGACATTTCGGATTACCGCGCCATCATGCAGCAGTTTGGCACCATGGACGATTTCGATGTGTTGTTGGCAGGCTTGCACCAACGGGGCATAAAATTAATCATGGACCTGGTGGTGAATCATACCAGCGACGAACACCCGTGGTTTCAGGAAAGTAGAAAATCAAGAGACAATCCTTACCGCGACTATTACCATTGGTGGGAAGCCGAAAAAGGAACCCCACCCTATCGTTGGAGCATTTTTGACAAAGAAAGCAAAGCCTGGAAGTATGATGCCGCCACCGACAGTTATTATTTCCACATTTTCAGCGAGAAGCAACCGGACTTGAATTGGGAAAATCCGGCCGTAAGAAAGGAAGTGTACGACATGATGAAATTTTGGATGGACAAAGGCATCGATGGTTTCCGGCTCGATGTAATTACCTGTATCTCAAAAGATACTGCATTTCCGGTATTGTCCGATGAAATGCCGGCCGGCGCCTGGTTTCCTTATTATGCCAAAGGTCCGCACCTGCACGATTACCTGCAAGAAATGCACCGGGAGGTTTTTGCGCAATACGATTGCATGAACGTGGGCGAAGCATCGGGGGTAAACATCGAAGAGGCCTTGCTTTTTGTCAATGAAGACCGCAAGGAGTTGCAAACCTTTTATCATTTTGAGCACACCAGCTTTGGCATCCATAAGGCGGATTTTATGTTGGAAGACGAAACAAACCGCGATTTGGTAGCCTGGAAAAAAATATTCGAGCGCTGGGATCAGGTTTTTCTGAAAAAAGGTTGGGGCACCATCTATTTGGGCAACCATGATATGAGCCGCATGACCAGCCGCTATGGAAATGATACCCCGGAATACCGCGCGTATTCGGCCAAAATGCTGCATACCTTTTTATTGACCATGCGCGCCACACCTTATATTTACAATGGCGACGAATTGGGTATGACGAATACCAACCATACCGATATAGCGGCTTATCAGGACCTTTACACCATCAATTATTACCACCAACTCAAAGAAAAAGGCGAAGATGCGCAGGCATTCCTACATGGGCACGCCCGAATTAGCCGCGATAATGGCCGAACCCCCATGCAGTGGGACGATACAGAACAAGCAGGTTTTACCACCGGAAAACCATGGCTTGCGGTCAACCAGAACTATACCTCCATCAACGCCGCCGAACAAGCGCATAACCCCGATTCTGTACTGAACTACTTCAAAAAACTAATTCAATTCAGAAAAGAAAACCCCTTGCTGGTTTACGGCGCATTTGCTTTGGTCGATGAAAACAACCCACAACTGTTTGCCTACACCCGAACCTTAGAAAACCAAACCTTTTTAATGGTCTTAAATTTTTCGGATACAAACGCCCGGCTGCATACAAACCTTTCGATTGAGCAAAGCACCATTCGCATGGGCAACTACGAAATCCCTTCCCAAAATTACTCTTTCAGACCCTATGAAGCAGTGATTTACGAACTTTAAAAAACACTTATGAAACAATACATCCTGCTAATATTTCTTCTGGCGCAAACATCCATCCTGCAAGCCCAAAAAGGCGAAATCATTTACCACGTATTCCAGCGCAGTTTTTACGACAGCAATGGCGACAACCAGGGCGATTTAAACGGCCTCAAGGAAAAACTGGATTACCTGCAGGATTTGGGCGTAACGGCCATCCTGCTGTTGCCCCTGTACGATGCCGATTGTTACCACAATTATTTTGCCCATGACTTTGAAAAGATCGATCCCGAATACGGCACCATGCAAGATTATATTGCCCTGGTAAAAGCAATTCACCGGCGCGGCATGAAGATTTATATAGACATGGAAACGCAATATGTAACCGAAAAACATGCCTGGTGGCAGGATGCCGTGGGAAATCTTTTGTCCAAGTATAACGATTACCTTTTATTCGATGATACCGCCCACAACACCCCCGCATCCATGGTGTTCGATTTAAGGGCCTTGAACAGTTATGACGGATCAAGTATCAAGGTAACCACCGTCAACCTGCGCAGCAGCAAAGTGCTCGCGTACAACAAAAAACTGTTTGGCTTTTTTGTTGACCCCAACCACGACAAAAAATTTGATGATGGCGTAGATGGATTTCGCTTAGACCATGCCGTGGATAATCTGGATGGAAAACCTGCGCTTACCCATCTTTTTGCCCATTTTTGGAAGCCTTTGCTCACCCATTTAAAGCAAATAAACCCCCGACTAAAAACCGTGGCCGAGCAATCAGACTGGAAAGATTACGGTTTTGCTTATTACGAACAGGCGGGTGTAG
This sequence comes from Saprospiraceae bacterium, assembly GCA_040397785.1. Classification (GTDB taxonomy): domain Bacteria; phylum Bacteroidota; class Bacteroidia; order Chitinophagales; family Saprospiraceae; genus M3007. Next base: position 2,051 of record JBBAVI010000138.1, on the reverse strand, counting down.
ACCGGGTGTTTGGTTTTGGCTTGCAATCGGCGATACAGTCGTTTGACAAACAACAACTTATAAACAAAGCCGATACCATTCTAGCGCGGTGCCCAAAAGGAAAAGCGCCCATTATTTTTATAGAAAACCATGACATGGACCGCTTTGCTTCGGTAGAAAAAAACATCCAAAAGCAGCAGGTTGCCGCCGCCTTGATGCTATTAATCGGAGGTGTCCCTTCCATTTATTACGGACAAGAGATCGGGATGCAGGGCAAAACGGGTTCGTTTGGCAATACCGATGGCAATGATATTCCGCGCCGGGAAGCGTTCGACTGGTATGCCGGTGCAGCAGGCCGCGGCATGGCCATTTGGTACAAAAACACCGGTCCCTGGTGGACGCATACCAACCTAAAAGCCCAGGATGGCATTTCCTTAGAGGAACAAATCCGCGATTCGAGTTCGTTGTATGCATATTACAAAAAATTAATCCGCCTAAAGCAAAGTAACCCGGCCCTGGCCAATGGACAATATGTCCTGGCCCAAAATGACAACCCCTCAGTGTTCAGTTTTTACCGAATTTTCAAACAGCACAAGGTTTTGGTGGTGGTCAATCTTTCTGACGCTACCCAAAACGCCGTTTTTACCAATGCGGATAAAAAGTACAGGCTTTTATGGGGGGAAAATTCAGTTATTAATCAAGCGGTTGCGTTAAAACCTTATGAGGTGCTTGTATACGAAGTACAATAAGGCCATCCATCCTTCATCTTGGTATCGTTTTCACAGATGCTAAGCAGATTTATCTGCGTAAAATCTGCGCTTTTTTTCTGTGTAACATCTGCGCGAAATAGAAATGTTCGGTAATGTGGGGTTTTAAGACACAAAAGCAGTCTAACTAAAAAATAGTTAGACTGGAAAAATCAAATTTCACGGATAAAGTGCCGCGTTTCATGGATCAAGCAAGCAATTATACAGAGGAAATGCATGGTAAGTTAGATTGGAAGACTGGTTTCATCCAGCAAGCGAGCAGCAGTTCCCTGTTATCCCTTGCTGGTTGATCAAAAGCGAGCGGACAATGGGATCAATGGAGTTCAAATTCAACAAAAAAAACCGCTCGGATCCTTGTGTGCAGGCGAAATTGCCGGGATGCAACATGCGTTACGATGTTTTTTTGCTTTTTCATCCATAAAATTGGTTGGAAGATCCAAGAAATTGGTTGGAAGATCCAAGGAATTGGTTGGGATCTCCGTGAAATGCGGCAACTGAAGGATGCGACGGGTTGAAACTTCCGAGTATTGGATCGGTTCATCCAGGAAATGGGTTGGTTGATCTGAAGGATTGGATGCTTCATTTGAGCAGTTAGTCGGTTTCTCTATGAAATTTGGAGACACCTCCGTGCAATGTGCTGATTTAACCGGGAAAATTGTGAGTTTAACCAGGAAATGACCTTTAAGATTCCAGATACCTTTCGAAGGTTTTGGTTTTATAAAAAAGAAGCATCGGGCAACGTGACGACCTCGTGAGCGGTCGAATGTTTGTAGAAAAGACAAACGTCCCCATCCCATCACGACTTCGGAGAAGTCGCGCATTTGTAGCAACAAGCATTTGTAGAAAAAAGCATTATTATATATGCCAATAATTAGGGCTGATCGTGCTCCCGGAATTGGACAATTGGATCGCTGCGCAGGGTTAGGTTGAGTTATGGTAGCATAAACAGACTACCTAATACAGATTTATTGCCAGGGAAAATTGAAAAAGTATCGCATGAATATGCTATATTGAAATTTTTCAGGTATGTTGTTTTGGAAGACTGTGAAGGAAGTTGTACTTTTAAACGCAGCCACCTGCTGCATGTTGTTCATGCATTGATACCAGGATTTTTGGAGCCTTGGGGTTGATTTGATTTCGGATTGCCGCAAGTGCTTCGTACGCTGCTTTTAATTGAAGTAATTGATTTACAAGTGGTACAACTGCGTAGGTATTTGATATACACGCAATAGGAGTTGCGGTAGTACGGTAGTTATCCCCAACTAAAAAAATAATATAATAATAGATAGTATACTGAATAAGGTT
>JBBAVI010000137.1:0-13548 GCA_040397785.1 Saprospiraceae bacterium | reverse complement strand
TAAAGTGCCTGGTTCAATGGTAAAATTGAGTTGGGTAGCGAATCGAATCGCCCGCATCATACGCAACGGATCGTCCGAAAAGGTCGAGCCTGGTTCCAGTGGCGTTTTTAGGATTTTATCTTCCAGGTGTTGCAATCCGCCAAAAGAGTCAATAATTTGGCCAAAATCTGCTTCATTTAAGCTGACCGCTAAGGCATTGATGGTAAAATCGCGTCTATTTTGATCATCCTCTAAGGTGCCTGCCGCTACTTCCGGTTTGCGGCTGTCTTCGCGGTAGCTCTCTTTCCGGGCGCCGACAAACTCAATTTCGGTATCCTCATGCCGGATCATCGCCGTTCCGAACCGGGAATACACGGCAACTTTGGGCCTTGGGTACATTTTCGAAGCGACCATTTCGGCTAATCGAATACCGTCGCCCACACAAACAATATCAATATCTTTAGAAACACGTCCCAACAAGCGGTCCCGCACAAAACCACCTACCACATAGGCAGGTTCTCCCAATTCTTTGGCACATTGGTTGACAAGATCGAAGAGTTTTCGTTCGTGGGACTCTATAGAAAAAAGCATAAACAGGGTGCTAAAACGTTAAACAACCGATGTTTCGAGTTCCATTCCGGCATAAACCGTTTCAATTTCATCCAACAAGGCAAACAAAATTTCCGGCTCATTGATGGTGACCAATTGTGCCCGATAAGGTTTGATGTGTGGTAAATCGCGGAAATAAGGTGCATAATGCCTGCGCATTTCCAACACCCCCAATTTGACGCCTTTCCAGGCAAGGCTATCACTTAAATGTTGGCGGGCTGCCGCTACCCGTTCGTGAATATCAGGCGGGGCTAGCAAAGTGCCGGTGGCAAAATAATGCTTGATTTCTCTGAATATCCAAGGATAACCGATGCTTGCCCGACCAATCATGATACCATCCGGACCGTATTTTTGCCGGTATTCGAGCGCTTTTTGAGGAGAATCTACGTCGCCATTGCCAAAAATGGGAATATGCATGCGTTGGTTCTCCTTTACTTTGGCAATCCAAGCCCAGTCTGCTTCGCCCTTGTACATCTGTGCACGCGTGCGCGCATGGATACTAAGTGCTTGAATACCAACGTCTTGAAGACGCTCAGCCACTTCCAGGATATTGATCGTAGCATCATCCCAGCCCAAACGGGTTTTTACTGTAACCGGCCGGTTTGTGCTTTTTACAACAGCCTCGGTCAATTTAACCAATCGGGGTACATCGCGCAATAAACCCGCACCTGCCATACGACAAGCGACCTTTGCCACCGGGCAGCCAAAATTGATGTCAATGACGTCCGGGTTTTTAGCCTCAATAATTTCTGCTGCTTCCAACATGCTATCCAGTTGGCCGCCAAAATATTGAATTCCAATGGGCCGCTCATAATCGAATATCTCGAGTTTTTGCAAGGTTGATTTTGCCTCATACACCAATCCATCGGCACTGATGAACTCTGTGTACACCATATCAGCCCCCTGCGCCTTACACAATTTGCGAAAAGGTGGGTCGCTTACATCCTCCATGGGCGCCAGCAAAAGCGGGAATTCGCCTAATTCAATTGCTCCTATTTTGACCATTTTTTGCTTTATAATTTGAACTTGCAGCCTTGTCTAAACAACAATTGACTGATCAAAAGTTCAATACAAGGGCGCAAAAATACAGGAATTTAAACAATAATGCACTATCGAACCAGGGTCACTTGCCCTTCTTCCGGTTTGCGCAATGCGCCGCTGCCATCACGCCAGGTAATTCGGTACACATAAACATCGGAAGGCGCTTCCATATTTTCTATTTTACCGTCCCAACTGGCCTGTTGCTCTTTGCTTTCGTACACCTTTTGCCCCCATCTGTTGTACACCACCATATTTTCGATGCGCGCAATGCCGCTTAAAATTTTCAATTTAAAGACATCATTGGTGCCATCGCCATTGGGTGTAAATACATTTGGCACCCGTACAATGGGCGGCAACAAAATGAGTTGCTTTTCAACGGTACGGCTGCAACCATTCGAGGAGGTGGCCATCACAGTATAGGTCAAAATGGCCGTATCATTCACGGAAACATCGGTAACCACCGATATCATATCCCCATTCCCATTGAGGTTTTGACCATTTTGTTTCCATACAAAGTTGAAGCCATTCAGGCTCATAGTAGGCGAAACAATCGCGGTTAAATCAATGTTTTCGCCTAAATCATATACCGTTTTGTTTGGGTCGGCTACAATTTTAAGGTTAAAAGAGGGCTTTACGGTAATGGTAACGGATTCAGTCAGGGTGCAAAGTGCATTATTGCTCCCATATGTAAACAGCACGCCGTAAGTACCCGTTTTGGTGATTGAGTCCAGCTCCAGTTCGGCCGTACTATCACCCGTTGTCCATAAGAAGCTACCTGTTGCATTGGCGCTAGCGATAAGCCGCAAATCTGTTCCGCCACAAACGATACTATCGGCTGGCAAGGTCAAATTAGCTGAGTAAACAATGACTTTAAGCGAATCCGTTTTTTCACAAATTCCCAAATTGGTTTTTAAGTAGTAGGTGGTGGTACCTGCTGCTGGGCTGACAGTTGGTTGTGGGTCGGTGCTGTTCAACCCGGTTGGATTACTGGTCCACTGATAACTCGCCCCGGGTACGGTCAGGCTGTTTAGTTCGATGGATTCACCAGGACACAATTCAAGATCGGCAGGAAAGGCAGTTTCGGCATTTTGCCCCTGCACCGTGATTGTAACATCGTCACTCAGGGTGCAATTATTGCCATACGTGTATATAACGGTGTAAGTCGTGGTTTGTGTGGGTGTCACGTTGAATAATTGGCGGGTCTCCCCATTACTCCATATAAAACTGCCCGGCAGGGAAGTGGATGCGCTAATCAGTGCTGATCCGCCCTGGCAAATCGTATCCGCACCGGCGGTCATCAGGGTTGCGGTTTGCATGGTTACCGTAAACGTTTTGGTGGTAATACATCCATTGTTGGCCACCACGGTGTATGTGGTAACGGGCAAACTTGGTACAACAACAGGCTGTGCCACCGTTACCGTACCAAAATTTGGATCAGTAGATGTCCAGACATAAGTGGCACTTGGATCATTGGCTTGGTTTAATAAAATAGATTCACCGGTACATAGTTCTAGGTCTGTAGGAATCAGGATACTCGGCGGGATACGCACGGTTACTTGTGCCGAAGCGCCGGTAGGACAACCATCAAACTTGCCGCTCAACTGATAAATAGTGGATGAAGTGGGCGATACAATTGGATTCGGACAGTCTGTGCAAGAAATCGAAGGGTTGTTCGGCGACCATGAAATATCTACTACTCCATTGGGAATGATGCTGTTGAGTTGCACCGATTCCCCTGGACAAATGGTCGTGTTCGCAGGATTGATGATCAATGGTGGAGGTTGCACCACATTTACCAAGGCATAAGTAGTGTCTAGGCAAGCCCCGCTTTGTGTAATGCGTTGATAAACGGTGGTATCAATCGGCGACAACACCATATTATATAGGGTGTCGGAGGTAAGCTGCCCTACCGCCGGGCTCCAGGCAAAGGTAATATTCGGAAAGTCGGCAGGTTCATAACTGATGGAGCGTAACAACACTTGCGAACCGATGCACACCGTTGTATCTGCCGGGAGAATAGCCAAATTTGCAGGCAAACTATCTACCTGCACATACAACTGCTCCTGGCGGGTACAGCCAGGCAAGGAAGCCGTAACCGTGTACAACCGGGATTCCTGCGGATCAAGCAAAGCGTCTTTGCCATTGTTGGTCAACTGAATATCAATCAAAGGCGACCAGGAAATATTGGTTACCGGATTGGAAAGTGCCTGTACGGAAACAGGACTGCCTTTACAAAGCAGGAGGGTATCTGGAACCGACAAACCCAAATTGAGGTTAACGACCGCGATTAAAACAGCATCTGTCACGATACAACCTGGATTGGTGGCAATCAGCGTATACAGGGTGGTTTGATTGGGGGTTGCCAGTGGATTGGCAGCGGTTGAATCCGATAAGGTACCGCCATTGGGCATCCAGGTGTACACCACCTCACTTTGCAAAGCGGTATTTCCAAGTACAACCGATTGTCCATTACAAATGGCCGTATCGGCGGGCAATACCAAGACAGGTGGGGCGTAAACGGATATTTTGATGCTGTCAAAAGAAGAAACCTGACAAGACCCGTTTTGCGCTTCCAGATAATAAGTGGTTGTTTGTGTGGGTGTTACGACCGGATTTGCGATGGTACTGTTCAGGCCTGCGGGCACGGAAGTCCAATTATAAAAAGTGCCAGCGGCCGATTCTCCACCCAAGGCAACGGTCCCACTATTGCAAATTGCTTGATCAGGGCCAATAATGTATTGTGGCTGTTGGCCATTCACAACATTAATCCGAAGTGTATCCGTATCTACACATTCCGGTGTTGTAACAATTACAACATAAAAATAGATGCCCGTGGTCAGACCGCTCACCGTTGGAGAAGGACAATTATTGCAGCTCAAATTTCCACTGCTCAACCAGTCGTATTGCGCATTGGGCAAAGGGTTGGGATTGAGCACAAAATCAGCATTGTTGCAAATGGTAATATCTGGGCCGAGGTTGATCAAGTCGGGGCAATCAACCACCGGAGCCTGTGTCCAGACTTTAAAAAAACAGCTTAAAAAAAGAAGCGTCAGAAATGCCTTCATGCGGGAAAACTTTAAAGCCAGGCATCGAAGGCCTGGATTGTTCGTGATGGTTGGTGGATTAAATATCGGGCAAAATTAACATTCGATTTGTTATCAAACGAACAGTATTGTGTGAACATTTGCATTAGGTATATATCTGACATTAAAATAGGTCATTCCCGGCATAGTTTTTGGATTATCCAAAAGTACAGTCAACGCAGCGTGGTTATGAAATCATCTGGCTTTTAATCCGTTGAAAATCATTTTTTTATCCATACATCCTTCAAATCCAGTTAAATCTGGGTATATGTTGAGTCAAATCGCTATGTGATGCTACATTTGCTCAAAAAACGAATCAAGTGACCATTAAAATTATCAACCGCTCAGGCAATCCTTTGCCCCGTTACGAAACCACCGGAAGTGCCGGCATGGATTTGTATGCCTTCATTGACCAGGCGATTGTGCTAAAGCCGCTTGATCGCTGCTTGGTACCCACCGGACTTTATATTCAACTTCCAGAAGGAACAGAAGCGCAAATTCGTCCGCGAAGTGGCCTTGCTTTAAAACGGGGATTAACCTTGTTGAACAGTCCTGGCACCATTGATTGTGATTATCGGGGCGAGATCGGGTGTATTCTCGTTAATCTTTCCCAGGAGGAACAAACTATTGCGCCGGGCGAACGCATTGCCCAAATGGTGATTGCGCAGTATGTACAAGCCCATTTGGAGCCAGTAGAGGTGCTTGATTTGACCACGCGCGGGTCAGGCGGGTTTGGTAGTACGGGGCATTCGTAAAACACATCGAAATATTTTCAATCATTCATACGCTTTAAAAACATGAAAATTATCATCCCAATGGCAGGTCGAGGCACCCGACTTCGTCCGCACACCCTTACCGTTCCAAAGCCATTGATTCCGGTTGCAGGAAAACCGATCATCCAACGCTTGGTAGAGGATTTGGCCAAGGCTTATCCTGGGAAAATAGAAGAAATTGCTTTTATTGTAGGTGATTTTGGCCCGGAAGTAGAAAAAGAACTCATTTCGATTGCCGAAAAAATGGGTGCCAAGGGGAAAATATATTATCAGGATAAAGCCCTTGGCGTGGGCCATGCGATCCATTGTGCTTGGGAAAGCTTAAATGGCCCATGTATGATCGCTTTTGCCGATACACTTTTCAAAGCCGATTTTTCGTTTGATCTTAGTTCAGATGCATTTATTTGGGTACAAAAAGTAAAAGACCCTTCTTCATTCGGGGTTGTAAAACTGGATAGTGCGGGTTATATCACCGAGTTTGTCGAAAAACCAACCACCTTTGTTTCAGATCTTGCGATTGTTGGTATTTATTACTTTCGCGAAAGCGAAAAACTGCGCAAAGCGCTGCACTACATCATCACCAACGAAATTAAGGAAAAGAACGAATACCAACTCACCACAGCACTCGATATCCTGAACAATGAAGGTGTACGGTTCAGAACAGGCGAAATTGAGGAATGGCTCGACTGTGGCAACAAGGATGCAATTTTGTACTCTAACGAGCGTATGTTGGAGTTCAACCGAGACAATGGGTTGGTGGCCGAATCTGCAACGATTGAAAACAGTGTAATTGTGCCGCCTTGTTTTATTGGGGTGAATGCGGTGGTAAAAAATAGCATCATCGGGCCTTATGTAAGTGTAGGCAACAACTCAACGGTGGAAAACACTGTTATTACCAATTCGATTATTCAAAATAAATCCACAATCAAAAATGCCGTGCTGGATAATTCCATGGTCGGTAATTCCAGTAAGTTTGTGGGTTCAAAAGATGAACTTAACCTGGGAGATTACAGCAATTTTACACAGCGATAAACGCAAATTGCCGTTTTTGCCCGCCAGCAACGCAACAAATACTATGCAATATCGATTTTTTCTCCTGCTTTGCATCCTTTTTTTGGCTCAAACAGGATTTTCCCAAAATACCATTGGCGGCGTTGTAAAACTGATTCCTGAAGCAGAGGTAGATCGTCAAAGCGATTTTGTGCTGGCAGAACGGGAGTTTATCCTCGAACGTTGGGGCCCTGCCACTGAATTGTACAAAAAGTTCACCTACGAAAACCCCAACAATGATGCTGGCTGGTATGGGCTGGCGCGTTGTTATGCAGCGGTTTCCGATTATATCAATGGACTCGACGCCATCTCAAAAGCGGTGCTGAAATCGCCCGAAAATGATTGGTACGCCCTGTTTCAAATTGATTTATTCGAAAAAACAGGACGCTTCAAGGATGCAGTAAAATCCATGGAAGCGATCGTCAAAAAACACCCAGGCACGCACGATTATTGGCGCAAACTCGCCTACCTGGCCTTGCTGAATGAAGATCCAAAACTGGCGCTCCGTTCTTTGGATAAATTGGAGGCCTTAACCGGCATAACCGAGGAAACGGCCGAAAAAAAGACCGTTATATATGAAGGAATGGGCGATGTAAAAAAGGCCGGCATCGAACTACAACGCTTGGCCGATGCCTACCCGAATACCTTGGACTACCGCCGCAATTTGGCTGCTTTTTACGAAGAAAAAGGCGATTTGGTCAATGCACAAAAGACCTATCAGGACATTCTGCGCCGTAACCCGAACGATCAACAAGCAAAAATTGCGCTCATCGGTCAGGAAAAACGCAGTTCGGATGCTGTTTTTTTAAATAGCCTACAGCCCATCGTTAGCAATCCGCAGGTGCCCATTGATGCCAAATTGAAGGAATTGGTGCCTTATTTGGCCAAATTAAAAGATCCCAATACGGGACCCGGACTGGTGCAACCCATGACTGATTTGGGTAAAGCGCTCACAACGACCCATGCCAACGATCCAAAATCATTTAGTTTCTTGGGGGCTGTGTATTACCTAAGCAAACAAACCAATGCCGCACTGGAAGCATATCGGATTTGTATTCGCCTGAATCCCAATGTGTTCGGGGCCTGGGAAAATACCCTTTCGATCCTGGAGGAATTAAAACTATATGATGAAATGCTTCAGGTTGGCGAACAGGCGATCGATGCTTTTCCCAATCAGCCGCGTGCTTATTTGTATTACGGATTGGCTGCAATTGCCAAAGGCAAATACGACGATGCTGCCACCCAATTGGAGCAAGCAAAATTGATGTCCGGCAATTCGCCCGTGGGCATCGATATTCAGGATCAACTGGCCTTAATTGCTTTATTGAAAAAAGATTTTAATGCTGCAACTGCCCAATACGACCAGGTTTTAAAGGTCGGGGGCGATCGAAATGCTTCGGTGCTGGAACATTACGGCGATTTGTTGGCTGCAAAAGGCAAAGGCACCGATGCTGTACCTTACTGGCAAAAAGCATACGACTTGAGCAAAAAACCAGCGCTTTTGCAAAAAATCAAAGGTCAATAAGCGCCGTCCCAAACCGGTATCGAAATCCATCCCAACCTTGCAAGCCACCCGTGTGCACGGCTACTACCTGACTTTGGTCGGGGAAGCCCCCTTTTTCAAGTAAGTCAAATACGCCGTACATCATTTTAGCGGTGTAAATAGGATCAAGTAAAATGCCTGTTTCTTGTTTAAAACGGCTTGTAAATGCCTGCAAAACAGGTGAAAATCGGGCAAATCCATCAAATAAATAGTCCTGAACGCATTCAAATGGGGTATCTGCGCTAAAACCGGCAGTAGCGCAATACTCCCTGATTTTTTCCGCATCCACCCCATAAGGTGCCGCCGGAAAAACCCAAAGTTGCCCCCGACCGCCCAATCCTGCAAGCGTACCCGCAGCCGTGCAACCCGTGCCCGCAGGCACACATATGTGTAAGGGCTTGTCGTCCGGAAAAGCAGCAATAATTTCCTGACCAATGGAAACGCAACCGGCTACCCCCCATTGCGACGACCCGCCTTCCGGCAAAATAAAGTATTCGGGAAAATTTTGTATAATCTCTTGAATATCAGGTGATAATATTCCAAAGTCATAACTTTTTTTAGGCACCGGAAAGCAGTCCATCTTTGCCGCTTGTAAGAATTGCAGGGTAGGATTTTGGGTATCCAACACACTGCCCCGCAGGATTGCAGCCGTTTTAAAGCCAAAGTGCTGGCCCGCAGCCGCCACCGCATGCAGGTGGTTGGAAAAAGGACCACCAAAACTCAAGATACCTGGAACAGCATCTGCGCGCAGGGCCTTCAACTGTAAGTGCAATTTGCGCCATTTGTTGCCTTGCACCACAGGATGCAATAGATCATCGCGTTTTAAAAAAAGCCGAATCCCCTGGTTTGTACCCGGATGCGACACTATTTCGGTGTGTGGTGTGGTATTTATCGCGGTTTCCATCATAAAGCCTGTAAAATTGCAGTACTTTTGCGAAGATGATGGCAGAACAACAAATATTTATTGCAAAAACCATGTACGGGCTCGAACCTATACTGGCGGAAGAGTTGCGGCAGTTGGGCGCAAAAAACGTACAAGAAATAAAACGGGCGGTGCTTTTTGAAGGCGATACCCGTATTTTATACAAAGCCAATTACAGTGCGCGGAGTGCCTTGCGCGTACTGGTTCCGGTGCATTCCTTTGAGGCGACCAACGAAAAAGAATTTTACGCCGGGGTGCGTACTGTCGATTGGAGCCAATACCTGAACCCTACTGATACCATTGCGGTTGATTCATTTACCCAAGGAGATGTGTTTCGGCATGCGCAATTTGCTGCCCTGCTTACAAAAGATGCGGTGGTAGACCAATTTCGCGACAAATATAGTCGGCGGCCCAACGTAAATGTGGTATCGCCGCATTTGCGCATCAATGTGCACGTGCAGGGTACCAAAATTGATCTTGCGCTCGATGCCAGCGGTGATTCGTTGCACCGGCGTGGGTACAGGACCGCTACCGTGGAGGCACCGCTCAATGAAGTGCTGGCAGCAGGTATGATCCTGCTTTCGGGCTGGAATACGGAAGGGGATTTTGTCGACCCCATGTGTGGCAGCGGCACGATTCCAATTGAAGCAGCCTGGATGGCCACCCGTACCCCACCCCAATTTAAAAGGGTCGCAGGATTTGGTTTTTTCAAATGGCCCAACTTTGATGAAACACTCTGGAACGAAGTAAAGCAGGAAGCCGATGATCAAATCAGGCCTTGTCCGGTCAAAATTTATGGATCCGACATGGACAGCCGCGCCCGCAACGCAACTGCGGTAAACATTATGGGTGCTGGCATGGAAAACAATATCCGCCTTCAATCTGTTTCCTTTGATAAATTACTGCGTCCTTCCAACAGCGGGGTGCTCATCACCAATCCGCCTTATGATGAACGGATGCGGGTTGAGGACATTACTACGTTTTACAAAGGCATTGGCGATCGCTTCAAAAAACAATGGATGGGTTGGGATGCCTGGTTGATTTCGTCGAACCGCGCTGCATTAAAACAGGTGGGTTTGCGCACTTCCAAGCGATTGGCCTTGTTTAATGGACCGCTCGAATGCAGTTTTCATAAATTCGAAATGTATGAAGGCACAAAAAATACAGATCCTGGTGTTTAAATCCTTGGTAGTTGCCTTGCTCGGATTTTATGCTTTTTCCGCGCAAGGACAACAAGCCGGACTGCACAATCGGTTTAGTAAACTGATGGTGCAGCAACCCCTGGTTGTGTTTCCTGCACGCCCGGCTTCCCTGCCAATTACTGCCGACCGCAAAGCTGCCTTGCCACCGCAATGCGCTTTACCGCCCAAATGGTCGGCCGAAAGCCTGCCGTTTTTTTGTAAAATAGAACATAACTGGGCTAAAACCAACCATATACCCGTAAAATTCCGCCTTGGTTCGGTAGAATACGTAGACCGCCTTGAAGGTAAAATTAGATAAGTCGTTGGTTGGTTTATAAATTCCAGCTGCCAAGGTATTTCAAAAACAATTTTGTCAAATTTTCGGCATCTGAGATACCCCGATGGTGGGTTCCGGTAAACTCAATGTCTTCCATTTCAATGGCCTTGCGCATACCCACGCCTTTTTTCATGCGTTTTTTGATGCGGTATTGCTCCTTCAAATTAGCGTGTTTTTCCGTCCAGTCATCGTCCAGTCGATGTAGGCGGCAATCGGCTGCAAACAGGCGGCGGTCGAAGTTACCCCAGGAGCAAAGCACGTACTCGTCTTCATGGATATAGGCCCACTGTTGAAACTCTTCAATGACATCCGGGAATGTTTTGGCCCGGTTTACATCTTCCTGGTTGATGGTCGTCAGGTTGCGGCAAAAAGGCGACAGGGTTGGATGCACCACCGGCCGAACAAAGCGGTTGAATTTGCCCCGTACTTCACCGAACTGATTGACGCGGTATGCCCCAATTTCAATGGTTTCCTGAATAAAACCTGGCGGGGGATTTTCCCAGCAGGTGGCTTCCAGATCATAAATTATATAATTCATAACGTGCGCTTAACGCAAACCAACCTTTTTTAATATATACCACAATAAAAGGCGGAATCGTTGTTTCTGAGAGGTATAAAAAAAATGCGTTTCTAATGTTGGGTCCGGCATGCGTTGCGCCGGATGCACCAATGGAAATGAAATGGCTTGTGCCCTGCGTTGGGCACTGCGGTTTTTGCCCGTGGTATGGGTTGCACCTGCTGCGCCTACACCCGTGTTTTCCACCAGGTTCACTTTAGGAACAATACACAAACCGCGATGGTTCAGTATGGTATAAAACCAGGCATACGCCCAGGAATTATTGGTGCCTGCTTTGGTTTGCTGAAATTTGTCCAACATGTAGGTATCGGCCATGTTTTTGGCTTGAAAATGCTCCAATCCGGGCAAATCCAGCGCCATGCGTTCCCAGGCACGCCGCCAGGAAGCCCAACCCCACACAAAAGAAAAATTAGAAAAAACATAACTGGCCGGGTTGTTTTTCGTAAAATCTTCGGCCAAATTAGAGCATCCAATATGCATTACCTGTTCGTCGTCTTTATATTTTCCTAATAAATCGGCGCAAAACGGGAAAAAACTTAAATCCGGCAAACAATCATCTTCCAAAATAATGCCGTACGGTTCCTGTTGAAAAAACCAACCGATGGCGTCAAATACACCCGCCCGCAAGCCCCTGTTGGTATCCCGATACAGCGTTTGAACCGTGCAATCCCAATCGATCCCATGGTCAATCAGGGCACGTACTGCATTTACTTGCTCTGACTCCCCTACCCGATCGGCACGCGGACCATCGCCATGCACGTACAAGCGGCTGGGTTGCGCAAGGCGAATGCGGTCCAGGCTCGCTTTTGTCTGATTTGGGCGATTAAAGACTAAAAACAGGATGGGAACATTCGTAGGCATAAGGTATGCAACTTTTTCCAAAAAAATACTGAATTTTGGCCCAAAATAACGGTAATTTTTCATGCAAAGTATTCTGCGGCGTATTCGTACCAAGTTTTACAAGTGGACCGAGCCTTCTCTTAAGTTGCCCATTCACACTGAGATCGCCACCATGCGCCTCGGAACACCTTATGGCGGGTGGATCATACCCCCAAATCGCCTGCATTCTGATGCTATTTGCTATTTGATCGGCGCTGGAGAAGATATTTCGTTTGATTTGGCCTTGATTGAAAAATTTAATTGCCCGGCCCATATTTTTGATCCCACCCCGCGTTCCATCGAACATGTGCTTGGGGTAAAACAAAATATTTCGGAAGGCAAACCAAGCGCCTGCAGCACCAGTCCCGACGGATTTTACCCGCTCTATCCCCCTGCATTGGCCGATAAAATCGTGTTGCATCCGGTTGGTATTTGGAATGAAGATACCAACTTACGCTTTTTTGCCCCACCCAATGAGGCCTACGTTTCGCACTCTTTGGTCAATTTGCAACAATCCGACCGTTTTATTGAGGTGCCCGTAGAACGCCTTAAAACCGCCATGACCCGCGCTGGGCATCCGCATATTGATTTGCTTAAAATGGATATAGAAGGGGCTGAATATCAAGTGATTGAGTCTATTATTGCCGATAAAATCGACATTGATATTTTGTGCATAGAATTTGATGAATCGGCGGCCAACCATTTCGATGGCAAATACATGCAACGTATACAGGGCGCACTCCTGTCTTTAATTGAATTTGGCTACATTATTGTTGCCAAGGAAAGTAGTTGTCATAACTACACGCTGTTGCATCAACGCACGATATGAAAGTATTAATCCTCAACACGTATACGAAAGGAGGCGCAGGTATTGCCGCCAGTCGACTACAAAAAGCCCTGACCGCTGCCGGGGTTCAGGTAGATATATTGACGGCAGCAGATACGGGCAATCGTTGGCCTTTTTATGCCGAACGTTTGTCGTTTGTGCCTTTTGAACGCAATAAATCGGTACGTTTTTCTTTTTCGCTGGCTAATTTTGGTAAGAACATCACCCATCATCCCCTGGTGCAGGAAGCTGATGTGTTGCACTTGCATTGGATCAATCAAGGATTTTTAAGTTTAAATGGCATTTATGCACTGGCAAAACTGGGCAAACCCATCGTTTGGACCCTCCATGATATGTGGACCTTCACCGGGGGCTGCCATTATAGCCGGGGCTGCGACCATTTTAAAAACAGTTGCGGCAATTGTCCGTACCTCCGATTTCCGGCAAACAAAGATCTTTCCTATCGGGTTTTAAACCAAAAAAAACGATTATTTCCCGCTGATATTCAATATGTTACTTGTAGCGCCTGGCTACGTGATACCGCCCACGCGAGCGCGCTCCTGCGGGAAGCGGCTGTTCAGGCGATTCCCAATCCGATTGACACCACCGTATTTAAACCTTCTGATGCGGCGGCTAGGGAAAAATTTAAATCAGAACTCGGAATGCAGCCGGGCGCTTTTGCCTTATTATTTGCTGCGATGAAAATTTCGGAAGAACGCAAAGGGTTTCAATACCTGGCAGAGGCGCT
>JBBAVI010000136.1:0-13674 GCA_040397785.1 Saprospiraceae bacterium | reverse complement strand
ACCTCGCTAGAGGTCGAATATCTTACCCAAATGTTTCCGCTTTGCTGGGTGTTCGTGAAAATGGGTAAAAATCCCAAATTTTAGTTTTCACCAAAAATTGGGATGACTGACGTTTTATTTACGGGCATTCAATTTTATGTGGACTACTGTTTCGGATCGGCTATATACCCCATAAACACCATGGTATTGGTAGCAACGTGCCGCAAGACCAGTACAAATGGCTGATTAAACATAAACGTAGGCGGGATTGAATTAACCCCAAAACCAACGGAAGTAACCGCAGCACCCTCTACGCCTTTTTCGTCCATTTCCAGCACCGCTTTGTGTTGCAATTGGTTGATGAAAATATTCAAAGAAGCGCTTCCCATGCCGGTAAAATCGGCTTTCTGGTCCGAAAAAGCATCCAATATGCCCAGACTTTGCAAACTTTGGACCAAGTCGTTTTCGTAGGCGATTTTGAGTTTGGGTACAAAAACGGCTGCTCGGTTATACTGAATCCCATCATACAAGCCTTTCCAAATCGATGGTGTGATTTTTAAATGCCAATCCGCGTCGGTGTTTTGCATACCCGGCTGGAGTAAACTCAGGCTGTAGGTGGAATCCTGGAATGGAATATCCACGATATTATAATCCGCCGTCTGGGCAAATGAAAAATTGCGATCGGCATGAATGAATTTAACGTTGGACTCCGTTCCATTTGTTTTTTTGAAAGGCAGGTTTAAGGAATACGAGGGGGCAAATCCAGTTGCCCAGTCGCCTTTAAAATGGAGGGCATTGATCAAAAAAGCCACATCCAAGGGCCCAATTTTGTTGAGAATTTTGTCAATTTTATCCTTGGTATTCAACTTTACCCAGCCATTGATGGCGTCTAAACTGGGTTGTTCTGCATCAAAATTCAGGTTTTGCGTGCCGGCATTGTAGTGATCGTTCAAGGTTTGGACAAAAGGTGTTTGTAGGCTCATGCGCTTGGAATCGTAAAAAAAGCCGTTTGCAACCGTCAATTTTGGCTTCCCGCTTTGTTCTGTTAGTAAAGTATTCAAATCGGCGTGCAAAGCATTCAGGTCGGTAACCGAGCAGCCGGGGCATTCCATCAAATTTAAAAATTCATCCAGGGTATTTCCTTTTGCCCCGTTGATGGCCATTTGGAAAGCCGTTTGAATGCTGTAGGGCGAAATGAGTACATTTTCGTCGGGTTTAGCCAGTTGTTCTGCCTTGAAAATTTTCCAACCAAGGGCCTGATTCATAGCAGCGACTTGGGCTACGGTTTCGACCTTGATCGGATCTTTAGGGGAATCGGGTGAGGTAGAGGTTTTGTTGCAGGAAACTAGGGAAATGGCCAATAGGAGGGTAGCAATGCGAGCAATTTGTTGCATGGTTCGGATCGTATTTAATGAATATAAATTGGGTCTCAGGCATGTTGTGCCAGATCAATTACGATACGGAAATTGGTAAATAAAGGTTGGGTGCTATACGACTGGACAATTTCACATAGATGTTACACCGATTTATCAGCGTGATCTCGGGTGCGTACATAAATTAAATTATGTTCATGGTTTTCATCTATGCGTACCGGATCTATGGAAAATCCATTGCGTTCCACTAATCGTCTTGAAGCAACATTATCTTGATGTATATATGCCTCAATTTGTGTAAGTCGTAAGGTATTTTCTGCAAAATCAAGGATATTCACCAAGGCTTCCTGCAAGATTCCACGGCCCTGGTGATCAGGATGTAATTCATACCCGATTTCAGCGCTGGCATTTTCTTCCACAAAGCGCCACAGACAAATGGTGCCAATGAGTTGATTATCAATGGGTAAGCGAATGGCCCAATAGTACAATTGCAGGTTTTGAAGTCCTTCATGGATACGCAGCACAAAAGCATGGACATCTTCCAAGCTGACCTGTTTCGGCCGATTGATGTACATATTGACGCGGTCATCCGAGCGCAATATAACCAGCGCTGGTTCATCCGTTCTTTCTATCGCATTGATAATCAAACGCTCTGTGGTGAAATTGGGCATTGGTACAAACTGGATTGGCATGGTATCTTAAGGTGTTTTAAAAGCAAAAAATAAAATTCAATGAAGATGCGGCAGGTCACCAACCACCATGACTTTCATCAGGTATATTAACCCGAATGTCCCATAATTTTAAGGTTTATTCCAATTAAATAGACTTAAATTTTCTAAAAAATCATGAAAAAACAAACTGGAATTTGGCTGGATCTGCGCAATGCGTGGGTAATCAACCTTCCGCTCGAACATGATGGCAGTACGATGACCCACCATATCGTTTCCAATATGGAAGAAAACCCTGCCATTACGGAAACCACCATGGGTACCGAATGGGGACCGCACGGCGGCAACAATCAAAAAACAATACAGGAACGTCAGCACCACGAGGAAAAACGATTTTTTGATCATATTCTAAAAAGCTTGGATGCGGGTATTGAAGAATTGGTCATTTTCGGTCCATCCGAAGCCAAATTCGGATTGGAAAACTTATTGCAAGCACAACACAAAGCGCCCAATATAAAAGGCGTTGTTGCTGCTGAAAAAATGACTGAACCGCAACGGGAGGCTTGGGTACGGGAATTTTTTGATCGGCCCGCGCCTCGTTTGTTGCCTCGATAAAGCGTAAAGATTTCCAATTTTCGATTATATGATTTCCGATTTCTGAATGGATTGCAGATTTTCCATGTTGGGAAATGCCCTCGCTTTTGGGTGATTGTTGAACAAGATTTATTCAAATTGTACCAATAAATCGGAATTCCAACATCCAATCGGAAATCGGAAATCATGTAATCGGATATCGGAAATTATAATCGAACCCCAACCAATATAGGTGGTGCGTTCCATCCCGTCCGACAAAAGATAATATTGAAACAACCCGCTTTCCACAAAAGCGAGTTGTTTACAAAATTGATTTTCTTGGATAAAATGATCGCCTTTTTCCAAAATTTTAGGTTGGAACGTGCTCAAAATAGCTAGTGTATCCGGTTCTGAAAGGCCCAAATCCTTAAAATAGGTAAACAGTTCTTCCATGAGAAAAAGGTTTATATATTAATCCCGCCACTCACCTCAATTCGCTGACCATTGATCCAGCCAGCGTCGGGGCCGCATAAAAAGGCCACCACGCCACCTATATCGTCCGCCGCACCTACGCGCCCCAGTGGACTCATCGTTGCCATAAATCCTTTCATTTGCGGATTGTTGCGAATGCTGGCATTGTTAAAATCGGTTTCCACCGGACCAGGCGCAACTACATTGGCTGTAAAACCACGCGGGCCCAGTTCTTTGGCCAAATACCGGGTAAAAATCTCAATTCCGCCTTTCATCGAGGCATAAATGGAGTAACCTGGAACGCAAAATCGTGTAGTTCCAGAAGAAATATTGATGATCCGTCCACCGTCGTTCATCATGGCAACTGATTTTTGCGTCAGGAAATACACACCTTTAAAATGGACATTCATAAAACGGTCAAAATCAGCCTCTGTAGCTTGCGCAAATGGGATCGTTTGCCCCATACCTGCGTTGTTGATCAAACAATCAAAACGTTCAACGCTCCATTTACTTTGCAAACCCTTCGTAACTTCTTGTAAAAAAGCGTCATACGAAGATAAGTCCTCCATATTCAATTGAAAGGCAAGGGCCGTTCCTCCTGCTTGTTCAATGCTTGCTACCACTGCAGCGGCATCGTCTTTTTGAGCATTATAGGTGAGGATAACCCCGAAGCCTTTCTCGCCTAGGCGCAAAGCCATATCTTTCCCCAATCCACGGCTGCCGCCTGTAATCAATGCAATTTTATTTGTGTTCATGTTGTTGGAAATAATAGAAATATGAATTGTGTAATATTTTATGCAAGATGCCCTTTTAAAAGGTCCATTTGTTTTTTCAAACTATCGTAATCGATTTTGGTGTGATGCCGCGGGTCTAAAGGTAACTTTTTGAGCCAAATAATGCGATCCACTGGTTCGGGCATGACAGCCATCAAGGCTTCCTCCGATACTTTCGCAGTCTCAGGCTTTGCTTGAACTACCGCAACCAGTTGCCCTTTCCATTCCAGGATGGTTCCGCGCGCGACCAGTCCGCTTTGAGCAAAAACGGATTCCCAAATAAAAGGCGAAATCCAGTGCCCGTTTCGAAAAATCATTTGGTTACAGCGACCACATAAGTAGAGTAGTCCGTCGGCACCTACAAACCCTGCATCGCCCGTTCGATGCCAAATAAACCCTTGATGGTCAATGATTTTATTTCGTGCAAAAGCTGCTTCATTGTTGTAGTAGGACTTCAACACATGATCGCCGGCTACGATAATTTCACCGATGGACTCTTGTGGCAAATGCATGGCTTCCAGTTCGTTTCCTGTTATAATTGCTTCCCTGATTTCAATAATTTCCAATCGAGTGTTCAAATCCGGCGTTCCCACGCACAAACCACCTCGCTCCAATAAATCACTGTTGTCCAACAATTGTTCTACCGAAACACCCGCAATCGGCTCCGCTTCGGTGGAACCATACACCACCTGAATCGCCGCAGCAGGAAATGCCTTTTGGAACAAACCCGCCTCTGGTGAAAATACCGGTCCGCCACCCGTAAACACTTTTTTCAAGCTCGGTACAGCATTATTCCCTGCAGATTCGGCCAGTTTTTGCACAAAATACGGCGAAGCAATCAGCGTATGTACCTGATATGCAGCCATTTCCTTCAAAATCACATCTGCTTTTAGGCGATGCGCCTTCTTCGGACTAAAACGCGCGACCACGGAACTGGCGCCGGTGCCAAAATTAATCAGCAATACAATCGGCAAAGTGGTCATCACCACCGTGCCAGGTTCAGAGGCCATTTTAGCTGCCAAAACCCGAAATTGATGACCCAAAAATGCATGGGTGCGCCGCGCAGCTTTGGGTGTGCCAGTGCTGCCAGTTGTAAACGTAATCAAAGCGGTATCGTCTTCCCCACAATCGGCCAGCGCCTCGGTTTGTTTTGATAAATCCACGCGTAAACGCGGCTTGATCGGTATTTTCCATATTTCCGAGATGAAAAAACCGATGCAGCGAAACTTCCAGGGCGCGATAAAGGCTTTACAATCAGCCAATTTACAACATAGCCGCAAGCGATCCAGCCCTACCCATTCATCTAAAAACACCGCCGTTGCACCAATCTGAAACAAGGCCATCACCACCCGGTATAAATCGAGCCCCATCGGCACAAAAACCAGCACCCGGTCGTTCTTTTGAATGCCCAACTCCGTAAAATAGGCCGCAGTAGCGCGTACTTCGGCTGCAAATATCCCATAGGTGCGTGTTTCAACACCATCCCGGATAGCCAGAACATCCGGCTGCTCGGCGGCCCATTGAAAAAATAAAGCACTGATATTCTTCGATTCGTGTTGCATGGCCTACAAAGTACGGTACATCAAAACATATTCCCGAAAAATACTGCCCCAAAAATGATCGGAAGTACGCATGGAGGCATTGTCTACCCGCATCAGGGCGTGTATCATTTGGTTAAAGCCCAAATCTAACGCGTGGTTGACCATAATCTGGCACAAAACTTCCCCCATACCTTTAAATTCCGGATTGGGTAAGCGCGCTAAAGTCTTGACAATCATCCGTTTTCGCTCCGGATCCCGCGGTTCAGGAATGCAAAATATCATGCCCACAATACGATCCTCCTGTTCTGCCAGGATGACCAATTCTTCCCGCATCAAAGGCAGTATTTTTTTGTATTTTTCTACAAATTCGACTTTGTCAATGGGCGTATACAAAAACGCCGCATCAAAGGCCATAATGTTAAAATCGGCTAATTTTTCCAGTTCTTCCTGGGCATTTGCGCTGTTGAAATTGCGAAAATGCACCCCAAGTGTTTCAAAATGCGCCAAATAAGCGCTGATATCTTTTCGGTTTTCTTCCGAAAAATGCGCCAAATTGGATTGATATTTCTTCAGCACCTCAAAACCCGCCGCCTCCCATTGCAAAGGATACCAGGCCGGATTCACCGGCTCTAGGGTGTAAGGTTTTGACGGACTGGGTAATACAAATCGATAATTTTCCCAGGTAGTACCCTCCATAGGGCCTACAATGGTTTTTATGGCCGGAAACCGGGTCCGAATATCCTGAAAAACAGCTTCTAATAAATACGCACTCAAGGCTGTATCGTCCTTGCACGCGTATGCGCCTAAAGTGAGCACCGGCTGCGCATCTAATTGTAAATCAGGGTGTTGGTATAGCGCAATCCGTGCTTGGTAGCCTTCTTTGTGTTCCAGTAAATAGCCCTTCAAAAAATGCTTTTTGCTGTATGCGGGATGCGTTTGTTCGGGGCTTATTTGTGCCAAAGCAGCCTCAAACTGGGCAAATCCGGCGGCGTCTGGGGTGGTTTCTATGATTTTCATGAGAAAATGGTTTTTGATCGTTGGTTTTTGTGGGGTTGCTGTTCGAGGTGTCATCTCACTTGCTATCGCGGGGTTCCACCCCGTGTTTCAATCAATCGGGTTCCACCCGCGTTTTACCTCGGGCAGAGCCCGATTGATCGGTGCACGGGGTAGACCCCCGCGCTAGCAGCGAACCCCGCACTAGCAGCACTAGCAGGGCTAGCAGAATTTTAAACCCAAGCCAACACCCCCAACGCGCTCAAAGGTATCGTCAAATTATCACTGCCTTTTTGGGAAAATGCTTCCGCCAGGGTAGTACACAGCCCTTGCTAGCGCGGGGTTCCACCCCGTGAACCGATCTATCGGGCTCTGCCCGAGGTAAAACGCGGGTGAAACCCGATTGATTGAAACACGGGGTGGAACCCCGCGCTAGCAGGAGCTTAAACCCAAGCCAACACTCCCAACGCGCTCAAAGGTATCGTCAAATTATCGCTACCCTTTTGGGAAAATGCTTCCGCCAGGGTAGTACACAGCGCAAGTAACACACACTTATACAGCCACTTATCCAGACTCGCGCCTGTTTGGAAGATGCTAAAACACAATAAACCCAAAAATAAAGCTGTAGTAAAAAAGGCCAGCGACCCGCCCAGGGTTTTCTTTTTGTACAGTTTCTTTAGCGGAAATTGCCGTCCAAACAAACAAGCCGCAGGATCGGCCAGCGCCATCACCAGGATGGGTAAATAAAATTTGATTAAATCCTGATCCCGGCTGTAAAACCAAAAACAAATAGACACCACGATCGGAAACATCGAGCTGCCATACGTCACCCGCGCCACCGCGTGAATGGACCGCAATAAGCCCGTGTATTTGGTAATGACCAAAATGACCAAAAACAAGCCGCAAATAAGCACCACATACCGGTAATCCTGAAAAATAAAAGGAAAACTAAGGGCCAATAAACCCGAACCCGCGTGTGCTACTTTGCGCGTGTTTTCGGTTTGCCAATGTCGAACATGGTACAAATATTCACAAATACCAAACAACACCAAATAGGCGACGCTTAGCAAAAGCAGATGTTGGGTTTGGACAGACATTTAAACAGGTATTTGATTGACAATGAATCGGTGATAAAAGAAACCGCGGTCTTCAGCGGTCAAACGAGCCGATAAATCGGGCAGATCCTGGAAAAGATCGGGCAAATCTTCGGCCAAATTGCGGTGCACCATCAAATTCCAGTAACACACCCGCGCACCCGGATTCGCGCCTTCCGAGAGCACCGCGCCTACCTGCCGAAAAGTGGGCACATCCATGTATTCAAAAATGTCGGACAAGTTAAATCCATCGAATTTTCCGTATTTATGAATGGCCGTTTCTGCTAAACCCTCGTAAAAAAATAAGCGCCCAATGTTGGCTCGGATGCGGTTGTAATTTTCTGGCATGGCATAATCCGGCACCAAATTCCCAAAACTTCCCGTCAAATTATACCGCAAAATGAAATTATCTTGTGCATCTACCGATTTCAAATGATGCGCCGCTTTTTGAAAAATAAATTCCCCTACATGCACTTCCACTTGTTTCAAAAAAGCCGGATCGCGTCCCAACCAGCCCATTACGGTTTTGGAAAAAAACACATTGAACAAGAAGCGCCAACGCCAGGTATTCCAATGCCGGTTGTAAAAAAGCGCCTGTTCTTCCGCACTTTTGGGTGCTACCAAGGCTTTTACCGAACGCTGTGAATGAATCAAGGGCAAAATACGGTGCGCAAACATCCGAAAATAGCGCTCAAATTTGCCCGCATGCACCAATCCATCCTTAATTAATTGCTGCTGATCGTCCCAAAATGCTTTGGTTTCCCCGCGCAGGTCTGCCCGGATACGCGTGTATACGTGCAGGCGCGACTCAGAAGGCAGTAATCCTATAAATTTTTGATATTCAATACATTCCAAGTGTCGGATGGCGGCCCGCTTCAGTTCGCACAAAAACAATTGCGCCCGGTTCAGATCGGCTGCCACCACCATTTCAGGATCACCCGCCAACAGCATCAGGGCATTGTCGCCGCCGCTGGCGATACTCAGGTGTTTGGCACCGGGCTTGGCCTGCAGTCCTTGTACCAGCAATTGCGCATCTTCCCACACATTGGCGTAACGGACGTAGTCGTGGCGTACGGTTTCGAGTTGTTTTTTCACAGAATGAATTATAATTGAGCGTTTTGTGAAATAATGGTTACGGTGCCGCGGGTGCCATCCATTTCTACGATATCCCCTGTTTGCAAGGTTTGTAACAAGCCGCTGATGCCCACCACACAAGGAATACCTAGTTCGCGCGATACAATTGCCGAGTGACTCAACAAACTGCCGCGTTCTACCAGGATAGCCGAAGCAGATGGAAACAGGGTTACCCAGCCCGGATCGGTCGAAGAAGTCACCAAAATGTCCCCATCCAAAGAGCGGGTTTCATGTGCCTGATGGACCACCCGCACCCTGCCACGTACGATTCCGGCCGAACACCCCAGGCCTTTCAAAACGCCAGAACCATCAGAAATAGCGGTATTTACACTTGCGGAATATTTAAAATCATTGGCATGATACACGACGCCATGCGTGATAATGCGTTCTGCCAGCGGACCTTCTTCGGCATATTGGGCGTACTCCGCCTGGCGCAAGGCGATGAGTGGTTTGATTTGCAAACTGACTGATGTGCCCTTGATAAAGTTAAAAATTTCATCGCGGGTCAGGTAAAAAATATCGCGCGGGTGTTCGATCAAATGTTCGGCATAAAATTGTTTGCCGATGGCCAAAAACATACGCCGCACCATCCCGAATCCACGGGTGCGTTCGTAGCGCAAATTTTCACGGGCCGATACCAAAATGCGGGTTTTGCGTACTAAAAACCAAAATAACGCCCCTTTGATCGGCTTCCCACGCATAGCGGCCCGCACGGTCGCCTCCGCCTGTGCGCGAATGTGCTCCTCCTCGTTGCTCAAGCGTTTGCGGATGCCTTGCGCTACATAACTTTGCACAATTTCAATAAAACTGAGCGGATCCTGGGTGTATGTGATGGTTTCTAGTTTCAATTCGCCCACCGTACGCTCGCCAAAAGTAGCAAGATAATCCTGTACTTTCTGTTGAATATCAGGCCATTGCCATAAGTTTTCATAGACCTCCTGGGCGGTATGATTTTTAAAATAATCTGCAGCTCCTGTATGGTCGAGCACGGTGGCCGTAATGTCCAAAATGCGCCGAACCGGCTCAGTAGACACAATATCTCGACTGCCCGCCAACAAATCATTGTGCAAATTGCCACTTTCGGAACTGATTTTTTCACATTGCTTTTTAAGCAAACCGAAATAAATCATGGCAAAAAAGTCGTTCACCAAGGGCGCTTTCCAGCGTTTTACCAAAAAATCTTCAAAATACAAGTAGCGCTCCATCAATTGGTGGGGCGACATTTGATCAAAATCACACGCGTTGTAATCGGCGATAATACCATCCAGCGTGTGTTTGAATTTGGTCCGCTCCGACGACAAGCGCAGCAAACTCCCGATCATTTTTAACACCGATTGAAGGAGCCGCAACCAGGCCCGCGTGCGACTAATTTGCTCCTGTGGCAAATCAAACCGCTCTTTTACGCCCATCATCGTTTCCATAAAACGGGCATTCACCGCATAACCCGGCACCAGCGACAAGGTAACATACCACGATTCGAGGTTGTAGTACACCCGACCGCGCAACAAACCCAGCATATTGGCAAATGTAGCCCGGTGATCCGCTACTTTTTGTGCCGAAACGCCCAATAATGCTGCCAATTGCACATACACCGCCTCGTACATGCGAATGATAAAGGAAAACGTGAGGGGTGTGGTCACGCCCGGATACGACTCAATGATGTTGGAATTGTCCCACACCATGCGCCTGCCACTGCGGTCGGTGAGTCGATCCAATTGGGTGATCGGCCTTGTTTGCAACAAGTAAAACAGACCATCGGCAAAGGCAAACTCAATGTCTTGTGGCTGCCCCAATTGTTGGCGCAATTGCTCCAAGGCTGCCTTTATTTGGGCAATTTCAATACTGTTTAAGGTTGAAATATCTTGTTTCTCAGCAGGAATGGCCGTTTTGACTACTTTTTTTTGCGCAGCATCATAATACAAACCAAAAGGCTTGTTGGCTAATGTTTGGTCGGAGCCACCTTTACGCACCACAAAAGTATCTGCATCTAATTCGCCTGACACCAGTCCTTCCCCCAGGCCCCAAACCGCAGAAATCACCTTGGCCGAACGATCGCCTTCGGTAGGGTGGATGCCAAAAGCAACCCCCGCTTTTTCGGCCGGAACCATTTCCTGAATGATTACACTGATGCCCACAGGCCGTTGCACCGCGCGTTCGTCAGCGTAACTGTTTACCCGTCCGCTAAAAGCCGACAACCACACGGCTCGAATGGCTTCCGGCAATTGCGCGGGAGACACATATAATTTCGTTTCAAACTGTCCGGCAAAAGAATGGGCGCTGCTGTCTTCACTTTGCGCCGAGGAACGCACGGCAAAATAGGCGGTATTGGGCTTAAAATTCCCGCAAATTTCAGTAACTAAGTCAGATGGAAATACAAAATCCCTGATTTGCGCCTCTACATCCTGCGCAGGATCCAGCCAGTTTTGCAGAATATCCTGAGGCAAAACCACAAAATGCGGCACCCGAAAGCCCATTTTTTGCAGTCGACATAAATTCGCGGCCTTCCCCCCCAATTGCTCGGGCGGCGCACTTAATAGGGTTTGATTGGTTAGGATCATATAAAAGGGTTATCCAAATAACAAAGAGCGCAACATCGGCACACCGCCCAGCGACCCATACATCACGAGGGTCCACAACGCGGAGGCATACTCGATCAATTTAGCGTTTTTCGAAGTGCGTTTATTTAAAAACAGCAATGCGGGCAACACACAAATCCCAAACATAATCCCCAAAAAAATGCTGGTTTCCACGCCTAAGCGTGCAAAATCGGCCGCTTTGAGCGCTGCCAGCAAGGTAATCAACAACACCGCCAGCCACAAAGCAATCGCCAATGGAATACCTAGCATGCTGGTATAAGTCAACACACCAGGCGCTTCATTTTCCTCAGACCAAATTTTCCTTCCAATTTCTAGCACTATTCCATTAAAATAAGACACTACAAAAAAGAAAATCAGGCCCTCGGGCGGGATATAAGCACCCAAATACCAGTCAAATCCGCTGGCAAAAATATCCACCAAGGGGATGATGAGCATGTGGCTCGTTACATACCAAAACTGATGTTTGCGAAGCCAATCGGGTATAAAAAATTCAACGCCCATGAGGCACAAATAGCCCAGTACCAAGGCCAAGGGAAACAGCATTTTGGTAAAAAACAAACCAATAAGCAGCAATTGGGCTGCAAACACTATAAATCCCACCACCCGCAGTTCTTTCAAGGAAATCAACCCCCTCGGTACCGGCAATTCCGGCCGAAATTGCGCATCGTCTTCAGCATCTTTATGCTCGTCAAAAATACGCACCAATAGAAAGAGGGTCACGGTGCAGAAGACCGCTGCACCGTACGTCGGCCAATCGATAAAATTTGTTTGTCCGCGGCAAATCCGGGAATAAGCAATGGCCGAAAAACTGAACACCGCAATCAAAATGCCGTGTACCAAAAAAGGAAAACGCTCGGCCTGGTATTGCCAAAAGCGCATCAAAAAAGAAGATTTCATTTACGTCCGAGGGTTTTATGAGCCTGGGTAAATTGCCCTTCCGCGAGGGCCGCAATGATGCTCAATTCACCAGAAAGGATGGCAACTGCGGTAATCTCTGCAAATTTATTGGCCGTTCCAGGTCCGCTGCAGCCCATCAGGCGCAAACATTCGGCCTGGGTAGGTAAATGTGTGCCGCCCCCCACGGTGCCCACAATCAAATTGGGCAGGGTCACCGACAAATACAAATCGCCGCCCACCTTGGTCGGGGTCACCTCAAATCGGTTCACGCCCACCGTTGCTTCCGCCACACAGGCCACATCTTGTCCGCAAGCGATAAAAATGGCCGCCAAACCGTTGGCATAATGGCCGGTAATGCCCAATGCGCCCGCCTGCATGGCCGCCAGCGTGGCATTTTCGTAGTAGCGTTCGAGGGCTTCCGGGGTGGTTTTGAGCACTTTGGCCACAATTTCGCGGGGAATGACCACTTCGGCCACCACACGTTTCCCGCGCGTACGGGTGAACGAATCGCCCACCGCTTTTTTATCGCCTGAAAAATTGGACTCAATATACCAAAATACTGGTTGCATCTGGATGTTTCCGATCAGCCATTCGCAAAGCCCCTGGGTACAAATCGTCACCATATTTTGTCCGGCAGCATCACCGGTGGTGTATTCAAAACTCAGGATAATCTGGTTGCCCTCCACATTGGGCACAATATTGATGAGTTTGGCAAATCGGCTCATTTTTCCGACCAATTCCCGCATTTGGGGCAGATTTTCCTGCACAAATGACCAAAATTGAATCACCTGGTCCAGATTTTCGAAGCGAAACAAAGGGCAGCGTTGAACTTTTTCTTCCATCACGATCGCGCGCGCACCGCCCGCGAGGGTAACCGCTTTGGCGCCCCGACCATAACTGGCCACCAGCGCCCCTTCCGAAGTGGCCATGGGCACAAAGAACTGTCCGTCAGCGTGTTGTCCACGCACCCACAAAGGACCGATCACCCCGGTAGGCACCTGGCTCATGCCGATGAAGTTTTCGATGTTGCCTTTGAGCGGCGACAAATCCGTGCCGGCATGTGTGCCGCTCAGAAAGGGTAGGGTAGCGCCCGTTTGGGTTTCTAAAAACGCGAGGCGATTTTGTTGTCCATCCAACCCGGTTGGGTCTTCATGTGGAACGGAAGGTATCGAAGTAGGTTGCAATTGCATGGGTTAGGAATTTGGCGGAAAAGTAGGAAATATTTGTGGGGAGTTGTACGCCGTTATGGTATTTTTGAAAAACGCTCCAAGCCCAATACGGGTGTCTTTTTTAACCACAAGTGCAAGATGGAGGTTAAATGAGCCCGCTTACAGGATACAGGCAATTAATGGTAAAATTCTAAACAAGAGTGATTGAAAAGTTTATTCAGTAAAATTTATCTAAAACTGAAAATCCGCTATCCTACTTATTAATTGAATACTTTCCGCGAGGCATGCTTTGCGAAAATCTGAATCGTAACTGGCTAATACATTAAATAATTCAGTTTGAGACTGCTTTTCATATTCAATAGACTTGTTGCGGTGATGTAAATCAATCAATTATGCTCCAAGTAGAAATTCC
>JBBAVI010000135.1:0-13700 GCA_040397785.1 Saprospiraceae bacterium | reverse complement strand
ATTTCTACACCGATGTTGATATATCTAAATGCAAGGGTTGTGGCGCTTATGTCTTATCGCGATCTCATTGCCTGAAGTGCGAGGATGAATAATGGATCAAGAGAAACCGCAATGGATGCACACCTGCTTATGTGGCTATTCGCTAAAGGCTGCTTCGAGCTTCTTAAGCCAAGCCGAGATTAGTCGAATGATGAAGTCTCATATCGAGAGTGTTCATATAGACAATGTGGAAAAGTAATGCCGATCTATGAGTTCGAATGCACTAACGATCGATGCGAAGCCAATCTCAGATACGAGAAGGAGTTCAAGATCAATGAAGATCACCTGGTCGAATGCGGTTTATGCCATGAACCAATGCGGAAAATCTATAGCAGTTTCGGTATCCAGTTTAAGGGTTCTGGATTTTACTCAACTGATAAGTAAAATGACACGCACTCTGAGCAGGACTTATTCGAATGTGCTTGGTCGATTCGGTACACTATCGGCTAGAAGCCATCAAGGCTTCAACTCGCGCCTGAAAGGCGTAGCGCGAGGGTTAGCCGTTGTTATTGGGATATCTCTATCTATGGCATTCATTCCTAGATTAGAGGCTTCAATAGTGCCAATAAAAGAGCTGGCAAATAACCAATTAACTGATAAGCAATATCAATGCCACAATGAAATCATTCATCGAGAAAGTCGATGGGATATAAATGCAGTAGGTAACAAGTCAGGCAATAAACAAACTCATGGTTATTATCAAATTAAGAGCGAATCAATTAAAGGTAAGCCATACGATTATCAATTCTGGATATTCTGGTATTACATTGCGAAACGCTATGGAGTAACACAATATGATGAACCTAACTACTGCAATGCGTTACATCATTTAAAGACTAAAGGCTGGCAGTAATGAATGGATTAGGTGTAGGTCTATTAGTAGGAGCATTCATCCTGGTATTAATAGCAGTATGGAATGACCTTGGCTAAGCGATCATCGTTAAGGAATACCGGGTCTACATCTGCATGGCGTAAACTAAGAGAGATGGTTATCAAACGCGATGGATGTTGCCAGATGTGTGGAACAGAAGACGGTCTAAGCGTTGACCACATTGTTCCAAGAACGCTTGGCGGTGATGATAATCCTTCTAATCTTCAAGTTTTATGTTCTCGATGCAATAGTAGTAAGGGGGGTAGGTTTTTTGATAGGGCAAAGACACCCCCGACCCTTCCTGTTTCTTTTTACCCCAAAAACGACTCAAACAGCCACTATCGGCTCAGTTCGGATGAGAACCAGTCATGACGGCTGAAACAGGCTCAGATGGGCTTACATCGGTTGAGGTAGGGGTAACAGAACGGCGTAAAGGCTCCCAGATCCCTAGAATTCGCTCAAAGCCGCTTGATTTACCTACCAGGGGCGATGAGATGATCCAGTTCTGCATCGATATCGGATTACCGTTGCTCCCTTGGCAAGAAGGCTTGGCTCGAGACTGCCTTCGATATAAGGCCGATGGCCGGTGGGCGCATCCACTAATTGGGATCATGTTGCCACGCCAACAGGGTAAATCTACATTCATGGCGCTTCGAATCCTGTTCGGGATCTATGTTCTAGGCGAGAAAATGCACTTGGCTACGGCACATAAGTTAACTACATCGAGCGAAATCTTTTTTAAGGTTGGAGAAATAATCGATAACTCTCAGATGCTCTTGGATAACTTCGCCAAGAAATATGAATCTAAAGGATCTCAAGAGATTCGGTTTAAGAATAAAGCCCGGTATTTAATCCGAGCAGGCAACTCAGCCGCTCGAGGTATTGCAGCGCCCGATGTAATCCACATCGATGAACTCAGAGAGTTTGATACCGAAGATGTCTGGAGTTCGATGCGATTTACTCAGATGTCTAACTCGAATCCTCAAGCCTATGTCTATTCCAATGCTGGCCATGCTAACTCAGTTTTGCTGCATAAGTTTAGGGAGCGAGGGTTAGCCGCAAGTGAGGGCGCAGATGATTCTATTGGATGGTTCGAATGGAGCGCAGAACCAGGAGCTGAGATCACCGATAAAGAAGCCTGGTATCAGAGTAATCCAAGTTTAGGCCACACAGTTCATGAAGATAACATTGCAGACAGTCTTTCAGATCGCGAAGATATCTTTAGAACCGAGATATTGTGCCAATTCGTAAGCATGATAAATCCAGTTATCTCAGAAGCCGAATGGAAGAAGTGCAAGGCCGATGATTTGCCTCAACTGGATGTCGAAAAAGATACTTGGATGGCGATCGATCTTAGCCCGGACAGAAAACACGCAAGCCTCGTTGCTGGCCAACGCATTGATGGCAATCGCTTCATGGTTAGCCTTCTTCATACTTGGTTTAATCCAGTTAATCTTGATGATCTAGAAATGGCCAACGATATTGCTTACTGGGTTCGCAAGTTCCCAGTTAATGCCGTTGCCTACTCAAAATCCACCGCTTCAGCAGTTGCCGCTCGATTATCTCCAGCAGGAATCCCAATCCATGAAGTTAACTCGCAGGAATATCAGCAGAGTTGCGATGAATTCGTTTCTGCCGTTTCATCAATGAGGCTTGCTCACTCGGATCAAGAAGAATTAACCAAGCAAGTTCTTTCAGCAGTTAAATTAACTCGAGGCGATGGCGGTTGGGTAATGGGTCGCAAGGCTTCTGGAATTGTGTGCGGTGCAGTTGCCTCAGCAATGGTTACTCACTTCGCGACACGCGGCGAATCAGAAGTAGACATTCAAATAGGGTAATGTCTAGGCAATAGCGTATAATATGTCCAATGGGAATTCGGGACATCTTCACACAATCAAAGCCAACAATCGAGATTACAGTCGATGCGGCTTCTACTCCTGCACCGTTCAACAACACAGCATCTTTTAATCCTTTCGTATTCACTCAATCAGTAGCAAGCCGTCAGCAAGCGATGGCCGTTCCAACAATTGCTCGCGCAAGAAACATAATCTGTTCAACTCTTGCCGCTTTACCACTTGAGCAGTATTCAAAACTTGATGGTTCTCACATGGGAACTCCAGCAGTAATTAATCAACCAGATCCACGCGTTCCGGGTTCTGCTATCTATGCCTGGCTGGCCGAAGATTTACTTTTTCATGGGGTTGGGTATGGTCAGGTTCTCGAGCAGTATGGCGATACAGGAAGAGTCCGCGCATGGACTCGCGTTGCTCCAGATCGCGTAACAGTAAAACTTAACGATCTTCAAACTGAAATAGTTGGCTACCAAGTCGATGGAAGTGTCGTACCTACGCAAGGAATCGGCTCGCTCGTAGTATTTTACGGATTAGATGAAGGCCTTCTAAATCGAGCAGGCCGCACCATCCGCGCCGCTCATGCTCTTGAACAAGCCGCAGAAACTTTTGCTAAAGAACCAGTACCACTTCAAGTTCTTAAATCCAACGGAACTAACTTGCCAGCAGAACGCATATCTAAACTTCTTGAATCATGGAGAACTGCTCGACTTACTAAATCAACCGCTTTCTTAAATGCGGATGTCGAATTGCAAGCGCTGGGCATCGACCCTTCTAAGTTACAACTAAATGAGGCTCGCCAATATGTCGCGCTGGAATTGGCTCGCGCTTGCAACCTTCCTGCTTATTTCGTAAGTGCTGAAACTACGAGCATGACCTACTCCAACTCTGTTTCGGAGAGGCGCAGCCTAATAGATTTCAGCATGAAGCCGATTTTAGCGAGTATAGAACAGCGCCTATCAATGCCGGACTTCTGCCCTTCAACTGGAGTTATTCGCTTCTCATTAGACGAATTTTTACGCTCAGATGCACTTGCTCGCGCTCAAGTTTATGAAATCTTAAATCGAATTGGCGCAATGAGCGTTGAACAGATTCAAGAAGAAGAAGATCTGATCGACAATAAGGAGAGAATGTAATGAAGATAACAATGCCAGTTGCTATCACAGCAGCAGATGCAGAATCTCGAATCATCGCAGGCCGCATAGTTTCATGGAATGCTGAAGGCAATACCTCAGCAGGCCGCACAATGTTTAAGCCTGATTCAATTACAATGTCTAAGAACACTAAGTTGGTTCTTCAGCATGACACTACTCGCCCACTTGGAAAGTTAGTTTCATTCGAGCAAGATGCAGAAGGCATCACAGCAGAATTTAAGATTGCTAAGACAACAGCAGGTAATGATGCCCTTGAAGAGGCCGCAACTGGGCTTCGTTCTGATTTTAGTGTGGGTGTGGATGTTGAATCTTGGGATAACGCAAATGGCGTAATGGCTATAAGCGCAAGTAATTTAATCGAGGTCAGCCTGGTAACAGAAGGCGCAATACCCGGTGCAGAAGTCGCAAAAGTAGCGGCAGTAGAAAACAAAGTTTCTGAGACATCTCAGGAAGAAACACAATCAACCACAGAAGGAGAACAAGTGTCAGACACTACCGTTCCAGAAGTTGCTCCTGCCGCAGAAACGGTAGAGGCTGCAAAGGTTGAAGTTAAGGCTGCAACAGCACCTTATATTTCAACTATTGTTCGTAACCCAATCGTTGATAAGGCTTCTTATCTCGAACACTCAGTCCGCGCCTCACTTGGCAACGACACATCAAAGATGTATGTCGCAGCAGCGGCAGATGTCACAGACAACGCAGGCCTAATTCCGACTCGCCAGTTGACCACCGTAATTAACGGCATCAGCAACGCAGATCGACCAATTATTTCGAGCGTATCGACAGGCGCCTTGCCTGACGCTGGAATGACTTTTGAAATTCCAAAGATCACAGTTGCCCCAACAGTTGCAATCGCAGCTGAAGGTGGAACACCATCAGAAACAGATCAGAACGCAGCATTCGTTTCAGTAGATGTCAAGAAGTACATTGGTCAACAGACATTCTCACTAGAATTGCTAGATCGTTCATCACCTGCATTCTTTGCTGAACTCGTACGCCAAATGGAATACGCATACGCAAAGGCTTCAGATGCAGCAGTAGGAGCAGCACTAATCGCAGGTGGAACAGATGGCGGAAACCGCACTCTTACTACAGGCGCACTTGCAGCTGACTTCGTTGCAGATGCAGCCGTTTCTATTTACACAAACACACTTGGCTTTGCACAGAACATCGTCGTAAGCCCAGATCAATGGGGTGTCCTAATGGGATTGGTAGATTCTTCAAATCGCCCTATCTTCACGCAGACAATCAATCCTCAGAATGCCGGTGGAGACCTAACTGCAACAGCAGTTCGCGGAAACCTACTCGGACTAAACCTGCGCGTCGCTCGTAACCTTTCAGGTACAGGCGATAACTCAATGATCATCGTTAACCCAGACGCTTACACATGGTACGAGTCACCACGCCTATCACTCCAGACAAACCTCATCTCAACAGGTCAGGTTCAAGTTGGATACTACGGTTATGGCGCAATCGCTACTAAGTTGGCTGCTGGCGCTTACCGTTACATGGTCGCGTAGTCACAAACTAATCATGGGGGGGCGGTTGCTCCCGATCGCTCCCCCAGTCGTTTAAGAGAGGATGTAGAGATGGCTTCAATAGTTACAGTTGCAGAACTAAGGTCTATTCTTGGTGTCTCTACATCCCTTTACAATGACGCATATTTAACAGATGTGATAGATACTGCTGAGGCGGTTATCTTGCCAATGCTAGTAACTTACGCATCACCAATTTCACGCGTTGAATTACAGGACAACATCGCCTTCTACACAGTCCTAGGCGAGAACAATTTCTCAGAGGGTCAGAGCGTAGTCATCACAGGATGCGGCTCCCCGTTTAACGGAACTTTTACAATTTTAGAATCTAGCAACTACGACATAGACACCTATGTTATGAACTCTAATTCTCGCGTCTTCGTTGACGGCGTTTACAGAGACTTTAACGGCTTCTTTACCGTAGCCATTACAAACGCAGACATCGATGGCAGAAATGTTATCCCTTCAGGTAAGGCAACTCTTTCAGGAGCTGCAAGCTATGTAGGCGTAAGCGCAGTCGAATCAGCAGTCCTAGCCGTATCGGTAGAAGTTTTCCAATCTCGCATCGCTCCAGGTGGACAGATCGAGGGAATCGACTTCACAAATGTCTCGCCTTATCGTTTAGGCCGCAGCCTTTTCAATCGTGTTTCAGGACTTCTAGGGGCGTACATCGACACCGATTCAATGGTGCAATAAATGCCAGCCTCAACAATCCTGGATACAGTTCGTCAACCTTTAGCAACAGCCTTCGCCAATGTTGCAGGCAATGTCTATGCCTATGTTCCCGAAGCACCCATGGTGCCATTCGTAGTGTGTGTCCCAGATTCGCCTTACCTCGAATTAGAGACAATCGGTAAGACCACACTTCATACTAAAATTAATCTCGTAATCTCGGTCGCAGTTGCCTATAACAGCAACCCGGCATCGCTCGACAACCTCGAGCAGCTCGTAATAAGTGTTCTGAAAGTTATCCCAGTTGGATACACAATCGGAGCGGTTGAAAAACCAACGGTTACTCAGGTCGGCCCTAGCAATGTCTTGGTGGCGGATATCAGAGTTTCTACCTACTACACACAAACAAACTAAGGATAAATAATGGCAACCACAGTAATCACAGGTCGCGATATTTCTCTATCTTTCACAGGTGGAACAGATATCGAAGCCCAAGCAACTTCAGCAGTTTTAACAAAGACCAACCTTCGTGAGACCTACCAGACTCTCGATGGCGAGGCTTACAAGACCACAAATGTTGAGGCTTCTTTCGCTCTTTCAATGCTCGCTGATTGGGGCAAGACTTCTTCAGTATGCGAGGCTCTATGGGCTGCTGCTGAGGCTCCAGATACAACAATCTCAGTAACTCTTACAGCCGCTACTGGCGCTCAGTTCGTGTTCCCAATTCTTCCTGAATTTCCAACAGCAGGCGGCGCTGGAACAGATGCCCAGACAGTAGACTTTACATTCAAGGTAGCAAACGGAGTGGTTGTAGAAACCTTCTCCTAAACAATAGAAACGGGAGCAAACAATGCAACAGCAAATAACAATTAAATATGTAGATGGAACGGAAACCACTTACCTGGTTCGCCCACCTGATTACGCCAAGTGGGAGATGACAACTAAAAAGGTTATCTCCCAGTTCGGCGGCATGTGGGACATTCTTTATGTGTCACATTCAGCAATGAAGCGTGAGGCAGGCGGCAAGCCAATCAAGACACTTGATGTCTGGATGGAATCAGTCGCAGATGTTGAAGTAGGTGAAGGAAACCCAAAAGTCATCCAAGAGGAAGCGTAAGCCGACTCTTAGTAGAACTAGCACTTGCTACACAGATTCCAATGGATCATTGGCAAAGTGCCGAGGATATTCTTACAGCAGTTGAAATACTAGAGGAGCGTAATCGTGGCAGATGAATTAGTTGCCTTCGATAAGATGGAACTCCGCATGGTGTTTAAGGCTCTAAAGAATATGAACGAAGAGGCAAACGAAGAGGCCAAGCGCCAATCAGGCGCTCTGGCCGACTTCGCCCGGGCTGAAGTTATTCAAACTGCTAATAGCGGTAATAACACTAAAGTCTCAGGCCGAATTGCTCAGGGTTCTAGGGTTAAGAAGTCAAGCCGTATCGGTGAGATTACTTATGGCTTTGCTTCTCAGAAGTTCTCAGGTGGAGCAACCACTAAGACAATCTGGGGCGGTACAGAGTTCGGATCCAATAAGTTTAGACAGTTCCCTGTCTGGTCAGGCCGCGAAGGTCGAGGCTCTAAGGGCTGGTTCATCTATCCAACGCTTCGCAGGATTCAACCTCAGATCGTTGCTAAATGGACAGAATCATTCGATAAGATTTTGAAGGAGTGGGGCTAATGGCAACAGGTACCAGAGCGTTAACGCTCAAGCTTCTTGCTGATGTCGATAACTTCACTAAGAACATTGATAAAGCCGATAAGGATGTTGCTACTTTCGGCGATAAAGTTTCAGACTTCGGGAAGAAGGCAGGACTAGCCTTCGCAGCAGCAGGCGCAGCAGCCGTTGCTTATGCTGGCAAGTTGGCCATCGATGGCGTTAAGTCAGCCATTGCAGATGCAGCCGCTCAAGAGAAGTTAGCCCTTACTCTCAAGAATGTAACTGGCGCAACCGAAAACCAGATTGCTGCTACTGAAGATTACATAACCAAGACTTCTCTAGCCTTCGGCGTTACTGATGATGAACTTCGCCCATCTTTAGAACGCTTGGCTCGCGCTACTGGCAATGTTGAAAAGGCTCAGAAATTACAAACAGTTGCCATCGATGTTGCAGCAGGTTCAGGTAAATCACTCGAAGCCGTTACTAACGCTATGGCTAAAGCCGCCGAGGGCAACACCGCAGCGCTTGGCAAGTTAGGCATCGGACTTACATCCGCTCAACTCAAGACCATGAGCATGGATCAAATCACCGCTAAACTGGCGGACACTTTCGAGAACCAGGCATCGGCTAAGGCAGATACATTCCAAGGCAAGTTGACTCGGCTTCAGATCGCCTTCGATGAAGGTAAGGAAACCGTAGGCTCTTACATCTTGACCGCGATTACTCCGATGGTCGATACCATCGTCAATAAGGTTATTCCTGCCATTGCTGATTTTACTAGCAACCTTGGAGACAAGCTTCGCCCGGTCATGGAATTTCTAAACCCAATTATCAATGGCCTTCGATCAGCATTCAATTCAGTTAAAAATTCATTAAATGATAACAGCGAAGAATTAAAGCCGCTTATCAGCCTATTCAAGACCATTGCTGAGTTCTCTCGCGATGTACTAGCACCAATTCTAGGCAAGACACTAGGTAAGGCATTCGAGATCGTAGGCGCAGCCATAGGCGGCCTTATTGATGGCTTGGCCAGAGTAGTTAACTTCTTCGATGATCTTTACAACAAGATCAAGCGAGTAATCGAGATATCTAAGCAAATTGGTTCAGCGCTAAACCCATTCAATAACGCTTCTTTTGAAACTGGGGCATCTTCTCCAGCGGCTCCAATGTCGGCTCCTGCTCCAGTAATGCCTAATGAACCTATTGCCGCTTATCGCTATGTCGGTGGCCAAGGCACAACCAATATCACCGTTAACGGCGCAATCGATAGCGAATCAACCGCTCGGCAGATCGTAAGCATTCTTAATGATTCCTCAGCTCGAGGCACACTCGGAAGCGCGGCATTCTTTTAATGACCGCTTACACCCCAGCCTATAAGGTTTTAATTGATGGCCTTGAAGCAACAGATGTAACGGTGGCCAATGTAGTTGTAACCTCAGGCCGTACGGATATCAATACTCAACCAATCGCAGGCTATTGCCAGTTGCAATTAATCAATTTCGATAACTCAAGTTATAACTTCACAGTAGGCACCGGGCTAGCAATAGAAGTAACTAATTCGGTTGGCACTTACATTCCAATCTTCGGCGGTTACATCTCAGATTTCACTATTGGAGTTAACCGAGCAGGCAGTATTGGTTATACAACCGTTGCCACTATTACGGCTCTAGGAGCCTTATCGAAACTGCCTCGGATTATCGACCCAGCCGTTCTTTCAGCCGATCAAGACGGCGATCAGATTTACACCCTTCTTTCAGGATATCTTTTAGGGCAATGGAATGAAGTTCCAGCAGCTCAGACTTGGGCAAACTACAACCCAACAGAAACTTGGGCTAATGCAGTTAACCTTGGTTTAGGAGAAATCGATCGCCCAGGCGATTATGAAATGATAGCCCGATCATCGAGCAATACAGATCTTTATTCAATATGCGCAGATATCGCTAATTCGGCATTCGGCGTTATCTACGAAGATGCTAATGGCAATATTGGGTATGCAGACCAGACACATCGCCAAGACTATTTAGCGGCTAATGGATACACAACCTTGGATGCCAACCATGCTCAAGGCTTAGGCTTATCATCGACTACTAGAGCAGGCGATCTTCGCAACAGTTTTACTATCGTTTCTGGCACTAACGGCAATCACACTTATACTTCCAGTAATGCAGAAAGCCAAGGTCTTTACGGCGTTTATGCTGAACTTTACACATCGCGAATTAAGAATAATTCCGATGCCGTTGCTTTAGCCGATCGCTACATTGCTCTTCGAGCGTTTCCTTATGCCAAGTTTGAAAGTATTTCTTTCGTTCTAGGAAATCCTGAGATCGATGATGCCGATCGAGATGCTCTTATTAATATCTTCTTAGGTCAGCCTGTCTGGATTCAGAACCTACCTGGCAATATCAATAATGGCTCATTCCAGGGCTATGTCGAAGGCTGGACATTTCGAGCGAGCCTAAACAACCTGAGCGTTACTTTTAACGCTTCTCCAATAAACTTCTCCCAAGTTGCGGTAAAATGGGAGCAGGTAAATGCAGCAGAAACATGGAACACACTAAATCCAACCCTTACATGGATTAACGCGATAGGAGTCGTAGCCTAATGGCAACAACAACAACCAACTTTGGCTGGGATATTCCTCAGTCAACAGATCTAGTCAAGGATGGCGCTACCGCCATCGCTGCTCTTGGTCAGGATATAGACACAGCCTTGATCGATCTTAAAGGCGGTACAACTGGTCAGGTACTAGCCAAGGCTTCAAACACGGATTTAGACTATTCATGGGTTGCCCAAGATGACTCAAATGCAATTCAGAATGCAATAGTCGATGCCAAAGGTGATCTAATTGGCGCAAGCGCAGCAGACACTCCATCGCGTTTAGCGGTTGGTACAAACAATCAAGTTTTAACTGCTGATTCAACTACTGCAACAGGCTTGAAGTGGGCCACTCCCGCGGCAGGCGCAATAACTCTCATTGCTCGTACAACATTCTCAGGAGTTACTTCTCAAGCCTTTGATTCTGTATTTTCATCTACTTATAAATCTTACATGGTTATTGTTGAAGAAATAAGCGGAGTAACGGCTGGTGATGACTTACAAATGCAGTTAAGACATGGAACGACTACAAGAACAAGCACCTATTTTTGTTCTTCTTTGAGTTCTTTCTCTACAACAGGAACTCAGTCCATTGGTAATAATAATGATACTTTTGCAAGCCTTGCTCCTTCAATTTCAACCTCAACTGAGCCACAATCTGCAACTATTTGGTTCAATCGTGTTGGCAACGGTAATCAATCGCCTATGTTTAGAGGTACTACCGCTTACAAATCTGCTCAAAGCGTATTCGGTGGATTCAACTCAGATACAGGCAATACATACACAGGATTCTTATTCAAGGCAGAAGGTGGCGGAAACATTGCAGGAACAGTATCTATTTATGGATTGGCGGCGGCGTAATGAAAATTGGTATTTATAACCACGAAATAGGCAAACAAGAAGTTCGCAACATGACTTCAGAAGAAGTAGCAGCAATCGAAGCCGATGCAGCAGCAGCGGCAGAAAAGAAAGCCGCTAAAGAAGCGCAAGCAGCAACCAAATTAGCAGTTTTAGAAAAATTGGGACTTACCGCAGAAGAAGTCACTGCCTTACTTGGATGAAACCTAAATTATGCAAGGCAGGGCAACAACTTCGCGAACAGTTCGATGATTGTTTCAGCGATCGTGATCGCACCTCAGACGGCTGGATCGGTGATAGTCGGCACTCAGCTCGTAAGTCTGACCATAATCCAGATGAGCAGGGCTGGGTTCGTGCCATTGATGTTGACCGCGATTTATCGGGAAAACCAAAGCCAGACATCATGCCCGATGTGGCGGATCAACTTCGTCTCTTGGCAAAGTCTGATAAACGCATCTCTTACATCATCTTTGATGGCAAGATCGCAAGCGCTAAAAGCGCCTGGCGTTGGAGAACATATACGGGCATTAATAAGCACATCCATCATTGCCATATATCTTTCAGTATCAAGGGCGATCAAGATGGTTCGTTCTTTAACATCCCACTACTAGGAGCAACTCAATGAATATAAAGCACCCAGCAATAATCTCTATCGGCGCATTCTTAGCAGTATGGGGAACTACTTCTAATTTTAGCCTCGACTATCGTGCAATTCTCGGTTCGATCGTTGCAGGCATCTTTGGATATGCCACCCCTAAACGATGACTGCGACAGATTACTTAAATCTTTATATTGCCACGCTTGCAATAGTGGGTGGCTTGGCTGGGTATGTAATCACTCACTTGCTATCGGAGATCAAAAGACTTAATGCGCGTGTCGATGAGATCTACAACATACTTCTAGAGCGATAATTTAATCATGGCTCGCAAGAAGGTAATCGATCTTGATACTTATTCAATGCTCGATCAATACTGCATCGGGCTTAATGAGTACTACAAATCACTTCGCAGGGCTGGCTTTGATGTTGAAACTGCATTGTGCATATTGCTAGAGCCTGCAACTTACCCGGCAACCATCCTTCCTGCTCCTAATTGGTTGCCTCAACTCCCCTATTCCATCCCTTACGATGATGATGATGAGGATTAATGAAACGAACCGTGGTCATTCCAGATTTGCAATGTCCCTACGAAGATTCACATGTTGTACGCAATCTCAGTTTATTTATTAAAGCGTTTCGGCCCGATGCTGTTCTTACTATCGGAGATGAAATCGATCTCCCGCAAATCAGCCGATGGACAGAAAATACCCCAGGCTGGTACGAGCAAACCCTAGCCGAGGATCGCGATCGGACAGTTGATGTTCTATGGTCGCTATTTGAGTATTCTAAAGAAGCGCACATGGTGCGTTCTAATCACACGGATCGACTTTACAAAGTAATCATGAAGAAGATCCCAGCATTCTTATCATTGCCAGAATTAAAGTTTGAAAAGTTTTTGAAGCTAGATGAAATGGGAGTTAAGTTCTGGACTTCCCCAATGCCTATCGCCAAGGGCTGGATCGCAATTCATGGGGATCTTGGCAGTCTTAATCCTAATCCTGGACTATCAGCATTAAATCAGGCTAAACGCCATGGTCAAAGCGTCATCATGGGACACACCCATAGAGCAGGTAGAAGTGCCCATTCCGAGGCTTCTAACGGGGTTTTAAGGCGAGTTCTGCATGGAGTTGAAGTAGGACACGCCATGGAGTTGAAACACGCTAAATATGTCTCTACGCCTAATTGGCAGCAGGCATTTGCCATAGTTACTGAGAATGGAAAGAATGTTCAAGTCGATCTAATCCACATCGAGAAAGATGGAACATTCCAAGTTCATGGGCGCAGGTATGGACGATCTCGATAACGACATAAAGCGCACAATCGATGATGCCGTAGATGAGGCAGAATTGTTACCGTTTCGTTATCTAAATAATCGCGGTTCTGTCTGCTAGTTATGTAACACTTATTCCAAGAAGCCAGAAAGTCTGGCGGAACGGGAGCGAGATGTCAGTACTACAGTTAATTATTCTAGGCGGAGCATTACTTATGTTCTTTATGGGCTACAAAATAGGGCACAGAGATGGCTACATAGTCGGCCGCAAGGCGATACGCAAGCAATACGAATTGCGCGATAAGGTCAGAGCATGAGAGCAAATGATTACCTTACAGAAGCAAAAGCAATTATCCAGGATCGTGGTCTTGACTACGGCCATCCATCGGACAACATGTCCAGAACCGCATCCCTATGGGCTGCATACCTTGAAATGCCGGTCGAACCTCACCAAGTTGCAATGTGTCTGGCATTGGTCAAAATCGCAAGAAGTATGGAAACTACAAAAGTTGATAACTACATCGATGGCGCGGCGTACTTCGCAATTAGTGGACAATTAGCAACTGAAAGGAATGATCTTTATGTTTGATTTATCATT
>JBBAVI010000134.1:0-13719 GCA_040397785.1 Saprospiraceae bacterium | reverse complement strand
AATGATTAACATTGTCTAAAATATGCTGCTTCTGCAATTTTATTCGTTTGTTTCAACCTAAATTCGTTTTCGGTTGTTTCGGACAAAAATCATCCAATGCGCTACCTATTATTATGTTGCCTGTTGTGCTGTTGTTTCTTTGCCTGCCGACCAGCAGAAGAAAGCGACCTTACGCCAACCACCCCACCTGTTACGACCAACCCGGATACCACTGAAAAAGTTGATATACTTGCCTTGGGTGATTCGTACACCAAAGGGGAATCAGTGCCGCTCGCACAAAATTTCCCCAACCAACTGAAAACGCAATTAGATGCCGACGATTATAAGGTAATAGGATTAAAAATCATTGCGCAAACGGGCTGGCGGACGGACCAATTGCAAAATGCCATTCAAAATCAAAATCCGGAAATTAAAGATAGCACGTTTAGCCTTGTAACACTTTGTATTGGGGTAAACAACCAGTATCAGGGCGGCAACCCGGAAATATACCGCATCGAATTTGAACAATTGCTCAATATAGCCCTCACGCGCGCGGGTGGGCGCCGCGAACGGGTGTTTGTGGTATCCATTCCAGATTATGCTTATACGCCATTTGGACAGGGAAACGCTACGATTTCGCAACAAATAGATCAATTTAACACCATTAACCAATCTATAACGCTGCAATATGGTATCGCTTATGTTAATATTACCGATATTTCGCGGCAAGGATTGCAAACACCGGGTTTGGTTGCATCAGATGGACTACATCCATCGGCCAGCCAATACACGGCATGGGTTAGCAAACTTTTACCTTATGTAAAAACCGCGTTAAAGCAATAGGCTTTTTTTGTCAATTAGACCCAGATTTAAATGGATTTGAAGGATGGATGGATAAAAAATTGATTTTCGATGGATTATTCAGAACCGCTTTGCGTTGGCTGTAATACACGTTTTTTAAGGTTTTTACCCATGATCACTGAGGATTACTTAAATTTGATAAATTTTTTAAAAAAAACTTGGAACAAGGCAACCTTCTAATCACACCGAACGCCAATAGGAGCGACAACAACCTCATGCAACAATTGAATGACCAGGATTTGGTTCGGGGTGTACTGCAAGGAAGTCAGCCGCACCAGAGCGCGCTGTACCAACAATACAGCACACCGATGTTTCGGGTCGTTTTGCGTTTCGCAAAAGATCGCTCGGAAGCGGAAGACATGTTGCAAGACGGCTTTATCCGGGTGTTTCGCGATTTGGCACAATTTAGAGGCGATGGCGCTTTGGGCGGATGGATTCGCAGGATCATGGTGAATACCGCTTTGAGTCATTTGCGCAAGCAACGGGATTTTATTCGGGACACCGCAGATTTTACGCCCTTTGAAAATAAATTTCGCACCGAGGAGGATTTTGCCTCTAAAATGGATGCAGAATCACTGCTTAAATTGCTCCAAAAACTGCCCCCGGGATACCGCGCTGTGTTTAATCTGTATGCCGTAGAAGGTTTTAGCCACGAAGAAATTGCGGAACAACTGGGCATTACTATTGGTACGAGCAAAAGCCAGTTGTTTAAAGCCCGAGAATTCTTGAAAAAGATCATCGACAAGTCTTATATCACCTAAAACAACCATTTAATCTCCAAAACCAATCCACTTACTAGCATTTTTTAACAATGACAGAACCGAATTCCTATAATTCAATTGATGCGCTCTTCAAAAAAGCGTTTGACGGTTTGCCTGAAACGCCCTCGCCCGAAGGCTGGGATACGCCTTCCGGCAAAGTTTGGGAGCATGTCCAGACGCGCATCGAAGCCCCACGCAATGGATGGAGCGCTCAAACCCTCGGAATGATTGCTGCTTTTGCTGTGGTGCTTTCTGTAGCGCTGTATTTGG
Organism: Saprospiraceae bacterium; assembly: GCA_040397785.1. Classification (GTDB taxonomy): domain Bacteria; phylum Bacteroidota; class Bacteroidia; order Chitinophagales; family Saprospiraceae; genus M3007. Next base: position 11,848 of record JBBAVI010000134.1, on the reverse strand, counting down.
TTCTGTTTTCCAATAAATCGACCCCGACACCCGTAGTTGCTGATCCAAATGCGCCTGGTATGGTGGTTGAAACACCAACACATCAGGAAATGGCCCCTGCCGTGATCAATAGCCCGGTAACTGCGCCTGTTGAATCCAAAACTTTAACGACTACCACCCATAAAAACAGGGGTGTTCAATCTAAAAATTCCACCAAGGCGGTACATACCGTTACGCCAGCGCTGGATAACCTCGCCGAGCAAGCTGCAAATGGACGCAGGGTTGCACCACACGCTGGTGCGGCTTTACCGCTTCCAGGCAGCAAACCAGCCTCCCCAAATACAACGGTAGCACGGAAACAGCAAAGTTGGCAATCGCCACTCCCCTACCTTCCCATTCAACGCAACAAACCGCAGGTGCCGAATATTCCCGCTTCCCTGCAACTCCAAAAACAATAAATTTACATCGAACTCACTTTTTAGCAGAAGTATTTTCAATTCAGGGCTGTCCGGTAATCGGTACAGCCTTTCTTTTTGTACAAAAAAATCCCGAATCTTGGGTTTCACCAAAATTCGGGATGACTCATGATAACAATCGTGCAGTTTCCTGCGATTTAAGCGATTTGCTTAAACTATTTTGAAATTACCAATTTACGCACACCGGTTTCGCCAGCTGTGCTAAAACGTACGGTGTACATACCCTGTGGTAAAGCCGTGCAATCCAATTGGATATTGCTCTGATTGTCCGAAATTTCGCGTAATAAAATACGACCTGTTTGATCGATCACGCTAATTTCCAGGTTGCCTGCCAGCGGTGTTGCAAACAAAATCCGGGTGATACCACTGGTCGGATTTGGCTGCATGCGCACACCACTCAACCATACCGGTTCTTTCGCAGCAGAAGTGTTGAATACCTCTACTTTACCCGCTTCATAGCTACAACCGCGTTCATCTTTTACCGTAAGGGTGTAAATGCCCGCCTGCAAACCGCTGAGGTTTTGGGTCGTCGCAATTTCCACCCCGTTTAAAGTCCAAGAGAAGGTCAAAGGCAGGACTCCCCCCAACACGCCCATGGTAATAGAACCTACGCCTTGATTGCCGAGGTCATTCACTACGACAGGTGCTTCAAATAGAACAGGTTCTGTGATAATTACCTCAAAACTACAAGTTCCGGTATTGCCCGAACCATCGGTGAAGGAGTAAATTTCGGTAGTCACACCAACCGGGAATTCAGAACCGCTTGGCAAACCAGCCTCCAGTTTCCATTGTCCACCAGCAGCCAACAAGCAATTATCGATGGCAACCGGTGCGTTATAAGCCACAATATCGTCGTAAGCGCAACGGGTAATGCTATTGGAGCAAGTCAGTACGGGTGCAGTATTGTCTACAACCGTTACTGTTGCTGTTGAAGTAGCCGTTAAGCCTGCGGCATCTTTTACCTCTACCGTTACGGTATGCGTACCCAATTGATCGCAATCAAACGCAGCCGGGATAATGGTGGTGGTTACAATGTTGCAATTGTCGGTTGCAATGCCTGAAAGTGACGCCAAACTTAAGGTTACGATGCCATTTGCGCTCAATGGCAAGGTTGCATTTTGAATCGATAGGCTTGGTGCCTCATTATCCGTTGCAACAATGGTTACACTTGCACTGGTTTGGCAGTTGTTGGCATCCTGCACCGTCACGGCATAGGTACCAGGCAACAGGTTTTGCACTTGTGCACCAGATGCGCCATTGCTCCAGTTAAAGGTATAAGGCTGGGTTCCGCCACCGATGCTGGCATTGGCCAGGCCGGTTGCTTCTCCCACACAAATTGGGTTTTGCGTCGTAAATAAGAGGGCAGAGAACGGAAGTGGTTCACTTACGCTTGCACTTGCCGCTACTTCGCAGCCATTGGCATCGGTTACGGTAGCCAGGTAGGTGCCTGCAGCCAGGTTATTCAGGCTTGCGGTTGTGTTACCATTGCTCCACAGGTAAGTATATGGTGCCGTACCATTGTTGAGTACCAACGAAACGCTACCATTCGAGGATCCCGCACACGCTACATTGAGTACCACCGATTGAGCGCTCACTGCACAGGCAAATGCATTTACATTGACCAATTGTTGGTTGGTACAGCCATTTCCATCGGTCACTACTACCGTGTAAGTACCAGGTGTCAAGGCTGAAATACTTTGGGTTGTTGCACCATTATTCCACAAATAGGTAAAGGGTGCTGCACCACCAACCGGATTCGCGGTTGCAGTGCCATTGTTGGCGCCCGCAGCCGTTTCTGAAGTTGCGGTTGCATTTGCAGATAAAGCAACTGGTTCAGCAACGGTCGTATTCAGGGTAGCCGGGCAATTGTTGCCATCCACCACATTTACGGTGTAGGTGCCCGGAGCGAGGTTTGATACCGTAGCAGCGGTTGCGCCATTGCTCCACAAATAAGTCACTGGATTGGCAGCGCCGCTCAAGTTTACATTGGCCGTACCGTTGTTTGCACCAAAGCAACTCACATTTACCGTTGTAATGGTTGCTGCAAGGGTACAGTTGAAGCTATTGACCGATACACTTTGTACGCTGGTACATCCATTCAGATCGGTAACGGTGACCGTGTAAGTACCCGGTGCAAGATCGGCGATCGATTGGGTTGTTGCGTTGGTGCTCCATATATAATTATAGGTTGCGGTGCCACCAAGTGGTGCTGCAGTAGCAGTGCCATCGTTCACGCCGTTGGCCGATTGCGGTGTGGCAGCAGCATTGGCATTCAAAATTTCTGGCTGGGAAATGGTCACATTGTTGGCAGCCGTACAACCTTCGCCATCGGTAACTACCACCTGGTAGGTACCCGCAGCAAGGTTCGCCACAGAAGCAGTTGTTGCACCATTGCTCCATAGATAGTTGTAGGTACCGTTGCCGCCCACCGAGGCAGCCGTAGCAGTACCATTGCTTGCGCCGTTGCAACCTACATTGGTTTGGGCCGAAATACTGGCCGCAACTGCCTGATTTTGATTTACATTCGTATTCGCGCTAGCCGTACAACCGTTGGTGCTGTTGCTAATTTGTAATACATAATTACCAGCCTGGTTTACCACAGGTGTCAGGGTTGTAGCACCCGAAAGAATGTTGCCATTGGTGGTACTCCAGCTATAATTGAAATTGCTGCCTTGGGAAGACGATGTAGCGTCTAATTGCACTTGTGCAGCATTGCAATTCAGGTTAGCCGGTGCCGCAATGGCGGTGGCAGGCTGGGTATTGTTGAGGGCAACCGCCGCATTGGCTGTAGAAGTACAGCCATTTAAAGGATTGGTTACCAACAAATTATATGTACCAGAAGTGTTTACGGACGGATTTTGAGCATTGGAACTAAAGTTATTTGGACCTGTCCATGCAAAAACAGCGTTCGTATCAGGCGAATTGGCAGCCAACGTTACTGCGTTGATCACACAAGTAAGGGTACCGCCATTGGCACCTGCACCTGGCGCGCCATTGTTGGCCGCTACCGAGGCGGCTGCAGTGGAAGTACATCCCGACACCGAGTCGGTTACAACCAGATTATAAGCACCTGCTACATTCACGACCGGACTTTGCTGGGTCGAACTGTACCCATTGGGGCCCGTCCAGGCAAATCCTGGATTCGCGGCATTGGTTGTTGTGGTTAAGGTTACGGTGGGTGCGACACAAGTTACGGTCCCACTTGCGGTAGACAATACCGGAGCAGCCGTACCTGTTACCGAGGTAGCAGAAGCGTTGGTGCAACCATTCGTTGTATTGGTTACTTTCAAGGTATAGGTACCCGTGGCATTGACGGTAGGCGTCAGGGTATTTGCTCCTGCACTGATGTTACCGCCATTGCTGGCCGTCCACAAATAGGTAAAGTTGCTGCCGTTAGAGCCGCTACCCAGTAGGGTTGTTGTATTTTGAATACAGGTAATGGACTGCACTGGCCCCGCATTGGCGCTTGGTTGCGTCAAATTGGCGGTAACCGAAGTTGCCGAATTGGCACTACAGTTGTTCTCTGTATTGGTTACCTTCAAGGCATAAATTCCGCCAGCATTTACCGTAGGCGTCATGGTCGTTGCGCCACTTACAATGTTACCACCGTTGGAGGCGGTCCACAAATAGGTATAATTGGCCCCGTTGCTCGACCCCGTACCATTCAATTGAATGTTTGGTAATGCACAATTAATCGCAGGCGGTGCAGCAATAATGGATTGCGGAAGGGTCGCAGGTGCCACGGTAAATACACTCGTTTTGGTGCAGGCGCTGTTATCGGTGAGGGTAACCGTGTAATTACCAGGCGTTAAACCACTGATGGTTGCTTCATTGATGCCATTATTCCAACTGTAACTGTAATTGCCCCAACCGCCAGCACCTTCCACGGTGAGGGAAGCGAGGTTGCCATTGCAACCCATTGGCGTAGATTCAAACAGGGAAACAGCAAGTGCCGATGGTGGACCTTCTACTGTAACTGGACCGACTACAATGGTTGTGCCATTGGCCGCAGTTACCGTGCAGGTGTAGTTGTTGGCGGTCAGGTTGGCAATGTTTTTCGTCGTTGCGCTGTTTGACCATAAATAGGTATACGGTGGTATGCCACCAACTACAGAAATATTGATGGAACCGGAAGGTGTGCCGAAACAACGTACATTATTGACACTGTTTACTGTGCTTTCTAAGGGTGGTGGCGCACAAAATTGCGCGCGTTTGGCCCACAAATTGGCCGCATTCAACTGGCCCGTTTCGTACACTTTTTTGTCCAATGGACAAATCATGTAAATCGTTGGGTAATAATTGATGTTGTACAGGTTATTGAAGGATGGATCATCCACAATGGGGTGGTCGGTACCTGATACCCAGTTGCCCTGTGTCCCGCCAACACAACCGGAAGGGCCATACAAGCAGGCGAGATTGGTAGCGGCGTCGGCCTCTACGGCAAGTACAAAGGCTTCATTGGTACCTGACGGTCCGTAAGTATCCCAAATCGTTTCGAACGCACCGGTGTTTTTGTAGTTCCAACATGGACCACACCAGGTAGCAAAAACATCAATATAAACCGTTTTTCCTGCATCCAGCAGGTCATACAAGTGAATGGTGTTTCCGTTTAGATCTGTTACGGTAAAATCGGGTGCAATCGACCCATTGGGCAACTGTGCCTGCGCAACATGCCATCCCATTAAACATAAAAACAAAAGAAAGAAGAACTTTTTCATAGGCATCGTAAACAAAGAATTAGGATTGTTAGATTAGCGCCTAAATGTACAAGGAAGTGTTAGGTATTTTTTACCAAATGCCAATAATTTAAAGAAATATCTTCAAGATGACAGTTTTTTATTCTATAAATTAAGTAGAATACCATGCAAAAAATGCCATGACCAGTTCAAAAACTATTTAAAATGCATATGTCCCTAACTTATAAGCATACACGGAGGCACCATTGCCCGTAAGCAACAATCCACTGCCCGATTTTTCATAAACCGTAAAGGCCGTTGTACCTGCCAATGGAAATTGGGCTGCGGCCCTGCCCTGTTTATCCAATAAATAGATCGTAGAAGTACTGCGCTGTAAACCACCCAAGGTATGCCCTCCAATGGCAAATAGGGTATCGAGCGGCGCAGATAAAACATGCATCTTAAAAGGAGTGCCTCCATCTCCAATATATAACTGCTTGCCTTGTAATATGGTAAACAATTTGCTATCCATGCTGCTGATGCCTGTTGTAGCCGTTTGGGCGGTACCTGCCCGCAATTGTTTAACGCCACCATGTACATCAACCAATGTAACCAGCCCGTTTGTATTGAAGCAGGCAATCTGCTTGTTGCCACTTTGTATCGCCGACAATTGTGGGGGACTTTGATAAAGACCTGGCAGCGTGATCGCCGGAAAATGGGCAGCGCCATTTCGACCAAACACCCACAATTTGCCCGCTGCATTCATGGCAACAAGGTAATCCTGGTGCGCCTCCTGAAAATGCAACAAGGGATGTACTATTTTTCCCTTGGCAGGAAGGGGATTCCAGCCCGCCAGCGGACGGCCATATTGATCATAGCCGTATATATTTCCATTTTTACAGGCTAAAAACAAACTAAAATGATGGTTCTCGTCAAAATCGACCAGACAAAGCCCATTACTGGCAGGCGATTGCAATCGAATTGGAAAACCATCCACGGTTTTTCCTTGTTCATCCAACAGCCAAATGGCCTCCGTGGTGTTGAATAAATAACAACTGCGCCCATTGTCAAAAAAATCAAGCGCGTATACGGCCGACAATATCGGCGCGGTCAACTGCCGCCGCCACTGGGTGGCACCGTTCATACCCAAACAATACAGGGTATGCGACACATCCTGAATCAATACTTTTGGATCGTTGCCCGTGGCGTCACATACAAAAGGCTGGGTAAGAGCCGGTGCCGCTAAAGGTGTTTTCCATAAAATACCGGTCTCTGCCTGGCTGTTTGGACTTGCCTGTACGCCAATCATCACATCCAACCGATCCCGTCCAAGCACCTGCGCTTGCACCCCTATCAGGCCCGCTTTTTCCCATTGCTGCCAATCGCCTTGCGCTTCAGGCGGGTTTTGCAGCAATTGTTGTAGCAGCAATTTTAAATACCCCGTGTTGAAATAGAGAAAGCCATTGCCCTGTTTTGGCTGGGCAGCATATAATTGCAAAAAATCAGTATGGTTTGCAAGTGTTTGATTCACAATATATTTATCCAGCCAAACCTCCATGGCCGAACGACTGCCCGCAAAAACCACATAATCCCCTACTACGGTGCATACCGGATTTCGAAAGGCCAATGATCCCCCAAGAATAGGCTCCAAAATGGCTTGATCCAAAAAAGTGTACACCTCAAACATTTGGTAGGTATCTACTTTCAGGGTGCCCCGTTCTGCGCCATATGCTTTCAAACTGGCGGCAACTTTCTGCTGATCCCGGGTGGCAACCACCAAAAACTGATCTTCTAACATGCCCGGCGATAAAGGCGCGGTGAGTACAAATGCAAGTTCGGAGCCAACCCACGGTAAAATGTACTTTCGAAAAGCAGGATCCGTACCATGGGTGAATGGATCCCAAAATTGGGCCCGACGCTCAAAACCAGCCTGCGCCCACAAGGCAGCATGGTCGGGTATGATCGTCAACATTTTTCCGGAATTATATTTGCCCCAAGTACCCATCTGTTTCATTGCTCCCTGCGCCTCGGCAACGGCATAAAGTTGGGCGCCATCCCATGCGATGCCCAACCAGTTTATTTGCTGGGCCAAAAGTTGGGGTAATTGCGCCCATTGGGTTTGCAATTGCGTGCGGATGACGTTGGTACATTGCTCCGGACGAATATAAAACTTCCAGGGGGCCTCCGCAGGTAAGGCTGCTTCATATTTTCGGCCCACCCACCAAGGACTGCTGCGTTCGTATTGGGTGAGTGCATCCTCCACCAAATAGGAAAAACGTGAAAAAATCAGGTAGTTTTTGACCCGTACGAGTACTAGTTGCTCATTTTTGCCCGTGTAAAGCGTATATAAGGTGTAGCCTTTAAATTGTGTTGGAAACGTGCGCACCCCCGTTTGCGCAAGCACCCGCGTGAGCGCATAGGAAGCATCCAGTTGCAAGGCAAACAAGGCATGCTGCGCCTCGGATGGTTGCAAAGAATAAGCACAGAGGGTTTTGGCTTGTCCAATGCGGTCGTATAAAGCCGTGTCAACCCGGATTATTTTTTGAAATTGGGCAGCATCTTGTTGAAATTGCTTTGCCAGCGAAGTGCCGAAAAAAGCATGTACGAAGGGGTTGTTTTGGTCTTGACCAGGGGCAGTCAACAAGTTAAACCCCTTGGTTTCGATTAAAAATGCCGTGGAGGCAGGCACCCAGTTTTTGAGATCGGGCGAGGGACGGAGCAATAGACTTAAGACCCCAATACAGATCAGGCAACCTAAAACCAGCAATAACCAGCGCAACTTATACAATGAAATGGGGATCATAGCGGCAAATTTAGCACAATGCGACAAGACAGCGTGCTTTCTATTTTTTTACAAGATAAAAACAATCCCTAACGTACAGAAGTAGCATTACGGTGTAGTTTTACCGCAAAAAATGATCGTCTTATGAAAAAATCTGCTGTTCAAACCCTGCAACTTACTGCCCTGCTCGGTGGAATTGCGGTAGTCTTCGGTGCATTGGGTGCACACCAACTCAAAAAAATGGTCGCATTGCCGGATTTGGCCATCTTTGAAAAAGGCGTACAATACCAGTTTTACCATGTATTTGCCCTGGGATTGTTGGCCTTTTTGCAAAACAAACTTCCAGATAGCAGTGCACTTTCCTGGACGAAATGGCTTTGGGTAGCAGGTATCATAGGTTTTTCAGGCTCTTTGTACCTGCTTTCCGTACGCAGTTTGTTGCCGTTTTCGGTGGCGTGGGTGGGCCCCATTACGCCTTTGGGCGGTTTGTGTTTTATTGCAGGCTGGATCATGTTTGCGCGTAGTGCAAAGGCCAATGTGTCTTTATAAAAAAAACCGCTCGCGCGCGGTTCTACCGCGTGTGTCAATCTGTCGGGCTCTGCCCGTTTTCCACACGCGGGCAGAGCCCGAATGATCGACACACGCGGTAGAACCGCGCGCGAGCAAGGGTAGTGCAAAGAACAATTTGTCGTGGTGTAAAAAAACCCGAATGCTGGTTTTCACCAAAATTCGGGTTTTTTATATTCCTTTTGAATTAAAAAGGATGCTTATTAATTTACAGTCAATTTACCCGCTCGCGCGCGGTTCTACCGCGTGTGTCAATCTGTCGGGCTCTGCCCGTTTTCCACACGCGGGCAGAGCCCGAATGATCGACACACGCGGTAGAACCGCGCGCGAGCAAGGGTAGTGCAAAGAACAATATCTCGTGATATAAAAAACCCGAATGCTGGTTTTCACCAAAATTCGAGTTTTTGTATTCCTTTTGAATTAAAAGGCGCTGCTTAGTTTACAATCAATTTACGCATAGCCTGGCCGTTTTCGGTAGATAAACGCACAAAGTACAGCCCGTTTGACAAATTGGCGGTAGGCAATTCCAAGGTCAGGTCGCCCGATGGAATAGATACTCCATTTTGTTGGTAGATGATACGTCCTGCCACGTCCACCAGTTGGATTTGAGCGTCGAGTGCCATGCTGGTACGCAACGAAAGTTGCACTCCATTGCCACTTTGCACGGGGTTGGGGGCAATTTGCCAGGCATCCAGGCCTTGAATATCGTTGGTAGCAGAAACGGAAGAGGTGCGGAAATTGCGCTGTTTTGATTCTGCACAGGTTACATATTGGTTGAACGGACGCACACGCCACTGGTAGTTTTTATTGGCCGTTAATCCGGTTACCAATTTTGAGGTTTCAGTTACCACAAAAGATTGCAACAAAGGCGTGCCAAATGAGGCAGACAAGTCGATTTCCAGCAAATAATACTGTGCACCGGTAACCGCTTGCCATTGAAACAAAACTTCATCATAATATTGAGAAGTTTCGCCGCCTGAAGGACTTAAGAGCAAATCAGCAGGTGTGGTGATTTCGGTAGTAACTGGTGCAAAGGTATTGTCGAGGTAATTCCGTGAGGTGGTAGCCAGGTCAGCCAAAATAATGGAATGCTGGTTGGGGGTAAACTTATAATTGGTGCCACAATCCTGGAAATAACCCATAAAATTCACTTCCATCGGATCAACCGGCGTACCGAGGGGGTCGAGTGCACCGGCGGTATACGGATTGCAATTCCCGGTTTCCAAACCAAAATTATAATCTGGTGGTGTATCACAAATTTCATCGGCCGCGGTGGTACAGTTCGTGCCATTTACGCGCTCTGTAGGCACACCGCCTGGGGAAATAACCGGTGCGGTTGGCCAACCGGCATCATCTGGTCCGAATGGGTCAGATTCATAGCCAAGAAAGGTGTGCATAAGGGAGAAAAAATGCCCCATTTCATGTGGAAGGGTACCATTATTGCCACCTTTGGTTTCTGTTTTGCGCTCCACGATCCAGTCGTTGCCAGGCGTATAATAAGCGAGTACAATGCCGGGGTTGTTGTTGCCAGAATTGGGGGTTTCCACCACAAAAACATTGATTGCTTTTGTATGTCGGCGTGTGCTCATCAGAAACGTATTATTCTGATTGTTGTACACATTATCGTTGTTGATAGACCGATTAAAAAGCCCGTAAGTAGGGTGCAGATTGAGGTAAAAACGAATATCCATGGGGGCATACGCTGCATTGAGGTCGCACAATTGATCCAATACGCCGGCCTCTTTGTGTTTGCCAGCGCCCGAGGCATTGCCTACCAGGTGATAATGCACGGGCACATATTGAATGGCACTCCGGTCAGAAACACCCTGCGCGGTTTCCACCGTGGCAATATTTTCCCGAAGTCTTGGCCGAATTTCCAATTGATCCGCTACAGTATTGCCGCAAACCGGTGTAGACTGAGCCAACCCGATTTGAATAAAAAAAAGCACGATGGCGCAGCTGCTAAAAATTTTTTTCATAGATTTGATTCCAGAATTTGTATGATTGAACATCAACAAAGGTACGAACAGAAATTTGAGTTCCCTGTCGCACGCTGGCATTTTGTGTTTTTTGCAACCTTCGCGCCGTGCAAAGTGTCCTTAAGGTTAATTTCATCATACTGGTCTGGATAGGCGAAACTTTTCGTCGAATATTGTTGTATAATTGGCAAAACGGGCATCATCTTTGCATTAATTCTGAACGTTGCAATAATAATCAATTCTTTCAAAATAATCTATCGTTTGCCGTCGTTTGCCATGGGTCAATCCCTATACACTAACCACACCCTCATTCCGAAATTCAGAATAAAATTCTGACGACATGAAAACAATTCGAATATTTTTTTTATACTTGGCTATTGGATTGCTGGGTATTTTGCCCCGAGTACAAGCCCAAACGGCACCTTCCAGCCCTTCAATTTCTGTTTTTAACCATCTAACAAAAGCGGAAGCTGCTAAAATTACCATTGAGGCCGACTTCACCACCCTGGTTGCCAACAAAAAAACGAACCAATATTTTCCGGGCACCCTCACGACAGAAGATGGGCAAACGTTGAAAATGGAATTGCGCCCCCGTGGAAAATACCGCCGCAAAATTTCGGAGATACCGCCCTTGAAAATCAAGTTTTCCAAAAAAATGCTGGTAGCTGCCGGATTTGATACCCTCAATGAAATCAAACTGGTATTGCCCTGCACCGACAATATGGAAAGCGATGAATTGCTGGTGAAAGAGTATTTGGCATACCGGATGTTTGAACAACTGTCGCCCCTGAGTGTAAAAGCCCGGCTGATCAAACTCACCCTCCGCGATAGCCATGTGGAAAAATCCAAAAAGACCATGTTTGCTATGCTGGTCGAAGATGAAGAAGAAAGTGCAGTGCGCTTAAAAGGCACGGTCGTAGATAGTTATGGCATTCCATCCGACAGTTTGTTGATGAACCAAGCGGCCTTGGTAGCGGTGTATAATTATATGATTGGCAATACCGACTGGGAAATTGCCATGATTCGCAACGTGCGCTTGCTCAAAGCCCCGGAATCGGGCAAAGTGATTGTTTTACCTTATGATTTCGACTTTTCCGGCTTGGTAAGCGCACCTTATGCCAGCCCTTCATCGGACAGCGGACTAAAAACCGTGAAAGATCGGTTCCTGATGGCTTCCGGTTTGAAGCAAGATGCACTCAAACGCGCCACCCAGCTTATTCAAAACAATAAGGAAAAACTGATGAATATCTGCAATTCCAGGTATTTGTCGCGGATAACCATCAATGAGGTGACCAGCTACCTGGATACCTATTTCCAACAAATTGCCGAAACGGACGGAGTGCCTTCGCGCTTTGTCATGCCGATGGCCGATTAAGCACCTATAAAACC
>JBBAVI010000133.1:0-13761 GCA_040397785.1 Saprospiraceae bacterium | reverse complement strand
TCTGCGTTCCATTGAGGTAAAATTGCAGGTGATTCATTACGCCGCCGCCCGTAGGTACCAAGGACAGCCTGAAATCGTTCCCGCCCCATTTTTTGGATAAAATACACTGCGTACCGTCCGGGCCTTCACTGTTGACCCAAAGTTCCAGGGTGGATTTGGAAGTCAACGAAAAATCGGGCAAGGTGGCGTAGTCCGATGTTGCGCGCTCAAATTTTAGCGCGCGGTGCATGTAAAAATACTTGGTAGGATTGGCCAGAAAAGTAGTGCCTGTACCATAATTCACCCCTTCAATCAGAAAATAACCGTCCTCGTTGGTACGGCCCGAAGTACATACCATCGGACGATCGGCATCAAACTTTGTATTGCTGCAAAAATTAAGCGGTGCCCGGCGGACAAGATCAAAAGCAGTAACACCCAACTGCTCGTCCATTTTCCAATAATAGGCAAGTCCAGGGGTATTGGAGGCAGCAGTAGCCTGCATAACACTTGCCAAATCAATTTCATCCAGGCGTTTGTGATAAATGCGCAGCTCATCAATACGGCCCGACCAACCGGCATCCTCATTGGCACCGATGTTTAGGTCTGTTTCGTTCGGCAAAGCACCCATTTCATGAATGGCTACCAACACACCGTCTAGATACAAACGGCCATAACCCAAGGCATACGAAATAGCCACATGGTGCCAGTCGTTTTTAAGCGAATCCGGAAAATTAACATCAAATAATTGCCCGCTGCTGTCTTTTACCTTAATGCCTTCTTTGGTAGTCGTGCTTTGTTTGGCATCCACCTCAAATAGATAGCCACCAAATTTAATTACGGGAGCGTTGCTGGTAGCTGCGCTCGTTTTTATCCAAAACGTAAGCGTCCAATCGCCTCCATCGGTAGCCAGAAAACTAGTATCCACTTGCGCATACCCACCATCGGTAGCACCCAACTTTAAAGAATAACCCTGCAAAGGCAACAGCGATACTTGTGCATCCACGACCGGTGAACCGTTGCGCGTTTGCACGTGGCCCGTGATGACACCATTGGGTACCTGAAAACCGATTGCAGAGCCGGGCTGACCTACACCATACTGGTTTACGCCAACTATTTTATAGGTATAGGGTTTGCCTGCTACTACATTAAAGTCATTATAATTGAGGATTTGTGGATTCAGGGAAACAAGAAACACGTCATTGCGGTACAAATTGTAACCCTCCGGGGCAGCGCCTAAGGGGTCGGGCACCCAACTCACTTCGATACGATCCAGCGTTTCACCTTTGGATGCCTTCACAAAAGGAGGCAAGGGAGGCACCTGAAACCGAGACCAATACCCCGTTTGGCTAATTTTGGACCCAACAATAGCATTGCCAACAGCGGGTTGACCTACCGTAAAGCTGGATGCATGCCGCAAAGAAATCGTATTGGTAGCACTCCCGTAATTAAAAAGCACCTCCCCAAACACAGCATTGTCAACAACAGGACTACAGGTTTGGGCATATAACGGAGTGTACAGGAAATTGACCAGCAATACACCTATGAATAACAGCTTACGATGAAGCATCATGAATAGCATTTTACGTTAAAAAAATTGAACAGCTTCGTATCTTTAATTTATCCGGATGTAAATCCAGAGATTAAGGTTTTTAGGACGAGATTCAGTACCTCCGTCATTCGCTACAGTAACCGTATGGGAGTGGTTCCCATTGGAGGTTGAAGTTGAAGTACGGGTGGTATTACCGGTTTCTGCCACGCCATCACAGCCCGTTTCCGAGCCCGCAAAACCAGTACAATTCCGGTTGTCATAGTCTGTAAAGTCATGTGTATGCGCACCAGCAGTTCCGGTACTTGCCGTGTGGTTATGCGATTTGTTGGCATCCGACTGTACCGTGGCAATGTTGCTGGTGGAAGTCCTATCCGGATCTACATCCCCTGAGGCATACGTCCCACCAAACTCCTGCGCACGCAAAAAATATCCACCCGCGTTCGGGATAGTACTTTTATAGGTAGACAACTTTGAGCCCGAAATAAGTCGGCCATCAAATGGCACCCAACAATTGCCATTTTCTTTGGCAAAATCTGTCGGATTCAAAATCGAATATTTCACATCGCCTACCGCACCGGAGCATACCACCGAATACACCGCAAAGGCATACGGCGCATAGGTAATTTCGGTGCGCGGCGCCATTTCATAAGTACCTACTTGTACACCCAGGTACACCGTAGACATAAATGTGGAAGTAGTGAGTATCGTCACACTTCCCAAAGCGTGGCTGTAAATACCGCCGTTTACTTCAACCGAATCCGTTGTTTCCTGCCATACAGGGCTGCCACCTTTTAGCGCACCATATAACTTGAAGGTTACGCGATAATATCCATCATCCAATGGCGCTCCGCTGGCTTTTTTTAAAGTCCCCTGAATACTGATTCTTTGTTGTGCATGCACGGTGCTTATAGAAAGAAGGCATATAAAAACAAAGCACAAACGCACAAACACATTATCGTGGTTCAAAACACCGGATATGTTCTTTATCAATTGATTTTTCATTGCAATTGTTGATATTAAAAGTTGAAGGAACTTGGTTAGTTTATCCGGATGTAAATCCATAAATTCAGGTTTTTAGGTCGGGATTCATTTCCTCCATCATTCGCTACTGTAACAGTATGTGTATGGTCGCCATTAGAGGCCATCGTAGAGGTTCGAGTGGTGCTACCCGTTTCTGCCACCCCGTCACAGCCACTCTCCACCAAGGCAAAACCCGTACAATTTCTATTGTCATAGTCTGTAAAGTCATGGGTGTGCGCACCGGCAGACCCGGAGCTTGCTGTGTGGTTATGGGATTTGTGGCTATCCGATTGTGCGGTAGCAATTGCGCTGGTGGAAGTCCTATCTGGATCTATATTACCTGAGGCATACGTCCCCCCAAACTCCTGGGAACGCAAGAAATTTCCGCCTGCATTCGGGATACTACCAACATAGGCCGCCAACTTGGATCCCGTTATATCCCGGCCATCGAAAGGCACCCAACAACTGCCGTTTTCTTGGGCAAATTGTGTCGGACTCAAGATCGAATATTGCACATCACCCACGGCACCAGAGCAAATTGTCCCAGTAGCCGCTAAGGCATACGGCGCATAGGTAATTTCTGTGCGCGGTTCTGATTCATAATCATCCAGTACAATTCCCAGGTATACGGTAGCATTAAAGGTAGCATTGGTCAGATTCGTTTTACTACCCAAAGCATGGGTATAAATCCCGCCGCTCACGTTGAGTGAATCGGTCGTTTCCTGCCAAAGGGGACTACCACCCGAAATAGCAGCATACAGTTTGAAGGTCACACGATAATAACCATCTCCCAAAGGCGCTCCGCTGGTTTGTTTTAAAGTACCTTGAAGGATGATGGTTCGTTGAGCACTCAAGGCAGCGCTACCAGCATACAAGCATACAAAAACCAAACACAAGCGAATTAGCAGATAATTGCTACTCGACAATCTGTATAGATTCTTTGTCAATTGATTTTTCATTGCAAGTGAAAAGTAAATAAATTTGAAAAAATGAAATCATGCAGGATAAGTACACCCACAAGCTTTTATAGCAACCATTTGACCATTGAAAAAAACGATCAAATAATTACCAAAAAAAATTTGGCTGCTATCAAGCAAGCCAGAATAAAAATTATTAGGAAGTGATTACAAGCGACGAGGATCGGAAAACGTACAAACGGTGTTTCCCTATTTGAGCAATAAATTTATTGGGCCTAAACAGCTGTTAAACTGATCAGAATAGTCAGTAAAGGTAGATTCGCACAACGGAACAAGGCATGTAAATAACATGTATTAAATAGCAGTAAAATAAAAGCATGCAAAGCCTAGTATTTTATTAATACCGAATACTAAATAATAATAATTAACTTAAAATCAAATATTTAAATATTTAATTAAAATACTTACTGCAACAAGTCTAATCAACAAAACATGCTTTTACAGCTAAATTGATCTTTTCATGTATTTTATTGACTGGTCATCACCTTAATCTCAATCTAATTTTGCGCCCAACGTAAACCATTTCAAATGCCTATTTTTCAATTAAAAAACTACCTTTTATGCATTTTTCTTTCAAAACTACTTTCTTGGGATTATCCGTATTGCTGTTTATTGCAGCTTGTAAAGGCAAAGATGAAGAACCGCTTCCATCTTGCACGGGTGTTATTTGGGGATATGAAGATACCGACGGTCCCGACTATTGGGCCGAACTCTGCATTGATTACACGCCCTGCGGTGGCCAGGTACAATCACCCGTCAATTTACTGGGTACCATCTATGACCCAACCCTGACCGATATCGCCCAAACCTACAGCGCAAGTGGTACGCATATCCTCAATACTGGCCATTCGCTCCAACTCAATTATGATGCAGGCAGCAGCGTTTTTGTAGATGGCGATACATACCCCTTGGTACAATTTCATACCCATACGCACAGCGAACACGCGCTGTATGGCCGGGAATTTCCCATGGAACTCCACTTTGTGCACAAAAATGCCGCAACTGGCAAAATTGTAGTCATTGGGGTGTTTGTGGAAGAAGGCGCTGAAAATAGCCTGCTCGCCGGTTTTATCCCATATTTACCTGGCACCAAAAATGGCACCTACGATGATGCTACCGCAACGTTCTCGGCCATCAGCTTTATGCCAGCCGATAAAAGTTATTTCAAATATGCCGGATCACTCACCACGCCTCCCTGCTCGGAAGTGGTTACCTGGGTAGTTATGGAACACTCAATTACCGCATCCGCCGCACAAATTGCCGCTTTTAAAATGCTGGAAAACGAAAATGCCCGCCCACATCAAGCGTTGGGTGGACGTACGATTCAGTACCATAAAGGATAAGAATTTGTCATGCAATTAAAAACGGCCGTCCCCATGCGTTGGAGTCGGCCGTTATTTTTATACCCAGATTTAAATGGATTTGAAAGATGGATGGATAAAAAAATTGATTTTCAATGGATTAGATGCCAACCGTTTTCATAACCACTTTGCGTTGACTATAATCGGACTTTTATAAAAATTTTAACCCTACCGCTGCAGCACCACTTTCCGCGTCACGCTACCCCGCCCGGTTTCAAGCCGAACAAAGTAAACGCCCGCCTGTAGCGCAGCCCCCGCACGGGTTTTTCCATCCCAACTGAATATATTCAAACCAGTTTGCGCATCTACGGAATATTCAGCAACGATGCGGCCTTGCACATCCGCAATACGCAACTGGATGGCTTCCGACTGTGGCAAAACAAAACGGAATTTCGTTTCCCCATTAAACGGATTGGGCTGTATATCAAACGATTGAATGGATATTACCTCCTGCGTACCACTCGTTTTCAAATGGAAAGGTACCGGCGCTTCTATACTCCCCTGGTGCTGATCGGCCACGAAATACATGTTTTCCTGCAAATCCTGGATCGCCCCGGTCGACTGGTCAAACAACTTGAAATGCATTTGTTCGCCCCCAATATTGGCATAACAGGTCAGGAAAAATAAATACGCATGCAACGGTTCAATATACACAGCCTGTGCAGCACCCCGCACTTCATTGCCCACAAATGCGCCTATTTCCATGGTAGCACCCGTGCTATTCAGCCCATCTACTTGCAACATCCCGATCAGGGTCGCATTGTTTTCAAACTGTGTTGCATTGACTGTCCAGAAATTGGTCGGCACCGGATTGCCCCGCGCCGCCACCGCATTGCCTGTAAATGGATTGGCCGGATACGTCAAAGTTCCGCTGCTGCTCAATTTAATCTGATAACCATATGGCGCCTCTAGGTACTTCAAATTGCCAATCCAGCCATAAAATCCATTAATAAACTGGGCAAATGCCGTCTGACTTTTGATCAAATCGCCCGGTTGCGCGGGTACAGTTGCCAGTGCCTCATTGATCGGCAAGGCGTTATTGGGCACATACCCAATCCAGTTCCAACCTGTTGAAAGTGCAATGGGTGTTGTAGCGGGATCAATCATATTCCCAAGCATTTGCAAAGTATCCGGCGCATCGGCACGATACACATACATTTTGGTATTGTTGAGTGTTGTCAACGAACCATACCAGGCACCGGCGTAGGTAGCAAACTGGGTCTGACTTTTCATCAAATCATTGTCCGGGTTACTCAACGACGCAAGTGCAGCGTTCACATTGTTATCGGGAAACGCCAAGTTAAATGACAACCAGTTGTAACCCAATCCCAGCGGCACTGCCCGTAAAATGTAACTGTTGGTATGCAGCAATTGCGGGTTCAAAGGGCTTCCCACCACCACATCGGGCTGGAAAAGGAAGTTCTTATCCATCGCGCCGTGCAAATTACAAGCTGATGCGTCCCATACCTGCAGCGAAATCATTTTCAAATTATCCCCAGAATTTCCGTAAACGGTCAAATAAGCCAGGTATTTGTTCAATTCCGGCACATATTGAATGTTGGCACGGCCGCGTAATTGACCATTGATAAAGGCACCCACCACATCTTCCGGATCATTGGAAGTAACCCCAAGGATGTTTACTTCCAGCACCAAATTCATGCTGTTTTCATATAAACCGGCGGAAATATTCCAATCCGGTGGGCGACAAAGCACGCGTACGCCCACGGGCAGGCCTTCATCGCCCCCCATAAAGAAGGGATTTTGCCCCGTTACGGTATGCAATACCACCGAATCAGCCCAATGACCAAAGGCAAGCGAGGAATCGGCAATAAAGGAAATCGCGCGGGACTCGTTGGGTGCCAGCGTGCCTTTGTTCGGCACCACCTGGATCCAGGCCGGTACACTGTTTATTTCAAAAGGCACCGGATAGCCGCCCCGGTTGTGGATGGAGGCGGTCATCGTTTTGGTATCCTCTAAATATTTAGACATGCCAATGCTATCCGTCAGCCAGCCCAATTCGTTGCGATCCACATAAAATTCCCATTTCAGGTAGGTCGATTTATTGCCGGTCAGGTCTTCAATATCATGCAATTCGGCCCGCAAAATTTTGTTTTCAAAAAACTTGTTTTGAAAATTCGGATCAATAATGATCTTGTTTTCATAACAAGTCGCATCCATATCAATCAGCGTGTTGGTCGTCGCATCGTACAAAGCAACATTGTTCGGTTGCGTCAAATCCGCTGGAATCAATTTGTTACAATTGATGGGTTTATTGAAGGTAAATGAAATTTCATCGCCCACATGATACACCCCATCCGATGGTTGCGGCGTACCTACCAGACTTGGCGGTTCCCGATCAATACGGCCCTGAATGATTTGCGAATAGCCGGGTTTGTCGGCGGCATCGCCCGTACAAAGGGCAATGGCGCGTATTTCATATGGCCCGTCCGACAAGCCGATGGTATTCCAATAAAACTGGGTAAACGTTGCCCCCAAATTTGCCTTTAAAATATCGCTACCCGGTTGAATTACGTTAATGCTCGGATCATCGGGCGGCACAATGTTGTTCCAGGCCCCATCCCCATTGGAGCGGCGGTATTGCAAACGTATTTTTTCAAAATCGGCCGGTGATTTGTCATAACCCGATACTGTGATCCGCATGATATCATCCGGGCCAGCCGTTAAAGGATCCGGGAAAAGTACCCAATTGACTTCAGGTACATTGATTGCTACCTCCGAACAAGGCCGGATAAAATGCGCGCTGATGAAAATATTGTCATAAGCAATGGTATCTGCATCCGACGAGAGCCCCAAGGTTCCGGCGCGATCGTCTTCACATTCTGTATAAAAAGCGATTTCCAAACTGTCGTAATCGTACGCTTCCGGTCCGCGCTCCAAGGTGAGGGTGATCGGAACGGACTCGCCGTAATCAACACCATAGGAAATTACCCCATTCAAGGGTGCGCCATTTAACTTAATGATCGCGCCATCCGGGTTGCTTTCTACTTTGGTAGTAAAGGCGTACGTTCGATTTTCATTGGTTTCACTCACATTGCCCAAGGTAAATTTGTAAATGGCGGGCTCATTGGCCGGTACATCCACTACAACGGCGGTACTATTGTCGCGCAAGGCCAAATTAGCCCCATCGCGGTGGGCCGTTCCGGGCTCCCATGGACAAGAAGTTTGTCCTGCTTTGATACGGAAAACCGGCGTGTTGTATTTTGGATCAGTGGCAATATCCACACTGATCGCGTCTCCCGGGTCGTTGTCGCCCAGCACATACCCGGTCGTCAGGGTTTTCTGTTTGGTACTGCCTTTTACCCCGCCCGCACTGGTAGCGTAGGTAAAAATAACTTCCGCTTCCAGACCAACCCCCAACACCTCAAAACCAACAAACGTGGTTACACCGCCTTCACTGTTCACGGCTTCCGTTACATTATTGTCTAAAACATCATCACTGGTGTACGAATATTCAAAACCGGCCCCCGCATCAAAAGAAATATTGCGCAAAGTGGTTGCTTTGGCTTTGGTAGAGTCGTTGGTGGCCAATATTTTATTCCAGCGTTCAATAGAAGTTAACGCTTGTTGCCGCACGGAATCTTCGGGAGCACCAGTAGACAGGTCTCTTAAATAACGCAACACATTGTTCCGAATATTCCATTCCGAATAAATAAAGGTGGTGGCGTATTCCTTGGGCTCTACCGACAATACCACTTTCGATTGTCCGCTGCAAATTGTATCGTTAAAATATACCTCATCCGCAAATCCAAAATCAATATTGAGGCCGCCGCCCATAAACACATCGCCCCCCTGCGCTCCTACCACCAACTCATCCCCACTGGTCGTAATGGCCTGATGATAGGTTTTACATACCTGAAAGGAGTTGTCGGTAATTTTCTGATAGGTTACCGTTCCGGCAACTGTTGCCCCCAAGGTTGAACTCGCTACTTGAATGGTACCAATACCCAAAGGTGCCGTGACAATTTCAATATCCGGACCATTATCCCAAGTTAAACTGACTCCAGCGCCCACCTGATAATCCAAATAAGAAGATACTAAGGTGCAAAACGTAGAATCTTTTTCCAAATAGGCATAACTCGCATCACCTGGCGGATCATGTAAAATCAACTCCGGCGTTTCTGGTAAAGAAGTGGTAAACGTATTGGCTTTGTTGCGCAGACCCGTGATAATTGCCTGTACGGAGTAACTGCTTTCATTGCCCGAAAGCGTGGTTGCAACAACTTGCAGGGTCTTTTTATACGGTGGAGCAGGATTAGGATTACCAGCCACAAACTTATACCGGAGCAATCCGTTGCTTAACGTGGTATCCTTTAACTGATCGGAAAATCCATCGATGATGCGAATGGCGGCGGTATCTACATCGCAAAACGCATCAAGGTATTGCTCCTGCACCTTGATCTGAATGGTGGTTGGCTGCCCTTTTTCGAGCACAATTTCACTACAAGTGGCACTAAACGGATCCAAACCTGCAATAATACTCACCTGAGGCGGTGCGAAATAAACGAAATCAAGCACCGTATCCCGACTCGTAAGATCCACCGTAGATCCGCCTGCTACCTGAAAGGCTGTTTTGATCGTTGGGTCCGAAAATTCTGTGATCGACACGGTACATTCGATCGGGGGAACATCGGCAAATTCGTAGTTACCCTCTTCATTATCAACGGTTAACAATCGCTCCAGGCAACCATCTAGCGATCGAATCCGAACGGTACAAACGGTACCACTCGGTGTGCCGGGCGCATCGATAATGGGTAATTTGCAGGCCCCGCCCACTACTTTTCCTGATATTTTTCGGGTGGTAACGTCGGAAAACAACACGCCTGCTATCGGAGTGGCAATATTTGTTACTTCCCAGGAAGCAGGCACAAACACATGGTCTTCAAATGTTGGCGTCAAGATAGCCGTCGTGCCCGGATCCAATTCCACAATAAATTTACCCGTCGAATCAGTATAAACCGGCGGATTATAGGAAGCGCCATTCACTAAAACTTCTACATTTTCTGCAAAACAATCGGTCCCGGCATACCTTGCGAAACCGGAAACGGAGATCGTAGACTGATCTATAAAATCCACCTGATCCACCGATGTAACACTCGGATTGAGGGTGACTTGTCGTGTACCGGGCGTGAATATATGCGGGTCTGTCGCTTGGTTGGGGCTAAAGGGCGACCAATTTGCAGCCGGCATGGTTCCATTTCCCAAAAGCAGGGAACCAGCATTGTTCAATCGGGTGCCGCTGCCTTCATCTAAAGCAAAATAAACCCGCAAGCCGCGTTCTTGTGGATCACGGGATTCTTTGGCGTGAGCAAAAATTTCGGTAGCGCCAACGAGCGTATCATACAAAGCAATTTCATCCACCAGTCCGCCAAAGAAATCAAGGTAGGAAGCGCCATCCGGGCGTGCCCCAATCACCCATTGCCGGGTAGTATCGGACCAGTTGCCGTTCACACCGGGGTAAGTGTTGGTACTGATCAAATCGCCATTTTTGTAAGTACTTACGACCAGCCCACCGGCAGTACTGTCCATGGTAAATGCCAAATGCTGATAGCCAGTACCCAAATTGCCCAAATCATTTTGGGTGCCATTCAGGTAAAATTGAAGCCGGTTGTCTATGCCACTTCCACTGGGAACCAAGGTAAGTTGGAAATCATTTGAACCCCATCTTTTCGATAAAACACACTGGTTTCCATCGGGCCCTGCGCTGTTGATCCAAAGTTCGAGGGTCGCTTGAGCCGTCAATGAAAAGTCGGGTAAAGTGGCGTAATGTTCCGCCACCCGTTCAAATTTGAGCGCCCGATGCTTGTAAAAAAACTTGCTTGGTGACGCTAAAAAAGTGAGGCCGGAACCATAACTCACCCCTTCAATTTTATAATACCCACTTTCATTTGTTCGACCAGCGGTACACACCGTTGGTCGATCGGCATCAAAAGCAGTATTGCCACAAAAAGTGAGTGGCTTCCGATGTACAATGTCATAAGAGATGATCCCTTTTTCTTCATCCATCTTCCAGTAATAAGCAAGGTCTTCGGTGGTGGAAGAGGCGGTTACTTGCTGCACCTGCGCCAGGTCGATTTCATCCAAACGGGCATGGTAAATGCGCAACTCATCTAGTCGACCATCCCAGCCGTCATTATTTCCAGTTGCTCCGATGTTCAAATCGGTTTCATAAGGCAAGGCTGCCATTTCACGAATGGCGACCAATACACCATCTAAGTATAAACGACCAAAGCCTGCTGCATACGAAATAGCAACATGGTGCCAATCATTTTTAAGCGAATCGGGAAAATTTACGGAAAACAACTCCCCGCCGCTGTCAATTACTTTGATGCCTTCCTGCCCTGAGCTACTGGCCAAGGCATCTACTTCAAAAAGAAAGCCGCCCATGCGCAATACACTTGATTCGGCACTTGCATGCGTAGTTTTCATCCAAAAAGTAAGGGTCCAATCACCTCCGTTGGTTGGAATAAAACTGGTATCCACCACGGCAAATGCGCCATCAGAGCCGCCCAGTTTTGCCGAAAAACCCTGCAACGGCATCAAAGACACCTGTACATCCGGCACAGGCGCTCCATTGGCCGTTTGAACCAAGCCGGTAATCACGCCATTCGGCACTTGAAAACCGATCGCCGAACCAGGCCGCCCTTCTCCATATTGATTTACACCCAACACCGTATAAGTATATGGTTTGCCAGCAATTACATTGAAATCGTTGTAATTGGATGTTTTGGCATCTAAGCTGACTAGAAAAACACCGTTTCGATACAATTTATAACTTTCCGGTGTAGCACCAAGCGGGTCGGGTGCCCAGTTTACCTCAATGCGATCCAGCACTTCTCCTTTAGAAGCGGTAACAAAAGGACGTAACGGCGGAACCTGATAACGCGACCAAAAGCCGGTTTGACAAATATTGGTACCGATAATACCACTGCCCACGGAGGGTTGCCCTACCGTAAAACTGGATGTATGTCTTAAGGAAATGACATTGGTCGCACTGCCATAATTGAATAGCACAGAACCAAATACGGCATCATCCACTGTAGGTCCGCAGGTTTGCGCCTGCAAAGAGCAAAACGGGCTACTGCCAAGCAGCAAACCCAATATTAAAAGCCTGAAATGAAGCATATTAAAAACGCATTTAAGTTGAAAAAACAGACCCCGTTTTACTTAATTCACTCGGATATAAATCCAGAGGTTGAGGTTTTTGGGGCGTGTTTCGGTGCTACCACTGTTGTTGATGGTGACGGTGTGAGAGTGTGAACCGGCAGCGTCTGTGGTGCGCCCAACAACCCGGCCATTTTCTAAGGGATTGGAATTATCACCATCTGAATCACCAGAGCCGTTGTATCCATCATCGCCTGTTATTTTTTCACTATGATAAGTGTCCAAATAGGTATGTGAATGATTACCATCTGAACTAATCGATCCACTGTGGTTGTGCGATGCATAAGTATGCCCCTGAACTGTCGCAATGGTACTTGCGTGGCTCCGATCGGGGTCATTATCCGAAGCATTTTGTCCATAACTGCCGCCAAAATCCTGGGCGCGCAAAAACATACCACCCGCATTCGGAATGGAACTTAAATAGGAATTTAACCTCGAACCTGAAATGGATCGTCCATCCATAGGAATCCAGCAGTTGCCATTTTCTGCAGCAAATTGGGTAGGATTCAATATTGAAAATTTCACATCGCCCACCGCACCCGAACAAATTGCTGAGTACACCGCAAAGGCATAAGGTGCATACGTGATTTCTGTGCGCGGCGTCATTTCATAACTGCCCACTTTTACGCCCAAATAGGCAGTGGTCATAAATGCGGCGGTGGTCAGTGCAGTCACGCTACCCAAACTATGGCTGTAAATACCGCCATTTACTTCAACGGAATCGCTGGTTTCCTGCCAAACCACACTGCCCGCCGTCAAATCATTGTATAACTTAAAAGTTACCCGATAGTAACCATCATCCACGGGTTCGCCACTGGCTTTTTTTAAGGTACCCTGGATGCTAATTTTTGGATTGGAAGTCTGACCGAAGGCAAAGGGGCCAGCAAAAAAAGAGAGGAAGGTAAGACTCAATGTGCACAACAATACTTTGGTAAAAGGCATACCAAAGACATTTTTTTGTAATTGATCTTTCATTGAAAAAATATTAAAATGTGAAAAAAGTGCGTGTTATGATGCGTATTAAAGCCGAATGGAAGCCATAGTAATCCAGGTCAATTGTTTGACAACTGAAACCGTTGATCAAAAAATTGACTAAATCAAATTACCTGTTTTGGCGTGATTTATTCCTTACTAATCTAGTATTTGTAAATTTTGTTTTGTCACCACAAGGACTGTGATGGTACTTCTAACAAGTTGCAAACAAAATCTTTGCCAATTAAAGATTTACTATAGTTTTAAAATATATTTTTAACATATTTATATTCTTAACGCTTTTATATATTGTTTTTTAAGGTAAAACACATTGTATTTAGTTGTTCATGATCACATAAAATTGAATTTCATCCCGGTTTTTTAAATCAAAAAGACCACGCTTCCGACGTGGTTCAGGTCGGAAGCGTGGTCGGGGGGACGCTTCCGACGTGTATAGAAAACGGCCGCCCCACGTTATGTGGGACGGCCGTCCGTCGGGGCGGTCGGGGCGACCCGTTGGGGCGACCCTTGCGGTCGCCCTTATACGCGGTCGACCGTTCCGTCGTTGGGGCGACCTTGCGGTCGCCCGTAGTTGGGCGCCCGCGAGGGGCGCCCCTACCCTATTTCGTCTGGATCATCTTCTTAGTAGCACTATCCGTTGCCGTTTCCAACTTGTAATACAACATACCTACCGTGTTCAACAACGCTTTGTCAATTGAAA
>JBBAVI010000132.1:0-13777 GCA_040397785.1 Saprospiraceae bacterium | reverse complement strand
AACAGTATGATAAAATTGCTGCCTAAATGTACATCAAATGGGAACTACACCCAATCAACCTCAAAAACTGAATTAGAATTATAAGTAGGTGGGGGCATTGAAACAAGTCGAAATATTCTAGCTCCCTTTGGAAGTAAACTATGATTGTTTAATTCATCAACACTCATTTTTTGCCTTTTACCATTAGGGAGTTCATACCATTGCCAATGAAAATCACCTTGAACGTTTTGCTCGTAATACATCTGTCTGTATTTCAACGATTTTATATCCTTAGCATAAAACAGTAAAAAATCATGCATCTGCTCAAGGTGGGTTGCTCCTAACGGCATTGTTTTTTTTCGAAATGGTATCAAACTCACGAAGTTTTCACTTCCAAAAACTTCATCCATTATACTTCTAAGTAAATGAACGTTTTCATCGCTAATTTGTATAAAACAAGAGCCTGTATCGTTTAATAACTCTTTTGCAATTAGCATTCTATCTCTTATATAAGTCAAGAAACTGTGAATCCCCAATTCCCAGGTATCTCTAAAAGCTTTAATTACTTCTGGTTCACCTGTTAAGTCTTTATCGTCAGATTCGCTGACATTTTTATCGTTTACTTTAGTTTGCCAGTTGCTTTTATATTTAATCCCATAAGGCGGGTCAAAATAAATGGTTTGCACTTGTCCGGCCATGCCTTCCCGCTCTAGCAAGCTGGCCATTACGAGGTGGCTGTCGCCTTGTATGAGTCGGTTGGTCCAGCCATCCTGGTGCTGGTAGTATTCACTTACTTTTTGGATTTCGTTTTTGTCGAGTGCATTGCCAAACAGCTCGTTTACGCTGCCAAACAAGTCTAATTGTGCGCTGGATGTTTCGATTACCTTGTACAGGTTTTTTATGAGGGTTTCGGGCGCGATATGTTCGTGGCGATACAGGCTTCGAATGTCTACGCGCAGGAGTTCGTCGCGGTCGTCGTTGCCGTATTTGTTGAGCCAAAACAGTTCGGGGTCTTGTCCACGGTGTACCACAGGGTTTTTGGGCAATTCCAGTACCTTTTTACCGTCTTGCACTTTCGGATTGGCATCTTCATAGCCCGCTTCTTCCTTGCTGGGGATATGGGCGCGGGTATCGGTTTTGTGCTTGATGGATTCTATTTTCTTAGCCATATTAAATGTGCTGAATTTTTTCAATTAACTGATTCTTGATGTTGCGGATGTCATTGGCAATTTCAATAAAATGCCATTCAGGATATTCGTATTTATCCTTCAAAGCATTTACGGCAGGAATCCAGCGATTTTCGACGTACCATTTCTTTTCTGCTTTGTCTTTGCTCATTCCGGTAATTTCGATCATCAGGTTTTTGATCGTGCCGTCTTTGCTGCGTACCCTGGCGATAAAATCTGTATAATATAGTCGATCTTTTCCGTCTTTGGTGTATGGAATGGTAAAACCCAAAAACTGGTTTTTAACGTAACAAACTACGGAATCCAGTTCTTCCAGGGTTTTGGCACAAATCCCTTCCCAATCGCTGTCCATCACCACGTAGTTGATGTGGCTTTTTTCGGTAGGGTACACGTCTTTTACGGTGTTGCCATTGACGTATTTGGTGCTGCTAAACTTGTTATAATAGTTAAATACGGGGCGAATATGCTCCGTGGTATTGTTTTGCGGATTAATTCCGCGCGCAATGTGATCCACTATTTTTTTGGGTTCTTCAAAGAATAGGAGTCGTTTGTATCGTTGGTCGGGAATATTGAGCAGTATCACTTTTTCCTCATACCATTCTTCTACAATGCTTTTCAGTTTGTTGAATTTTTGAAAACGGGGATTACTGTCTTCATCGCTGAAATGGTATTTGATTAACTCCTTGGTAATCAGGAAAATCAATTCCTGGTCGCGTTTTTCCAATACACCTTTTACTTGCAACTTTTCTTCTGAAGCAGAGATGGGACTAGTCATAATTGTTTCAGTCGGGAACTTGGAGCCATCGATTTCATAGTTTTCCAGGTTACTGAAATCATGTTCAATAGGACCGTCATAGTTTTCCACACGATAGCCAACCACATTTGGAAAATCAATTTCCATAGTCGCTTGCCGATCCGGAACAGGTGCAATATGGGTTAAGTCAACGGGAGTTGGAGGCGGTCCGGATTCTCCACCTTTAAACATTCTAAATGGAACGCCTATGATGTGTGCATATTCGGGTGGAAATTTTTCGATTACGATTTTGCGTTTGTCATTGGTGGGGTTTCCGTCTTTATCATAGCCTTGCAAATGATAACTCATTCTGCGTAAAGCCCTTCCTGCTACTTGCTCACATAGCAATTGAGAGCCAAAGGCGCGCAGGCCCATGATATGGGTCACGGTATTGGCATCCCAACCTTCAGTAAGCATAGAAACAGAAACCACACAGCGAATGTGTGAACCTAATTTACCTTGTTGGCCAACCGTATTGACCACTTCACGCAAAATCTCTGCATCCGATATCTTATCGATGCTGCCCTGGCCGTGCATGCGGGCGTAATCCTTTTTAAATTCTTCTATTTCGGAAGCAAATATCCTTTTAAAATCGTCATTAACTTGTTCGCCATTTTCCAAGGCATCGCTGTCAATGAGCAAAGTAGGCGGTCGTTTCAGCGGTTTATTGGTGGCAGGATCGTAATTGCTGAATAGATCTTTTGCACCTTGCACCGTGACGGTTTTGCCTTCTGCGTCTTCGTATGCATACCCAGCAATATATTTGTACACTTCTTTTGATACGCCGGTATTGTTACACACTGCAATAAAAACGGGCGGTGCAGAAAAGATATTTACGCTTGCCTCCCTGTGTTTTCGGATGCCATTAAAGTATTCAACATAATGGTTGTAAAATTGATCTAATGCGACTTTTACCAACTAAGGCAAACGCGGCGGCAATTCAATAAACTTGTTGCCTTCCGCTGCGGCATCCTTTTTTTGCGTGCGTTGTCCTTTTCTTGGTAGTTCGTCTTTTACGTGGTCGTACAAATTACGCAACACTGGCATAGTCAACTCCTGCGAATCATCGCTTTCGGGCAGGAAAGGAATTTTGACCAGGCCACTTTCAATGGCTTCAATTAAACCAAAGTCGGAAACCACCCAAGGAAACAAACTATAAGCGGTATAACCAGAACCTGTTAGGTAATAAGGTGTTGCCGAAAGATCGTACACCGCTTGAAGTTTGAATTTTTTATTTATCTCTCTCAATCCACTAAACCAAACCGCTGCTCTTGCATTTTCGTCGGCTTCTTCATTGTCGGTGGTTTTACTCTTGGATTTGGGCAAATAGCAGTGATGGGCTTCATCATTGAGGATCAACACCCTGCTTCCTGTTTTGAATTTACCAAGTGTGCGTTTTACAACCTGTGCAAAGTCTTCTTTGTTGCCTGTGTCAATTTTGTTGCCTTGCAGATCTACTTTCCCATCGAAGGGGCTGCGTTTGTTGCCTTGCAGAATTTTAGGTTCAAAGTTGTGGTAATTGGTGATAACCAATCGAGCGTTCAGATTTTCCAAACGATGTTCCATATTGGGTGGGATCAGGCCACGAACTCGGTAATAATCCTCAATGTCTTTTGGATTTTTGTTTTTGGTGTCTACAAACAGCACGCCCAATCGGCTTTTGATGGTAATACCTGGGGCTACAATCAAAAAGTAGTCTGCAAAACGGGTATCGTTTCTGTATTCTTGCAGGTTGAAGTAATGGTAACAAATTAAACAAGCCATTACAACCGTTTTGCCCGATCCGGTTGCCATTTTAAAGGCAATTCGGGGCAATTGATCGGCTGGGTCGGCGCTTACGGTTTGTTGTCCGCTGCGCAGCAAGTTTAAAATGTGTTGCCCTGCGTTGGATTTTTCGGCTACTTCATTGATCCAAATAGCGGTTTCAACCGCTTCTTGTTGAGCAAAGAATAGTTTTTTAGTAACCAATCTTTCTGGGTTGTTGAACCAAAAGGTTAAAAGTTCTTTGGTTACCCTGCTGGTGTTTGGGTAATTGGCTGTTCTCCAAATCCCGATTTCTTTACGACAAAGGTTGATGATGTGGGTCAAATAAGGTTCAGCATCCTCATTCCATCCTATCAGCTCTTTTTGACCGGTTTGCCTGGATGGTATAACGGCGGTATCTTCTTTGAAAATCCTTCGACCTTTGCGAATTTGGGTATAATCCAAACTTCCTTCACTGTCTGTATCATAATGAAGGAGTGGCTCTGAGTATGGACTATTTAGGATTGGGTTATCAGCATTCATATATGTTAAAATGTTCTTTCAGGATGAAGACTTTTTTCAAAATTTTCTACAATTTGTGCGTTTCTTTTGCTTTTGAATAGTTTTTTCTCAAAATTGGCTTGCTAAATGAGGTCTCTCCATTGGATGGTTCACCCGAAAAATGGCAGTATTTTTCGGGGTAATCTTCATTTTTGAACTTCGACCAGCTATTGTAAGCATCTTCATTGAATGGCCTTTTAATATTGAATTTTATTTCACGACCAGTTCTAATACAGTATCCAGGTGGGATGGAAGAAAACGGAATATTTTTAGGTTTGGTAAAGTCTTGTTTAATATATTCCTTTTTTTCAGGGGCGGAGATGCCTTTGTTGAAAAAATCATCAATTTTATTGGTTTCGATCCTTGAGCCTTTATAATTTTTTTTCAAACCCATTAGCGAACTTTCAAACACAGGTACTTTCTTGTAGATAAGGTCGGCTTGTTGAATGACCCTTCCAAAATAATCAAATGCTTCCATATCAAAACTGTCGCCTCCTGAAAAATTAGCGAGTAGCCCACCTGTAAGATTAGACAACAGAGATGCTTTGGTCAATATACCCGCTTCAATATTATTATCTTGTGAAAAGCTATAAAGATTCATGGACGTAATTAGCGCGCTACGATCATTTGCATAATATTTTGCATGAAGCCGTTTCTCATGCCGTATTTCAATATTGGGGAATTCAGTAAAAAACTGCAAATCATCGATTTTCATACTCTTTGAAATATCATCTTCGTTTTTCCCAAAAACTAAAATTATTTCCAAGTCATACTGATCTTTTTTCGATTTTAACGCAGATTTATAACGATCATACAATTTTATATAAGGAGAAATTAATATTAATTGAAAATCAGCATTCTCAAGGATGTCTTCAACTGCCGAATTCAATTTGTTTCCTGTTAGAAATTTAGCCATTTTATAGTTTATTATACTTTAGGATAACGCTGGTTGCTCGTAATCCTAGATTTGAAAATACAACAATTTGAAAAACTATTTTCGCATTAAAAAATACACTAGTTGTGACCGATACTTAACTATTCAACATAAAACGAATGGCGTATCCAAGTTCACGGGCAGTTTTTTATTCCTGCAAATATATTGAAGAATTTCTAATTTTCATATCGGCCAAGGGGTTTTTCATGCACCCAAGTTTTTTTTGTCGTTATGCTCTCTAGCCGACAGTTTGGTGTATTGCGCCTGGCCAGATCCTTCCGTCCGTTTCTTTCCCGTTTGCATTTGTGGTAATAAATGATTCGTTCGGGAAAGAAACAGCCCTCAGGATGACAGCTCTCGTTGAAAGGTTCATTGGTTCATTGGTTTAGCAAAAACGGAGCTATAAAAAACAACGTGCGCTGTCATCCTGAGTCTTTTTACTTCCCCCGTCGACATCTCAACTTACCTAAAATGTAAATGGGGGAAGTCAAAAGGCGAAGGATCTAGCCAAGGGCAAGGCTTTAATCCCGTCTGGCCAGATCAATCCAACCGTTCCCCCTAAAAAGGCAACCCAAACGAAAAATTCCAATTCAAATTCTCCTTCCGCCACAACCCGCTGCCAAAGCGCAACTGGTCGCCCACCCAGCGCTCCCCAGTCGGAAGATAGGGTTTGGACAAGGGAAAGGCCACATCGAGCCGCAACACAAAAAAGCCAAGGTTGCTTCTTAGTCCCATACCGGAGCCTACTGCCAGGGCGCGGTAAAAACTATTTACATGAAACCGGGAGGCTTCTGTGGCGTCCGGGCCGGCCGTTAGCCAGATATTCCCGGCATCTAAAAAAAACGCCAATTCGGGGTAGCGGCCCAAGGCAATACGATACTCTATACTGCTCTCTATCAATAGGTTACCGGTGTAATTGCTCACCGAAAGGGTGTTGCGGCTCGTATCCCGCGGCTGCGTACCCGGCCCGATGGTGCGCGGGGAAAACGCGCGTACGCTGGAGGCACCCCCCACAATATAGCGGTCGAGCAAAGCAATGGTGCCTCCTGCGCGCAAGGGAATGCCTGCCCCAATGGCTAAGCGCATCGCTAATACGTGGTTCGTGGTGGTTTTTTGGTATTGCCGAAAATCGGTTTCAATAAAGAAGTTGCGCGGACTGGCCAATTTGTAATCCGCGGGTAAGTACGGATTTCTTCTATAACCGCTGATTTGGGCGGCCACGCGCAGGCGAATAAAACGGGTTAATTGCCGATTTGGTCCCAAACGTTCATCAAAGGTGAATGTATAATTGGGCTTGTATTCCAAAAAACTTAAGAGCGATGCCGTGGTGCCGGTAGTATCGGAAGGGATATTTTCGAATACTTTTTGGCGCACCAGGGCCTTGTTGAAGGTCGAAAATTGCAGTCCCAGGTTGATTGGATTAAATTCCTGGGTGATGGAGCCACTGCGCTGGTTTTTCCACGAATAACCGGCCTCGCCCGAAACCCGCTGTAAACTCAGCCGAAATGCCCCCAATTCCGGCAAATCATATTTGAACCAGTTGGTTTCATGCCGCATGCCAAACGTGGTTTTGCTGAAAGAACGCCGGTCTTTGGGCTTGAAAAATACAAACCGCGGCAAACTCATGCGCACGGAAGCATCGCTGACGATGAAATCCTGAAAATCGTAATTGTCGTTGTTGGTCCGTAAGTAAGCGGCGTTGGCCGCAACGCGTAAGGCTATTGCCCCGCCAAACAAGTTGCGGTGGTTGTATGCAAGGCCTGTGCGGGCACCATAATAAAAACCAGCAGAAAAGATCCCGGAAACGGTGCTTTCTATCCGTTGTGGACGAAAATTCGTGAGGTAAATGCGCGCATCAAGCAAGGTATCTTCCTTTGGCGACACTTCAAAACGAATGTTAATAAATTTATATATATTTAGGTTTAGCAGGCGATAAACGGTCGATTGATAGGCTTCATTGGAATACAGGCTGCCGCACCGGAGCTTTATTTGCTGGTTGAGCACGGATGGTTTGGTCCGCAATTGATCGTATATATAGGTGGGACATTGCTGGTCAAGGGTGTCTTTTGCCTGTTGGGGTACGACTTGTTCTTTGGCCAAATCGTAATCGGGGTAAACTACGATGGTGTTGATTTCGTACTGCTGGCGTTCCTGCGCACTGGTTTCCCGTTTCAAGCGCAAGTGCAGGTTTAAGGTGCCGATCGGGTGCAGGGTGTCTGCTTCAAAAATCAGGTTGTCAGCAGTAAAAAAGTACCAGCCGTGGTTGCGCAAAGTGTCGGAAATGCGCTGACGTTCGGCGATCAGGTTTTCGAGTTGGTAGAATGCACCGGGTTTTAGCAGGGAGGTCGATTGTAACGCCACAATGGCAGCAGTAATGCGGCTGGAATCGACTGGGTAGTCGATGTGGTCTACTTTTTTGCGGTCGGCCAGCACGGTAACTTGGTATCCGATGCTGGCTTTATGTTTTTTAAGGACTGCTTTTGACTCCACTGTTACGCTGAAATACCCGTCGTTTCCGGCCCTTTCTTCCAATAATTCTTGTTGTCGTTTGGCAATATTGGGTTCGTAAAAGACGGGTTTTTCCCCTAATTTATAGGCAATAAAGGTTCCGAAACTCTTTTCGCGGCTGTTTTTAAATAGTTCATACAGCACTAATTTGGGCCGCATCCATAAAATTTTCTTGTTGGGACGCGGCAGGATTACGGCTTTTTTCAAGTCTGACTTCAGGACCTTGGTCGACCAATTTTTATCCGTTTTTTCGATTTTTATCTTTGCGCCAGTATACAGGCGTTCTCCATCTGCAAGGCGACCCGTACCGGTGCAACCCGCTCCGATTACCAGCCAGGTCCATGCAAGCGCATAAAGGATCAAATGTGTTTTCATGGTCTATTTTTTGCCAAATTCTTTGGTGAAAATCAAACCCGCGCCTGAGTTTCGCAGGTTGCCCGTGGAGGAATTGAGCAATTCAAAACCTTGTTCCGAAAACACGGTAACCTTCAAAACGCCATTGGGGGTAATGGCATATTCCACGGAGGCGTTTTCCAAGGCACTGCGGGTTTCGCCGGTTGTGTTGCCAACGGTGGTGCCACCCGATATTTTGAAGGTCAGTCGGTCGCCAAAAAATGATTTTTGCAGCCGCAATTGGTAATTGGTTGCTGTCTCGTCGGATTTGGTTTTCTGGTTAGATGCATCGCCCGCAGATAAATCGATGTCGATCCAGGTCAGGTATTGATCGGCGAGCGCGTTGATTTGATTGGTCAAAAAATTGGTCAAACCTGCCTGCAACGGATTGCCGCCGCCGATTGAAGTTACCGAAAAAGACGCATCGCCAATGAAGTTGCGCAACAATAAAACGCCGAATACCTGCCGAGAAAGCTGATTTTTATCCTGGTTGACGTTGGTGAGCGCATTTTCTACTAAACTGGCCTCCTGGTTGCCAAAATTTGCAGTCAAAGCACCCTGGGTTTCGTCTTTTGGGTAAATAAATTGAAAACCAACATCTGGTTTGGTCACTGATCCGGCAATGGACGTTTGTAAAAAGAAGGTTTGTGATGTTCGGTATTGCGCGGTTTCATTCGCAGATGCTTCTGCTAACTGGTTGGCAACCAAGGGAAAAGGAGAAGCCTTGAAGCGGTACCGCGCTTTGATATCCAGTTCAGGGGCTTCGATGTCTCCGGTCCAGGTGATGCTGCTGCCTGTGCTCACATTAAAACTGCGTTTTACAACAGATTGGTAAGCATAATTATAAATGCCGCGCACCAACTCCAGCCGACCAACCAAGGTCATTGCGCCATTGGATAGCACATCTAATTGCAGTTTGCCGCTGGCTTTGCCGTTAAAATCATCGCCTGTAACCGGATTTACGACGCTGTTTACGATCAGGTTGGAATCAATTTCGATGCTTGCGCTTAGGGTAAACGGCTGTTTATTGACCGGAGCATCATAAATCAGCGGTCGCACGTACGCGCGGGGGGGCTGGGTGAAATACACCACGCCTTCCCGCTGCAGGGCTTGGGTGGCTACATCATATACGTAGGTAAACGTGGATGCTTTGGTCGTTTTGATCGACAGTCTCAGATCGGGCTGGCTGATGGGACCTTGAATGGTGCCATCCAGTGAAACGAATAGTTTTCCGAAATACACCGGGTTTTGCTGCTTATTTGTATTCAAAACCTGCCATTGATCTGCCTGCAGGCGGAGTTTGGTTTGGATGTCTAACCAGTTGGAAGTAGTTAAGGAGCCATTGATTTTCAAGGACTTACCAAAGGGGTCTACCAGGGTCAGGCCATCCAGGATGATTCCTGTTTCGGTAAATTCAATCGGGGTTTCGCTCATCTCGTAGCGTACATTGGTGAGTTTTGGGGTAAAATACGTCTCGTGCAATTGCATGGAGCCCCGAAGCTGCACCTGATCCGTAGGGCCTTTGATGCTGACGCGTGCTTCCGCCCAACCGCCCAGATCGAGCAATACATCGGAAAGAAAAATATCGAAATTGTTGTAGTTCAATCGATTAATGTCCAAGGTAAAATCGAGCCCGGTTTTGCCCCCGGGTAAGTTTTTGGTGGAACCGTTTAACACCATAGATTGGCCCGCACCGCTCAGGTTCAGTTGCTGTACCGCGATGCCTGTTGGGTTTATTTTTATTTCGTTTTCTGTATCTACCACCCATTCTTTAAAATCAATCAATTGACGGGGAGCGAGTTTTACGATGGTTTCACGGGTGCTTTGGTCGATGGTGGCTGCTGCAGCCAGTAAAAAGCGTTCTTGTCCAGCTTGGTCTGTTGCCTTGAACGAAACAGTGGCGGTGTTGGCCACAAAAGCTCCGTTAAGCACCGCATTTTCAATAAAATCGGTATTTCCTTTTTTTACTTTAGGTGTGGTTAGCACAAATAAAGCAGCGGAATCTCCGGCATAAGAACGGATATTCATCGAATCTACAACCCATCCCAAGTACCCAATGCGGGGTGCTTGTATAAGCAGATTAAAGTAGTTGCGCTGCCCGATCAAAGACGCTTCCAGGTGCAAGGGGGCGAGTTCCGTCAGACCAGGAACTATTCCGGTGGTTAATACATCCGATTTTAGGAAATCCAGCCGAATTGAAACAGAGTCGCGGCTTACCCTGGGCATATAAGCCGTCCGATCTACCACGAAATATTGTTCGAAAATATTAGCAATGGTTTCCGGCAAATCGCTCAGCGAAAAATAGCCTTTTATCGCGCCTTTTAGCCAGTCGGAATTGATTTCCAGTTGATTTTGGCGTTGATCCAGGCTGATGTCCAGTACCATGTCGCCCGGCTTCACATGCACGGTATCATATTGTAAATCAAGGTTTTCAATGCGCACGCGGGCCTTTAGCGTATCCAACGACAAGCCCTCCGAATGAGACACAACATGCCCGCACAAATGGGTAGGCCGATTGCTCCATCCAAAGCTGCGGAGATCGAGGCAATTGAGGCGAATATCGGCATCAAGTATGGGAATGGTAGTTTCAAAATCACCGGCAACCGTTGCGTTGATGGCCGCTCTTTCGTCGATGGATACCAATTTGGCCTGAAAGCGCTTTCCATCCAAGTTGCCATCGAGCCTTATGTCCCGAAAAATAGCGTTGTCCCAAACCAAAGAATCGATCTTGCTTGAAAGTTGCAGTTTGGCACTTTCCCATATTTTAAACCCGGTTCCGGCAAGTTGGGCGTGAAAACTCATGGTTTTGAGTGGTTGCAGGGTAGTGTCTTTGGCCAATAGATGCACCAAGATGTTTTGGCCGACCATTTTTACCTGATAACTGCTGTCTTTTAGGGTTCCGTTCAAATCCACATCACCCCAATTTCCCAACGCAATTTGAAGTTTAGCTGCTGCATCTTGCATGGTGCCTTTGGCCTCGCCAGTTACCTGAACAGACGCGGGCAATTGCACGGATTGGCTTAAGCTTGGAACAAATCCAATGATTTCCTGCTTGAACAAATCGGCCTTAAAATTGCCGTCGAAGCCGAGTTGGTTGGGGCTTTGCAGGTTTTTAAGCAATCCATGCAACACCAGGCTGCTATTTGCTTCGTTTCGAATGGCGTTGATGTTCCAATCGGCCTGCAAATTGGCGAGGGTTCCTTTCAAGGTTCCATTGGCTTGTAAAAGGTCGGGAAAAATGACGCCATTTGGCGCTACCGCCGCAAAAAAGCCGGGTTGTGCATCTAGTTGTTGTACGGTTATATCCATACCTAATTTATCCATATTACTTACCGAAGTCAGGGCGCCGGATAGTTGGAAAGACAGCGGCAGACTAAGGGTTGGAGCACGGATCGTATCGCTCGGCATTGCCCCTAAAGCGCCTTTGAGGTTCAACTGCATGTTTTCCAACCAACCTTTGATCTGGCCGGAAATTTCGTAGGGCATGCCTTGTAGTTGCGCTAACTCCTGATTTTCAATGGGTGGCATCAAGCGCAGTAAATCACCCACGATGCCTTTGAGTTGCCGAAGTTGCACCTGCATGAAGCCATAATTAACCGCGTCCTTTTTGAGGAGCAGTGCATCGCCGTTTAATTGCGTTTGATTCAAGTGTGCCACAACCCGCTGCAGCGTAACCCCGCTTGGGGTCATTTGAATAGAAGCCTGCAGGGAATGGATATTCACGCCACTTTTATCAGTACCGGACAAAGCGTTTGCTTGTACATACAATGAATCTTTTTGATAGGAAAAAGCGGACAAATCGGCATTGAGTTTCCGAAAGTCGAGGTCGCCCGCATTGAAGTGCTTCGGTGTGGACAATACCGTTGCATCGCGGTAAAGGATCGCGCTATTTGCCACTTGCAGCGCTTTTGCCTGCACTAAAAGGTCTTTTTCGGTTGAAATCAGGTGTAAATTGACAAAATTGGTCTCCGATAATTCCGTTTCCAGATATTGTTCGACGGTCGAATATAAAACATGAGAATTGCTGATCGCACCCGATTCCACAGAAAAACTGAAACGCGGGGAGGCTACGGCGCTGGTATCTATGGGCTGCTTTAGGATGTATTGGATGTCGGCATTTTGCAGGTATAATTTGCCGAGGGTAAAATCTAGTTTGTCAAGATCCGATTTTTGCAAAACTGTTTCCAGCCATCCGATATCGGCCCGGGTAGTCGTGCCGCTGTCGGCATCTTGCATCAAAAAATGCACCTTTTGAATTCGAATAGTGGTCAAATCCAACGCTATTATCCAAGGACTTCCGGTTGGAGTAGGCGATTTAACTGCATTGGGATCTGAAAATGCGTTAACGATGAAATCGTAATTATTTATACTGTCTTTTTGGTGGAGGTAAATGGAGGCATCCTCTAGCCGAAGATCCCGGATTACGATGCTACGGTCCACCAGTTTCCACATATCTAAGGAAACTACTAAGTTATCGATCCAGATAAGGGTATCCTGTTGTTGGTCTTCCAGTAAAAAGCCGTTTAAAGCAATATAATAAGGAAAACGCAATCCAATAGAAGCTATTTCCACCCGGGTATGGAGTTTTTCCTGTAAAAAGGATTGTACTTCGCGGGTAATGCGCTGTTGGACGGGGGGCAGCGTGAGGGCAAAAAGCGTCAGCAGGATCAATAGCAGGAGGCTAGCCAACATGTAAATGGCGATGCGGAAAAATTTTCGCCAGGCACCTTTTGCAGTTTGGGGTTTATCCATTTGACAAAGGTGCGGGCTATTGTTGTTTATAGACTTACATAAATTGGGGAAATCGTTACATTATTCACAGGTGGGGGATATCAATCCATTTTAAAGCCAGGTGTTTTTATCCAAATATATTTTTACCGCTATTCCTTTTCCCAAGTAACCTTATCAACCACGACAGATATTATTTCGCCGGTGCTTTTTTTAACATCCAACTTACTATTAGAATTTCCTTTCAAGGATGGGTTTGTTAAGGCTTCACACATGGTCATATTTTCAACATTTACCCCATTGATTGAAACTATTTTATCGCCAATTGCTACTTTTCCTGCCAATTCCATGGTCCATATTTTGCCGATACAAAGGCTGTTGTTGATATAGTTGGGACTGATTTGCAATTGATCGTTTTTAAATTTGTTTGACGTTTCGTAGTTTTCAAAATAGCATTTTTTGTTTTTATAGTCGATGGTAAGTTTTCCATATTGCAGTATTTCTACGCCGATACTTGAATTTAGGTCATTGTTTGATTCCGAGACGATGTGGTCGATTTGCACCCCATTTAGTTTTACAAACGGAATATAGAGTAAGGCAGTTTCTTGGTAATTTCCGACCCCTGTCATGCCCATTGTATTGGAGCCATTGGATTTAGCCATAATTTTGAAGTCTTTTGCTTTGATAAACTTTTCAATTTTTCCATGTGCCATGGAATAAAACTCATCTGAACCAGAATCAAATAAAGCAAATTCAGATATTTTCTTACCGATGTTAAACTTCAAATAGGGCGAACTTTGTTGATCCAGCATTAAATCGGCCCCATTACGTACATCTACATTTAATTTTGAAAGGTCATCGGTGATTCTAATGGTTTCATTTTTGGCGTCAAATTGTATAATGGAGTTCCGAAGCGCGTTGCTGCCAATAAATCCATCAATTCCGAAACAG
>JBBAVI010000131.1:0-14123 GCA_040397785.1 Saprospiraceae bacterium | reverse complement strand
GGTCGAATATCTTACCCAAATGTTTCCGCTTTGCTGGGTGTTCGGTAAAATGGATGATTCATATTACAAGCGTCATCCTGCATTACCGGCCGTTTAGCATTTCAATATCCTTGGAGTTCAGCGAAACCCCCAGTTGTTTGGCTTGCATATAGTCACTTTGGGCCGAGGCTTTATCGCCGCCCTGCGCTTTTGAACGTCCGCGCTCCAGATAGGCAAGGCCAAATTTCGGGTTCAGTTCAATGGCCTTATTTAAACTGGTAAGCGATTCCGGAAGGCGATTCAAGGAACGGTACAACATGCCGCATTCGTACCAAACATTGGCATTGTAAGCATCAAACTTCAAGTAAGCCTGGTAATCTTTCAACGCATTTTCAAGTTGACCTGAATTATAATAAGCAATGGAACGGTTAAAATAGCCGTTTTTATTGTCAGGATTCAATTGAATGCCCTCCGACAGATCGGTGATGGCAGCCTGCAGGTTTTCTAAGGCACCATAGCCGGCACCTCGGTTGATTAACAATTCAGCGTGTGAGGCTGGCTTTTTATTGGGCTGGCGAATACCATTGGAGTAATCGGCAATTGCCTTTTGGATGGTTTCCTTGAATAGTGGATCATTCGGATTCTTGGCCATCGCCAGGTCAAAATAGGTTTTACCTCGGCTATTGTACAATTCCGGATTGGTCGGATTAATGTTGATCGCTTGGGTATAGTCGCGCAAAGAAAGGTCAGTTTTCTTCTGTGCACGGTAATATTGCGCACGGTTCCAGTAGGGTAGGGAATTGCTCTTGCCTTCAAATTTGATCACGTGGCTCCAAAGGGTTTCACCATTTTTCCAAACCTTTATTTGCTGTACGGTCCAAATGGCGTAAATCACGGTTAATGCACCAAGCGCAATTTGCAGGGAACTTTTCCATTTTTCTTCTTTGGCATATTGGTCAAAATACCAGGCCGCAATGGCAAAAAGGCCAAAATATGGCACATAGGTAAAGCGATCGGCCAAATAACCCTGACCAGCACCCAATACCTGCAACAAGAACATGACATTGAAAAAGAAGAACAATGCACCAAATACCCAAATCCGGCGGTCTGCTTTCCACATGCGCCAAACGCCAAACCAGATGGCTGCAAATAATATTGGTGCGAGGTACACCCAAATCGGCAAAGGCTTCGGATAAGGGTACAAGGGCGACATGGGGTATGGCAAAAGCAGCTTGTACAAATAAACACAAAAAGAATATGCGCCGATACACAAACGATCCAGGATATTAAAATTGGTTTGGTCGTCTACTGTTGATCCCTGGGCTTTCAAGGTGATCAAGTTGATGATACCAAATGCTAAGGAAAGCAGCCAAAAGGGCGTTTTTTCCCAAATTAGTTTAAAATTAAGAGGCCGGCGGTAAAAATAATCAAGTGCCAACATAGAAAGCGGCAAGGTTACGGCCTGTACTTTTGAAAACAACGACAACAAGGCCAATACCAACATGAAAACGTAATAGCGGGTGCGTTTCCCTTGGTCTTCCGATTTAATCCAACGGACGTAATACAACAACGCAGCAAAGAAAAATACCGCGAATAAAACGTCTTTGCGTTCGGTTGCCCAGGCCACCGATTCTACCCGCATGGGATGAATACCAAACAACAAGCCGCCTGCCGTAGCGCCCCAAACACCTAATCCCATGCGAAACAACAAACGCATGGCCAACAATACCGTAAGCAAATGGAACACCAGGTTGGTAAAGTGAATCAGGGTCGTGTTAAAGTCGCCCGCAATGGCTTTCTCGATCCCAAAGGTCAATATGGGCAATGGGTTGTAGTTACCGATTACCGCTCCTTTTTTCAAGTCAAAAATATTGGCAATGGTTTCGCCCCATTTTGCGCCTTTCCCGATGCGTTCCAGATTGGGATTTTCCGTAATATTCGGATCGTCATCCCAGTTTACCAATTCGTTTTGCAGGGAGGGTAAATAACATAATGCCGTGATAATCAATACGACAATGGCATAACTTCGCCAACCTTTTGGTTCCAAAGAAGATGTTGAAGCCGTATCTGAAACCACTTTGGGGGCAGGTTTGCGTACAGGGGTGTTTTTTGCTTTGGTCGGGACCGATTTCTTTGCCATGCCGAATCAGGTATTTTCGTTTTGGATGATTTTTTCAGTAAAAGCTGCTTAAAGCGGCGCAAAAATAAGATTTAAACACCACAGCAATGGGTTTTGTGCAATTGGATTTGAACGACCCTGATATTTTGCCCAAAATCGATTGCAGCAGGGTATCATTCATTACTTTTCGCTCACTACACGCAACACGCCACGCATGATTTGTGCATGTCCGGGCACGGTACATAAATAGGTGTAATCACCTGCCTTTGCCGGGGTGACAAAATAAATATTTTCGGAAGCGGCTGGCGGTACTAAGCGGGTGTGAAACAACACTTTCGGTGTTTTAGGAACATAGTTTAACTCTGGTCCTTTCAATCCGAGTTTGATGGCAAGGTCACCCACCGCATTGGCCTCTCCTGGCTGTACCAATACAAAGTTATGGGGCATATCATCCTTATTGCTGAAACTCAATTTCACTTTGGCACCTGCCTTTACGGTCAGCAATATTTTATCGTATTTTAAACCAGGCTGTGTTCCCAGCGCCAAGGTTTGATCGACCTTGCCGTTCCAATCAGCGGGCATTTTTGTCTGTCGCTTTTGGGCAACGAGCGGCCGATTGTTCACCGTTGGTGTGCCACTGGGGTGCATTTTGGCGTGATCAATGTGCTCCGTTTTTTCTGTTTCTTTGGATGGTTTTGCAACGGTATTTTCGTTGCGTTTGCGGGTAGGCACGGTTAGTTTTGTGCCTTCCGGTATTTTATTGAGGGTATAATAGGCTGTTCCGTGCAATAAAGCGCTGTTATTGGCATAAGATCGCACGCCCTCTGGCTTGATTTCGTGGATATAATGCTCCCGCAAACTATCAACGACCAGGCGCACTTTCAGCCCGTCCTCCGATACAACAACGCCTTTTACGAAATGCGTTTGCTGGTTTACAATTGGACTGCCGTACACAGGATGGTATTTGTAAATAAAGCCGGTTACCGCATAATGGTCCGGATCGGCCGCACTTGCTTTCTCAACGGGTTGGGTAAATTCAATTTCAAAGCCATCGGGCATCGCACGCACGGCCTTCATTTCAAAGGGCACTTTCCCGGTCCAAACGACCCGTTGTAATCCAAATAAATCTGGTCCGGTAGATCCCCAGCCGCGGTTGGTTTGTCCGACAAACAAAGAACCATCCTTGCCCCAACACATGCGCAATACACCCGATTGAAATCCTTCGCGGAAACCAAAGGCTGCACCTTGGTACACACTGTCTACTTTTTCCAGAAAAACCCGCGTAATTTTACTTTGTCCCTCATCGCCAATGAAAATTTGGCCTGTAAATGGACCGAAACCGCCTTTGCTATCGTCGGTAATTACTTCTGAAGTAGAAATACCCAAGATGCCGTGTGGCAACCAAACGGCGGGTGTTTTGATATCGGGAAACTGACGGGCTACCTCAAATAAAGGCTTAGGCACCTCGGTTTCAATGTTTTCCGGCTTGGTGGGCGCATCGGACCAGCTTGGACTCAAACGCGGATCCACGGCGCGGTAAATGTCGGTTTGACTCAGTTTGAGCGGCGATTCGGGCCGATTGGTCCACATCAATCCGGCAGGGTGCCCGGTAAAATCGCCTTTTTCAACCTGTACCAGTCCGCCCGAACCCATCCAATCGCCTTGGTTATCTGCGTAAAAAAAGTCATTGCCGATAAAGCCAATGCCACAAGGGGAGCGCATACCGGTTGCCCAAGGCTCCATTTTACCGTCGGGCGTTATGTGCAGGGTCCAGCCGCGCCAGGGCACTTGACTTTGCCCGCGCCACCATTCCGGATTAAAAAAGCCGACATTGGTGGTAACAAACATGCTGCCATCCGGTGCAATCTTAGGTCCATAGGAATATTCGTGGTAATTGCCCGAAAGTGGCCAATTATACACCGTTTCGTATTTGTCGGCCCGGCCATCGCCATTGGTATCGGTCAATTTGGTTAATTCGCTGCGCTGGGCGGTATAAAACGCATCTTCGCGCCATGCCAAGCCTAATGCTTCATGCAAACCACTCGCAAATTTTCGAAAAAAGGGCTGCACGGGTTCGGTGGCATACGGATTTTCTACCACCCATACCTCACCGTGGCGGGTAGCTGCAGCGATAGACCCATTGGGAAGGGCCGCCAAACCGCCTACTTCCAATTCGATGTGCGCTGGAATAGGCAGGGTGATAATTTTATAATATTCATCCTCTTGTGGCGGCAAATCGGAAGCTGCTTGTTGGGCCAAGAGGGTATTTTGAAATAAAAATGGAGCTGCCAGAAGGCATATAATTGCGAAAAAGTGTTGCATGAAACCGAAATTTAATATTTGAACAGGCATTTACCAAAGGATGGTGTAACGCAGGGTTTGTGCAGTTTGGAGCGGTACGATTAGGAATTGTTGTCCACTGCGCACCACAATTTGGGCGTTTTCATCTGTTTGAACATAATATTGACCATTAATACGGTACAATTGCTTTGAAATCGTTTCAATGAGCGTGCCGCGTGCCAAACAAAATGCAAGATCGCTGGTTCCGGGTGTGCCAATTTCGATGGTGCGGCTAATACTTTTGCCGGCTTCGCCGCTCAAAATTTGATCATTTACCGTTGTATTCCAGATACGGTATTGAAAGCCTGGATTTTGTCCGGCATCCAAGGTGTAACCCAAAGAACGGAAATCGGCATCCGTATCCAGGGTGTCCGTGATGGCCATTTCTGTTTTTCCGATCCGCAACAGGGTAGGGGCGTCTTCCAGGCGCAGCACCGCGCCATCAGGTTTTGAATTGCCATCGCCGCGCGAATCCCACATGGGGGTAGCATTCAGGAAGCCCCCTTTCCATACCTGAAACAAGGCACCATTGTCCAAATTATAGCCATAACTGGTTTTGTCCGGGAAACCCACTGATATCGCACGGGTGATGCGGTGTGTCTTTTGGGTATCATTTATGGCAAAATCAACAAAACTGCGCAACATATTGGTTTCTGGTAGTACGCCTACGATGATGGGTTTCTGCGGGTTTGCGGGCGCAAGGGAACTCAGCGTATTCAGGGCAAGCCTGCGGAAACCGGGGCCTTCCACATCCAGCGCCAGGCCATTCGGGAACCAATTGTCGCGTTTGTTGTAAATAATTTCGATCGGGAAGGTGCCTGCGGGCAAATCTACGCTTGCATCGCGGTTCCAGGAACCAAAAGGCAACACCGGTTTTCCCTGAAGGTGTAATTGGCCATTGCCAAAGGTATTCAACCAAAAATGGTAAGTTCCTGCTTTTGGGGCTACAAACAACCCGGTATAGCGCAACAATAAATCTTCGTTCATGTGGGCCACCTCATGGGTCAGCACCTTACTTTCACCGCTTGCCTTGGGTGTAAGCGTTTTAAAATCGGGCAGGGTAACATAATCCCCCTGGTATACCGTGTATTGGAGTTGTTCGAGTTGTGCCGCCTTTCCGGGATATGTTTTATAGCGGATCTTGCGAAAGGCTAC
The DNA here is from genome assembly GCA_040397785.1 of Saprospiraceae bacterium. Taxonomy (GTDB): domain Bacteria; phylum Bacteroidota; class Bacteroidia; order Chitinophagales; family Saprospiraceae; genus M3007. The sequence continues at coordinate 8,530 of JBBAVI010000131.1, read as the reverse complement.
TGGACCATGATCGCCTTGGAAAAAGAGTGGCCCAAGGGCGGCTTCTCCTGCTACGGCCTGTCCGCGGGTAGGACCCGTCAATTCCAGGTTTTCGTGCAGGGTGGCACCATTCAGTTCAATTTTTAAAATGCGTGCGTTCGCCGTTTTAACCCCAGCCTCGTTAAAGCGCGGCGCCAGGAACGAAATATGTAGTTTTTGCCATAATCCGGGTGCATGTGCCGCATTCACACGGGGGGCATAACCCTCATAACCTTGTTGACCATTGGGCTGGGCATCATCCCAGCGCTCATAAATGCCGCCTACATCGCTAAAACCAGGGGATGAAACACCCCAACTATCAAATAATTGTACTTCGTACCGTCCTTGCAGGTAAATGCCAGAATTGGAGTGGCGCGCCATCATAAACTCCAGTTCCAGGTCTATGTCGCCGTGTTCAAGTTGAAAAAACAGGTTACCCCGGGCTTTACTATCTGGCAAATTGGCCAAAATGCCGTTACCAGCCTGGGTGAGGAGCACCTCCGATTTTTCAAAATCCGCATGGGCGTTGCCACATATTTTCCAGTTGGCCTCCGGATTGCGGAAAGCGCTTCGGTCTTGCAAAGGAATGGTCAGCCAGGCATTGCTTTGTGCGGGCAGCCGGTGCCCAAAGCAGGTTATCAGCAGGAAAGTGCCTAAAATAATGCAGGTGTTGCGCATAAACAAGGTGCTGTTAAATGGAATAGGAAAAATAAGGTTCCTTGGCGCTAAAGGTATTGCAAATATTGAAATTGGAACACTTGATTAGGCAGGCGCATATTTCTGCAAAAGTAATTGAGCAAGCGATGTTTCACTTGGGTTTTCGGGCACAATGATGTTGGTAAAACCAAAATCATGCAAACATTGAGCGGTACTGTGCCCGATTGCCACCAATTGTTGATGTGCTTGCAACGGATTTTTCCCAAAATAACTGCTGGCATTCATCGGACTTGTAAATATCAGTACCTCGGCATCACTTGCGGTGGGTTCCGGTATGGGCTGGTTGTCGTAAACAGGCAGCAAAGTCGTTTGGGCAAATTGCTGTACGGCCAGGTGCAGGGTCGCCCGCGCATGCGAGGCACCTGCAAACAAGATTTTTTGTCCCTGCGCCATGGGCTTGAACAATACAGCAGTTGTATCCGGGTCGCCGGTACCAACAAAATCGGGTGTGATGCCCTGTCGCTTCAGTGCCTCGGCCGTCGCGCTGCCGATGCAGGCCCAGCGCACAGTCGGAACAGGCCATTGCTGTGTGCGCAGCGCTTGAAAAAAAAACGCAACGCCATTTTTGCTGCTAAAAAAAATCCAGTCCTGATCGGTTGGAACCAGAAACGGCATACCCGCTAATTGCAGCAACGTGCGGGCGTCGATGTGCCAATTGCGCGGGCCAAGGCGCTGCAGCAACGTAGAATCGGGTTGCAATTCCCTTGAAATAAAAATTTTCATATACGGACAGGATGGCAGGAATCACCCTTTTTTATAGGGAAAACCAGTGGGTTGGGTGATACAATTGGGTAAAAAAAAGCCAATTAGCGTTTAATGTTTGGAGTAATCGTGAAAAACTATAATGATTTTTTGAAATGAAAATTGAAAGTGCAAAATCCGTTCTATCTTTCCCGCTCGAAATATCCGACGAAAACATCTCTTTTTACAACCTTAAACTAAACTATGGCAAATCTTTGGGTAAAAAAACCGATCGAGCAACTAATGATGATGGCTGCTGATTCGGATACGGGGCTTAAGCGGACGCTGGGCGCCTGGAACCTCATCGCACTCGGCATTGGTGCAATCATTGGCGCGGGCCTGTTTGTACGTACTGCTGCAGCGGCGGGTGCGCATGCCGGACCGGCTGTTACCATTTCATTTATTGTTGCGGCCTTGGGCTGTGCTTTTGCAGGCCTTTGTTATGCCGAATTTGCATCCATGATTCCCATTGCGGGCAGCGCGTACACGTATGCATATGCAACCATGGGTGAAATAGTAGCCTGGATTATTGGTTGGGCCTTGGTGCTGGAATATGCCTTGGGCGCAGCAACCGTATCTATTGCCTGGAGCGAATACCTAAACTTGTTGCTGGGGGGGGCAATACCCTATGAATGGTGCCACTCGCCGATGGAATCGGCCCTGGTAGGAGGCGTAATGCACACAGGCATTATGAATGCACCCGCTTTGGTGATTTTGCTGGCGCTTACTTTGTTGCTCATTCGCGGCACCCAACAATCGGCGATCGTAAATGCAGTGATCGTGTTCGTAAAAGTTGCGATCGTTTTGGCGTTCATCGCTTTGGGATGGCAATTCATCAATCCGGCCAACCACATGCCATACCTGATTCCTGCCAATGCACCGGATGCGATTTTGGCCGACGGATCGACGTATAGTTACAGCGGCTTTTTCCGCCATGGCTGGGGCGGCGTTTTAACCGGTGCTGGTATTGTGTTTTTTGCCTTTATCGGTTTTGATGCGGTTTCAACCGCTGCTCAGGAGGCAAAAAATCCGAGCCGCGACATGCCGATTGGTATTTTAGGCTCTTTGGTGGTTTGTACCATTCTGTATATCCTGTTTTCACATGTTTTGACCGGATTGGCGCCTTATAGCGACTTTATGCATGAAGGTAAGGAGGCTTCGGTGGCCTATGCGATCCGGGCCTATATGCCGGGTTATGAATGGCTGGCTACCCTGATTACCGTTGCGATTTTGGCAGGTTTCTCCTCGGTTATTTTGGTGATGTTGATGGGCCAAAGCCGGGTGTTCTACTCGATGTCGAACGATGGTTTGTTGCCTAAAGCATTTTCTGAAATTCACCCTAAGTTTCGCACGCCTTACAAATCCAACTGGATTTTGTTTGTGTTTGTGGGTGCTTTTGCGGCCTTCATTCCTGGCAGTGTTGCGGGTGATTTGACCAGTATCGGCACGTTATTTGCTTTTGTGTTGGTTAGTTTGGGAGTTTGGGTGATGCGCCGCACCAATCCGGAATTAAAACGGCCATTTAAAACGCCGCTGGTTCCGTTGGTGCCCATTTTGGGCATGGTGGTTTGTACCGCGATGATTGTTGGTTTGCCTGGTCCTACCTTGTTGAGCGCCTTAGGCTGGATGGTATTTGGCTTACTGATTTACTTCGGGTATAGCAAACGCCATAGTTTGTTACAGAAATAGGAAGAATTGATAGTTGTGGAGCGGCCCTTTCAGGAATTTACCCGAAAGGGCCGCTGTTTTTTAGTTCAAACCATTATCTTCGTGGTTTGATGCTTCTAGGTAATCTTGCTTGCTGACTTCTGTTCATTGCTCATAAAATCGATTTGCTATGCGTCGGCTTTTACCCCTCTTTTTTTTGCTGCTCAGTTGCGGCCTTGCTGCACAAAGTATTGTGTGGATCAGCGATTGCTCGGATAAAACCTTTTGCCTCAACCAGAATTCCTGCGCCCAAGGCAATGTGTTTATGACCCAGCAGGCCATCACCAACTGTAGTTTTAGTAGTACGTTGAATTATTCTTATCGTATTGACCTAAATAACAACGGAAGCACCGATATTAATTCTTCGGATGATACCGTGAGTACAAGTTTTGCCGCAGGCATCCATAAAATCAGTTGGAAAGCAACCGATGCCTGTGGCAACGTGAACAGTTGTACCTATTTGTTTACCGTAAAAGACTGTCAGCCTCCAAATTTATTGTGCATCAATGGCTTGACGCAAGGGCTGGATGCGCCATTGTGCGAAGAAACTTTTATTGCTTCTACGTTTATTTTGAGTGTCACGGATAATTGTACACCGACCAACCAGATTCAAGTAGGGATTCGAAAATTTGGTACCGGGACGGGCTTTCCTTCCGAGACGACCGTCACGTATGGCAAGTGCGATGTCGGAACCAATTTTGTTGAGGTTTGGGTACGCGACGCAAACGGCCTCGTCAATTCGTGCCAAAATTACGTGCTCGTGCAGCCCAACAGCGGCGGGTGCAACTGCGATCCGGATGGCGATGTGAAACTCCATGCTTGTGTCAAAACCGTCGCCGATAAAAAACTGCCCGGTTATGCCCTTCAGAGTAGCCTGGTTTCGACAGGCGGTGTACCCAATACCATCGCGAAAAACAGGAGTAAGGTGGTGGTCGATTCCTGTTCCAATGTTGCTTATGATAAATTGCCCTTTGGCGGATCATACCGTATGGACATCCGCGCTAGTCAAAGTGCACTCAGCAACAGTCATTTAAATGGAGTTTCTACCTTCGATTTATTGCAAATTAGTCGGCACATTTTGGCGATTCAGTCTTTTCAAACCTTTTACCAGGTATTGGCCGCGGATGTCAACCGGAGCAATTCGGTCACCTCGTTCGATATTGTTGAGGTTCGAAAACTGCTGCTGGGGATTTATGATTCTTTGCCGGGTGTTCCGGCCTGGCGCCTTATCCGACCGGTGCCTGATCCCTCCAATTTAATCGCCTTTAATGCCGTGCGGGATACCTACCAAATCAATTTGAACGGTTTACTACAAGATACTTCCCTGTACAACTTCAACTTTCTTGCGGTCAAATATGGCGATGTCAACCAGAGCGCAGCGTTTGGAGCCGATCCGGAAGACCGTGGAGCGGGCTCGCCCGTGACAATCATGCTGGAGGCGACAAATTGGGCAGCCATTGGAACCCAGCAACGGGCAGTGTTCCAATGTGCATCCGATGTACAATTAGATGGGTGGCAAATGGCCTTACAACTCAACCTGGCCGCTGTCGAGTTAGAAGGCATAGAAGGCCTTTCGGCAGAAAACTACCATTTGAGCGCCGATGGTGTGTTGCGCATTTTAAATTGGAGCGATGCGGGCCATTTCTTTAAAACTGGCGATGTGCTGTTTGTCTTAAAATTAAAAATGCTGCAAGGGGCAGATCTTTCAAAGTGTATTGCGCTGGATTCCCGGATGTTGACATCAGAGGCCTATACGTTGCAATCAGTTGATTATCAGCGTCATCCGATTATGTTGCGGACTTCCATGAAACAAGATCCGGCATCAGGTGTGCAATGTTATTTGCCCAGTCCGAATCCGTTTACAGGTGCTACGCAGTTTTCGGTGCAATTGGACAAACCCCAGACGGCGGTGCTTGCCGTATTTGATATGCAGGGAAAGTTGGTGTATCAGGCAGTGCAGGAATTGGCGGAGGGTATGCAATCGCTGGTTTTGCCAGCGCATGCCCTTGTACAGGTAGGTGCTTATGTGTATCGCTTGAACATTGGGGCTGCATTATTTACAGGAAAACTCATACGTCAATAAGCATGGATATAATACCCAAAAGGCTGCACCTTAAGTAAACTTAAGGTGCAGCCTTTTTTTATACTCATATTACCTGATCAAATCCAGGTGATATACTACTTCACGTCAGCAAAGAAATCTTTCACTTTGTCTTTGTGAACGATCATTGCTTTGTAAGTGTAACGACCAGTAACCGGATCTTTGACAGATTTAACCACTTTAACGTGGTCTTTACCGGAACCTGCGTTTGCAGCACGTTGTGCGACACGGGCGTTTTTAGAAACTTTCTTTGCCATGTTCCTTTATCGTTTACGAGGTGTAGGAATGTTATTTAATCTCACGGTGAACGGTGTACTTACGCATGATCGGGTTGTACTTTTTCAGTTCCATCCGATCCGGTGTGTTCTTCCGGTTCTTTTGTGTGATGTGACGTGAAGTGCCGGGCAGACCACTTGTTTTGTGTTCCGTGCATTCCAGGATAATCTGGATACGATTGCCTCTGCTTTTCTTTGCCATTGTTCAAAAACTTTTAAAAATAATAAATGAAAAGGCTTACAAGCCCGCTTCGTCGCCGTTGTAAATGATTTCACCTTTTTTCTCCAACTTTTTAATGTAGGAGTAAAGGCCCAATTTACTGATCGTACGAATCGCAGAGGCGCTCACCTTCAGCGTAATCCACTCACCTGTTTCCGGCATGAAGAATTTCTTCGTTTGCAGGTTAGGTAGGAACCGACGCTTGGTTTTTCGGTTGGAGTGCGATACATGGTTTCCCGTGATCGGCTTTTTGCCCGTCAAATCACAAACTTTTGGCATGACTCTTTTATTCTTGAGTGTTTAAGTGTAAAAGTGCCTGTGTGTTGAATATGTTTATCAAATAAGGTTTTAAAATCTTATTCAACATCTACACACACAGGCACTTAAATCTGGTGACCTCGAGTGGACTCGAACCACTAACCTTCTGATCCGTAGTCAGATGCTCTATCCATTAAGCTACGAAGCCGAACTTTTTACTTTCGGGCTGCAAAGATAATACAAGGACAATCTAAAAACCAAGAAATGTTTTAAAATTTTGGAAATTTTCTTGCGACCATGTTTTTACCCTTGTTTATATTCAACACATACATGCCCGCAGGAAGTTCCTTTAGATTGATTTCAGCAAAATTTGCCTGAAATTGCTGCGGATATAAGGGTTGTTCGTGTAATTGTTGCCCCAGCATGTTGAACACGCGCAAGGTGTAGGTGTCAAAAGTTGGGGTCTGATAAAACACGGTGATCTTTTGGCCATCGGGTTGTGTATTTACTTTCAGGATTTGGAGCGTCCCAACCACGCCCTCGCAGAGTTTGATGACCGAATCTAGTGCCCTGCTCAAATTGAGGTAGCCGCCGGTAGTGGTGATATTTGCAAGTGTTGGTTCTGGTTCTGTATTGAGCAAGATGGCATCGCGCACCCGGCGCGCACAAGCAGCAGGATCGGTGCGAGCATCGCTGGTAAAGGTCGGGCAATCAAAACTATATAGCAACCCCACCGATCCGGTTACGTGCGGGGTCGCTGCGGAGGTACCGCCTAATTTGCCATAACTTGGAATAGGGGTAGCCGAACCGATGTTGGCCGTCGTATAAGTATCCGTACCCGGTGCACCCAGGTCGATGGAGTTCTTACCATACCCGGTAGCAGGTGCTTTTACGCCCAATTTGGTAATGTTGTTCACCGCAATAAGGTATTCGCTGGTACAACGGGTGGGCATATCGCCGCTCACTTCTACATTTACATTGGCATTGGAAGTGGCGCCAATATTGAGTACGCCGTTTTTACCCAGCGAGTCATATACGGCGCACCAAAGCGGGTGGGCTTCCGGCTGTGCATTGTCTATGCCGAATGAAGCGTTGGTGGCTACCACAAAAGCGCCTTTTTTCCCTTGGCTGCTGTTATACAATTTGCGCATTTTATTCACATAATTGTAGCCTGCAATGATTTCGTCTTCATATTCTACATTGGCGATCGACATCATTTTAACCTTCCAATTGACGCCGGTCACACCGATGCCATTGTTGCCCGTTGCGCCAATGATCCCGGTAACGCCGGTGCCGTGTGTGCCATTTGTGCCCGTGTCATCTTTGTTTGTCCGAGGATTCCAGCCTGCAAAATCGTCGATATAGCCATTGTTGTCATCATCCACGCCATTGGACGGAATTTCCTGGTAGTTATACCACCGATTACCCACTAGGTCTGGATGCGAAAACAAAATACCTTTTTCGAGTACTGCAATGACAATGGTATCACCTGCCGGGGTAAGTCCACCGGTCGATGCGGTCCAGGCTTTAGGCGCTTCTATAAGGGTCATATCATCTTGAGAGAGCCACGAAGGGTCATTAGGTTCAATATCCCGGTCGAGGGCGCGGTGATTGTATTGGACGGTCACAATACCCTGAATTTGACGCATTTGTTCCAGGGCCACGTCGGCGCTTATTTGATTATTATCACAACCAATTAAATACATATTCCAATCAATCGCGATAGGCTTGATCCATAGCACCATGCTTCCGGTGCGATTGAGCGCCTCCATGTTTGTTGGATTGGTGCCATCGGTTTGAATAATCAATTCACCCGCTTTGATGCTGCTTGGGGTATTGCCGTCAGGAGTGGCGGAATTATTAGCCGAATAAGTTTGTGCGAACAAAGGCAGGCTGATGCCCCAAAGCAATACAAGTACAAAATTTCTCATGGGTTGAAAATCAAAAAGGCAAAAAACGTGGTTTAGAAGTCACAATAGGTAAACGGTTCAATTAAAATTCAAAGAAAAAGGAAATATTCCTGATCCCCAACAAGGTGATCCTGGAATTTGCGCTATTTCGCGCTAATGTGCAAACTTTGTTGCAATTGGGCAAAATAAGCCGGTGCTGCGCGGAGCCTGCTTCCGTACCAAGAGAAGTAGGTGCCATCTACCAGTAAAATGGTTGCCTTGGGACAAAGTTCCTGAAAATCGGCCAGGTGTTTGGGGGCAAAAGGGTAGGGTTCGGAGGATAACAATAATACTTCTGGTTGCAAGGCTTCCAAGGTTTCGAGGCTGATTTCCGGGTAACGGGTCTGATCGCCAAATACATTTTCGAAGCCCGCTTTTTCCAACATTGCATCAATAAATGTGCCTCCACCGGCTACCATAAACGGTTTGCGCCATATAAAGTACGCCGCGCGCTTCCGTTGGGTTGGGTTGGGTACCGAAAGTATTGCAAATGCCTGTTGAATTTCAGCCACCAAGTTTTCCGCCTGCCTGCGGCGATCGGTTA
>JBBAVI010000130.1:0-14336 GCA_040397785.1 Saprospiraceae bacterium | reverse complement strand
AAGGACTGCAAAGATAACCAAACTGCTTGAATCCTACAACTTATTTGAAAATTTAGCACTCATTTTCTGGGGCCAATGCCACCTTGAGGCCTTGAAGTTCGGGGTTTAAATGAATCTGGCAACCCAAACGCGAGTTCGAATTAACAAAAAACGCTTGATCAAGCATCGCCAATTCATCATCGGAAGCATTGGGAAGAGGGTGTTCGCTCAAAACATAAACCTGACAAGTGGCGCAAAGAGCCATTCCGCCGCATTCTCCTTTTACAGGCAATTCAACGGCTCTGCAGAAATCCATCAAGTTCAATCCCATATCTGTGGGTGCTTGATAAGTCTGTTCTTCGCCTTTCCTATCAATAATGGTGATATCAATTATGTTTGAATCCAATTAGAGTAGATGTGTTAGGTGGGCTTGACTGTTTTTTATTACGATGCGATAGTGCTTTTCTTCGGCGTGTTTTTCCAAAACATAAAGACAAACATTATTGTGCTCAAAATTGTCCATTTGATGCAGGGGCGTATTTGTTAATAGGCAAAGGAAACCTCGTAAGGCTCTGCCATGCATGCAAACCAAGACGGGAGATTTTCCGAGGGTTTCAATTTTTTTCAATCCCAGTTTTTGGCGTTTAAGCATTGTATTTGGCGTTTCGCCGCCATTGATGGCAACATTGAGTTCTCCGTTTCTCCATTTTGCGAGCATCGCATAGAATTCTCGTCTAGAGTGTTCGCTGGGTTGCTGGCCTTCCAAGATGCCCCAATTGATCTCATTCAGTTCGGGAATCACTTGGGTTTCAATGTTCAATTCTTGAAAGGGAGCCACCGTTTGGTGTGTGCGCTTGAGTGCGCTTACAAAAATTTGCTGAAATGGAATGTATTTATAGGCCTGATAAAATGCATCGGCCTGCGCCATTCCTTTTTCATTGATGTCTGTATCCACTCCAGAACCTTGAACGATACCCATTTTATTGTAGTTCGTTTCACCATGCCGAATGATATACATTGTTTTTGTGGCTTGGGTGGTTGAACTTTGCATGATAGATTGGGAATGGAAACTGCAAATATACAACAGGCAATGGCGATTTATCGCTTGTCTGATGCGTTGATTCCCACAGCGGTTGTGGGTAACGTGGTTTTGCTAACCCCGGAGAACGAGGATGTAATTCCGATAAATGACCAATTACAACTCTGCTGGTCTAGCTTTGAGAGTCAATGTGTTTCTCGTTTTGATGTCCATAAATCGTTAAAGGGCTGGGAATTATGTGGTCAGCAACTGTATGCTTATTTAGCGCGGAATTCGTTATCGCCCATTGAATTATCTACTACGACAAAAGTGGATTTTATGGATGAAGTGAATGCCATCAAATCAATGATTATTGATAAACAAGGCAAGAAAATTGTGGCCGCTAGAACATCGTCCATTGAGAAAAGGGTTGATGCTGACACCCTATGGGATTCATATAAAGCGTTATGCAACCAATATCCTAAGGCATTTGTTTTTATGCTTTTTGATCCCATTCAGGGTAGTTGGATGGGTGCTACACCCGAGCGTTTGATTAGTTGGGATCAAGGCGATGCGCGAATCATGTCGTTGGCTGGCACATTAACCCAAGCCCAATCGGATTGGACGGGCAAGGAGAGAAACGAGCAATCTGTCACTAGCAGATTTATTAGGGAAAAAGTGTTAGAATTGGGGATTGAACCCAATGAGACAGAGGTAAAGGAGTTGAAAATGGGGAATATCCGACATTTGGTGTCGGACTGGTATTTTCCTTTGGAAAGAACCCGTTTACATGGGTTGATAAATCGCTTACACCCCACGCCGGCGGTTGGAGGGTATCCCCAAGAGTGGGCAGTAGATTGGATTTTGAACCATGAGGGTTTTGATCGGGGATTGTATGCGGGGTTCATTGGGGTTGAGACCGCTAATTTTGCATCGTATCACGTGGTGCTTAGATGCTGTGAGATTGGTAGCAACGGGTTTGTTATGTTTGCTGGTTGCGGTGTAAATGCTGATTCAGACCCTGAAACAGAGTGGGAAGAAACTTCGGCAAAAATGCAATTGATTTCTGCGTATTTGTAATTATCGAAAAATCGTTGGGTTCGGAATGCCTTGGCCGAAATCGGTAACATCGAGTGCTTCTTTGGTGAATATCCCCCTTTTTGATGGCTTGTACCCCGAATAATCGCCTGTGGGGATGTAATAATAGAGATTGCCTTTGGCGGCTGGAAAGGGAGGTCCGACTTCATCAAAAACAATCGTTTTTTGTTCCTCCTCGTAGCGCATGAGAATCCTGGATGATTTATGGTATTCAAAAACAACGCGCATTTCCTCGGAAGGGTCTTCTATGCCGTCTCTAAAAATCGGGGCACCCCAAACGGGAAGGTCGTTTTCAAAGGAGAGCACATCGATGATGGAGCGGTTTGAGTTTGGATTGTGTCCATCAAAAGCCATCACGATATAATATTGTTTCCGCTTGATTTTATGGGGAAATAGCTGATAATAGAGGCCGCCGATCCATTCGGGGTGTTCTACGGGTGTTTCGAGGTAGTCTTTGGGTAGATTTTGGGCGGTGTCTTTTAGGGAAAAAAGGGCTATTCCAGATTTCGTTTTTCGCTGGATTACGCCGTACTGATTAAACACGCCATTTTTTAGGATGATATTGAATGTAAACAATCGCACATTGGCTTTGGGATGAAATGCAATGGCAACCGTGGTCATTCTGAGATTGGCAAATTCATAATCAAACGATGCCGGATTGCCTAGGACCTCTAGGAGTTTTGCTTGCAGGTTTTCGGCACTGGCGAGTTTTGCAGAATCGGTGGTGGATGAAATGACAAACGGCGCAATTTTCATCAAATCGTCTTCGTCTTGTGCTAGGTTGGAGAGTAATATTCGCTCCACTGGGGCTTCCACTGCTATGGGCTGTAGCTCCTCATTTTCGATTTCTGCGGAATCCGTTTGTGCATTTGTAGCCAGAGAAAAAATGCAAAGGCAGGCAAAAAAAATCGCTTTGAGTCCTTGAGTTGATTTTGGTGTAATGATTAACATCGTCGTCTCAAGAGTAACGCAGTAAAACAAGAAAAATTCTGATGTTAGGGGATTAGCAATTTTCAACAACGACCGCACTGGCTCCGCCGCCACCGTTGCAGATGGCTGCGCCGCCGTATTTGCCATTGTTTTGCTTTAAAACATGGAGTAAGGTTACTAGAATGCGGGCGCCCGAGGCACCCAGGGGGTGGCCGAGGGCGACAGCGCCGCCGTTTACGTTGACTTTGCTATCGTCTAAATTCAATAACTGATTGTTGGCCAATGCAACTACCGAGAAGGCTTCGTTCAATTCCACAAAATCCAAATCGGCAACGGTGATGCCGGCTCTTTGGGCAGCAATTGGGAGGGCTTTCGCTGGGGTTGTAGTAAACCATTCAGGGCTCTGTTCGGCATCGGCAAATCCGGTAAGCTTTGCCATCGGGGTTAGTCCCAATTCTTTGAGTTTTTCGCCACTCACCAAAATCAGGGCCGCGCCGCCATCATTGATGGTCGATGCGTTGGCCGCGGTCACCGTTCCATCTTTTTGGAAAACGGCTTTTAGTCCAGGGATTTTATCAAAATTGACATTCTTATATTCTTCGTCCTCGCTCACAATCACATCGCCCTTGCGGGTTTGCACTGTAACAGGAACAATCTCGTCGTTGAATTTGCCTGCTTTCCAAGCTTCTGCAGCGCGCGTGTAACTTTGAATGGCGTAAGTGTCTTGGGCTTCACGGCTGAAGTTCATTTCTTTGGCACATAGCTCGGCACAAGTTCCCATGAGGGTTTTGCCATACGCATCGGTTAGGCCATCGTTGATGATGCCATCCAAGGCTTGGATGTTGCCATATTTATATCCAGCGCGAGAGTTTGGAAGGTAATGCGGTGTAAGGCTCATGTTTTCCATTCCACCTGCCACTACGATGTCGTTTAGACCGAGCATAATGCTCTGTGCTGCCAAGGCCACCGACTTCAGACCGCTCGCACACACTTTGTTGATTGTGGTTGCGGGTACATGATCGCCAATGCCTGCAAATTTTGCGGCCTGACGGGCGGGCGCTTGTCCCACACCGGCTTGCAAAACGCAACCCATATAAACCTCATCGACATCATTTGGATTGATGCCTGCTTTTTCTAAAGCGCCTTTGATGGCGATGGCACCCAATTGGGTTGCTGGAACAGTAGAAAGGGAGCCATTGAAACTTCCCATTGGGGTTCTGGCTGCGGCAACGATATAAACTTCTTTTGACATATAGATTTTTAAAAATACAAAGATAAGTGATTGCGCAGAATGGTGGGTGGTTGCGATATTATGGGTTAGTTTTGCGGTAGAAAAAATGAGTTAATGATACTGTTGATTGAATCATCGGCCGAATATCCATCGGTGGCTTTGGTCACAGAAGCGGGTGTTTTGGTGCATTTGGAGGTGGGCAAGGAGGTTCAATCCCATGCGGAATTGCTGCCAATGATGGTCCAACGAGCTGTGGAAATGGCGCGGAACCCGGGGGCTGGTATTGAGGATGCTATTAAATCTCACGGGGCTTTGGGTGCGGATGCTATAGCGGATTCGGTTGCGGATTCGGCTAGAGATACTGCTGCGGATTCGGGATTCGGAATTTTTACAAAAGGAATTTCTGCTGTGGGATTTCATGAGGGACCGGGCAGTTATACCGGATTAAGGATTGGGGTGAGTTTGGCGAAGGGTTTGTGTTATGCAATGGCTGTGCCGTTAATTTCTGTGAGTGGATTTGAGGCTTTGGGCGCGGAGGTTTTGCGATCGAATGAATCTATAGATAGTGTTTGGGTGATGATGGATGCGCGCAGAGATGAAGTATATGCGATCAAATTGGAGCGCGATGGTTTGGAGGGTTCTGACTCTGGTTACGAGGTGAGAGTACCGATTTGTGCGATGATTTTGCCAGATCCCAGGTTGGGCGATCCGGTTGATAGTACTTGTTTTGTTGGGAATGCCAATGAAAAGATAGCGCGATTGGTTGCCAACGATGGGTCGAAGTTTATTGAACTATCTCCCCGGGCGGATCATTTGAGTCACTTGGTAGTTTCGAAATTTCAAGCAAATAATTTTGAGGATTTGGCTTACTACGAGCCCTATTATCTCAAGGATTTTGTTGTGGGGATTGGAAAGAAATTAGGAATTTGATTTCACACAAATGGCAGCCATCGGATTGAAAAAACGGATTTTATTCATCGACAATCTCGATAGTTTTACATACAACATAGTGCATGGTTTGTCGGTGGGGGGCGCACAAGTGGATGTGGTTAGGATTGATGAACTTGTTGCGGTTGATCAGGCAGATTGGTTGTTGGGATTGCAGAAATATGATGGCTATGTGGTTGGCCCGGGCCCGGGCCAACCACATAGCCATCCCATGTTAATGACAATCCTTGGGTGGTCGATGGGTAAACTTCCAATTTTGGGCGTATGCTTGGGATTGCAGGCGATCGGACAAGCGTATGGTTGGGATTTGGTGCATGGCGATTTGCCTGTTCACGGAAAACCCTCGTTTATCAAACATACGAACCAGGGCATTTTTCACGGTTTATCCAATCCGATGCAGGTAGGTCGATATCATTCTTTGGTCGTTAAACCTTCATCAATATTGCCATCAAAAGGGGTTCCCTCTACATCGCTAAAAATCGAAGCGACTTGTGATGGCGCAGTAATGGCGGTAAGTGATGCCGGTAATCAAATTTGGGCAGTACAATTTCACCCAGAGAGTATTCTTACTCCCGAGGGCCAGCTGTTAATGAATGCTTGGCTAAAGCAGTTATAATCGCCTCAGCGATATCCTTTGGCGCATACCCACAACGATGATAAAGATCTTCCTCGTTGTTGCCGTGTTCGATGAAATTATGAGGGATGCCCAAGTGTTGGAATTGCGGGATTGCAGGTTGATTTGTTTGGTAATTGTGCGGTTGCTCAATGGATTTAGCGAGTGATTGTTTTAGTCCTTCACCCCAACCACTTTGTACACAACCGTCTTCCACTGTGATGATATACTCGTAATTCTGAGTATTTTTTGGAGTTATAGCGGCTGAAAGTGATTGAAAATCCAGGTTGTCATCGGTCCATTGCAATAACGGAATATGTAGGTGATGGTAATTGGAAGATTGTATTTTGGGAGAAAGTTTGGTCACTGCATCAACGCTGTTCATAGTGCCTGAATTATGGTTATCTAACAGAATGGAATTCGCTTGAATGGCCAAATTGGTTGCATGGCCGGTGGTGATCAACAGGACATTTGCTCGGCCATCCGATTTTAACCATTGTGGCGATAGGGTTTCTATGGCCAAAGTTCTATCCATGGCAGGCTCCCATTGATTGTCAATTAATGTTCCTTTTGGATATCGAATTGCGATGGGGCCCACGTTTTGTGTTCCGAGCCACAGCGAGGCGTATAACTCTCTGGCGTTTCTCGGGGCACAAAGGATTGTCTGGGGAATGCAGCGAAGGAAAGCAATATCAAATGCGCCGTGGTGTGTGGGACCGTCCTCACCTACCAAGCCCGCTCTATCGATGCAAAGTATTACCGGAAGGTTTTGCAGTGCGATATCGTGAATCCATTGGTCATATCCTCTTTGTAAGAAGGAGGAATAGATGTTAACGATAGGAATTGTGTCTTGGGTGGCCATGCCTGCAGCGAATGTGAGAGCGTGTTGCTCTGCAATGCCCACATCAAAGAATCGATCGGGAAAGGCATTCATTGCTTTAATCATTCCACAGGACGATGGCATGGCGGGGGTAATGCCAACGATTTTGGAATTGGATTGGGCGAGCGACAATAGCATGTCGCCATAAACATCCTGCCATTTCACATTGGATTGGCTGGGTTGTTCAATTTTGACGTATTTGCTAGCGCTATGCCATTTGGTTTGCTCTTTTTCCGCGGGGGGATAGCCCTTTCCTTTGATGGTTTTAATATGAAGGAGGCGGGGGCCAGTTTGATTGTAGCAACGCTGAATTGCGGGGAGCAGTTCGTTCATGTTGTGCCCGTCGATCGGACCTTGGTAGTTTAGGCCGAACCATTCAAACCAAGCTTTTACTTTTTCCGGTGCTGTTTGTAAACGTGTATTCAATGCACCCGTATTCGGATCGATGCCCATGTGGTTGTCGTTTAGGATAATCATGACATTCAAATCCGACTTGAACAAATTATTGAGTGCCTCATAAGAAAGGCCTGCTGTTAAGGCGCCATCGCCTACTACTGCTACAAAGGTGGGCTCATTGATATTTGTGGAAATGTCGTAGGTATTTGATTTGATTTTTGCAGCAGCTGCCATGCCCATTGCGGCGGAAATGGCTGTGCTGGAGTGCCCAGTACCAAATATATCAAATGGGCTCTCGTCGCGCTTGGGAAAGCCTGAGAGTCCTTGAAAACTTCGGATGGTGTGTAATAAATCACCACGGCCGCTTAATACTTTGTGGGGATAGGATTGATGGCCTACATCCCAAACAATTCCATCATTCGGGAAATCTAGGGTGTGATGAAGGGCCACGGTTAACTCAATTACGCCCAGGTTGGAAGAGAAATGCCCTCCTGATGTGAGTACCGACTGTGTAATAAATTGACGTAAATCATTAGACAAGTCAATCAACGACGCCGAGTTTAAACTTTTAATATGGTGATTGTCCGATATTTTTGAAAGTATTGTCAATGAGTTAGGCCCGATGGGTACAAAAATAGGATACTTTATTGAGTCAACGACCATGGTTTTTAGTGGATTAATTGCTGCGCTCCATGGTGAAAATTTAACAATGTTTCAAAATATATGATGGTTCTTAGGGTATTGTAAAAATAAAAATCAGATTTGTATCTGATTTTTATTAATTATTTGGTAAATGATAAATATAATTAGTAGATTTGTGGCTTAAATAAAAAATCCCATTTTAGGTATTGTAAAAATTGCGTCATTTTTATGGAAAAAGTAGAAACAAATCCCGTTGAAGGCCCCAAGAAAAGGGGGCGTAAGCCAGGTTCTAAGAACAAGGTGAAGTCAAAAAAGACATCGAAAAAAGTTGCTTATTTGAGTGTATTTTCTTTGCTAGAGCAGGAAATTCAATCGCTTTCTAATGCCTTGAAAAAGGCTACGGCTCAAGCGGAAAAAGAAATAGAAAAACTAGAAAAGAAGCAAGCGAAGGACATTGAGAAGGTGAAGGCTGATGCCTCCAAATCTTTGATTTTATGGAAGGATCGTGCAAAGAAAAACCGACTTAAGGCTATGTCTAAGGGTACCGGAAAGCGCGGTCGTCCTGCCAAACCCCAAGTAGAAAAAGTTGCGGGTCCTAGAGGTCGTCCACCAAAAACAGGATATCGTAAAGGTGGCGGACGTAGGAAGGCGGGTGAGTTAACAAAGCGCGATGTGATTTTGAATTACATTGCTGAATTGTCACATGCAATTTCGTCTGGTGATTTGATTTCAGCGTTGTTTGAGCGCAGTGGCGAAAGAGATAAAAAGCGTTTCTCTCAAGGAATTTACACTACACTTACCCAAATGTATAAGGCGGGAAGTTTGGTAAAGGACGGCGCAGGAATGATTTCTATTGCTAAATAGAATTTGTGATTTCGCAGTGTAGAAATCTAGGATTCCCGGATAAGTCATTGAGAATTTCTGTATCGCCCAATGGTGAAAACAGCAATTTGATTTCTTCGGAATAGTATTGATTAATCTCTAACCAAATTGATAATTGTTGAATCGCGGAACTGGGAACCAGTTCCGCGATTTTTTTATAAAACTGAAGTGGGTCTTTGTTTGGGGTAAAAAGGGCATTTTTGGGTTCGAATTTCAATACGCGGTCCGACATATATTCTCGTTCAGATTCTGAAATGTAAGGCGGATTTGAAACCAGTAATTGGATATTGGTTGGTAGTTCAAATGCATCTAAAATGTCTTGTTCAACCGCAATAAAACGTTCTGATACCCCTTGATTTATTGCATTGAAGTTGGCGACCTGCAGTGCTGATGGAGAAATATCAACCCCGGTGAATTTCCAATTGGGATTTTGGGTTAGAAGGAAGATTGGAATACACCCAGAACCAGTTCCCAAGTCTATCCCTGTGATTGTGGCAGTTTGTTTCTCAACCGGCCAATGGCTAAAATGCTTGCTAATGTAATCGCAGAGTTCTTCTGTTTCGGGACGAGGAATCAGCGTATGAGGGGTTACTTTTAGTTCGAGATGACCAAAAAATGCAATTTCAAAAATGTACTGAATGGGTTTGCCTGATTTTAATTCGGTGATAATTCGATCTAATGTAGATTCTTTATTGGTTTGAGTGGAATGAATGTGCGGTAGGATCCAAAATAAGAAGGCCCGAATTTCCTCGTGGCTATAAAATTCACTCAATTCGATGTTGAGGCGCTCTTGTATTGTTTGGTCGTTCATTTTATGGGTTCATATAAATCCACCGCAGATTCTGAGTGCAAATGTCAGCTTCCCGATGGAATGCATCTATATGTAAAATATAATTTCCGTTGGAAAGTGTGCCATTTAACATTTGAATGGGAATAGGAAGTACACCTTCTTTGCCAATGAGTGCTTGATAAATGGGCACACCCATGAGTCCGCCATGGAGATTATAAATACCCGCGGTTAAAATATAACCTGGTTGGGGCATTTGAAATGATAGCATGAGTGTATTGGTATTTTCGGCATTGCCCCGAGAATTTGGGCCCAAAACGGTGTTGAGAAGTGAAAAGCATTTTTTGTTTTTGATTGTGGCAGTTCTTAGATTTATCTGTTGACTGTTTGACTCTGCGGGAGTGGCAAATCCTATTGTGGAAGAGGCGCTGAACCAAAATGGGGGCGAGGAACTTGGCGCTGTGGGGTGGTTTTTTTCGAGGCTAACGCCCTTGGTTTCAATCAATAAACTGTGATGCATTGATTCGTAATATTGCATTATGTCGATAATATTAGGTGAGTTATTCAGTACCAATTGGAGACCTGCTCCGCTTGCAGATAAATTCGGGAAAGTTGAGCAATATTGATGAAATGTGTATCGTTCGGAGTTGTAGGTTTTGGCGAGGGTATACGGGTCTGAACTAAAGCAAATGATTTGGTTTGGGTAAAGGTTTTTTTGTTCGTTGCACAGTAATATCCGTTGGGTTATTTGTTGATCGTTGTCTATCAGTAGTTCGAGTCCTTGCAATTGGATTGCTTTATCGCAGGTGTTCACGAGTTCTATGAAATCAACAGATCCATCGCTGGCATTAAACATAATTTCGTTGAATTGCAATTCCTTAGGTTGGGGGGAGTAGGTTGAGGTGAATACTTGGAATTGAGTGTCTATGAGTAATCGATGGGCGCAATCCTTTGCATTGATAATTATTGCTTTTGCCTCTACCGGTTCGTTAGAATCAATATGAAATAACCATCCATTGTTTATGTTATGGACGAAAGTGGTTTTTAGGGTATCGCCACTATTTGGAATTAGAATTAACTTTGGTGAGGGTTGCGGCGGCCTTACAGAAACATCAAATCTTTCTGGGGAAACATTGCACTTGATTTCTAGCATCTGTTTGGTTCGCCAACGATGTTCAATGATTCTGGCTTTGGGCGGTTCCGATTTCGCGTTCACTGATCTTGGAGAGGGCCATGGTAGCGGTGTTGAATTTGTTTCACCTGGAGTTCCCCCTAAATCATGGTTGCTATGCCAATTGAAATCGTTGATACATCCGCAGGTTAAATCGGTTTTCTCTAAGGCATATCCACCTCCTTTGTATAAAGGGTGATACCAATTGTCGCTGTAGGTTAGTTGATGAATGGTATCGCGTGTATACATCAAAAGGATCTCATCCCCATCGATATTGAAGTGGGGTAAATTGTTGATTCTAATTGCTTTTTTTTTGAGGTAATTGAAGGCGCTATCTGGGGTATCGTGTAAAACGATAAAAGCCTTTGGGGGCAGTAGGTATTTGGGCAAAGCGCAGGACGTTTGTGGATCCAACAATGACAATGTATGTAGCCATTTGGCGGTATCGGTGGTATTGTAAATTTCGATATATTGGGCATTCGGTAGGTAACCCACTTGGGGCGTGGGGTCGACCATGATTTCGGTGAAGATAATCTGATTGAAATAGATGGGTGTGTTGCATTCGGCGATGCCAGAGTCTTGAAGATGCGCTGAGACATTGTGTGCCGTATCTAGAAGATTTTGGCAGTGAACGGTATTGAATTGATTGCAATAAACTTTAGGAAATTTGGCAATAATGATTCGCGAATTGATGGCTGCAATGGAGTCTGCTGCATTGTAATTACAAATAAATTGTTGTTGTTCTGGGATCTGGAGGGGCTCCGAGAATTGCAACCTAGCGATATTGGGTTGAATCCAAAGGATGTTTGTTAATTGGGGAGGTGTTCTGTCTGGGCGCGGTGGCCCGATATACCATTGCTCCACTTTGTGTTTTCCCGCCGCGCTGCTCCCAGATTGGCTAATGCCCCAGCCGTGGTAGGACTGCAGGTAAGACATCGTATCGATTCCGGCGCCCAAACATTGGAATTTTTCCCAAGCGCTATCTTTGTAAAGTACGATAATTTGTTCGGGTTGTTTTACGACTCTGAGGGTAATGTTTGATTTGGTTCGGTTGAAATATCCCTTTGCCCCTTTTAAAATTATTTGCGCTGCCCCTTTTTTGAGTAGAATCAATTGAATGTCATCGTCGGTATCACCCAATCGAATAATCCAACCATTTTGTCGCGATGAATCGCAGTGAAAATAGGCTTCTACATAGTTGGCGCTCGAAGGATTAATTTCGAGAGAAAATGTGGCTTCCAACCAGGTGTTGCTATCCATTTGACATTTTTGGATGGCGATGGCAACTTGTTTTACTGTTGAGGCGGGGATGTTGGAAATTATCGAGCCGTTGGATAGTGTAAAAAGGTTTGTGTTGCCGAAGAATGCCGTTGGATAGGTTTGGCTATTGAGTTTACACTGAGAATGGGCCATGTTGATTGAAATCAAACCAAAAAATAGCGAGGCAAAAACGAGATGAAAAAATCTCGGGAATGTTGATTGCGGTGTATGCAGCTTCTGCATACACATACAGTTTTCCCAGCCACAGCGAAGCCATATATTCATAGTGGCCAGATAACACGGCTTTCATCGCTATCACCCAAAAGCCAAGAAGAAAAAGCCCATGGAAGTTTGTTACAGGGCTGTTTTTTGTGTTTTTTGCAAAAATATTTTTTTCATCCAGCGGATTCTTCGGTTTTTAAAAACACCAAAATCGTTTTCCACATCTTGCGTTACCGATGCTTGGCGGTGAGATGGGTAAGCATCGAATGGTTTAACCTACAACTTGACAATCGTGAGGAAAATTAACTCATTTTCCGTGGCTCTTCAGAATTTTCTGTTCGATTTTACTGGTAGAGTAACTAGGCAAGAATTCCAATGTCTTCACTTCTCCTCCGTTGGCAATCACATGACTTCCACCCACAATTTGATCAATTTGGTAATCGGCCCCTTTCACCAAAATGTTCGGATTTAAAGTTTCGATGAGTTCTTTGGGTGTGTCTTCATCGAATAGAACCACGAGGGAAACAGAATCCAATGCGGCCAATACCATCGCTCTTGAATCTTGCGATTGTATGGGTCTTGCTGGAGATTTGTCCAGTCTTTGTATGCTTTGATCCGTATTCAACCCAATCACGAGTTTATTGCCCAGGCATCGCGCTTCTTCTAAATAATGAACATGACCTGCATGAAGAATATCGAAACAGCCATTCGTAAAAACGACTTTATCGCCCTGGTTTTGCCATTGGTTTACCATGGATTGGGCGACATTCATTGAAACGATTTTATCCTTCAGCTTCATGTTTACTGGCTTTTTGAATTTCCAAATATAGCAGCAGATAGGAAATGCTACCAAAAACGATCATGAGCAGATTACTGACGGCGACAGAATAAATACCAAATGTATTGGCTTGGTCTTGGGGCAATCCATAAATCAGGGTCAGTCCATAGGCTAACGTCCCCCAAACTCCAGCGCCACCGGGAAGTGGTACGATCACACCCAAGGTAGAAAATATCAATACTCCGAGGGCATTAGCTAGGGTGAAATCGACGGTGACATCTAGGCTTTTTAGCATGAAATAGGTATTCAGCCAATAGCCGATCCATATTCCTAAAGAGGCTAAAATGAAGGCCAAGGGGTTTTCCAATTGAAAAACGGATTGTAGTCCACCGGAAAACTTGGTAAAAATGGTTTCTTTCGCATTGCTCTTTTGCCCTGTGATTTGCGGTGAAGTTTGTTTATCGTGGTTGGTATGATTGGACGTCTGCTTCATTTTATTTTTCAGCCAAAATAATACTGCAACACTGCACGCCATTCCGATGAGGATGGGAACCATATAGTTTAATGCGGGCTGAAGTAAATATTGGTCAAAGAATCCCCAGAATTGTTCAAATTGTAATAGTAAGCAGATCATCGCCAGTAAACCCATCACAAAAAGATCGATGATACGTTCGGTAACTACGCTTCCAACGAGTGTTGGGACGGGGGCTTTTTCGCTTTTGGCAGCCATGGCGCATCGCACAAATTCACCGCCTCTGCTGGTGGCAATGTTGATTAAATAGCCAATCATTACCGCGTAAAAAGCACGCAAAGGATTCAATGGGTATCCGGCTGGTTTGAGCAACAAATTCCATCGCCAACCCCTTAAAAAGTGAGAGATCAACATCACAACGATACCGGCTGTAAACCAACCCATATGGGCATTTTTTACTGATTTCCACGTCGCTACCCAATCAATTTTTAAACCAATCAGAATAAACACCCCAACGGCCAGAAGGATGAGTAGGGTTTGTGAGATTATTTTTTTGTTGATTTTCAAACTAAGCGATTGTTTCTATCGGGAAACAGGTTGTTTGGCTGGTGCGTTTTGGCTTCCTCTGCTGTGAGGTAAGTGAACGTCATAATAATGAGTTCGTCGCCCACTTGGCCTTTTCTTGCCGCCGCCCCATTTAATCCAATGATGCCTGAATTTCTTTCACCTTTGATGATATAAGTTTCAAAGCGTTCCCCGTTGTTGTTGTTAACGATCATAACTTTTTGATTGGGCAACATGCCGGCGGCATCGATTAAATTTTCATCAATGGTGATGCTCCCAGTGTAGTTCAATTCCGTCTGAGTTAGGCGGACGTTGTGGATTTTGGCTTGCAGTACTTCGATAAACATGCGATACAAAGGTAGGATGATTTTTTAAACCAAATGCAAGTTCGTAAATACCTAAAAACTATGATGTAATTTTGCGAAGTATGCAATTTACATCGGGTATTGTGGAGCAAGCTGTAGA
>JBBAVI010000129.1:0-14706 GCA_040397785.1 Saprospiraceae bacterium | reverse complement strand
CATTCATCATTCATCATTCATCATTCATCATTCATCATTCATCATTCATCACTAACTAATATCCCTTGTTCTGCTGAATCGAACCATCTGTCAAATCGACTTCGGTTTGTGGGATAGGCAGGAGTTCGTGTTTGTTGGCGATGAACGGCTTTCCGACGGCGGTTAGGACGGATTGGGCGCGGCCCCAACGGGCTAAATCGAACCAGCGATGTTGCTCCATGGCCAGTTCGACGCGGCGTTCTTTGTATATTTTTTCGCGCAGCTCGTCTTTTACCGTCGTGGTTACGTCTGGCAGGAAAAAAGTACTGGTGCCGCGGGCGCGTTTGCGAATTTTGTTGAGATAGATTAGGGCTTCGGCAGGCTTGTTGTTTTCATTGAGCGCTTCTGCGGCCAACAACAAAACATCGGCGTAGCGGAGTATCCGAATATTGCCTGGGCCATTGTCTTGCAAACCCGGGTGGTTGGGTACCCAGGCTTTTTGGCTAAAACGCTCTCCTACAATTTCGGGATTGTCTTGTACTTGGGCGGAACCATCGGGTAATACTTCGCCCACATACAAAACGGTAGCTTCGCGGCGTACATCACCCGGTTCGTAAGCAGCCACTAAATTATCGGACGGGCGGTTAAAGCCCCAACCTAAATTGGGAACGCCCCGCACCCCTTGCACCATATTATAAGGTGAAGCGCCTGGGCTGGCGGCTTGTTGGGTTGGTAAAGCAGCGGCCTGAATTTCAAAGATGGATTCGACGGCATTTTCGCCAACTGCCAGGAAATTATCCGTATACTTTGGCAAAAGGTCGTATTTACCACTGTTGATTATTTCGAGGCAGTATTTTTCTGCATTCACGAAGTCTTTTTTCACCATGTACAACTTGGCGAGCAATCCTTTTGCAGCGCCTTTGGTTGCACGACCGAGGTCATTGGCGGCATATCCGTCTTTTTCTGGAAGCGCTTCGATGGCTTCTTTGAGGTCGGATTCGATTTGTGCATAGATTGCTTCCGTTGGTTGCCGTGCCTGCGCATAATATTCGTCCGCGGTAAGCACTTTGGTCACCAAGGCCAAATCGCCAAACCATTGCACCAAAAGCAAATAACTGTGAGCACGCAAAAACTTGCATTCGGCAATCAGGCGATTTTTTAAGGCCGCATCCATTTCGATGGCCGGGATATTTTCAATGGCTACATTTGCACGTGCAATTGCTTGATAATAACCACGATATGCGTTCGAAAAGTACGAGTTTGTTGCATCAAAGGTAAGACCGTCTACTTCAGCGGCAGGTGGCTGGTCGTTGGGGGTAGAGCCTTTGTCGGCATCATCGCTGATGATATCGGTGATGCCGATATAACCCAAGCCGACACAATCGAAAGAGCGGAATTGGTTGTACACGGCGTTGGTAGCCTGCACGGCATGATCGGCGGTTTTAAAATATTGGTCGAACACCAATTGTCCGGTTGGTGTACGATTGAGGAAATCTTGTTGGCAATTGGTTTGCACTAGCAAAAGGAGCAGGAGGGCAAAACTGATTTTATAGTTCATAATGCGTATTTTTTATGTGAAAGGAGTTTTTTGAACGTTTAAAAGGTAACATTCATGCCGAATATTAAGGTTTTATTCATTGGATAGTTCAAATTGTCTATCCCGGCTTCGTACACGCTGTTGTTGGGAAACTCCGTGCTGTAACCGCTGTAGTTTTGTTTGGTCCACAAATTCGTGCCACTTACATATACGCGTAGGCGGGTAAGCCGGATTCGGCTCAAAATGTTTTCTGGCAGGCTGTAACCCAAAACGACGCTGCGCAGGCGCAGGAAACTACCATCTCCGATCAGGAAACTCGACATGCGGTAGTTGTGGCCGCCGTTGGTAACGCGCGGGGCGGTTGCACCGGTGCTGGTTTCGCTGGTCCAGCGGTTGTCGTAATACACACTTTCCCAATTGTATACACCGAACCTTGAAGTTGCCTTTGCATTAAGCACCCTGTTCCCTTTTACGCCAAAAAAGTCGGCGTTGATATCAAAGCCTAACACCTCCATTCCGCCCGAAAAGCCATAGGTAAGGGTTGGGATTGGGCTACCCAGGAACGTGCGATCCTTTTCCGTGATCACACCATCGCCATTTTTATCAGCAAAACGCAGGTCGCCTGGTTTTTCTGTTCCAATTTTGGGCAGGGTGTTGAGTTCGTTTTGGTTTTGGAAAATACCCGCCACTTCATATCCATAATAAGAGCCAATGGGTTGGCCCACCACGGTACGGGTAGCAAAGTCGCCGCTTGGCAATTGCGCGGCAAAAATTTCCGACCTGCCCTGGTTTAGTTTCATCACTTCATTTTCGACGGTTGAATAGATGATACCGAGATTATAGGCAAATTTTTCGCGTTTTTCGCGCCAGTTTACGGAAATATCCCAGCCGCGGTTGCGCACTTCCGCAGAGTTAACGACTGGCGCGCCCAAAGACCCCACATAACTTGGAATGGGCAATTCGGCGAGAATATCATAGGTAAAACGATTGTACCAGTCTAGTTCAGCGCTCAATTTACCTTTAAAGAGGGCAAATTCGAGGCCCATATCGGTTTGCGTGGCCGCTTCCCACCGTACCGAGGCATTGGCATATCGGATGAGCGTTCCCCCGGAATAAATTTGTTGATCGGGGCCGAATACGGCATACAATTCATCTTCAATAAACCCGAGCGATGGGTAGGTTTGGGTTTTGTCGTTGCCCACAATACCCCAGGATGCGCGAAATTTGAGCCGATCAAATATTTTTTGTCCTTGCAGCAAAGGTTCTTGAATGATGTTCCAGCCAACAGCCACCGATGGGAAATAGCCCCAACGATTGGATTTGGAGAAACGGGAAGAGCCATCGGCGCGCATCGAAAAAGTAAGCAAATACCGGTCGTAAAAAGTGGCGTTGGTGCGGAACAAGTAACTCAACATGGCCCAATCCGAACCACCTTCGCCATTTGGCTGGAGGGTATCATTGACCACATTGCGGAAATTATCCGTATATTCTTGCATGGTTTGTCCACCCAACACATTCAAGTGCATAAATGAAAAATCCCGGTCATACGTCAAGGTATTTTCCCACAACCAGGTGTTTTTTCCTTCTTTGCTAAAACTGTTGCGGTTGAGGTTGTTCAACTGGGATGCAGACACTTTATAAACAGGCTCGATAAAAGTCACTTTTTGCCGACGGCGGTCCAAACCAAAATTGCTTCGGAAGCGGAGGTTTTTTAAAATCTGCACATCGGTATAAACACTTCCTACCCAGCGGTTTACGCGCCCACGCCAGTTGCTTTTATAAAACAAATCGGCGGCAGGATTAGACAATGCCAAGCCGAAAAAGGTAGGATCCGTAAATGCCCCCGTGCTGTCGCGCTCACCGAATACAGGCGGCATGCGGTAGGCAGCACCGGTTACGCCACCGAGCACAGTTTTATTGAGTTCTCCAGAGTAAGCGATGTTTGTACCAATTTTCACCAAACGGTGGATGGGATATTCGCCATTAAAACGAGCGGTTCCACGTTCGAAGCCGGTTTTTTCCAGAATACCTTGCTGGTTGAAATAGTTTCCAGAAACATTGTACGTCAGTTTTTTCAGTTTGCCCGCAATTCCCAGTTGCAGATTGCCCATGGGCGCAGGGCTATAAATTGCATCTTGCCAGTCGGTTCCTTCCCCTAGTGCAGCAGGGTCTTTATAGTATTGTGATTTAGTCAATTCGTTATACATCTGGGCGAATTCCGAGGCATTGACCAAGGGCACTTTGCGGGCAATTTCCTGCGAGCCATAGTAGGAATCGAAGGTAACAACGGCCCGTTTACCTTCCGAACCGCGTTTGGTGGTGATGATGATGACCCCGTTCGCGCCGCGGTTGCCGTAAATTGCAGTGGAAGATGCATCTTTCAGCACTTCAATAGAGGCCACATCTTGCGGGTTGAGGAAGGCAATGTCGTCGAGCAACATGCCATCTACGACATAAAGCGGGTTGGCGTTGTTGAGGGTACCTGTACCACGAATCCGAATCACTGCACCCTTGCCGGGTTCGCCGCTTACCGGGCTTACATATACGCCTGCAATTTTTCCTTGTAAAGCCTGGTCGACAGAGGCCGTTGGAATGCGTTCAATATCTTTGGCTTTCAGGGTACCAACCGAGCCTGTCAGGTCACTTTTGCGCTGTGTGCCGTAACCTACCACGACCACCTGGTCTAAGGAGTTGAGGTCTTCGCCCATTTGAACGTCCAGGGTAGTTTTACCATCCAGGCGAATGGACTGCGATGCATACCCGGTGTAATTAAAAACGAGTACCACCTTTTTAGGATCGGCTACGACAAAATTAAACTTCCCTTCAACATCCGTTATAGCGCCGATATTGGTACCCTTCACGAAAACACTCACGCCAATCAGGGCTTCTCCGCTTTGCGTATCGGTCACCTTGCCTTCTATTTTCGACTGGGCCTGGGCCGACAAAAAACATAGCCAAAACAGACTAAGGAGTAGTAATTTCTTCATACAATCATAGAATTTGGTTATTTGCCAATTTGACATGTTAAAATTATGCAAAAAAGGGCGTATATAAAAGAAATAGGACCTCACCATGAATACACCACATCAAAATTAAGCATAATTTTGACATAAATAGAGTAAAAAAACATGAATATTGTCATGATGCCGCCAATTAACAAAAATAGTACACCCAACCCGCCTCCAATTCTAATTTGTCAAAAGTTGTAATAAATAAGAATACATTCGGCCAAAACTATTTTCCCTTAGCCATAAAATGGTCATAGGAGGACGAAAAGCACATTTTTCTTCGCAAGAAAAAAACCATTTTTGCAACTAATTGTACATTCGCAGGCGATTCTGGAATGATAAATGCTAGATCATCGTTTTGTGTTATAATCCATGCAAGCCAGAAGCCGATGTTGTCATTCTTATGTTTTTCAAAATTTCTCAAATCCAGTACCTTACTATGACGCAATCTTTACGCGTGTTGTTTTTGCTTGTCGTACTGACAAGCGCAACATTTTCTGTTCATCTTTCAGCACAAACCATTAAAGGGGTTCCTTACGTCACTGAAAATCCGGCGCTCAAAAAATCGCTGACCTACTGGGATGTTTACCAAATTGATGTAAATGCTATAAACGCCAAAGTAAAAACCAACCCTGGATCAAATTCGATCATCGATTTACAATTGGGCATGCACCAATGGAAACTCGATCTGGTTGAAAGCGGTGTCATTGCTTCTGATTACCAATTGCAAGTACTTTCCGAAAAAGGACTGCAAAAATCCTATGGTGCTGCCCCCAAAGCCCTCAAAGGGTATGAATTGAATGGCGGAGGAACCGTACGCCTGACCGTCAACCAAGATTTCCTTTTTGGTTTTGTTCAGCAGGAAACCAAGCGGTATTATATTGAGCCATTGTACTATTTTGACCCAAGTGCTGCACGCAATTTGTTTGTGGTATATGATATGGACGCGGTAATCCGGGATAATGATGCCACTTGCGCCGTGATCGATGAAGGCATGGAATTGAAAAAACTCGTTGAAGATGCCAAAGAAACACAGGAGCAACATGGAGCAGAATCGATGGCGTGTTACCAACTGGACCTTGCGATTGCTTCAGATAATTCGATGTTTACTAAATACGGTTCGGTTGGAGGCGTTGAAAACCACAATGTTGGTGTAATCAACGACGTACAAAACGACTACCTCGGCAGTTTTAACCACGATCTTACTTTTGTGATTGTCACGCAGTTTGTCGTGACAGGCACTGATCCATGGACGAGTTCGCTGGATGCCGGTGCCCTTTTGGGCAGTTTCCGCACCTGGGGTAATAGTGGTGGATTTGGCGTTACTTTTGACTTGGGTGAGTTGTGGACCAACCGCGATTTTACAGGCGGTACCATTGGCATTGCCTACTTGAGTGCTGTTTGCAATAGCTTTAAATACCATTGCCTGCAGGATTTTTCCACCAACTCCGAGTTGTTGCGCTGTTTGACTTCCCACGAAATTGGCCACAACTTTTCCATGCAACACGATGGAGCAGGTGCATGTCCGCCTAATTTTATTATGTGTCCTTTTGTTTCTACGTCGAGCACTTGGAGTAACGGATCATCCAATTCCTTTAATTCCTATGTAACGCCGTTGATCAACAATGGCTGCCTCGCCCCTTGTGCTCCTTTGGCCACAGCCGACTTTACCTTTAATCCAAATCCTGCCTGCCAGGGCCAGGCAGTTCAATTTACGGATCAGTCTACCGGATCCGTTACCAGCCGCGCATGGACCTTCCAGAGTGGTAGTCCAGCAACTTCTACCCAGCAAAATCCGGTTGTCACCTGGAATACACCGGGCACCTTTAATGCGACCCTCACGGTCAATGGCAACTCCACGATTACCAAACAGGTGGTTGTTCAGCCCTTACCGAGTGCCAATTTTACCTTTACGGTGAGTGGCCTGACCGTGACCTTTACCAATACTTCTACCAATTCGACCGGCTATATTTGGGATTTTGGTGACGGTACTTCCAGTTTTGACATAGATCCTGTGCATACCTACGCAGATGCAGGAAATTACACGGTTACGCTGATTTCAAGCAACAACTGCGCTTCTGCCACGCGGGTAAGAATTATCAATACGGCCCCAACAGCAGATTTCAGCGCCTCACCAACGAGTGGTTGCACAACCCTGTTTGTAACTTTCACCAACGAATCTTCGAGCAACGCAACCACGTTCAACTGGCAGTTCCCAGGCGGTAACCCTACGAGCTCCAATGTGGCAAATCCGGTGGTATTTTATAATATTTCGGGTACCTATCCGGTTACCTTGACGGCTTTTAATGCTTCTGGAAGTGCGGTAGAAACCAAAACCAATTATATTACCACGCAAACCACCCCAAATCCAGGCTTTACATTCAGTAACAATGGGTTGGTGGTAACCTTTAACAATACGACCAACAACGCCACTTCTTTCTCCTGGAATTTTGGTGATGGAACAACCAGTACCGTAACCAGCCCTGTGCATACTTATGCGGTGGGCGGTACTTATAATGTGGTGCTTACCGCCACCAATGATTGCGGTACTACAACGATTACGAAAGTAGTAACGCTCGCGACACCGCCTGTAACCGCATTTACAGCAAATCCAACCAGTGGATGCGCTCCGCTGGTGGTTAACTTTACCAATCAGACAACCGGCGCAATCAGTTATCTGTGGAATTTCCCTGGCGGCACACCTGCTACTTCTACCGCTCTTAATCCAACGGTAACATTTGCCAACCCGGGTACTTATACGGTTACCCTTACCGCAACCAATGTTGGAGGGAGCAGCACCGCAACCAAGGTAATCACCGTAAATGCCGGTCCTAATGCCGGATTTAATAATAGTATCAACGGATTGGTGGTAAACTTCACCAATACCAGTACGGGTGCCAATACCTATAACTGGAACTATGGCGATAATACCAGTTCTACCGATACCAATTCGGTACATACCTATGCCAATGATGGGGTGTACCTGGTACGCCTGATTGCTACAGGCGCCTGCGGAATTGATACGTTCTTTAAAACAATCACGCTGGTTACACCGCCTACTGCCAACTTTACTGGCACGCCTACTACTGGATGCGCACCCCTGACGGTTCAATTTACCAGCACCGGTTCGACCAATGCAACAAGGTATAAATGGCAATTCCCGGGCGGTACAACCACCAATGACACCATTGCCAATCCAGTCGTTGTGTATCCAAGCGCCGGAACTTATTCGGTAACACTCATTGTAAGCAATGCTGCCGGAAGTGATACGATCACCAAAACCAATTTTATTACGGTTGGAACGGTGCCAAATGCTGCATTTAGCAGCAGTGTAAATGGCAAAACGGCCACATTTACCAATACCAGCACCAATGCACAGAGCTATAGCTGGAACTTTGGCGATGGCGGAAACAGTACAGCAACCAACCCAACCCATACCTACACGAACGATGGCGTTTATACGGTAGTACTTACCACAACCAATGCTTGCGGAACCAATACTTTTACCCAATTGGTGACCATTGCAACACCACCAACGGCTAATTTCACCGGTACCCCAACCAACGGTTGTGTGCCAATGACGGTACAGTTTACCAGCAGTGCATCCCCCAACACAACGGGATATGCCTGGAGTTTCCCAGGAGGCACCCCATTGAGTTCGACCGTTGCAAATCCAGTTGTGGTTTATAATACACCGGGAACTTATAATGTTACCCTGATTGCAAGCAACCCAACAGGCAGCGATACCCTGATAAAAACAAACTTTGTTACGATCGGGTCTACGCCCGCTACTTCGTTTACCAGTGCAAACAGCAGCCTGACGGTTAACTTTACCAACACCAGCACCAATGCCAGCACTTATATCTGGAACTTTGGCGACGGTGGAAACAGTACTGCAACCAACCCTAGCCATACCTACACTACGGACGGAACCTATACCGTTGTTTTGACAGCTACAAATGGCTGTGGCACTACTACTTCCAGCCAAACCGTGGTAGTTTCATCTTTGCCAGCGGCTGGCTTTGCGGCCAATGTTACTTCCGGTTGTGCGGCTTTGTCTGTTCAATTTACCAGCACTTCTTCTGCTAACAGCAGCACCTTCAACTGGGAATTCCCGGGCGGAACCCCAAGTACTTCCACACAACAGAACCCGCTGGTGGTGTACAATACACCAGGCGTGTACAGCGTAACACTCACGGTTGCCAATGCTGCTGGTAATGCCACCGCAACCCAAAACAATTACGTCAGTGTTGGCACCATACCTGCTGCCAATTTCAGCGCTGGTGTTTCGAGCAATATTGCAACCTTTGTAAATGCTTCGAGCAACGCCCTGTCCCATAGCTGGAATTTTGGAGATGGTAACACTTCTACGAATGCCAACCCGATCCATACTTATTTGGCGGATGGCGTTTACACCGTGGTGTTGACTGCAACCAACAGTTGCGGAACAACGACGGCCACCCAAACAGTAACCATCGCAACACCCCCAACTGCGGCATTTGATGTAAATGAAACGATTGGATGTATTCCATTTGTCGTCCAGTTTAACAATACGTCAAGTACCAACGCCACCAATTTCATCTGGAATTTCCCAGGTGGTAATCCTGCAACTTCCACGGAACAAAATCCGAAAGTTACCTGGAGTGAAGAAGGCGTATTTACGGTGACCCTTACTGTAAGCAATGCATCGGGCAGCAGCACTACCAGCACCAACATCAGCGTTGGAGCCCAGCCAGCACCTGCTTTTTCTTACCAGACGAGTGGAAATACCGTTACCCTGACCAATACTTCTACAAATGCCAATTCTTACAATTGGGACTTTGGTGACGGGCAGGTGAGCAACGCAACGAACCCAACCCATACATATACGGCGCCGGGTGATTACGCAATTACCCTGAACGCATCAAATGGCTGTGGCTCCGTTTCGTTTGTACAATCGATCAGCATTGCAGGCGAAGCGCCCGCGGCTGCCTTTAGTGCCGGTGAAACCAGTGGTTGTGTACCCTTTACGATTACATTCAGTGATCAGTCGACGGGCAACCCAATTGCATGGAATTGGAGTTTCCAAGGCGGTAATCCACCTTCATCGAACTTGCAAAACCCAACCGTAACCTACAGTGCACCGGGCAGTTATGGCGTGAATTTGACCGTGGTGAACCAGTTTGGCAGCAATGAAATAACGGTTCAGAACTATATCCAGACCCAGGGTTTGCCTGCAGCGTCCTTTAACTTTGTAACCAATCAGGGTGCTGTTGACTTCAACAACTTCTCTTTCAATGCGACTTCCTATAGCTGGAACTTTGGGGACGGTTCTATTGGCAGCAGCGAAGCCAATCCTACGCATGTGTACGCGACCTCTGGCACGTACACCGTCGAGTTGTCTGCGATGAATGCCTGTGGCGCCAGTACGTTACAACAAGTGGTAAATGTGGTGATTACAGGGACACAAACACCTGTTTGGCTGGATCTGTTCCGCATATTCCCGAATCCAAACAATGGCGTATTTAGCGTAGAAATGAAAGGTGCTGCCAGTGATGAAGTAGAATTTACCCTCTACAACACCTTGGGCAGCCTCATCAAACGTGAAATTGTAGACTACAGCACGGGTAATTTGTTGCACGCCTTCCAATATGGCGACTTGCCTGCGGGCGTGTACAACCTGCGCGTGCGTTCGGGCGACCAAACGGCTTACGTACAGATCGCGATCCAATAAGCATCTTTGCATTAAAATATAATTGGGCGGCTGTTTGGGATTTTTCCTGAACAGCCGCTTTTCTTTATGAATACTTACCAAAATTAAAAATACCGCTCTAATTTTGCCCCCATACTGCTTTCTGGAACCTTTTGACCTCGGAACGCATTATCAAGTACCCCGTTTCATCGTACAACTTTACAACGTTTTGACCAACAACGACTTTCTTTCCGAACTTGCATGGCGCGGCCTCATCCACGATTCGACGCCCGGCCTCGATGAACACCTCAAATCGGGCATCGTAAAAGGCTATATTGGCTTCGACCCAACAGCGCCTTCGCTGACCATTGGCAATTATGTGCAAATTATGCTGCTCACTTTTTTACAACGGAGCGGACATCAGCCTGTGATGCTCATGGGGGGTGCAACCGGACGTATTGGCGATCCCAGTGGCAAGGATGCAGAACGGGAGTTGAAAACGTACGACGAACTTGATCATAACCTGAAATTTCAAGTAGAACAGGCGCGCAAACTGCTCAATTTTAATGCCGACACCCCCAACCACGCCCTGTTGGTCAACAACTACGATTTTTATAAGGACATGAACGTCCTGGATTTCCTGCGGGATGTGGGTAAATACTTGACAGTCAATTACATGATGTCGAAAGAAAGTGTGCAACGCCGCTTAGAATCCGGTATTTCTTTTACCGAATTCAGCTACCAGCTGTTGCAAGGGTACGACTTTGTGTTGTTGCACCGACACCACGGCATTTCCCTGCAAATGGGTGGCAGTGATCAATATGGCAACATCACGGCGGGCATCGAGTTGGGCCGAAAAATTGATGATCAAAAATTATACGCCGTCACTACGCCTTTGCTGACCAAAGCAGATGGTACCAAATTTGGCAAAAGTTCGACGGGCAACATTTGGCTCGACCCGAATTTGACCTCTCCTTACCGCTTTTACCAGTTTTGGATCAATGCGGATGACCGGGATGTACCCAAGTTTTTGCGCTATTTTTCCTTAAAAAACAAGGAAGAAATTGAAGCCTTGGAAGCCGGCAATGACATGCAAAGTGTAAAACGCATTTTTGCAGAAGAAATCACCCGCCGCATCCATGGTGAAGCAGAATATCAGTCGGTTTTGGCAGTTTCTCAATTGTTATTCGATCCAAAAGCCGGTTCTGAAACTTGCCGTAGCCTCGATTTGCGTTCTTTAGCGCAGGTAGCCGAGGAAATTCCTTCGCCAGAAGTGCCAGCCAGTTTAGTACAAAATCAGGTGGATTTATTGGATTTCCTTTCAGAGCACACAGGAATACTTGGCAGCCGCAGCGAGGCCAAAAAAGCCATCCAAAACAATGCAATTTCCATAAACAAGGAAAAAATAAGCAGCGTGGATTTCAAAGTTAGCACCGAGCATTTGTTGCAGGGTCAGTATATTATGGTAGAAAACGGGAAGAAAAACAAATATTTGGTGCGGGTGAATGCCTAATCAACATCAATAAAATATAATTAGATGAAAATCACCATTTTAGGCGCAGGAAACGTCGCCACCGCTTTGGCAACACGTTGGCAAGCGGCCGGTCATGCGGTCACGATTGGCGTACGCGATCCGGCTTCCGAAAAATCGCAGAAAGCGCAGGCTACTTTACGGGATATCCCGTTTGAAAGCATGGAATTGGCTGTTGCACACGCGGAAGTAGTTGTGCTTGCTACCCCACCCGATGCCGTACTCGCCTTAAAAGCATTGCTGGACAGCGCGGCAGACAAGACCATCATTGATAGCACTAACGCCGTGCGTGTTCGTCCGGAGCCCTACCCCACTGCCTACCATTTTATCAAAGCCGAAACCAAGGCCCAACAGGTGGTAAAGTGTTTTAATTCAACGGGTTTTGAAAATATGGCCAATCCAGTGTACCACGGCGAAGGCATTGATATGTTTTGCGCAGGCGACGATCTGGAAGCCAAAACAGTTGCCCGCCAGCTTGCATTGGATGCCGGTTTTAGCACCTGCTGGGACTTTGGAGGCGGTGAAAAAGTAGAATTATTGGAAAAATTTGCGCTTTCGTGGATTAATTTGGCCATTATGCAGGGCTTTGGGCGGGATTTGGCGTTTAAGGTGGTGCGGCGGTCATAAATTGTGATTTGGTCAGTTTCTATGAACGAGGTTTCGTCCAAGCAGGTCGGAACCTCGTTTGCATTTATTGTATTTTTGCATAAAATAGTATTTACATTTGTGTGCTTGCTTTGCTTTATGCAAGATATACTAAACGCCGCCTGAAAGGCTGCATTCATTGTCATGCTGAGCGCTGATTGTCAATGATTTAGGCCGAAGGTCATGCACAAAACAATACAGCGCGAAGTATAATACTATCAATATAACCGCCATACAACGGATAATGGATCATTTTGCAAAAATTCTGGAAAACGTAGATGCATTCCTAAGGGAAGGAAAAACCGAAGAGGCCCTGGATTTGCTGCTCGATGCAAAAGACAAATTAGATCCAAATACCTACAGCGATTTACTCATTTTGAAAAATCGATTTTCTATTGCAAATATAGAAAAGCATAAAGGATTGATGGATCAGCGGGAATACTTGAGGGAATGTAGCAATATAAGTAGTGCGTTGTTATATATTTCAAAACAAATACACCTGCCTACGTTACCGCCTGTCATAAAATCCAAAAAGCAAGGAAAAGTGTTGTATGCTATTCCGAACTCCATGCCCCTGAACCTTGAAACGAAGTGCGTCATCCGTATTGCTTACAGCGAAGAGAATATAAGGGAAAATATAGACAACTACGATCAAGCGAAACTGGAAGATATTAGGGTATCACAGATCATGGAAGTGGCGCTGATTGATCGCAGTGGCGGAACAGATTTTGAAATTCGGACTTTAAACAGAACCGATCAATACCTTGAGTTAGATGATTTTTCGGAATGGATATTTTTTGTAAAGCCAATTGTTACGGGAACAAGAAAATTATACCTCAAAATCAGTACGGTTCAGAAAATCGATGGAGAATCGATGAAAAAGGAAATTGTACTAGAGCGTGCAGTGGAAGTAGTTGCTTCTGAGCATTTTATGATGACCAATTTACACTGGACAGATTCACAAATTGTGCTATCTTCTCAAAAGGAGCTGGATCATTTTATTGCATTTAATTTTTTGACCCAATCCCCTTTGCTTCGAAGGACGCTCATTGTGCTTTTTTTTATTTCACTCAGCGCAGGAATGTACGCGTTGGTGCAGTATTTCGATTGGAACCAACTGTTGCATCCCGTCCCAAAACGCGTGGCAACTTCAAAACAGATCATTAAGTCGCCTTATCAAAATGACACATTATCGGTCCAAACACCCATTACAGATCCAATACCAACGGTCGTAGTGGAGCCCAAGCGTGTAAAACAAGCACCTAAGCCGATGCCAACACCCATTGCACCGGAAAAACCAATAGTGCCTGCCGGAAAT
This sequence comes from Saprospiraceae bacterium, assembly GCA_040397785.1. Classification (GTDB taxonomy): domain Bacteria; phylum Bacteroidota; class Bacteroidia; order Chitinophagales; family Saprospiraceae; genus M3007. The sequence goes on along the minus strand of JBBAVI010000129.1, from coordinate 1,017 downwards.
AATTCTATCAGCAATATTACCTATACAGCCAAGCCCAAGCCAGATAAAAAACCTGCCAAAAAAAAGTTTGATGTAAGTTTGAGTATTATGGACCAAGTGCTTGTAAAAGACACTGTAACGGTTGGCCAATCGATTCTAATTACCCTGCAAACATCGGGCATTAGCGCGAAAGATCTGGCGGTGTACAATACGCTTGGGAAACAGTTGAAACCAATGGCAGTGGATGGCGGAATGTATTACTTTGAACTGCCCTATAGCACAGCGCCATTTAAATTAAGGGTCTATGATTTGGGTGCAAAAATATCGAAGGAACGCGAATTTAAAGGAAATGCCAATTGCAAATGGTATGTAAAACGTGTTTTAGGCTCCAATTCGGGTGTAAAAATTGATTAGCCATACCTTACTTAAAACTGGAGGCAGCTTATGCTTTTCAACGAATCACTGGTCACACTCCACAGGCATCACGCTTTGCCCGATACCTGCTCGATGCTTTTTGTATTCGCATAAAACCGTTCCATCACAAACACATGCGGTAACGTAATCGACGAAATAGACAGCAATATAGCAAATGGGTAAGAAAGTGGCGCTACGCCAGTATGAATCATCCCAAATAAAAAACCCGCACCCAAAAAAGAAATGATGCTCAGGGGCAATAGTTTCAGAATAAATGGGACTAAGTTAAGGCGCTTTGCATCCGGGTAAAAGTGATTGTATTCGGACTGAAACACCTTAAATGAATGAATAACCGTAAAAAACAAAGTAAATCCGATAATAAAATTAGTCAAATACGCCAATAAATATATCAACCCTAACAAATAAATTTCCAGGGCAAACGAATTTAGGTTCAAAATACGCTGGGTTACCGCATAAACCAGCAAAGTCAAACAAATCAAGTTACTCCCGATAAATAGCCCCAAAATCCAATTTGGATTTAATAAAACACCGAAAACTTGTAAATCCTCGATACTTTGGGTCAAATCACCCAAAGCTGGCACGTTAAAATATATAAACGATAAT
>JBBAVI010000128.1:0-14867 GCA_040397785.1 Saprospiraceae bacterium | reverse complement strand
TTAAACACGCCCTTCGCCACAATCTCAGCCATTTCATTATTGATCTATCTGCCCTTCTACTTATTCAAGAACAAAGCAAAACTATCCATCCGCTATCAAATTCTCGTCTTTTGGATCTTTGCACTCCCCTTCTTTGGCCAATGGCTTCTGAGTTTAGACCACCCTTTCAGCATCCCAATGTTCACAGAGCGATACGCGGGAATCACACTACCATTCCTTTGTTTGAGCTTATCTGTGAGCCTCTTATCCCTGCCCCTGTCTCTTGGCAAACACATTTCAGCCATTAAAACGATAACGATTATTTCCCTGATGATGCTTGGAAGAAGTTTCACCCCTGCCAACCAAGCGAGCGCCAAAGAAGCATTACAAACTGCAAAAGTCAGCCTGGGTGCGAATTGGAGCAAAATACCCATCGTTTTAGAACCCTATCATTCTGCATTTCAAGTCTTGTATTACGCCGACCACGAACGATTTAAACAGTATCAATTCAAACAATGTCAGCCCCAATTCCTTTACGACCACCTCGCATCGCAGTTGGAACATTCTAATATTTGGATACTTAAGTCAAACAACAGCCTCGATAGCCTAGGTTTATCGCAAAAAAATCAATTGGCTTACATGCATTTTGGCAGCGATCGATCTTCGCATACAATCGAAATTGAAAGCGAATTAAAGCAATTGGCTGACGTTCAGTTCAACACGAACCAGAGTAAACCGGCCACCCGCGGTGAAATCAAAAGGATCTCAATTCAAGTCCCCGAATACATTTGGGGCAATACCAAAATCGCAGCAGACGCCGATTTTTGGCTCATAGAGAAAAAATAAACTTATATTTGCAACACTTTTCCAAATGGAAGGCGAACCCCGAAGTATAATCCAGAAACATGATGCGCGTATACTATCAGCGTCAAACCCGTGTGCAGAAAGTGCAAACGCTGTCTCAATTAGAGACATTGGATGGATTGATATGGATCGACCTACAGAATCCTTCCGCGGCTGAAATCGCCGATGTAGAAGCAAATTTCGAATTCAAATTCCAGTCGCGTCAACAACAGTTAGAGATTGAAAGTTCATCTCGGTATTTCGAAACCGATGATGAAATCATTGCCAACAGCAACTTCTTACACTTTGATCAGCAATCGGGATTGTTTCATTCCAATGCCGTTTCATTTATCCTTCAGGACGATATTCTCTTTACCTACCGCGATGCCGATTTGAGTGCATTCTCGGATTGTGTTAAGAAGATCAAAGCCACCGGCCGATTGTTCCATACCGGGAAGCAAATTTTGGCCACATTGTTGGAAATGGGGGTTGATAATGATGCGGACTTATTGGAAGGACTCGCCAAACAAGTTGCGGGATTGTCTAAAGAATTATCTTTTTCTAGCAATCCCAACGAAACCATCATCTTGGAAATCAACCGCATGCAGGAATTAACGATGGAATTGCGACAGAATGCAGTGGATAAGCAGCGGGTATTGAGCGCCATTCTAAAGAGTCGCGAATTTGAAGGGGAAGATTATGAGCGATTGCGTATTGTAATCAAGGATATTAATTCATTGATCGATCATACGAATTTCAACTTCGAGCGTTTGGAGTATTTGCAAAACACCTTCCTCGGTTTGATCAACATCGAACAGAACAAAATCATCAAGATCTTTACGGTTGCCTCGGTAATTTTCATGCCTCCTACACTAATCGCCAGTATTTATGGAATGAACTTCGAGTTCATCGATGCGTTCAAGTGGGAATACGGCTTTGCTTTCTCCGTGGGATTGATGGCGTTATCTTCGCTTGGCACCCTGTACTTCTTCCGTCGCCGCAAGTGGTTGTAGTCTGATTTTTTCCAAAACAGATTTCCGTCGCAATTGTTAAATCATTAATCATGAGAAATTGGATGCGCACCCTTTTGTTTCTTGCATTGGCATTCACAAATCTGTGCATGTCGCCTAGTCCAAGCCAATGGATACAGATTCGGACTGCATACAGGACAGCGCTTACCAACAATAATCACGTAAACACTTTTGAAAGCACATGTAAATCGCACAGTCAGACTGATGCTTTGGCCAAAGCCTATTATGCCACGGCCCTCGCCCTCCGGGCTCGGACCTCAATCGCCCCAACTACAAAACTCTCCCTGGCAAACCAAGCCGAGACCCATTTGAACGCCGCCGCAACCAGCCAACCTCAAAACCTGGAAATACGATTCCTGCGCTACTCCTTTGAATATGGCACCCCGTCAATTCTAAACATGAAAAAAAATATGCAGGCCGACAAACCAATGGCTATCAAATTTGCACGCATTACTTCACCCATCAAAGACATTGCAGTGAAGTTCTTTCAAAAATGCACCGATCTCTCGGAAACCGAAAAACGCGACATCAAATAGGGGCAATCCAAAAAAATCCCTGAAATCCATTGGTTCAGAAAATCACAATATTATCTCATCAATTGGAACCTCGGCCCACTCAAAAATAGATCAATCCTCTATTGCAGCGATACCCGGCAACACCTTGCCCTCGAAATACTCCAACAACGCTCCACCACCCGTACTCACGTAGCTCACCTTGTCGTTGAACCCGAACTGATACACCGCCGCCGCACTGTCGCCGCCGCCAATCAAACTGAAAGCACCGCCAACCGTTGCATCCGCCACCGACTGAGCCACCGTTTTGGTACCACGCTCAAACGCAGGCATCTCAAAAACGCCCATCGGACCGTTCCACAAAATCGTCTTGCTACCCAATAAAACTTCCCTAAACGCACAACAAGCCTGCTCCCCGATATCCAACCCCATCCAACCGCTTGGAATCTGATCGCTCGCGCAATTCTGGGTATTGGAATCGGCCGCAAACTTATCGGCAATGGTAGAATCTACCGGCAAATGAATTTTCACACCTTTGGCCTCGGCCTTCTTTATAATTTCAACGCAAGTTTCCAAACGCTCCATCTCGCACAAACTGTTGCCAATCTCACCGCCCTGGGCCTTGAAAAACGTATAAGCCATCCCGCCACCAATGATGATGTGGTCGGCTGTACTCAATAAATTCTCAACAATCAAAATCTTATCGCTCACCTTCGCCCCACCCACAATCGCCGTAAACGGACGCTGTGGCGCCTTCATCACCTGATCCGCATTCGCCACTTCCTTGGCCATTAACAAACCAAATGCCTTCCTACCTGCAAAAAAATCAGCAATAATCGCCGTACTCGCATGAGCCCTGTGCGCCGTTCCAAAAGCATCGTTCACATAAAACGTACCCATCGAAGCCAACTTCGCCGCAAAATCCCTATCCCCCTTTTCTTCTTCCTTGTAAAAACGCAAATTCTCTAACAACATCACCTCTCCCGCCTGCAAACTGCTCGATAAATGCGCCGCTTCTTCTCCAATGCAATCCGAAGCAAAACGTATACCCATACCCACCAAATCAGACAAATGAGAAACCAAGTGCTTCAATGAATACTTCTCGGTTGGACCTTCTTTTGGCCTTCCCAAGTGACTCATCAAAATCACAGACCCACCATCACCCAAAATCTTTTTGATTGTTGGCAATGCAGCCCTCATGCGAGAATCGTCGGTAATATTATATTCAGCGTCCAAAGGCACGTTTAAATCAACGCGAACCAAAACTTTTTCGCCAGAAAATGAGAAATTATCTACAGTATTCATGGTTTAATTTTAAAACTACTATGTAATTATAACAATTGTTTCAAAAGGGTATTCATATTCACTTCCGCATTCAACATGGTGCCCAAATCCGCAATTTTTACACGCTTCTGCTCCATCGTATCACGATATCTCACCGTTACATCTTGATTGACCAAACTGTCGTGATCCACCGTGATACAAAAAGGCGTTCCGATTGCATCCATCCGGCGATAACGCTTTCCGATGCTGTCTTTATCCTCAATATACACGTTGTAATCCAAGCGCAATTCATTATAAATCTGCTCCGCTAACTCGGGCAAACCATCCTTCTTCACCAATGGCAAAATGGCCGCTTTTACTGGGGCGATGGCTGGGTGTAACTTCAACACCGTACGGGTGTCGCCATCCACACCCTCCTCGGCAAACGCCTCGCACATGGTCAACAAAAACAAACGATCCAATCCAATCGACGTTTCCACCACATATGGCACAAAACTCTCGTTCGATTCGGGATCAAAGTATCGCAACTTCTTGCCACTAAACTCCTCGTGCTTACTCAAATCAAAATCGGTGCGCGAGTGAATCCCCTCCACCTCTTTAAATCCAAAAGGAAAATCGTATTCAATATCCACCGCCGCATTGGCGTAGTGAGCCAATTTTACGTGGTTGTGGTACCTATATTTCGCATCCGCCGTACCCAAAGCCTTATGCCACTTCAAGCGCTGCGCCTTCCAAAACTCGTAAAACTCCAATTCAGTGCCGGGCTTACAGAAAAATTGCATCTCCATTTGCTCAAACTCCTTCATCCGCATGATGAACTGACGGGCCACAATCTCATTCCTGAACGCTTTTCCGGTTTGGGCGATGCCAAAAGGCAATTTCATACGACCGGTTTTCTGCACGTTCAAAAAGTTGACGAAAATCCCTTGGGCGGTTTCAGGACGCAGATACAAACTGTCTTCGCCGGCATCTGTTGCGCTCATTTGGGTGCTATACATCAAGTTAAACTGACGTACATCGGTCCAATTGCGAGAGCCACTCATCGGACAAACAATGCCTTCTGATTCAATCAACTCCTTGATCATCGCCAAATTGCCCGTCTCCAAACCTTCCTTCATCACCGCATCGATGCGATCAATCTGGGCCTGGTATTCCATTACCCTGGGGTTGGTTGTGCGATACATCGCTGCGTCAAAAGTCTCACCAAAACGCTTGGCCGCTTTGTCTACTTCCTTATCGATTTTCTGTCGAATTTTCTCCTGATGATCCTCCAGCAGCACATCGGCGCGATAACGCTTCTTACTGTCTTTGTTATCGATCATCGGATCACTAAAGCCATCCACGTGACCGCTGGCCTTCCACACCTTGGGATGCATAAAGATGGCTGCATCAATCCCAACGATATTCTGATTAAGCTGGGTCATGGATTTCCACCAGTACTGACGCAAATTGTTGCGCAACTCAACGCCGTTTTGACCGTAATCATAGACCGCGGTTAATCCACCATAAATATCACTGGAAGGAAATACGAAACCGTATTCTTTGCAATGGGAAATGACTTTTTCGAAAATCTCTGGGTTACTCATCCGTACCACAAAGATAGGGCATCAGAATTGGTTCTTCCACATCATGCTTTCCACGGGACGATTGGGCTGACCCGCGTACTTTGCATTTTTCTTACTATTGTAGGAAACCAAAATTTCACCGAGAACTGGGAAATAAATCAATTGACCGATGGGCATGCCTGCATAGACCCTAACTGGCTTTTTAACAGAGATTTCCAAGGTCCAGTGGCCACAAAATCCCACATCGCCTTTACCCGCAGTGGCGTGGATGTCAATCCCCAAACGACCGGTACTGCTCTTGCCTTCCAGGAAGGGAACATGGGCATGGGTTTCGGTATACTCTAACGTCACTCCCAAATAAAACTGGTCCGGCATCAACAAAAAGCCTTCTTCAGGAATATCAAAGTGAGCGATGGTATTGTGTTTTTTCGCATCGAGCTCGGCATCCACGTACAAGGCCAAATGCTTACCCAAATGGACATCATAACTATTACTGCCCAAGCAGTTACGATCATAAGGCTCAATCTTAATGGTCCCCAATTCAATTTCGTCCAGGATGCGTTGATCTGATAATATCATAATAGAAAGGCAAATATAAATAATTGACTCTCGCTTTCATCAACATTTGATCCCAAGGATTTTGAAGAATTCATTACGGTCGTCGCCAATAATACCAATGAAAAAGTAGAATCGCTCACTCAACGAGAGACATCGTTCATATTCCCAATCTTTTTAACGTAGGTAAACGACGGGATAAAGATAAATTTATTGGTTGGGCCGATGATAAAAGACTGCTTTTCATAGACCACCTGACCTGGAATCTTGTCCAATACCGGCACGGTAGCATCGTAACTAAACTGATCGCCATGTTCCCAGTAGCTGCTCACACCAAACGACCAAGCCGTTGTTCTTTGTTTGTGACCGATGATTCTGAATTGTAAAGACGTGAACAAGGTGCTTCGACGCAGATTCGCGTCAACCGCAATATTTTTAGACACATATTCCAACTTCGTAGCATCGTATACATAATCTGTGTAAGACGATGTAAACTGTCGAACCCGATTGTTAAACCACGCCTCGCCCACAAAATAGAAATTCGGAGTGATGCTATACATGCCCGACAAGTTTGTCACCGCGTGATTGCCGTCCAAATCGCTCGATTGCAATATCCCTAGACCCAAACTAATATTATTTTTTGTACTGCCCAGCGTATACATGCCGTAAAGGGTATTCAACCACAAGGTATTGCTCGCTTTTGTAAACACACTAAAGGCGGCGATATCGCCAACGGCCAGAGTATGATTTTTTCGCAAAGGCATAGAATATTTTGGGATCACGTACATGAAAAGCGGAAAAGCGTAACCAATTCCCATTCCAAAATTATCCGTAATACCCACCTGAATATCATTCAAAAGGAGGTCGTAGTTTTGATAGTAAAATGACCCTTTATTGATCGGATAGGCAGACGGCGCAAAGATGTATCGTGAGCTATGGTGATTCATTTGGGCAATAGAATCCTGGGCAGAAAGCACCTTTTTGGGAATACTTGGCAGCGCTGGAAGATTTACGATTTTTCTTCGTGTACTGTCTTTGGGCGATGCGGTTTCTTCCTCTTCAGCGGGTGTAGTGGATTGATTCACTTGCGCTTGAGTCGACAAACTGAGGGCTGCGAAATGCAGCACAAAAATCCACTTGAGTTTTTTCATGATTTTCTTTGATAATTCCATGTAAAATTACCCCTTACGCGATTGCGAAAATAGGACATTTGTCATCTTGATACAGAACATGAATCACGCGGATGTTCCACAAGTTTTGTTAGAGTCCAAATTATGGATCAAACAGAAACTTCCCAAACGCGGATGATTTTGTCGTCCCCGGCGCTTGCAAGCAAGCGCCGGGGATTTGTTCCAACATTCGCGTTGGTGGACCCCGGCTTCGCAAGGGCTAACCAGCAGAGGGCATTCACAGAATGTGAATGCCCTCTGCTGGGATATTTCTCCCGATCAATCACCTTCAACAACGCTCCAGTATTGCTATCCCAAACCTTAACCGTCTTGTCCATACTCCCACTGGCCAACCACCCTAGGTCCGATCCCGCCAAAGCATGAATCGTGAACAAATGAGCCTTTACCTCCTGTTTCAGTTCACCATTCTCTCCCATCCACATCAACAACGCATCCCTACCTCCACTCACAATATCACCGTGTGAATCCTCCGCCAAACAAAACACCGAAGGACTATTCGCCTCCCAACCAGCCAAAATATTACCCTGTGCATCCAAACGCCAAATCAAACCATCGCTGCCGCCAACCAAACCCCTATCACCCAAACAACAACGCAGACTTTTCTTCCCCAACGATTTTCGATCTAGCAACTGCAACTCATCGTCCAAAAAAACCAGTTCGCCGCTGCCCAAACCCACCGCAATTCGGCCGTCCATCCACCGCGATATAAAAAACACTGAACTCGTGCCCAACTTAATCATCCGAGGCGCTTCACCCGATACCAACTTGAAAACCAAACCGCCTTGCGTTCCAGCCCAAATCACACCCTCCAACCCCTCCATCAAACAAAAAACCGGCTCCGGCAATTGCGCAAACAACACCCCTGCCACACTTGGCTCTGGATTCATTTGCACCGGCCCGCTAACATCCAAGAATCCCGAATCCCCCACAATCGCTCCCGGCAAATTTGCAGCATCCAAATCCCATTTCACCACCGCACCATCACCGCCGGCACTCACAATAACCGAACGCCCACGCAGATTCAAAAGCGCATAAACCCCTTGTTTATGTCCTTCCAATTGCGTATATTCTTTTACCGTTATCTTTGCGCCCATGCCAATAGATTTATCCTGGACCTGCGATTCCGGCGCTCAGCTTTCCCGCTGGCAAATCACCGAATCCCGCGACCAATTGGCACAAATGTACAACCAAATTTGGGGTGATGCATTTGACATCCAGACCTACGAAGAAGGCTCAAAACATAAACTCTCGGCCCGAAATCTCATTGCCACCCAATTCCCAAATCATGCCCTCCAATTTTCAGAGCATGGCAAACCCCTGCTTTCGCCAGCCACCGAGCACATCAACCACAGTCACGCCGGAGATTACACCGTTTTAATCCATCACCAAAGCCAATCCGTTGGGGTTGATATCGAGCAGATCCGACCGCAATTGCATCGCATTTACAGGAGATTTTGCAACAACTACGAACTCAATTGGCTAGGCGAAAACCCATCGTTAGACGTATTACTCCTCATGTGGTGCGCCAAAGAAGCCTTATACAAAGCGATTGGACAAAAAGGCACCGATTTTAGAATTCATTTACAAATTGAACCCATCGCGACGCGCCCCGAGACTTCCATTGCAAATTCGGCCGAAAGCACGTTTAATTCAGTGACCGAAATCAACAATCACACAATAAACATCGCCCCGTTTGATATGAAAGGAATCATCCACGCCACAATCCAAATGCCCGGCTTTGAGCAGACACTTCAACTACCCTACTGTCGTTGGGATGATTACGCCTGCGTTTGGGCCGTGTTATAATCAAGAAATCAATCCGCCGTTTTTAGCGAGAAAGTAAAGACAGACCCCGCACCTTCGGTGCTAATCAAATCAATGGTTTCGCCATGCGCTTCCACGATGTGCTTACAGATACTCAACCCCAAACCACTCCCCCCAGTTGCCCGGTTTCGATGCTTTTCCACCCTAAAAAATCGCTCAAATACCCTATTTTGATGTTCCGTTGGAATCCCTATCCCATTATCGGCAATCTCGATCATCATCCGTTCACCGATGTTCGACAATCTGAATCGCGTATTTCCACCCTCCACACCATATCGAATGCTGTTGAATCCTAAATTCGTGAGCACCTGCGCCAATCGCTCTCTATCGCCCATCACCATTTTCCCTTCACCCTGCGCATGAACCTGAATAGATATATGCTTCTCTTGTGCTTGCAATTCCAATGATTCTCCAACCTCATTTACCAAAGCCAATATGTCAAACGCCTGAATATTCAATACCAAGAATCCGCTTTCATATTTGGTAATTGTATCCAAGTCACTCACAATCTGACCCAGTCTGCTAGCATTCTTATTGGCCCGTTTGAGAAACTTATCGCGCGTCTCTTCATCCATCTCGGGGTCATCCAAAACAGAATCGATGTAACCTTGAATAGAAAAAATGGGCGTTTTTAATTCATGCGCCACATTGCCGATATAATCCCTTCTATAATTCTCTAAGCGCTGCAACTGCAACAGTTCATCTTTCCGCGTTTCAAACAATGACCTCAACGCCTCTTTCATATCCTTTGGATTGCTGTGCTTGCTCTCCAAATTCTCCATTTTCTCCTCTGCAATCAAAGCCTGCAAACTCCGTAACAACTTGCGTTCGCGCAAAAACCACAACAAACTCACTACCGCCGTTACCATCACCATAAATAACAAGACCAGTAAGAGCAGATCGGAATTGAGTAAAATCAAAACTACCATAATAATAGTTGCAAGATACACAAACAGAGGTTTACAAGTTGTGAAAATCCCATCACTTTTCTGTGGTATTTTTGTGTTTCATGCATTGGCCAGACCAACACAACCCACAAGAACTTCCACCGTATTTGGATAAACTCAACCCAGCACAGAAGGAAGCGGCTATGCAAACGGATGGGCCCGTCATGATTATGGCAGGCGCTGGATCAGGTAAAACACGCGTCCTTACTTTCAGAATGGCATTTTTGCTGCATAAAGGCGCTGAACCATTTAGCATTTTGGCGTTGACGTTTACCAATAAAGCCGCAAAGGAGATGCGACATCGTATCGAGAAAGTGGCAGGGCCCCAAGCTCGAAACCTTTGGATGGGAACGTTTCACTCTGTTTTTGCTAGAATTCTCAGGCAGGAATCAGATCGAATGGGCTACCCCTCCAACTTTACCATTTACGATAGCGAAGACAGTAAAAACCTGCTCAAAGGCATCACCAAAGAAATGAACTTGGACGATAAAATGTACAAACCTTCGATGGTCCTGAGCAGAATCAGCATGGCGAAAAACAACTTAATCGAAGCCAAAAACTATTTCGAGAAAGAAGACTTGATGAACCAAGACAAAGCCGCAAACAGAGCCAAGTTTTCGGAAATTTTTCTTGAATATACCAACCGCTGTTTCAAGGCCGGAGCGATGGACTTTGACGACATTCTGCTCAACACCTATAAACTCCTCAACAATCATTTAGACGTATGTAACAAATGGCAGCACAAGTTCAAATACATCATGGTAGACGAGTACCAAGACACCAACCACGTGCAGTACATGATAACAAGGAAACTGGCTGCAGTGCATCAAAATATTTGTGTAGTGGGTGACGATGCGCAGAGTATTTACGCTTTCCGCGGGGCCAATATCCAGAATATCCTGAATTACGAACGAGATTACCCCGATGTCAAAACTTATAAGCTTGAACAGAATTACCGCTCTACCCAAAATATCGTCAATGCGGCCAGCTCGGTCATCAAAAACAACCAAAAGCAACTCGAAAAAAACGTTTGGACCGCAAACGACATTGGCGAGAAAATCAAAGTAATAAGAAACGCCACCGAAGGGGAAGAAGCCCGCCGAGTTGCCGATGCCATATTCGACGATAAGAATCAATTGCACCTGCCCAACAAAGCATTCGCTATACTTTATCGCACGAACAGTCAAAGTCGTGCCTTTGAAGAAGGTTTACGCCGACAAGGCATCGATTACCGCATCTATGGTGGTATGAGTTTTTATCAACGCAAGGAAGTCAAAGACCTCATCAGCTACCTGCGATTGGTGATCAATCCATCCGACGAAGAAGCCCTAAAACGCGTCATTAACTACCCTGGCCGAGGCATCGGTGATACCACCGTAAATCGAATCATCGTTAAATCATCAGAATTGGGCGTCCCCCTGTGGGATGTCGTAAAATCAGCAAGCAGCCTACCCGAATTGGGTGCAAGCGCGGGAAAAGTCGACAATTTCGCTACGATGATTAAAAGCTTCCAAACGATGCTGGAGACTCACAACGCCTATGACTTGGCGATGCACGTGGCTAAGCAAACGGGGCTATTGAAATTCCTGTACGACGATAGGTCTGTGGAGGGCGTTTCACGATATGAAAACATCACAGAACTCTTAAACGGTATTCAGGAATTTGTAGAAGACGACGAAAGCGAAAAGGAAAAGAACTTAGCCATTTTCTTAGAAGATGTGGCGCTATATACAGATGACCAGAAGGACAAAGACCCAGACAGAGACTGCGTTTCCTTGATGACCATCCACGCCAGCAAAGGATTGGAATACCCAGTGGTCTTCATTGTAGGCATCGAGGAAAACCTATTCCCAAGTCAGTTAGCATTGCATTCTCGCGCCGATCTGGAGGAAGAGCGCCGGTTGTTTTATGTCGCCATCACGCGCGCGGAAACCAAGTGCTACATGACTTTTGCTACCTCACGATTCAAATATGGCAGTTTAATCCCCTGCGAACCAAGTCGTTTTATTCAAGAAATCGACCCTCAGTATTTAGACATGAGTACGGCTTCCATCCAATCCGCCTCACCCTTTGGAAGCAATATTGGTTCGGGAAATTCAGCAAGTAGTTACATAGGCAGTCAATATGTAAGCAAAAAAGTAGAAGACAAACCCACCAAAACGGCCAAATTGTTCAATGCGAGCAAACCCACGGCGCCTCCTGTCCCACCCATCGACCCCAATTTTGTGGAAGGCGATATCAGCGGTCTGAAAGTTGGCGACAAGGTTCAGCACCAGCGATTTGGATTGGGACAAGTTATAAGCATCGAAGGCGATGACGCCAATGCAAAAGCCATCGTACAATTTGATCAAATGGGACAAAAAACACTGGTATTAAAGTTTGCTAAAATGCGGATTTTATAAAACAATCGATATGAAACACCTCTACTATTGCCTTGCCATTTTCATTTTATCATCATGCAGCCAGAAGAAGCCCACTTCTGAAAACCTGGCATCAGACTACTACAATTACGGCGATTCCATTGAATCTGCGGGTGTTCGAATGATCCCTATCAAAACACCAGTGGGAGAATTCAATGTATGGACCAAACGATTTGGCAATAACAGTAAAATCAAAATCTTACTTCTGCATGGCGGCCCAGCAATGACGCACGAATACATGGAGTGTTTTGAAACGTTTTTTCTGCGGGAAAGTTTTGAATTTTACGAATATGATCAGTTGGGCTCTTATTACAGCGATCAACCCAAGGACAGTAGCCTATGGACAAACGACCGCTTTGTTGACGAAGTTGAGCAGGTAAGAAAAGCCATTGGCGCAGACGCCAGCAATTTCTATATTTTGGGCAATTCTTGGGGCGGAATCCTTGCCATGGAATATGCGTTAAAGTATCAAAAAAATCTCAAAGGGTTGCTCGTTTCTAACATGATGGCTAGCGCACCCGATTATGGAAAATACGCCGATGAAGTCCTGGCTAAACAGATGAAACCCGAAGTCCTGGCGGAAATCAAAGACTTGGAAGCCAAAAAAGATTACAGCAATCCAAGGTACATGGAACTCCTTGTGCCCAACTTCTATCATGAGCACATTTGTAGACTTAACACCTGGCCCGATGGCATGAACCGCGCTTTTAAGCACGTAAATAGCGAAATCTATACGATGATGCAGGGACCCAGTGAGTTTGGCATCAGCGGACGATTGGCAAAATGGGACATCAAAAATCGTTTGAACGAAATCGCAGTCCCTACCCTGATGATTGGCGCCAAGTTCGACACAATGGATCCCAAGGCGATGGAAGAGCAAAGCAAATTGGTGAAAAATGGTCGTTTTCTGTATTGTCCCAATGGTAGTCATTTGTCGATGTGGGACGATCAAAAAGTATTTATGGCCGGCGTGATCAAGTTCATCCAAGATGTGAATGATGGGAAGATATGAAAATAAAAAAAACAGGCAACTGGGCCGTGAGCGAATCAAACTATCGCTTGAGGTAAATATTGGCCGACACCCGCTGATGTAAGCCATCGTGGTAATCAAAAACAATAAAATAGACTCCCTCGGGCAACATCCCACCGTTACATCCATTTGCCTCACAACGTCCCAACCAAGATTTGGGGTTCTTGGCATCGGCTGAAAACACCACCTGTCCCCATCGGTTAAAAATGGTCCATTCGGCATTTGGAAAAGCCCATAACCCCATCAAATCCAAGGAATCATTAATACCATCCCCGTTTGGCGAAATCCCCTCAGGAATAACAATATCCTTCATTGGCCGAACCCACAAATCCTTACAAATTGTGTCTTCGCATCCAAAAGCATCCTTGTACCACCAAGCAAATTTTATACACGATTCCTTGGTAAGATTTCGAATATGTGTGGGAGGGAGATGTGGCTGTAGACAGCGAGAAATCGCCAAAATCCCAATCATACCCTTTGCCGCCGGTAGAATTATTTACGAATTGATAGAATGGGAAAGCAGAGGAATCGACATCAAAATCTGCCGTCACCCAATGGCCATCCACTTCCAATAAAAATACCGAATCACATCCCTGCCATGTTTGCAACGTATCGCGCAATTTAAAAGGCAACGCATACTTTTTGCCCCGATAACTCATGGAGTCCACATTACAGAAAACGAGCTGACTTAGCGTGGTCACCGGCAAATTAACCGTTAATTGAGTCACCACAACGGAATCACAATTTTTACTACTTCGAAGTGTATCTCTGTAAAACCCGGTTTTTGCGTAGCCCCGATTTCCAACCCAAATCGTATCGCCAAGGCAGATCGACATGGCTTTACAAAATTCTGTTGGGCCGATGCTAGACTTGCGATACAAAAAAGGCCAAAAACCAGTGTTTTGTTCAAATCTATTTTGTACAAGTTCATCCGTTTTAGTCCGATAATAAAAATCAAATATACAAACTCTAATTGCGATGAAGTCTAATCATTCCGTTAGAAATCCCAACCCATTGGTATTAACAGACTTTTTCATTATATTTGCACCCCCGTTTTGGAGAAACAGGGATTAAAAAATACACAATAAAGACATGGCAACCAAAATTAGATTGCAAAGACACGGCAGAAAGAAACGCGCTTTCTTTCACATTGTGGTAGCGGATTCACGTGCTCCGAGGGATGGACGATTTATCGAGAAACTCGGTAGTTACAACCCCATCACCAATCCTGCTACAATTGAACTTAACGTAGACCGCGCAGCCCAATGGCTGTTAGACGGCGCTCAACCAACCGACACTGCAGCTGCAATTTTGAGCTACAAGGGTGCATCTTACAAGAAGCACTTGCAGGTAGGTGTAAACAAAGGGGCTATCACCCAAGAAGAAGCCGACAAGCGCTTCGCCACTTGGTTGGAAGAAAAAGCTGGACGCATTGAAGCGAAAAAATCAACCTTATCTGGAGCTGCTCAAAAAGTAAAAACTGAAGGTTTGGTTGCAGAATCAAAGCGTAGAGCTGCTACAGAAGCCAGATTGGCTGCAAAATTGGCGGAAGCTGAAGCTGCTGCTAATCCAGTAGTTGAAGAAGAAGTTGTTGCTGAAGAAGCACCTGCTGCCGAAGAAGCACCTGCTGCTGAAGAAGCACCTGCTGCCGAAGAAGCACCTGCTGCTGAAGAAGCACCTGCTGCTG
>JBBAVI010000127.1:0-15547 GCA_040397785.1 Saprospiraceae bacterium | reverse complement strand
ATGGTTTTAAATCAATAAATCATTGGGCAACGCGACGACCTCGCGAGCGGTCGAATATTTGCAGGTCAAGCATTTGTAGGTTCATATAGCACAAAATCGGGATTTGAATAATGCCAGGAGAAACGCAAACTAAAGATCTCAAAAAAGAAAAGAGCCATCCCAGATTTTAGTTTTCACCAAAATTCGGGATGACTCAATTTACGCATTTACATAATATTAAAGGAGGCTTTAGGTATTATGGTGATTTGGGTAACTGCACTATCTTATGATCGTTTTATTAAGCATTTTTTGCCAGGTACTCGTAGTAACATATAAAAATCCCGAATTTTGGTTTCACCAAAATTCGGGATGACGCATGTTTGATTATATAAAAATCACAACTACTTCAAGCGGAAGTTAAACGTGATGGTACCACATTCTTTACCACTAGAGGAAGGTGCAAATTCAAATTGTTTGGCGGCTGCAATCGCTTTTGAGCGCAATTCACTATCGCTGGTAGTTGATCCGCGTTGTGTATAATCGGCGCTAATTACATTGCCGCTGTTATCTACGCATACCTCCACCACCACGGTTCCTTTTTTCTGCGAATTGTCATTCACACGGCCGCGGCGCACCACCTTTCTACCGCCCAGTCCGCCACCTACCGATGCGCCGGTTCCGGTTCCATCCCCGCCGCCGGTGCCACCGCCCGTGCCATTGCTTTTACCAAACGGGTTGTCGCCATTGCCCCCAGGAATACCTTGATTACCGGGTTTGCCTGTATTGCCTTGTCCGGTACCTGTAGAGCCGGGTTTACCAAAAGTGCTCCCGAACTGGCCTTTTTTCTTATCACGGGCATCTTGTTCGGCGCGGGCGCGATTAGCTGCTTCTTGTTGTGCCTTCCGCTGTGCTTCAACAACCCGTTGTTGTTCATCTTGTTGCTGCCGTTTTACACGATCTTGTTCATCTTTTTGACGTTTTGCGTCTTCTTTTTGTTTTTTCAGCGCCGCCACATCCGGGTCATTGCTGGTGGGCGTATTGCTGGGTGTTGAGGCCGAGGGTTGGCTGGGTGTAGGCTTAGATGCAGCGGGGGTAGAAGGCGCAGGGTCCTCTACAGGTTGGGTACTGCTGGGGTCGTCCATTTGTTGTCCTTGCGGCGCGGGGTCATTGCCTTGGCCTTCATCGGGCAAACCTGCTGCTGCATTATCGCCGCCGCCGCCCCATTCCAACAGGATGGCGGGCGCTTCCGCAATGGGCGGCGCTGCAGAAAAGCGGTAAAAAAACAAAATGGCGAGTAATCCGGCATGAAAAAGCAAAGTGCTTAACAATGCTTTTCCACGATCTTGCTCTTGTTGAACGACAGCATTCATATTTGTAGTTGTTAGTTGTCAGTTGTTAGTTGTTAGTTGCTGGTTGTCAGGGCATTACGCGAACTAACAACTTATAACTAATAACTAACAACTCTATTAATTTGGTTTTGGATCGGTTGCAAGGATGGTTTTTACCTGCAATTTGTTGGCAATATCCAGCACCGTCACTACATTTTCGATAGACGTACCGCGTTCGGCCACCACGGTAATGGTGGTTTCTTTAGGCGGTTTGCCGAGCGATTTCATTTTGGCTTCCAGCGCAGGCAAAAGGCTTGCTTCAGGTGTGCGCTTGGTATCAATATAAAATTCGCCGGTAGCCTTGATGGACACTGCCAGACTGGGCGAGGCCATGGTGGTAGCGCTGCTCGATGGCAATTGCAGGTTGAGGGCGTTGGGCGTAACAAATTTAGAGGTTAACATAAAAAACATCAGCAGCAGGAAGATCACATCGATCATGGCTGCCAAACTGAACTCGGGTTCTACGCGAATACGACGCTTAAGTCCCATAAGATTGCATATGTATTAAATACGTGAAGAATAAGGGTTTGATTCGGGTGTGCTGCCCAATCCGTTGTTTAACGGGAAGGCTCTTGCAGCAGATCCATGAATTGTACCGCTGTATTTTCCATTTTAAAAATAACCTTATCGAGGTTGGTTACCAGCAAGTTAAATCCAGCCATAGCAATGATGGATACTAACAAACCCGCCGCCGTTGCAGTCAAGGCGTGGTAAATACCGTTCGACAAAACCTGTGGCGTAATGGTTGTGGCAGAAGCCATGTCCTGGAACGAAATAATCAAACCAATTACGGTACCCAACAAACCAATCATCGGCGCAATACCGGAAATAGATGCGAGGGTAGACAGATTTTTTTCCAGTTTCAACAATTCGAGGTTGCCCACATTTTCGATGGCTTTATTGATGTCATCCAGGGGTTTGCCAATCCGGTCGAGGCCTTTTTCGACCATACGGGCCATCGGAGCATCTACACTTTGGCAAAGTGCTTTTGCGGCCTGTAAATTCCCACTTTCCACACTGGCGCGGATGCTATTCATAAAGTTATGGTCTACCTGCGCGGCACGGGTAAGCGTAAGGTAACGTTCGATGATAATGTACACTGCCACGATAGAAAGTAGCAGCAGAACGGTCATCACAATCAAACCTGACGTGCTACTTCCAAGGATAATGTCGATCAGGCTTTTTGATTCCGGTTCCCCAGGGGTCGGAGTCGCTGCCAATTGCAGGAAGAAGAAGGAAGTCAGGAAGGCGTTCATGGTCATAATGATAAAATGCTGTTAGTTGGTGAAACCAATTGTTTTCTGTTTTTGATATGCGAACGCCAAAAGTAGCGCATTTTGTATTCTATCAAACATAAACTTATCTTAAATTGTAAATACCAAGTCTAAACGCAACATTTTGCGTTATTGATCGGCTTTTTTCTCTGTTTGGAACGTTGCTTCTACTTGCAGAACGATTTTCTCCATGGTTGGTAAATCATTGGCGTACAAACGCAAATTCTGTTCATACTGATCTGCCCGTACTTGATGCATTTCAAATACCTGATCATAAAAAACTTTGGTAAGGCTGTCTTTTCCATAGCCATTCATCTGTGCAGTAGCCGCTTCGGCGATGCTTAAATCGGCCATAATACGCACCATTTTTTCCTCAGAAATATCTGGAACGGCTGTTTTATTATCCCAACAAGCCGAAAAAACAAGCAGTATCCCTCCAAGCAAGACGTGCAAGGGTATATGCATCCTGAGGCTGCGCACAAACAAGGTAACAAGATCTAACATTCCGTTCGGGTTTACAGTACTTCTTTAGGAAACAGGCAAGCCCGCAGGCGGGTATTTACCTCGTACATTTCTGACCAGCGTTCGGCACTGGTTTCTAAATGAACGATTCCGCAGGTTGGAACGTTGTCTATAAAATCGTCGGCAAACCGATTGGCCACATCCGTAAAGGTCGGATTGTGCCCAAAAATATACACAACATGCGCATGATCAGGTAGTTGGCTAATGATTTGAAGGATATCCCGCACAGAGGCTTCGTAAATATCCTGCTTGCGTTCGATGGCCGATTCTGGTTGTCCGGCCGCTTCTGCAAAAAATCGAGCGGTGGTGATGGCGCGTTTGGCTGGGCTGCTCACGATCAGATCGGGCAACATACCGCGCTGTAACAATAAATTGGCCATCATGGGCGCTTCCCGCAAACCACGTTCGTTCAGGCCGCGGTCGAAATCGCGGATGCCTGGATTGTCCCAACTGGACTTTGCATGACGTATTAACAAAAGACTCTTCATAATGTATCGTATCGCGACAAAGGTAATGGGATAATGCGCAATGTACGCGACTATGGGGAATTCAAAAAATAGAAAAAAAATAATTGTGCTGGTAGCCGACACCTGTAAAAACCCTTACTTTTGGTGTTTACCTGCCCGCTTAAATCGGATTATGCAAAAAAAATGGCTGAAGGACTTTGAGTTCCACATCAATTCGAGCACATGGAGCACCGCACAAGACTTGTTGCAGGCCGGGCAGGTAAAAAACTTGCGCGAGGTAGAGCGGCACTTTTGGGTAGCCCAGGTGGAAACAGTGGAGCGGTGTTTTGAGACAGAAATGATCATTACTCCGCAAAAAATCAAGGCTTTCTCTTGTGAATGCTTTACGGAGGGCCGGCAGCTTATTTGCGCACATATAGCGGCATCGCTGGTAAAAGTCCGTCAGTTTTTAGATCATCGGGCTGAAGAGAAAAAACTACAACAGTTACAACCCGAGCATACCGAACGGAGCCGCCTGACAGTACAAACCGCTTTAGAAAATGCGACGCCTGAGGCATTGGAAAGTTTTGTGCGCAATTATGCCAAACGCGACCGCGATTTTGCTTTAGCCCTCAAAACCTGGTTTGCAAGTTCTATTACTACTACAGAAAACCCATATGCACTCGTTTTAGCCGCCGTTTTCCCCAAAAACAACATGGTAAAAACGCTGCGAGAACCCGATTTCCGCCGCATCCGCAAAACATTGGAAGATCTGGAACTCCAATTAATGGCAGCAGCAACCCAGCAAAATCATCGGATCAGCTTCCGGTTGGCTTCCACCATCCTTGAATATTTATTGCCATTACTCGCCAAACTGGAAGAAAATCGGCGCGATCTCTTGCTCCCTTTTGCCCAAACAGCCCTGGTACAACTACTTTCCGTCAATGAAGCGGCCGTTTCACCCGAATTGCGCACGCTACTTTGGGATACCCTGTTTGATTTTGGCGCAAAAGGCCTGTATCCGCCCACGATGTTACGCGAAAGTATCCGATTTTTGAGTGCGCAAGCAGACAATACCCATCGGTTCGAGCAGATGCAACAACTATTTGATGCAACGCCACTTCCCGCTGAAGCCTTCCCCTTGCAACTTTTTTTGGTCGCCCTGGCCCGCAAGGATATGCCCTTGGCAGTTGTTCGGGTACTGGATGACTATACCGAACACCCTAAAGTAATCCGCGAAGCCACCCTACAATTGTACTATTTGCAACACTGGGATGCAGTGACCGCCCTGATCGAACATTTTATACCCTTGCGCATTTTTTCAACCGGACAGCGGCGTGAACTGGAAGACATCCTTTATTTCATTGCTGAAAAAACGGGCGATTGGGACCGACAAAATAACATTTTGCGTGAACGATTTGTGGCAACCGGCCAATTTGAATTTTATAATAAATTAAAAAGCAACACTTTAGATAAATGGCCAGATGTGTTGGAACTAATTTTAAATGAGTTGCACCTCAAAAACGACCATAGAACGATTGCCGCTGTACTGGCCGCTGAAGGCAACCTGACCGCCTTGGCAGCGCAGTTGGAAATGCACGACGATTGGACTGTTTTACAGCGTTATGAGGATCTATTTATTCCGGAGGACAATGCTTTTTTGGCTGCCCTTTATACTCGTTTGCTCAGCACCTACCTGCTCGATCACTTTGGCAGGCAGGCATCCGGATTTGTGCGGGAACGCCTCGGCCCTTTGGCAGCGAAAGGGCACCGGACGCTGGTTAAAGAAATTATTGCCGCACTTTGTGTACAATTTGAAGAACGCGCTACCCTATCGGAAGAACTGATGGAATTATTTCCAAGATCAAAACGCAAGGATGTACCATCTTTGGGCTTCTAAACCTGCAAAATTGTGAAAATAGAACTTTGGGCGATTGGCAAAACCTCCGAAAAATACCTGGAAGAAGGAATCGCCATTTTTGATAAGCGCCTTAAAAACTACTTGCCTTTTGCGTGGATTATTTTGCCGGATGTCAAACTAAAAACCACCGATGGCAACCTGCTCAAAAAAGAGGAGGGCAAATTAATTTTGTCCAAATTGCAAGCAGATGATTATTTGGTACTCCTCGACGAAAACGGCAAACAGTTGACTTCCATGGAGTTCGCCCAATGGACCGAACGAAGACTAGCCTCCAGTGGGCGGCGGCTGGTATTCTTGGTGGGGGGCGCATTCGGGTTTGCGCCCGAGGTGTATGCGCGTGCGCAGGAGCAATTATCGCTGTCCAAAATGACCTTTTCTCACCAAATGGTGCGTTTGTTTTTTATAGAACAATTGTACCGCGCCATGACCATTTTACGCAACGAACCATATCACAATCCATAATTCCATTCCTATATGTCCGTTACTGTCCTCATCATTGCATTTACCGTGTTAATTTCCTTCATGGCCTTCAACAACGCCGATTTGTTTACTAAAATGAAGCACTGGCCCTATGCGGAAATGCGCGACAAAGAATACTACCGATGGCTAACCAGCGGTTTTTTGCACGGTGACCCGATGCACTTGATTTTCAATATGTTGACGCTGTATTTTTTTGCAGCGGACCAAGGGGGAAATTTAGGCCTGGAAAGTTGGTTTACCGACCGGTATCCCGAATTTGGCACCACTTTATTTTTGGTATTTTACCTGTTGTCCATTGTGGCCGCCTCATCGGCAACCTACTATAAGCACCGGAATTCGCCTGGATTTGCGAGCATAGGCGCTTCCGGGGCCGTTGCAGCGGTATTATTTGCCTCCATTTTAATCAATCCGCACAGCAGCATTCGGTTTATATTTCTCCCGATACCGATTCCGGGGTATTTATTTGGGGTGCTGTATTTGTGGTACAGTTCGTATGCTGCCAAAAAAGGAGGCGACAACATTGATCATACAGCACACTTTTACGGAGCAGTATTTGGGCTGCTCTTTTTGTTGGCGATCGATCCGAGCCTGGCGGTGACCTACTTTAACGAAATCGTAGGCTAGCACCGAATACATAATAATGTTCGGCAGCGGACAATTTGCGCAAGGTGTTGAAAAATTGGGCAAGCATTTTTCCTTATCTTTGCAACTAAATCTTTCAGTGTATTGTTTAAATATGAACGCTGAAAAAACTCTCATTTCACTCAATTTAAATAAAATGGCTTACGAATTTAATGATGGCAACTTCAAATCAGAAGTGCTGGAAACCGAAAAGGTGGTCCTGGTAGATCTTTGGGCAGAATGGTGTGGACCTTGCAAAGCAATGGGCCCGATTGTTGACGAATTGGCAACAGAATTCGAAGGGAAAGCGGTGATTGGCAAACTGAACGTGGACGACAATCCGAACACTCCTACCGAATTTAGCGTGCGTGGTATTCCAACTTTTTTAATTTTCAAAGATGGTACGTTGCAAGAAAGACTGGTTGGTACCCAAACGAAACAAATGTTGAAAGATAAAATTGACGCGTTGTTGGCGTAAGGAGCGTTTGAGTTAAGAAATATGGCAGCGGCCTAGGCAAATTGGATTTGCCTGGGCCGTTTTCTTGTTGGAGGGATATTAGAAATAGAAAAAGTCGGATCCAAAGAATGGCAAAAAGCAAAGCGAATATCACCGAAGAAGTAAGGCCGAGGTGCCGATGTTTAGATTCAAAACGATATTCGGCTCAAAAAACTATGCAAGAAAATTCGAACTTTTCTCTAATTTGCAAAAAAACAGATCCCCAAATTGGTCTAACTTGTGGCGCAATTCTAAAACAACAAAACATTGGCTCCAATGTCTAAGTTAGCACTGCTCCCCTGCTTGCTTTTATTCAATTCAATTTCATTATCGGCCCAACAATCCGGTGATATGCTCGTCTGCCAGTTCCAAAACAACCAGCGCGCACAAGGATACTGGGGAGAGGTACTATCCGCTGAAAATCAGGATAGCAGCGTAATCAACCAGGGTGTTTTTAAGATTCGCTTTCCCCATACCGATACCTTATATACACTAAAACGCTTGGAGTACCAGCAACTTGTCGGACAGCAAGCCGTAACCATTCCAGCGATTGCCACGCCAATTGGCTCCGCAACAAGGTCTTCTGTTTATTTTTCTATCTATCGTCCTTGTGCGGACTGTCCGGTTAAATTAAATCAGTTTGTAAAACTCACTTTTGAGCAAGACAAAGTGGCGCACCTCGGAACCGTGTTGGAAACACGTGGAGAAACACCCACCCGAGCATATAAAGTGCGCCTCCTGGATGATGGGAAAATATACTGGTTGAATGAACAAGGGATCGTGCTAAAAGCGCAACGGAATTCGGTGCAAGGTTGGAAGGCCGATATTCAGGTCTGTACACAAGGCACAAACCCAAACCCACAGGATTTTGAGCGCTATTTGATTCGTTTTTGTGGCAGGAAAGGCTTCCCTGGCCATGCTTTTGTTTTCCTGCACCATGAAAGTGCCGAAGTCGGAAAAGTAGAAAAAAACGCTTATGGCTTTTTCCCTAAAAAATTGAATGCCGGTTATTTGAGCGTAATCGTACCGGTACGAGGAAGTCTGCGGACAGAAAGCACCGCCCGGTATGAATACAGTTTTACCCTGGAAATTACCGCAGAGGAATACCAAAAAGTGCTTCAAATCAAGGAAAAATGGTCGGAAAACCCGCGCTTTTTCTTGCTGTGGCACGATTGTGTTACGTTTTCAAAAGAAGTGGCATTGGTTTTCAAGGATCGCATCAAAGTACCCAATCGCTGGTTTTTTAAGAGTATTCCGGTGCGTTACATTCGAAAACTGATTGCTGCAAATAAAAAAATGGAGGATTATGCTTTTTAACCCAATAAAACAAGCATTCTTCGTTATAATACCAATTATTGTATAACTTTATCGCCAATTTTTAATAAAATTGAAAAACGTGCAATACGACTACATCATCATAGGCAGCGGTTTCGGCGGCTCGGTCAGTGCCCTACGGCTTTCGGAAAAAGGCTACAAAGTGCTGGTTATCGAAAAAGGCAAATGGTACCAGGCTACCGATTTTCCTAAAACCAATTGGACACTCTCCAAGTGGTTGTGGTTGCCCACTTTTAGGTGGTATGGCATCATGAAAATCACCATTTTCCGACATGTTGGCATCGTATCGGGTACGGGTGTGGGCGGTGGCTCGCTGGTGTATGCCAACACGTTACCTGTACCGAAACCAGCCTTTTTCAATTCGGGGAGTTGGGCTGGTTTGGCCGATTGGCAGCAGGAACTGAAAGCGTATTATCCGCTTGCACTTCAAATGCTGGGTGCTGCAAAAAACCCGCGTTTTTTTGATGGCGAGCATGCTTTGGAGCGTTTGGCGGCAGATATTGGCCAGGCAGACCACCTGGATGCCACCCATGTTGCTGTTTACTTTGGGGAGCCTGGCAAAGTGCAGCCCGACCCCTATTTCGGCGGTAAAGGCCCCGAACGTGCTGGTTGTACGTTCTGTGGAGGCTGTATGACGGGCTGTCGACATAATGCCAAAAACACCTTGGATAAAAACTACCTCTACCTCGCGCAACAACATGGGGCCGAAATTTTGGCCGAACACGAGGTCGTGGATGTGCGCCCGATTGGTGCAGCCGATGGTTCGGAAGGATACAGCGTAACTCATCAAATGGCCACCCGTTTTGTGAAATCCAAAACGACCATACAAACCAAAGGCGTTATTTTCGCGGGTGGCGTGCTGGGCACCGTTAGCCTGTTGTTGAAACTGAAAAAAGGTTCCTTGCCGCGATTGTCCGATATGGTGGGTAAATCGGTGCGAACGAACAATGAGAGTTTGATTGCCGTTACCCAATTGGATGGATCCACCGACCAATCGCAAGGCATCGCCATTGGCGCCATTTTGCATACTGACGAACACAGTCATTTGGAATTGTGTCGGTATGGTGCGGGTTCGGGAGCCTGGCGCATGGCGTTTTTGCCTTTTGTGGATGGCCCGAATTTTCCGGTCAGGCTCTTGAAAATGATCTGGGAGGTCATTTCCCATCCAGTACAGTACTGGAAATATGCGCGGGTAAAAGACTGGGCGAAAAGTTCGTCGGTGATGTTGTTTATGCAAACGCTCAACAGTACGGTCACTTTTACGCGGAGTTGGTGGGGCGGCATGCGTACGGCGATTGTAGGCGATGAAAAGCCAACTGCTTTTATTCCGAGGGCAATGGAGTTGGCCCGCAAATTTGAGGTCATTATGAAGGGAAAGGCCGTTGCGTTTGGGCTGACACCTTTGGCAGGCATACCTGGCACGGCGCACATTTTAGGCGGCGCTGTGATGGGGAAAACGGCAGAAGATGGCGTGATAGACCAACATAATCATGTATTTGGATATAAAAACATGTTGGTATGCGATGGCTCCATGATTTCAGCCAATCCGGGGGTAAATCCGGCCTTGTCCATTACCGCGATCAGTGAGCGAGCAATGGATCAGATCCCGGAAAAAGCAACCTTAACAGCCCATATGCATGTGCAGGAATCGGTGCAACTTTGAGGTATAGGCATAAAATAAGTGGGTAAGACTTTTCCTACCCGCCGTACTCAAGAAATATAGTAGCTTTAGTTCTCCCAAGATTGGTGACCGCGCTGTTGCGATGGTGCAAAGATGGCACCACCCGAATCACAAATTAAACTTGGTAGCATTTCAAAAACAGTCAATAAAAATGTTCGATTGATTTAATTTTGATGTAACCCGATGAGTTTTGTTTAAATGAATGGCCTATTTGTTGTTTATTTGCAAACGAATTACGAGTATTTATAGTTTTACGCTTCATAAATATACATCTTTTAAACTAAAACTTTACTGCGTTCCCACATGACTCACAACCGGATTGTATTGATTGAAGATGAAGCGCTAACGCAAATATTGTTCACACAGTTGTTGCGCGAAAATGGCTTTTCCGAAATCGAACAATTTGAGTCCGTCTCCAGTTTTTTAGAAGCCCTGGATTTAGGGAAACCGCCAAATCTTATTTTACTTGACATCATGCTGGGGGCACAAAATGCCTTAGTGCAGTTGCCTAAAATTAGGTTGTTGCTCCCGGAAACAAAAATTATTGTGGTGACTGGGTATACCGAAGAAGCCTTTTTATTTCAGGCTTTGAAGGCGGGTGCCGATAGTTTTTACATTAAGGGGGAGGCAATTGATCGGTTGCTGGAAGCGATTCAACAAAGTTTGTCTGGCCATGCCTACCTGAGCCCACAATCTGCGAATCAATTAATTACGCGTTTTAGACACATTGAAAACACACCGAATGGCACGTTGGATTTGCATTCGCGGGTAGCCCTACGTTTTGGTCTGAAAAAGCGCGAAATTGAAGTGCTCAATGGCTTACTTGCGGCAAAACGCTACAAAGAAATTGCAAATGACATGCACGTAAGCATCAATACGGTAAGACATTATGTAGTATCATTATATCAAAAAACGGGCATTCGCAAACGAGAAGATCTATTTCAGGTAATTCAGGAATAGTTTTGACCTGTTTTTAAGTCCAAAACTTACAAAAACCTTTGTTAGAGAAATATTGCGATGCATCGACTTTTAATTTTATTTTTATTTTTCACACATCTAGTAAAAGCACAGCAATCTGTGATAGATAGCTTGAAAAAGGAAATCGACAGCCATCCTGCCGAAGATACCAACCGTTTTACCAGGCTCACCGAATACTCTTATCTGATGCGAACGGTCGATATGAACGTCGCGATGCACTATATTCAAGAAGCCTATGCACTGGCAGACCGATTAAACCTGGATGCACAAAGGACCACTGCTTTGTACAACATAGGCGATTTGTATTTTATGCATGCCGAGCATCAGAAATCGTATGAGTATTTGCAAAAAGCCCTTCAAATCACCCTCCGATATTCCGAAAAGCCGTGGTTACACAGGAGACAAGTGATTCAAAATCTGTTGGCTGGCGTTTTTTCCGAAAGTAACCCACCGCTCGCATTTAAATACCTCCGGGAAAGCATTGCAACGTCGCGATTACTGAACAATAACTTGGCTATTTGTGATAAGCTTTCTAATATGGCTTCCCTTTATGCCGAATTACACCAGTCGGATTCTGCCACTTATTATTTTGAAGAAGCCATTCGGTGTGTAAGGCAAGAAAAGGATCAATCCAATTTGCCCCTAATGGAAATGTATTATGGTCGTTTACTCCTTGGGATAGAGAACGTTAACCAGGCAATTCCAAAATTAGAGGCCGCTTCGGCCGCATTTGAACAGTCGAATAAATTAGTTGAGCTAAAAAGCAGCCTTTTCAGTTTGGCCGTAGCCTACCTCAAAATTGGCAGATTACAAGCAGCAAAATCGACCATCGAAAAAACAAAAACAATTCGGGTAGCATTTCCAGATGAAGAAATGAACTATGCTCAGTTTTATGTAGACTGGTTCGAACGCATCCATCAACCCGATAGTGCTTTGGTTTACTTAAAAAGATTACGTGTGTTGGATTTAGAGACCTATGAAAAAGATCGAAAAAATGCCTTGGAAGAACAAGAAGTCCGCTTTCGAACCAAAGAAAAAGAAGCAGAAAACCGCCAACTCGAACAAAATCTGGCCAAATCAGAACTGCAAAACATTATATTATACATCGGCCTGGGATTCTTATTTATTGTATTTTTATTAATCACCTTTTTCTGGAACCGCCTGCGCAAGGCCAATCGACAAATCAAAGAAGCGGCTCAAAAAACGGCCCAGATAGTCACCTCTAAACGCCTCATGACGAACCTGATGGCCCATGATTTGCGTGCGCCACTCCATGCCATTCAAATCAATGCCTCCATGCTCAAAATTCGGCAACCTGAAAACGCCGAGGCCAGTTATATTGAATTGGCAGCCCAACGCATCCATCAAATGGCGCTGCGTATTGTGGAAGTACAAAATGAGGAACAAATTGATATTGAAAAACGCCTTACGAATGTGCCTGTGCAAACAGCCATCGCGCAAGTTGCCGAGCAATTTGAATTGCTGGCCGTGGCCAAAAAAATAAGCATCCATATTGAGCCAAACGAACAACCGACCGTGGCCATTGCGGAACCTATATTACTGGACAATATCCTGGGCAATTTGGTGTCCAATGCCATCAAATACTCACCAGTGGGGGGTAAAATCAGCATTAAAATGAAAAAAATGCAAGATAAAGTGCATATTTTCATTGAGGATGAAGGTCCCGGTTTGGATTTACCCATGGATATTGCCAAGGATGACCTTAAACTCAGCCAACAGGCCTCCGAATCTGGCTGGGGCATTGGCCTCAAACTCACCAAACAATATGTGGAAATGATGGGTGGGCAGTTATTTCTGCAAACCAATCGGGCCACGGGCGCTACGTTTGTGGTGGAATTGATGGGTGCCCATTAAGGACACCTACAAAGCAAATTGGGCCATATAAACCAGCGCCCCCGCCAAATACCCCAACAAGGCTACCCCCGAAATACGCCGTAAATACCAGAAAAATTCGATGCGTTCCATGCCCATCGCCGCCACCCCCGCGGCCGAACCAATGATGAGTATACTGCCGCCTGTACCCGCGCAATAGGCCAAAAACTCCCAAAAATAATGATCTGTTGGGAACTGGTCCAGGCTGTACATACCCTGCACAGCAGCAACCAAGGGCACATTGTCTACCACCGCCGACAACAGGCCGATGAGCAATACCGTTATGCTGACATTCCCCACCGAGTGCTCCAGCCAATTGGCAACCTGCACCAACATGCCCGCACTTTGAAGGGCGGCCACTGCGATTAAAATACCCAGAAAAAACAGGATGCTCGGAGAATCCACCTTGCGCAAGGCATACACCACGGTATGAAAGGCCTTGTCTTCCACCGATTTTCCGGTGTGCATGTATTCTGTCAATACCCAAATGAGGCCCAAGCCGAGCAACATACCCATAAACGGGGGCAAATGGGTAAATGTTTTAAAAATCGGTACCCCCAGCAAGACAATCAAGCCGGCCCACAAAATAATTTGCCGGTCGCGCGTGGACGTTGAACTACTATTTCCTACGATGACCTCGGGTACTTGAACTTTTCCTTTAACGCGGGGCAATACCAACAGAATTGGCACTAAAAGACTCACTAAACTGGGCAAAAAAAGCATTTTAACGATGTTCAGCGCTGATATTTGTCCACCAATCCACAACATCGTGGTGGTTACATCCCCCATGGGCGACCAGGCCCCTCCTGCATTGGCGGCCAGTACCGTTAATCCTGTAAATAAAAGCCGATCGTTGCGGTCCGCCATCAATTTTCCCAAAAGGGTGACCATTACAATGGTTGTTGTCAGGTTATCCAGCATGGCCGAAAGGAAAAAAGTGATGCCACAGACCATCCAAAGCAAGCGCCGTTTGTGGGTGGTACGCAAACGGTCGGTGATGATTTCAAACCCCTCATGGGCATCGATTAATTCGACGGTCACCATCGCACCGAGCAGGAAAAAGAGAATTTGGGATATTTCGCCCATGTGTTCTGCCAGGGCATGCACGACGGGTTCCTTTTCCGGGCTGTCTAAGATATAGAGGGTCCAGCACAATACCCCGGTAATTAAAGCGATGGCTGCTTTGTTTGTTTTGAGTGCATCTTCGAGGGTGATTGCTATATAGCCTAGGGTAAAAAGGAGGATGATCCACAAATCCATGTTGAGGCTGTTTTTTCGTGCTATGTTACGCTTTCTTGCTGCGGCAAATATGGGCACTACCCCACCTTTACTGCTTCACCCGTTTTATTTCCGGAGATTCTTCCTGCGCCATAACCGCCCCTACTTCATCTTCAATCGAGATATACATTTTCTTCCCGATACCCAATTCAATAATTTTTTGCAAGGTACCGAGTTGAATATCCGACTTATCGTGTTCTATTCTGGAAATATACTTGGAGGTGGTGCCGCTATTGAGGGCAACATCCGCCTGGGTAAGCCCGGCTTTTTTCCTTGCCTGCCGAAGCATGGCACCCAATTGTAAAGGCGCTACTTTTCTGACCAATTGACTGACCCTATATAACTCCTGGGCATCCAGTTCCAGCGGCTCTGTGCGGGTTTTGCCTTTGTAGGTAAATGATTGGGTGATATTGGGCCAGCAAAGTGTATGATTTTCGGAAAGCACAACGGATTTAAAGATCTTTTTATCGCGAAGTGCAGCAAAAGCGGCGTCACCTTCTGTTTCCCATTGTTGGAGCAAGGGGCCAAAATCCAACAGGCGTATCTCAAAGTTGCTCCAAAGCAAGGTTACTTTGAAGGATTGGATCTTTATAATTCGAACAATTTTTGGAAGTGTTGTCATGGGCTATTTTCTTAGGGTCGGGTTCAATTGATAAAAAATTTCTAACAAATCGTTTTGATTTTCAGCAAGATACGCCAAGATTTCGCGCATTTTTTTACGTGGCAACTCCCCTGCAAATACAGACCCGTCTCGGATTGTAACAAGGGCTTCATATTCACCGTAAAAGGCATGAAAATGAGGCGGTAGGTGATCGCGACTAAAGACGCAAATACGAATCCCTGAAATTCTGTCGATTTCCGGCATGGGTTATCTTTCCAACAAAGGTACCTAATTAGGTAATATTATGCAAGGGGGTGGGCTTAATTTTCTGATAAATTTTAAAAATACCTGTGTACTTTTGATATAATTGGACTGGTAAACCTTATATATGTTTTGAAACCTCTCAAAATATATTTGATTAAATCTAACTCCAAAACATCTATTTAAAAGCAAATCCGGACCATCGTGAAAAACAATACTACTCAGTTATCGAAATGGACGTTGACAACCTTGGCAATGAAATATCACGTGCAAAAGTGTTTGCTTGATACCATAGTTTGTACTTTAACTTTATTAGGATTTACTTGTACTCATAACACCCAAAACAGCAGAACGTTAACATCAACTTTTGCGGAAAAATCGGGAGCACAAGTA
>JBBAVI010000126.1:0-15554 GCA_040397785.1 Saprospiraceae bacterium | reverse complement strand
AAATCGGTTTTTGGGATGGCCTCTCTCCTAATAGTAGGAGGGGGGCTTTTTTTATGGTAAACACCTCAATTTTAAATAAAATGGTGAAAATGAAATAGAACGAAAGCAGGAGAAATACGCTTTTATTATTTGCTTTATTTTTTTTTTAGGTATTTTATCTTTATTTTATTTCTTAAATAGTTTAAAGGTCAGATTAATATATCTATAAAGATTAAATTGATTTTAGAATTCGTTTTTAAATAAAAGGTATTTTTCGCTGAAATTCATTTAGTTTTGCTCCGTCAATCATTTTTATAGGGCGTTGAAGCGTATTTTTAAAATAGATTTCGCTTGATTTCGCTAAAAAAAAGATGATTTATGGAGTGTTGTTCTAAATGCATGTGCTTGTATATTGCAAAATAATATCTTGCATATGCTTAGTTGTCATTCCCCATGATGCTGATCATTTGTAACACAATCGCTCAATTATATGTCCATTACTCGTTTTAACGCATTAAACACCATCGAAAACCGTCCAGACCCCTTGTTTTTCGAAACAGGTGAAGCGGAGTTTGATACCATTGCTTCTTATTTTGGTGAAAATGTTTTTGGCGAAGATGCCATGAAAAAACATTTGCCGGAAGACGCTTATCTGAGTTTGAAAGCTGCAGTACAGAGTGGCCAAAAACTGAGCCGTGGTTTAGCAGATGTTATAGCCAATGGTTTGAAAGAGTGGGCACAACAAAAAGGTTGTACGCACTTTGCCCACTGGTTTCAGCCTTTAACCGGAAAAACTGCCGAAAAACACGACTCGTTTTTTACCATGACACACGATGGGCGGGTAATCGAAGAGTTCACAGGCGGTGCTTTGGTACAACAGGAACCAGACGGCTCTTCTTTTCCTTCTGGTGGTATGCGGAGTACCTTTGAAGCGCGCGGTTACACGGTGTGGGACCCAAGTAGTCCGGCATTTATTATGGAAGTAGGCGAAGGTAAAACCCTTTGTGTACCAACCATTTTTGTTACCTATGGTGGAGAGGCGCAGGATTTCAAACTGCCCTTGTTGCGTTCACAATCTTTTCTGGATCGTGCCGCCGTACCAGTTTGCCAATTATTTGATGCAAATGTGAACAAGGTGATTGCGACCTTGGGTTGGGAACAGGAATATTTTGTAGTGGATGAGGCTTTGTTTAACGCTCGTCCGGACTTGGCGATGACCGGTCGTACCTTATTGGGTCGCCCAGCCAGCAAACACCAACAGTTAGAAGATCATTATTTTGGCTCTATTCCTGAGCGAATTTATGCATTCATGCGCGATTTGGAAACGGAAAGCCACAAATTGGGCATTCCTGTACGCACGCGTCACAATGAGGTTGCGCCTTCACAGTATGAGGTTGCGCCCATTTTTGAAGAAATCAACGTGGCGGTAGACCATAACCAATTGTTGATGGACCTGATGGAACGGGTGGCACGTCGTCACAAGTTGCGGGTATTGTTGCACGAAAAACCATTTGCGGGTATTAACGGCTCCGGTAAGCACAACAACTGGAGCATGGGAACAAACACGGGAGTGAACCTCCTTTCCCCTGGGAAAGAACCAAGTAAAAACCTGAGTTTCCTCACATTCTTTGTGAATACAGTGATGGCGGTGTACAAATACGCCGATATTCTGCGCGCAAGTATCGCACATGCAGGTAACGATCACCGTCTTGGTGCCAACGAAGCCCCACCAGCGATCATTTCTGTGTTTATTGGTGAAGCCATGTTCAAGTTGCTCGGCCAAATTGCCAACGGCAAAAAAACCGACGATGCGGCTGTTAAACGCGCAATAGACCTGATTTCAAAACTGCCCAACCTGGAGTTGGATAATACCGACCGTAACCGGACCTCACCGTTTGCATTTACGGGCAATAAATTTGAAATTCGTGCGGTTGGTTCGAGCCAAAACTGTGCAGGACCCATGACGGTAATGAACACCATGATGGGTTTGCAATTAATTGAATTTAAAGCAGATGTGGATAAGTTGACCAGCAAAGGCACTGAGCAGGGTGAGGCTATCCTAATGGTATTGAAAAACTATATTCGGAAGGCGAAACCAATTCTGTTTGAAGGAAACAACTATTCCGACGAATGGAAGGAAGAAGCCAAGGAGCGCGGCTTGAACAACTTTACCAATACGCCAGAAGCCCTCGATGTGTTAAGTAAAAAAATGGCGCAAGAATTTTATGGCAAATCTGGGATCATGAATGCCGTAGAATTGGATGCATTCCATCAGGTACAACTGCATGGCTATGTGACCAAGTTGGATATTGAGGCAAAATCGCTGGTTGAGTTGGTACATTCTTATGTAATGCCAGCAGTATTGCGCTACCAAACCGAGCTGGCCGATAACATTGGCGCCATGAAGGCCCTGGATATGGACGATTCTATTGGCTATCAAAAAGATGTGTTGAAGCGCATTTTGAAAAATTCCAGTGAAATCAAGGAGGGCATGGACAAATTGCATAAGGCCTTAGAAAAAGCACACCACGTAAATGATTTGCGGGAAGAAGCAGATATTCTCTGCAATAAAGTCAAGCCGCAAATGGAAATCATTCGCGATGCCGTGGACGACTTGGAGGGAATTGTAGATGATCAATATTGGCCGCTGGTGAAGTACCGGGAGCTGTTGTTTCCGCGCTAATTCCTGGCAGCAGCCATAATTTGTACCTTTACGGCAGTTCCCTTGAGCGGGAACTGCCGTTTTGTTCTAAAGGGGAGTTTGAGGTGCAAGAAGCCTTTTTACGTTCATATTTGCTGGATGATGTTGACTAATCCGTACAAATGCTGGATATTTGCAGGTAAATATTGGCAAAAATGCCCAAGTTGGCCAACCTATTGGTATCTTGAAGCGTTATAGGTGCAAATACTTAATGATTAGAAAATGATATTTCGCCGTAAATCGCCCGAATCAGCATTAGACCGACTTGAAAAAGCAGGGAATGATGATTTTAGTCTGCTCAATGAACTGGGTCCTGGTCATTTTGGCATAGAGCATTTGCTGGAGTTGCGGGAACGGTCTTACCAACGTATGGATCAGTTTTTAAGCCGACAAAAATTAGCCATGATGATTGGTGGCACTGCTTCTATATGGATTATGATGGCTTTTTTAGCAAAAGTCTTAAATTTTATCTGGCTTGCTTTTGCCGCTTTTGGGTTGGGTTCATTAAGCCTGATTGTCTTTTTAGGGCTGATCCTTTTACAACAAAAACAGTTTGGTACCAAAGGTGAACTTGATTATACGCAACGCATGATTGAAGAGGAATTGCGCCGCCGGGCAGGCAAAATGCCGCAAAATCCACGCCCGAAACAATAAGCACGTGCCACAAGATAATCATTCAGCACCCGTATCCCAGTTTTATACCTATTTTAAAACCGCATTTACAACAGGTGCCTTTTTAAAATGTACGTTAAGCAAACCCACTGCCAACGCGCAGGACGATTTAAAAAACGTGTACCTACGCCCGGTTGAAATTAAGCAGGCGTTACAACTAAGTTTTACCTCCCGTTATAAAACCCGTGATGAAGTCAAGAACTTCGGGCTCGAAATGGGCTTAAGTTACCTTCAAACATTGTTGGGAGAAGCCTTTTTGCATGCTGATTTTTTTAGTACCACCCAAGATGTTTCACTTGGTTTTGACAAAAAAGGTATTGCCTCCATTCAAATTAAAAAAGCAAGTCAGGCTGCACCGGCCGAAACAACGCATGATCGGAACAAGCAACGCCTGTTAGACCCTGCCGCACCTTGGCTGCATCGACTTGGTATAACCAGCACAAAAGGAGAAGTGCTGGCGGCTTCCCAGGATAAATGGAAGCAAATCAATAAATTTCTCGAAATTATTGCATCTGTAATTAAAACAGATGCATTACCAACAGACCTTCACATTGCGGATATGGGGTCTGGAAAGGGATACCTGACCTTTGCATTGTACGATTTTTTAAGCAATAAATTGGGCCTCACCCCCCATATTACAGGCATCGAGTTGCGGCAAAATCTCGTAGATTTTTGCAATAACCTTGCAGAGGAAGCAGGATTTACCCATTTAGACTTCCTGGCGCAAGATATTAACAAGTACCATCCCCAACGGCTTGATATGCTGATTGCTTTGCATGCCTGCGATACAGCAACCGATTTGGCCTTGGCAAAAGGTATATTAGGGCAGGCCAAAGCCATTGTGGTAGCGCCTTGTTGCCACAAACAAATTCGGAAGGCCATGCACACCCGCAATGAATTGGCTCCTCTGGTTCGTTTTGGTATCCTGGAAGAACGACAAGCCGAGATTGTCACAGATGGTATCCGCGCTTTATTGTTGGAATCGGAAGGTTATAAAACGAATGTTTTTGAATTCATTTCAACCGAGCACACTGCAAAAAATGTAATGATCACAGCGGTGGCGGATGTGCGTTTGAAAGCGCAGGCGTCACAAGCATTGGCAAAGGTGGCAGCCTTAAAATCGGGATTTGGAATCGACGAGCATTTTTTGGAAGGCTTGTTGGCGGCAAATACCATCTGATTGTTGGAAAAATAGTAGATGCTTTTGTGAACAATGAATAGCTTGCAAATTTTGTTTAGTTTTGCCCCCGTTTTAAACTTTTCAGGTAGTGTTTTTGGAGGCTGTCTGAGTAAGCAAGACGTTCAACAAAACGAATTTCCAACAATTTTTCACATCAAAACAAAGATTCCGGATGAGTTCTTTGCTTTACTTAATTCCATTTTTCGGTGTCGTGGGTCTGGTTTATATGTTTATCCTCCAGCAATGGGTGGTTAAGCAAGATGCCGGCGACGAAAAAATGAGCGGCATTGCCGCCAATATTGCTGATGGTGCCATGTCTTTCCTTAAAGCGGAATACCGCGTTCTAGCCATCTATGTGCTTATTGCCAGCATACTTTTAGGCTGGTTGAGTACACAAGTAACGACCAGTCACCCACTTATTGTTGTCGCTTTCGTGATTGGCGCTGTTTTCTCCATTACAGCAGGCTTCATCGGTATGCGTATCGCAACCAAAGCCAATGTACGTACCACGCAAGCGGCGCGCACAAGTTTGGCCCAGGCACTCAAAGTTTCTTTCAATGGCGGTTCTGTTATGGGACTTGGTGTTGCAGGATTGGCTGTAATTGGGTTGAGTGTCCTGTTTGTTGCTTTTTATATGTATTTCATGAACGGCATTTATGGTCGTGATGGACATATTGTGATGTCGCGCGTGTTGGAGGTATTGGCGGGTTTCTCGCTGGGCGCTGAATCGATTGCATTGTTTGCCCGTGTAGGTGGCGGTATTTATACAAAAGCAGCCGACGTTGGTGCTGACCTTGTGGGAAAAGTGGAAGCTGGTATTCCAGAAGATGATCCACGTAACCCTGCAACCATTGCCGATAACGTAGGCGATAACGTGGGCGACGTTGCTGGTATGGGTGCCGATTTGTTCGGTTCTTATGTTGCAACGGTATTGGCTGCCATGGTATTGGGCAACTCTGTTATTCGCGATAGTGGTGGTATCGACGACGCATTTGGCGGCATTGGTCCGATCTTGTTGCCAATGATGATTGCAGGCTTGGGTATTTTGTTCTCTATTGTTGGGATGTTGCTGGTGCGCGTAAGCCAAACGGCTGAATTGAGCGCAAGCATTGTTCAAAATGCGTTGAACCGCGGCAACTGGGCAAGCATTATCATTACGGGTATCGCTTGTTACCCGATTATTCATTGGATGTTGCCTGCACAGATGACCATGAATTTCTTTGGTCGCGGCTCGGTGATTGTTTCCAATACAAATGTGTTTTTCGCGGTAGTAGTGGGCCTCGTTGTAGGTGCATTAATTTCGGCGATTACCGAATACTACACGGGACTGGGTAAAAAGCCGGTAATGGCCATTGTTCGCCAATCTGCTACGGGCCACGGTACAAACGTAATTGCTGGCTTGGCCACAGGTATGATGTCTACCTGGATGCCAATCGTCATGTTCTCTGCTGCAATTTGGGGCACATACACCCTCGCTGGTTTTTATGGTGTGGCCATTGCGGCTTCTGCAATGATGGCAACGACTGCAATGCAATTAGCAATTGACGCATTTGGTCCTATTGCCGATAATGCAG
Organism: Saprospiraceae bacterium; assembly: GCA_040397785.1. GTDB lineage: Bacteria > Bacteroidota > Bacteroidia > Chitinophagales > Saprospiraceae > M3007. The sequence continues at coordinate 9,448 of JBBAVI010000126.1, read as the reverse complement.
GTGGTATTGCTGAAATGAGCGAATTGCCCAAAGAAGTACGGGAGCGCACCGATATATTGGACTCTGTTGGTAACACAACGGCGGCAATCGGTAAAGGTTTTGCGATCGCATCTGCGGCGTTGACGGCCTTGGGTTTGTTTGCGGCGTATGTAGATTTCACGGGCATTGAAGGTATTAATATCTTTAAAGCCGATGTATTGGCGGCTTTGTTTTTAGGTGCCATGATTCCGGTTGTATTTTCTGCGCTTGCGATGCAAAGTGTAGGACGCGCTGCCATGGATATGGTAGAAGAAGTGCGTCGTCAATTCCGCGAAATTCCAGGTTTGTTGGAAGGAACGGGTAAAGCGGAATATGGTAAATGTGTAGAAATTTCTACCAAAGCGGCTTTGCGCGAAATGATGCCGCCTGGTTTGATCACGATTATTACGCCAATTGTGGTGGGTTTCCTGATGGGTCCAGAAGCACTGGGTGGTTATATGGCAGGTGTTACCGTAAGCGGTGTAATGTGGGCTTTGTTTCAATCAAACGCCGGTGGTGCATGGGATAATGCCAAGAAATCCTTTGAAAAAGGTGTTGAAATTAACGGACAGACCTATTACAAGGGTTCTGAACCCCATAAAGCTGCTGTAACAGGTGACACGGTTGGTGATCCATTTAAAGACACTTCTGGTCCGTCTATGAACATCCTGATCAAATTGACCTGTCTGGTAGGTTTGGTGATTGCGCCTATTTTAGGTGGCCACATGGATGCACCGGCTACAGGTCTGAACGAGCCTGCTCCAAAGGTACAACCTGTGGATGCACCGGCTACACAGACGGCGGCTCCAGTGCGATAGTTAAAATAACCTGCAATAATTAATAGTTCCGAAAAGCGGCTCGAACACTAAGTTCGGGCCGCTTTTTTAATGGGCATCTTGATTTCAATTTTAGTACCTGCTCCGAGTTCACTTTCCAGTCGCAGTTTCCAGCGATGCGCCGTACACATGGTTTTTACATAAAATAGGCCCAGTCCAAATCCTTTGATATTGTGCACATTGCCCGTCGGCACCCGGTAAAACTTGTCAAATACCCGCTTTTGATGCTCTTTTGGAATGCCAATGCCGTTGTCGGATACTGTTAATACAAGTTCTTTGCCTTCCTGGTGTAATTTGATTGCGATTTCAGGTTTTTCTCGAGAATACTTTACCGCATTATCCACCAAATTGTGTAGTATGTTGGTCAGGTGCATCCGATCTGCGCGAATGATTGCGTTTTCAGCTTGTAAGTCGAGGTTGAAAACGCCCTGTTTCTCATCTACTTTTAGCGACATGGAGGCGGAAATATTTTGAACTAATTCCTGTAGATTAACCTCTTCCAGGTTTAGATCGATGTTATTGCGTTCTATTTTGGCCAGTTGTAATACTTTTTCCACCTGGGTGTTGAGGCGTAGTACCTGTTCTTTAATGATACCGGCATATCGGTTGAGGCGCGGATCTTGTTTGATGGATTCGTTTTGCAGGAAAACATCTGTAGAGATATTGATGGTAGAAATAGGCGTTTTAAACTCATGGGTCATGTTATTGATAAAGTCGCGTTGTAACTCAGAGAGTTGCTTTTGGCGCAAAATAATAAACATGGAATAAGTAAAAAACGCAACCGTCGTGAGCATAAGCACGGAAAATACCACGACCCACCACATATTACTCAGGATATTGGCTTCCATACCCGGGAACTGTACTCCGAAGTAGTGATTAAACTCACTGCCGCTATGCCGGGGTAAAGATGATTCTCCTTCACTCACTGTTTTGTTGGCATATTTAACCATTTTACCTTTCACCATTTGATCGCTGGTGCAGTCGAAAATACCGTATTGATAATCTTCTTTAAGGCCTTGTACTTCAAAGGCTTTATTGAGGTAAAACTCTAGTATGTCGGCTTCAAAGGGGTTATCTACGTTTACTACCCAATAATTAGAAGATAACTGTTCGACCAATTTTTGTTTTTGTAGGGTGAATTCATTGAGCACTGCAAGGCCATTTGCGGCATCGAGCAGTGCCTGGTTCACTTTGCGGTTGAATTCTCTTTCCTGCAAATCCCAGGTGCGGAGTACCCAGTAAGTTTGTACGGTGAGCAGGCTCAGGATGGAAAGTGCTCCGAGCAGCATTACCCTTCTGACGATGGTGTTGGTCATATTATTTTACAATAAGTAACAAAGATACGGGTGCTAGTAGGTGCGGTAGGGGGCATTAGGAAAATGTTTGCTTTTGGGGGGGAAATAAAAAAGCAAAACCGACCCTTGAGCCGATTTTGCTTTAAAAATGCGATAGAAACAAATGAATTATGCTTCTGGCACTACATCAAACAGGATACTCACAATAACGGCCGGGTGGAATTTTACCATTGCTGTGTAGGTACCCAGGTCTTTTACTTCTTCTGGCATTTCGATGATGCGTTTGTCGGCATCAATACCCAATTGCTCTTTCAATGCAGTAGCAACATTTTGAGCACTTACAGAACCAAAAAGGCGACCGCTTTCTCCTGCTTTTGCATGGATACGCAGGCTAAAGCCCTTCATTTTATCGGCGAGTACGTTGAAAGCAGCGATAATAACCGCTTCTTTTTTAGCGCCTTGTTTTTTCAATCCATCCAGACGCGCCATGTTGGTTTTATTGGCTACGATAGCCAGGCCTCTGGGGATCAGGTAGTTGCGGCCGTAGCCGTCTTTTACTTTGACGACATCATGTTTGGCGCCTACCTTTTCGATATGATCGAGCAGAATGATTTCCATTGCTGTTGCGAATTGTTGAGTGATGAATAAAGGTGGAACTTGGGGTTAATTGATTTATTTCATCAAGTCGGCGATAAACGGCAACATACCGAGGTGACGGGCGCGTTTTACAGCGGTCGCTACACGGCGTTGGTATTTGAGGCTGTTGCCGGTGATACGGCGTGGCAGCAATTTGCCTTGTTCGTTGATGAATTGGAGCAAAAAGTCGGAATCTTTGTAATCAATGTATTTGATACCAAATTTGCGAAAACGGCAATATTTTTTGTGTTTCAGCCCGATTTTCGGGTTGCTAAGAAACTTTACATCTTCTCTTGAAGCAGCCATTGTAAAGGATATTGTTGAAAAGTGGATGGTGAAGGTTGGTGAAAACGGTTAGATAAACTAAACCGGTTGCCGTTGGTTTAAGCGTCGAGATCGACTACAACTGGAGCGGGTGGTGCAGCAGGCGTTGCTTCGGCTACAGCAGGTGTTGTTTCACCGTCTGTTGCTTTTTTGCGTTTGCCGATGCGACCATTGCGCTTATCGTCGTTGTATTTAACGCCGTATTTGTCGAGTTTTACCGTGAGGAAACGAAGCAAACGCTCGTTACGTTTCAGGTTCAACTCAAACTTGCCCATGAAATCGGCTACTACGCACGCAAACTCGATGCAATAGTAAAAGCCAGAGGAGCGGCGGTTGATACTATAGGCCAACTGGCGGAGGCCAACTTCATCCACAGCAATGACGGTAGCGCCATAACTTTCTAATTCTGCCTGGATGTTTTCTGCTGTCGATTTAACTTCATCGCCCGACAGCACCGGATCTACGATAAAGGTGACTTCGTAATGTCTCATTATCAGTCTGTTGTGAAAAAAATGTGAACTTTTGTTAAAAGCGGGTGCAAAGGTATATTTTTATTGCGAATTAGCAAAGCTGGAATCGTAATTTTGCTGCATCAATCAATGATTTTCAAGGGTTTCGCACATTTAGCATGGATATTACACAACAAGGTTACGTACAAACCGCCGTTTCGGCCGAAGGATTGGCCACGGTTACTTTTTTTCACCCCAACCACAATAGTTTACCCGGTAAATTATTGGCTGATTTGACCGCTGCTTTTGAGGAAGTTGGGGAAAATTCGACCGTCAAAGTGGTGTTGCTGCAAAGCGCAGAGCATAAAACTTTTTGCGCGGGCGCCAGTTTTGACGAATTGGCTTCCATTGCCGATTTTGAAACAGGGCGGCATTTTTTTGCCGGTTTTGGAAATGTGATCAACGCGATGCGTACTTGTCCGAAAATCATTGTGGGCCGGATACACGGAAAGGCGGTAGGCGGCGGGGTTGGATTGGCGGCCGCAACCGATTATTGTTTGGCGTCTGTGTATGCTTCGGTGCGGCTGAGCGAACTGGCGGTTGGTTTTGGTCCGTTTGTCATTGGGCCTGCGGTAGAACGCAAAGTAGGGTTGGCTGCTTTTAGCCAAATGGCGCTTGCCCCTACGGAGTGGCAAACTGCTACCTGGGCCAAAGAAAAGGGTCTGTTTCAGGAGTCTTTCGACAGTGTGGAACAATTAGACGCGTACATTACACACTTCATTGGGCTGCTTTGTGGGTATAGTGCGGAGGCTTTGGCTGAATTGAAACGGGTTTTTTGGCAAGGCACAGAACACTGGGACGCACTGTTGTATGAGCGTGCGGGCATTAGTGGTCGCCTGGCATTGTCGGATTTTACAAAGGCAGCAATTTTGGCTTTTAAGAAGGGTTAGGCCGGTTATTGGACTTCCTCTGCGGGCTCTGAATCACTTATCTGTTGCAAAAACTCGGTTTCGGTCCAAATCTCCACGGTTCCCAAGGCCTGCGCTTTTTTCAGTTTAGAGCCCGCTTTTTCGCCTGCCACCAAGATATGTAGGTTTTTGCTGACGCTGCTGGCCAGGTTCGCACCCGCTGCGGCGGCACGCGCCTCCGCTTGCTCGCGTGTGCATGTAGTGAGCGTACCTGTAAACAAGATACTTTTGCCCGAAAGTGGTCCGTCAATGGCATTTTCTGGCTTTTTATCGTCTTCCGTTTGCGTCAGGTTTACACCGAGTTGCTCCATCGTTTGCAGCAGGGCGATGTTATGGTCGGTGTGAAAGAAGTGGTACACATTGCGCGCCAGCACAGGACCAACGTCTTTTATTTCCTGATAGCGCTCCAAATCCCAGTCTTTTAGTTCCAGAACATGCCCGATTTCGGCCGCTAACAATTTAGACCCTTTTTGTCCGAGGTGAAGAATACTCAAACTGTGCAACAAACGGTATATCGGATTGCCTTTTGCCTTTTCGAGGGCGCTGCGCATGTTATTTGCCGATTTTTCACCAAAGCCTTCCAGTTTTGCAATGGCTTCATAATCAAGGCGATACAGGTCGGCAATAGAGTGCAACCAACCGAGTTTATAAAATTTTTCAATGGTGCTTTCTCCGAGTCCTTCAATATCCATCGCATGCTTGGAGGTATGAAAAATCATGCGTTGTACCACTTGGGCTTCGCATTCAGCATTTTCACAGCGCCAGATTGCTTCCTCTTCCGGTTTGATGAGTGGGGTATGGCAAACCGGACAGTTTTTGGGATAAACAACGGGTTGTTCGGTGCCGTCCCGGAGTTCGCCGAGCGATTTTACAATATACGGAATCACGTCTCCCGCGCGTTCTACCAGGACCTGATCGCCAATGCGAATATCTTTTGTGCGGATAAATTCTTCGTTGTGCAGGCTCACATTTGAAACGGTTACGCCTGCAAGGGCTACTGGCTCCAGTTTTGCTACAGGCGTGACAGCACCTGATTTACCCACTTGAAACTCAACATCCCGCAGACGGGTGGTGGCTTGTCGTGCTTTGAATTTGAAGGCAATGGCCCAACGCGGATGGTGCGAAGTATAGCCACACATGGCCTGCAATTCAAGTAAATTTACTTTTACTACCATCCCATCCAGTTCGTAGGGATATTCATCGCGGTAGTCTTGCCAGGCCAGGCAAAAATCGATGACTTCCTGAATATTGGAACAGGTTTTGGTGGCTGGCAAGTGTTGGGTAACGCCTGTTTTGGCTAAAGGTGTTTTAAACCCCAGCGATTCCAACAGGTGGATACTTTCATCGTGGCTTTGAAAGTTTTGCAACACACTGTTGCCTGCCGCATCCGTTGCATAGCCCAATTGGTAAATAAAGGCCTCCAAACCGCGGGCTGCGGATTCTTTGGGATCCTTCATACGCAGGGCACCGGTGGCGGCATTGCGTGGATTTGCAAACAGGCTTTCTCCCGCTGCCTGCCGTTTTTTATTAATTTTATCAAAATTTTCCTTTCGTATTAATGCTTCTCCGCGCAATTCGGCCTTTGCAATGCCTCGGGAGGCAAATGCTGCTTGTAAGGGGATTGAGCGCAAGGTGCGCATGTTGGCCGTAATTTCATCCCCCATTTCACCGTTGCCGCGGGTAGCGCCGCGGGTAAGTTGATCATTTTCATACACCAGGGCAATGGTTCCGCCGTCATATTTTGGCTCCACACAATAGGCAATCGCGGCATCTTTGGGCAGGTTGCACAGTTTTTTTATCTGTTCGTCAAAATCGTTCAGATCATCCGCATTGTATGAATTGCCCAAGGACAGCATGGGTGTCAGGTGGGCCACTAAGTTGAAACTTTCGGTCAAATCGGGCGAAACCCGGCGCGTGGGCGAATCCGCTGTGTGGGTTTCTGGAAACTGGTTTTCTACGGCCTCCAACTGTTTGTACAACTGGTCGTATTCGAAATCGCTGATCACAGGATCATTTTGCACAGAGTAACGCCATTCATGAAAACGAATCAATTGCCGCAGCAGGGTAGCCAGCGCAAAAGCATCTTTAGTGAAAGGAAGCCCATTGGCGGGTTGGAGCAACTGTTTGGATTGCTCAAAAAAGGTGCGTTGTTGTTCGGAAGTGTACACGGTGCGCAGGTAGTTTTGACATTGGAGAGGGTGCTTTAAAAAGGCAATTACATCTTTTTAAGCGCAATTGCGGCCAAATCCTTGGCTTTAGATAGGTTGTCGTGGGGGGTATCCACGGCATTCAGGGCAATGCTCAAAACCAGGTGTCCCTTGCGCACCAAGAGGGTTTCGGTATTGGTGCTCCACAGCGCCTCGTCGCCCAGGCTTTGCACATCTTCTTCGTACGTATTCCGGCGGTCGCGCCGCAACTGTGCCAACTGCAATTTGCTCTGTTCGTTGGTAAGGTATCCAAATACTTGCACGACCAAGCGATTTTGTGGGTCGTACCATTGTGCGCCTTCTTTTTCATTGTTACTTTCGCGTTCGCGCCAATCGGGTTTGTTCCAGGTGCGTAGGCAGAAGGCCTGGTCGGGAAGTGTACGGGAGTTTAAAACATCCTCTTTGGAATTGATACCAAAGAGTTGAACCAACTCGGCATCCGTGATCAGTTCGCAACCATGGTCTTTCCAGAGGTTGATGCGTTGGGTAGACGCAGTGCTACTGGTGTCAGAAACTGCTTGGTCAGGCAGGCGGGCAGCATCATGTTGCTGCACAGTACCTGAATTGCAGGAAAACAAGGCTGCGGCGGAGAGTACGGAAATGTAAAAGGCGATGCGCATAAATTCGGTTAGTCGTTTTTCTGGGAAATGTTAAAAAAAGCAAAGCGGTGATAGTTTTGCAAAATACGGGCAAAGATAGCGCCATATCGGGCAAAATGTGCATCCTTGCACACGCTTATGTGCTATTTTAAACCACAGCATCGAGGGATGTTTGATATTATTTCGGTTGAAAAAATAGTCCAGGGGGTTAATATTGGTACATTATTCCGTTCTTTTGCCCTCATTAAAACGAAAATTTCAAATCAAGGTCAAGACAATAAACAAGTATGCAACAACAGAACAAAGAAATTTGGGGCCATCCCCGCGGACTTGCACTACTTTTCTTTACAGAAATGTGGGAACGCTTCAGTTATTACGGCATGCGTGCCATTTTTACATTGTACATGATGAAGGCCTTGCTTTTTTCCAAAGAGACGGCCTCTTCCATTTACGGTAGTTACACGGGTTTGGTTTACCTCACACCGCTTATTGGTGGTTATGTGGCCGACCGTTACTGGGGCAACCGCAAATCTATTGTAGCAGGCGGTATGTTGATGGCTGTTGGTCAGTTTTTGATGTTTGGCAGCGCTTCTATGTACCAAAATGTGGAGGTTGCGAGCAGTTTATTGTGGACTGGTTTGGTGTTTTTAATCGTGGGTAATGGCTTTTTTAAGCCCAATATTTCGTCCATGATTGGGCAGATGTACACGGAAGGCGACAAACGCCGGGATGCTGCCTACACCATTTTTTATATGGGTATCAACCTGGGTGCGTTTATTGCCCCCTTGGTATGCGGATTTGTTGGGGATACCGGTAATCCAGCCGATTTCAAATGGGGCTTCTTATCGGCCGGTATCGGGATGATCCTGGGCACCATTTTGTTCCAAACCCAAAAGGATCGTTACGTAATCGCCCCAGATGGCAGTCCAATTGGTGCAAAACCCAACACGTCTATTAAATCAGATGATGGCAATGAATCTGCAGGCCTTGGTGCCAAACAATTGTTGTTGGGCGGCGGCATGTTGGTGGGTTTATTCTTCTTATTCTTCTCAGTACTAAGTTTCGACTGGATTGGCGCACTGATTTATTCGGCCACCATTTCTATGATGACCATGATTATCACAGATAGTTCGCTCACCAAAATTGAGCGGGATCGGATTTTAGTAGTATATGTTTCCGCATTTTTCGTGATCTTTTTCTGGGCGGCTTTTGAGCAGGCGGGTGCGTCGCTCACCTTTTTTGCGGAAGAGCAAACAAACCGGAGTCTCTTTGGGGTGATGATCCCGGCCAGTTATTTCCAATCGGTCAATGCGGTGGCTGTAGTATTATTGGCACCACTCACCGCTGCAATCTGGGTAGCCCTTGCGAAACGCAAATCAGAACCCAATTCTTTGGTAAAACAGGCCCTGGGTCTGGTCATCCTGGCCCTGGGTTACGCGGTCATCGCGATTGGTGTTAAAGGACTTGGACTCGATTCAAAAGTAAGCATGTTCTGGTTGATCGCGTTGTATGTGATCCATACCATTGGTGAATTGTGTTTATCGCCCATTGGTTTATCGTTGGTATCCAAATTGGCGCCCATGCGCTTCGTTTCCCTCTTGTTTGGTGTATGGTTTTTGGCGAATTCGGTGGCTAATAAAGCAGCCGGTCAGTTGAGCGGCCTGTATCCACCTGCTGGCAGCGAGTACAAAAAAGCCATGGACAATGGCATTGATGCCACGACCTACCGCGGCATTTTAGAAGGTACGGTTCAAATGACGCCCGAGCAAGCGCAAATGACCGAAGCAAAAGAAATTCCTACCCAATATCCCAAGTTCTTGGGTAGCCCAATCAAAGACCTGTATCAATTCTTCATCATCTTCCTGGGGATGTCGGGGGTAGCAGGGCTTATTTTGTTTGGACTCTCGTTCCCCTTGCGGAAAATGATGCATGGAGCGGATTAGTTATTAATGATTAATGATGAATGATGAATGATGAATATGTTGTTTCAAGGTTGATTTCTCTAAAAAAGTATTTACGATTTGTGTGTTTTTTAATAAATCGTGCTGCAATTTGATTAGGTTTTCATCATTCATCATTCATCATTCATCATTCATCATTCATCATTCATCATTCA
>JBBAVI010000125.1:0-16348 GCA_040397785.1 Saprospiraceae bacterium | reverse complement strand
GTTGCAAGAACATCCTGTTTTGCGATGGCTTTATTTTTTGAAAAACCCGAACGGTATTTATTTGCCTATGCGAAAAGGGCTGCGTTTGGTCGGTGTCGGAAGATGGTTGCCGATTGTGCGGAGGCATCTGAACCTCCAAAAAATGCGCGAAACGCCGGTTGATATACCACCTTTTACACCAACTGATCTGGATTTGCCCTTTCTCATTACCTATACTTCCGGTACTTTAGCAGCGCCGAAAGGAGTGGTACATTCGTTGGCAAGTTTGTCTGAAAGTATTAAAATCCTGACGAATATATTATCCCTGGAACCCAAATCCGAGCAAAAGAATGCACTACAACGTTTAGCCACGCATTTGCCCCATTATTTGCTGATTGGGGTCAATGCTGAAATCACCATTTATCTTTGGGACAACAAAGCGGCGGCGTCGGAAAAATTGGCATTTATTCAAAAAAATAGCATCACAACGCTTTTTAATCCCCCTTGCGATTATTTGCCTTTGATGCAAGAGATTACTAAAAACAAGGCCGAGACAAGCGAAAAACCGGCTTTTTTAGGGGAACACTTGAGGCATATTTTGTTTGGTTCCGCCCCTGTGCATGCTGCTTTTTTGAGCAAAATTGAACCACTTTTGCCACCTGATTGTCGCCTCACCGCTTTGTATGGCATGACGGAAAACTTGCTGGTCACGATGGCCGATGGACGGGAAAAAATGCAACGCCAAGACGCTGGCGATTGGTTGGGTTACCCTTTGCCGAATGTTCGCTTGCAGATAGCCGATGATGCCGAGATTTTACTGAACAGTCCACAGTTATTTCTGGGTTACTACAAAATGCCTTTGCGCGAAGATTGGCACGCCACAGGGGATTCCGGGAAATTGAACGCCGACGGGAGTTTGACTTTGATTGGGCGCAAAAAGGATATGATTATTCGAAGGCATTTTAATATTTACCCTGCACTGTATGAACCGACGATCAACAAAATAAAAGGCGTGGTGGATGCAGCTTTGGTGGGTGTTTTTGACGAAAAAGCGCAGGATGAAAAAGTGTTTTTAATCGTCGAAAAAGAAGAAAACCACCCCCTCAAAATTGCTGATGTAGAAAAACAAATGACCCAAGGTCGTTTGGCCATTGACAAAGAAGCCTTACCCGATGTGATTCTTTTTAAAAAATTGCCGCGCAAAGGGCGGCAAAACAAAATTGACAAAGTGCGTTTAAGAACCGAATTGATATGAAAATACTGCTTACCGGCGCAACAGGTTTTGTCGGCGCACACGTTTTGCGGCATTTTGCGCAAGCGCATCAAGTTACGGTGGTTGCACGGCAAGCGGAGCCGCCGAAGGCCATGCAACCATTTTTGAGCGGCTATATCCGTGCTGATATTGCCGAAAACATGCCACGCTGGTCGGGTGATGCCTGTGTTCATGTGGCTGGTTTGGCGACCGATAAAGCGCAATATCAAGATTTATATGCGGCCAATGTGCTGGGTTCCAGGCGCTTGTTTGAGGCGGCTGATTGTCCGCATTTCATCCAAATTTCTTCCGCTTCGGTCTATGACGACCACAAGCCGATGCACCGGGAACAGGATGAGATTCCGCTTGATAAATTAAGCCTTTATGGTAAAACCAAACGGTTGGCAGAGTTGGAATTGCTGAAAATCAATGATATAGAAAAGCGCTACCTTACTATTTTACGTCCACGCGCTATTTACGGCACGGGCGACCGTGTCATTTTGCCGCGGCTGTTAAATTTTGGGAAAAATGGAAAAATTGTCGCTCCAGGCGATTTGAACGTTCAGATTTCCATGACGCATGTGCAAAATTTAGTGGATGCTATTGCGCTCAGTTTAGATAAATCCGAAGAGGGGAGCCGTATTTTCAATGTTGCGGATGCCGATCCTTATTTGCTTCGCAACGTTTTGATACAATTGCACACCATGTTGCGCGGCGGCGAATGGCAGGTAAAAGCCTTGCCCATAGCGCCGTTGCTTCTATTGGCGCGTTTTTTTGAAACGATCGGCATGCACTCTAGACTGACGCAACAAGCAATTCGGTATTTGACACGGGATGGGGTTTTGGATACTACAGCGATCGTGCAAGGCCTTGGCTATCAAGCCCGATATAATTTTTTTTCCAGCCTGCCCACTATGGCTGAATGGGTAGAAAAGACGGGGATCGAGCGTGTTGCTGCGGCCGATGCAAATTTGCCGTGGTTACCTTGAAATTATGTTACTCGCCTAAATGAATATCGGGGTAATGTTGAATACTTTCAAAATCAGACGCATTATGCGTGTACAAATCTAAATTATAAATTAATGCCGTTGCTGCTAGAATTGAATCATCCAATGTCATTTTTTTTGACTGATTCAGTGACCTTGTCTCGTCTCTTTTTGCCAAGCAACCGGATCCCCATAAGAAGATACATCAACTCCCTCCTTTAACATTTGTAGCAATTGAGCACGCGCCGATTCAACCTTCTCCTGTGTAGCAGACGATTCATTGATTGCGTTTACATTGTTTTTGCGTTCAAAACGAAGTTTCATCCTGCTCAGCAATGGTTCCAACACAGAAAAATCCTTTTCATCATTAATATAAACGACCAGTTCCATATTCGAATGTTTAATTTGTCACCGTTTTAAAAGGTAAAATTGCAGGATTTATTCAAATAAACCAAACGCCTAAAGCATTTAAAAAAGGCCGCCTCATTTGTCCCACCAAACGAAGCAGCCTTGAAAATGTATAATTAAACCCTCAATCTTCTATACTTTGACGAATTTCTTCGTGCTGATCGCTTTGGTTTCTTTTTCCATGACTTGTATGGAATAGGCACCACGCGGTAAGGAGGTAATGTCAATGCCTTGCTGGATTTGCGGTTGCGGCAACATCATCACGGCTTTTCCATTGGTATTGAAAATGGTCACATAATACACCGCTGCATTGGGATCGGCCAATTGTACATACAAGCGATCATCCGCCGGATTCGGGAATACATTGTAAGTCAGCGGATTGGCCACATCATGGGTGCTGGTGGTGCCTTTTACCACAAACTGCCCCATCATGCCTTCGTCTTCGTGGTTGCCAAAGTGACAGTGGTACATAAACGGATGGATCGGGTCGGCGTAATCGGCGAAACGCGCTACAAACGTCACAGATTCGTTGATGGCGATGTAAAACACGTCTTTCCAGCCCGATTCGTATTGGCCTACCGCACCGGTGCTGCGGGAAATGATTTTAAATTGTACGTCGTGGATGTGGAAAGAATGGCTGAAAATATTGGTGTTGGTGATCGTCCATTTTTCGGTGGTGTTGACATCCACTGTTTTATTAATCGTATTAAAATTAAATATTTTATTGTCAAACACGAATGGATTGCCAGCAGGTTGGCCGCCATTGATGGTGAGGGTGCGGCTTACAGTTGCATCGGCTGCGGTCAGGTAGGTGTTGTTGACCAACGTTGTTGGTACTGCGGTGATTGGGTTTGCCGTTGTGGCTGCGACGTTGATGTGCAGTACGGTGAAATCTTTGTTGTTGAGCAGGCTGCCGAATTGGCCGGATGTGCCGGGCTCCCCACCCGGAAACCCAAATGCCTGGCCCGAATTGTAGGCTTTTAAATCAAAACTGGAACCAACGGTGACGCTGGTCAAATCTACGAGGATCTCTGCGCGCTCGCCTACACCCAATTTCAGGCGGGTTACACCAACGGGCGCATTGAGCAAACCTCCATCATTGCCAATTACATAAAAGGTGCGGTTGTCGCTAAAACCCAAGTTGTACGCGCGTTCGGTTTCGGCATTGAGGATGCGGAGGCGTACTACTTGCTTGGGCAAACTTACTTGTGCATTGGGCGTTCCATTGGTCAGCATATAATCGCCATATGCTGTATTGGTGTACACAAACTGGTTGCCGGTTGTGTAGCGACGGCTGGTTAAACTCAATGGAATATCGTCGATCCCATACGTACGGGGCAAGGGCAAGGCCGCTTCTTCGGCATCGCGCACGATGATGAATCCCCCCAGGCCTTTGGTCATGTGCTCCTGGGTCATTTCGTGCAAGTGCGGGTGGTACCAGTAGGTTGCTGCCTGGTTGGTAATTTTCCAAAATGGCTGCCAAAGGGTGCCCGGCGGAATAACCTGGTGCGGTCCGCCATCCATGACTGCCGGCAAGTGGAATCCATGCCAGTGTATGGTGGTCGAATCGTTTGTTTTGTTGTACACGTTCATGTGTACTTCATCCCCTTTGTTGATAAACAGGGTAGGACCCCAGAAAGCGCCGTTTACCCCGGCGGTAATGGTTTGGTTGCCCGAACGCAATTGGGCAAAGGTGTCTTTCAAAACTAGGTTGAAGTTGGTGCCGGACAGGGTGTCTGGTATCCAAAGGGTGTTGTATTGGGCATTGGCGCTGCATTGAGCCAAAAACAGGCAGGACAAGAGGATCGCGATTCTCATAAAGATGGATTTTTGCCTTTTGAGATGCCGTTTGTTTTAAAAACTTGCTGGCTAACGGTGGTTATTTTAATGGATATGGATTGTTACAAATGCTACAAATGCACGACTTCTCCGAAGTCGGGAGGGTTGGGTGTTGGATTTGGGGTTCTACAAATATTCGACCTCTACGAGGTCGGGAGCATTGCTGAAAACTCGTTATGGTGGGATAAATGGCGCGAAAAACGAGTGTTTCATGCCGTTTTTTAGATCCCACCGCAACAAGTTTAAAAATTGAACACCGAATATCGAACACCGAACACCGAATTTCGAAATTGGGTGGAAGTGTTTTAGAACCGTACCGTATCTTTTACCGTACGCGATCGGCACCCTGGCGTTCGAGCATCCAGCCTGGATATTCGGCGGGCAGTTTGCTTACGGCATCCATTTGTTCGAGTTCGGCCGGTGTGAAGCTTACTTTTGTTGAGTTTAGGTTATCCTCCAGCTGTTCGGGTGTGTTGGCACCGATGATGACGGTCGTTACGGCCGATTGATGCAGCAACCAAGCCAAGGCAAGTTGTGCTACGGATACACCTTTCTCTTTTGCCATCGGCTCCAGGGCTTCTACTACATCAAATACGCGGTCTTTGTTAACAGGTGGGAAATCGAAGTTTACGCGGCGGCCGCCTTCGTTTTCGCCATTGCGTTTGTATTTTCCGCTCAATAAACCACCAGCTAGCGGGCTCCATACCATCAGGCCCAGGTTTTGGTCTTTCAAAACCGGGATAACTTCACGCTCCAAATCGCGACCAGCCAAAGTGTAATAGGCCTGCAAGGAAACGAATTTGGCCAAACGATGGTAGCTGGAATAGTCCACCGACTTCATGATTTGCCAGGCCGCCAGGTTGCTGCAACCGATGTAGCGTACTTTGCCGCTTTTTACCAGTCCATCGAGGGTATCCAGGGTTTCTTCGAGTGGCGTGAGTGCATCGAAACCGTGAATTTGATACAAGTCGACGTAATCCAGGTTCAAACGTGTCAAGCTGGCATCAATTTCATGCATAATGTGTTTGCGGGTAAGTCCACTTCCATTGGGACCTTCTGCCATTTTGCCGCGTACTTTGGTCGCAATGACCAGATCGTCGCGGTTCAAGCCCAGGTTGCGGATGGCTTTTCCGGTCATTTCTTCCGATAAACCTTCCGAATACACATTGGCCGTATCGATGAAATTAATGCCGCCGTCAACTGATTTTTTAACTAGTTGATCCACCGCGCTTTGATCGAGGGTGCCAATGGCGGTCCAGAAGCCTTTGCCACCAAAAGTCATGGTGCCGAGGCATAATTCGGACACTTTTAGTCCGGTGTTTCCTAATAAATTGTATTTCATGTGTTTAAGTTTTATGGTACAAAGGTATAGGCTGCCACAGGTGCAGGTGTAACTATATTCAAAGTAAAAAGTATAAAAATCAAAGAATTATTTCCGCAATGAAAGTGGGGTAGCGCCGGTATTCTTTTTAAAAAAGTTGTTGAAGTAGGTGGGGTACTCAAATCCGAGGCTATAAGCAATATCTGTAACACTCCAATCGGTGTTTTTTAGCAGGGCACGGGCTTCATTCACGACTCGGGTGGTGATATGGATGGAAGTTGGTTTTCCGGTTACTTCCCGCACGGCGTGGTTTAGGTGGTTGACATGGATGGAAAGATGATAGGCAAAATCGCTGGGTTTTTTGAGTTTTAGCACCCGATCGGGAGCATCGATGGGGAATTGGCGTTCGAGTAATTCCAGGAAAAGGTTGGCAATGCGGGCGGTGGCGTTATGGTGCTGGTACGTGTTTTGTGCGGGCTGCATTTTCATCGCTTCATGCAGGATAAGGTTGCCGTAGTTTTTTATGACCTCGTATTTGTGTACGTAATCCGATTCAAACTCTTCAATCATCTTATCATAAATGGCTGATATTGTTTGCAATTGCTTCTCGTCTAAAAAATAAACCGAATTAGCACCCACTTGAAATAAAGGCGATTGTAATATGCTTTCCTGCCGATTGTTTTCTCTTAAAAACTCTTCTGTAAAGATAAAAATGTACCCTCCGAAGTCTTCCCCCAAACGTTCAAAGGAGTAAGGCACCAGCGGATTGGAAAAAATGAGCGCAGGTTGGTTGATATGGATGGTTTTGTTGGCGTAATAGAGTACACTTTCGCCATTGGCGATCCATATTTTATAATAATCCCGCCGACTGTAGGGCAGAATCGTTTTGTTTTCGGAGGCGGAATACCGCAACACGTTGCATTGGGGTTTGGAACCTAAAATGGTGTCTTTCATAAAATTTGCAGCACCCATGGGTATATGGATGCTGCAAATTTAAGGAAATCAAAGAATTTTCAAGGTGGTAAAATTAAGGTGCCCACTTTTTTGCAAAACACTGTTCTTTACAGGAACGGGGCTTTTCTAAGTACCCGTTGGATTACCCTTCAAACAAGGTATCATACGGATTTTTAGGTTTTTCCGGTGCTTTTGTGGCCTTTGATGGTTCCGGCTCCTCGGGTAGAATTTCCAGTTCAAGGGGCTCGTCCTGGTTTAATTTTCCCTTGGGGGTGCTTTCTAATTCTTCAAATTCGACGAATTCATCTTGTCCCATCGCCGTATTGCCCGTTGAACTGCCAAACTGCTGCTGCATTTCTTTTAATTTGTTGTAACCCAATGCTTTAACCACTAAATATAAAGTCAAAACCGGAAAGCCAACGACCCCCAGAAAACCCATCAGTAATCCCGCCAAAGGGTTGCGTTCCAGCAGTGCTAAAAAGTCTTTGCCCGTGTCTGCCACCGCACGCCAGTTGATGACAAGCGCCAGCACCAATAACACAGGCGCTGCCCAAGCCAGCAGGTAAAACAATCCCCGCAGCATGTAATAAAGGGCTACCACGCCCAGGACGCCAAAAATCAGACATCCTATGCCGCCTTGTCTGTTGTTAAAATTGGAATACATGTACATCGAAATACTTTTGGTCAAAGATGGGTATCTCCCATGATAAGCAAGGTATTAAATTCGTCGGAAGTCAGGGGCATTACCGACAAACGGCCGTTTCGAACCAATGCAATTTGTTGTAAAGCCTCGGTCGCCTTGATTTCTGGTAAAGGAACCGGACGCGTAAAGGCCTTCACTGGCGCAAGCTCGACCGCCGACCAATCGCCTTTCTCTGCCGTAGGATCGGGGTAAAAAGTGGTGACTACTTTGGCAATCCCCACCAGTTCCAAGCCAATGTTGGAATGGTAAAACAAACACAAATCCCCCAATTCCATCGCCCGTAAGTTGTTGCGCGCCTGATAGTTCCGAACACCGTCCCATTGGATGATGCCGTCCGTTACCAATTGCTCAAAACTGTATACATCTGGTTCTGATTTGACAATCCAGTAATTCATTTAGTTAAGTTGTGAGTTGATAGTTGTGAGTTGACAGTTGTGAGTTAACTATCAACTGTCAACTAACAACTATCAACTCCTCATTTTGTTTCTCGGGTGGTAAAGGTAAACCGTCTCTTTCAGGTACTCGGTATCTAAGTGGGTGTAAATTTCGGTGGTGGTGATGCTTTCATGCCCCAGCATGTCCTGAACGGCTTTGAGGTCGGCGCCGCCCTCTACCAAATGGGTAGCGAACGAATGTCGGAAGGTGTGTGGACTAATGGTTTTAACAATTCCGGCTTTTGCGGCTAGTTCTTTGATGATGTAAAAAACCATAACACGGGTTAAATGTTGGCCGCGACGGTTCAGAAAAACCATATTTTCATGTCCGGCCTGTATGTTTTCTTGTTTGCTGCGGATATGATCTAGGTATTGCCGGATGTATTTAATCGCGGTTTCTCCGATTGGTACTAGGCGTTCTTTGTTGTTTTTACCAACCACCTTAATGAAACCGGCTTCTAAAAACAGGTTGGTGATGCGCAGGTGGACGAGTTCGCTCACGCGCAGCCCGCAGGCGTACAAGGTTTCGAGGATAGCGCGGTTGCGCACGCCCAGCGGTTCCGAAAGGTCGATCGCGGCCAGCATTTGTTGTATTTCATATATGGATAGTACTTCAGGCATGCTTCTTTTGAGGCGCGGTCCTTCCAGATTTTCGGTGGGGTCGTCTTCGATCCAATCTTCCACCATCAAAAACTTGTAAAAAGCCCGAAGGCCAGAGATCATGCGCGCCTGCGAACTTGCTTCGAGGCCTAATTGATTGATCCACAGGATAAAATCTTCCAATTGGGTTTGGGTAATTGCCAGAGGCCCGGTGGGTAATTGCTGAATTTCCAGAAAACGCACTAATTTTTGCACGTCATTGAGGTAGGCTTCCAGGGTATTGGGGCTCATGGCGCGTTCCAAAAGGAGGTAGGCGTGAAATTGTTGCAGGGCGTTTTGCCAGGTCATGGTTGGTAATGTTTCTTTTGAACCGGCACAGGTCCTACTTCATACCCAAACAAGGCCAAAACCTGGTTTACTTTGTCCAAACGCAGGGTAGGTTTTCCTTGCTCTAGTTCTCGGATAAACCGCAAGCCCACACCCGCTTTTAAGGCCAGTTCGGGTTGTGTAAGTTTAACGGCACGCCGCTTTTCTTTAATAAACGTTCCAATGTTCATTCTATACCCTTTTGGGTGCAAAAATAATGTTTTTTTTGATAGTGTACCCGATCGGGTGTTGGTTTAATAATTGGATAAAACCACAACTGGGAGATTTAACCAGGTTTATGATTTCAGATTTTTGTTGCCATCTACTGATATGTCGGGTTTACACATAAAAACAGCTTTCCTCAATTCTAAATCCGACTTAATTTTGAGGCTGTATTTATGCCAAAACGATTTAAAACACCCAAAAATGTTCAAATTTAATAAATCCCTGCTTACCTGCGGGCTTTTTTTTGCACTTTCCGGTCTTATGGCCCAAAACCGGCTTTATGTTTTGTCTACTGCTACGGGCAATCAAAGCGGTGATTCCTGGGCAAATGCCTACACAAATCTTCAAACTGCCTTGCAAAATGCACAGCCAGACAATGAAATCTGGGTTGCAGCGGGCACCTATTTACCAAGCTCCAACGGAAATCGGGAAACTTCCTTCGTAATTCCAAGCGGAGTACGCCTTTTTGGCGGCTTTACCGGCATCGAAACCGATTTGGGGCAGCGGGACTGGAAAAATAATTTCACGATTCTGAGCGGAGACATTGGTATTCCCGATGACAGCACCGACAATTCATACAATGTGGTTCAAATGTGGAATCCGGATTTTGGTACGCTACTGGATGGATTCGTGGTGGAGAAAGGAAACGCTAATTTTGAGACGATGGAAACAATTCCACAAGAAAGCAACTTGCAATGCGGCGGTGGCATTTACATCATGGGCGCAGCGGGCATCGCCTATCCAGGCATTATTCATTGTACATTTCGGAAGAATGTTTCGAAAAATGCCGGAGGGGCAGTGTACATCAATGGTTTGGAATCGGGTTCTATTGCCCCTTCCTTTATGGATTGTCTGTTTATTGACAATTACACGGTCGGAAGCGGAGGTGGGGTTTACCGATCAGGGAGTTCCAATTGGGAAGTGATCGATTTTAAAGATTGTATTTTTGAGGGCAATTACGCAAAAAAATATGGCGCTGGACTGTATTTTGTGGATACGGAAGGCACCGATACGCTGCAAATATTAGACTGCACCTTTAAAAATAATACAGCGGGAGGAGTTGGAGGAGGAATCTATTGCAGCTTGGGACGCACAAACGGCAGTATGATAAAATTGAGCCATAGCCTGTTTGATGGAAATTCGGCTACAAGTGCATTTGATCTATATTACACAACGGATTCTGGTTTGGGTACGAAATATGTTGAAATTTCAAAAATTCATATTAAGGACAATGATAATGTAGGAATGAGCACCCATTTGCACATTGAAATCATTGCACTCGATAGTAATTCTACTATATTTTTTAAGGAACTTTTAGTTGAATTGAACACCAAAAAACAAATTCAAAATGAACAAAATTTTTGGGAAGTAAATTTTTATGATGGAAATATTCAGTACGATCATTGTATATTTCATATAAATGTGTTAAATAGTTTAATTCAGAATAGATTCAAAAATAGAATTTACTTCAACAGGTTAAAATTAATTGGAAATAATCCAACGCTTTCAATCAGTTTAGATAATGCTGGCCAGGCGCGCGGGAATTGCTTCATTCAAAATTCCGAAATAATTAACCTTAGTACGGAGGAACCTGCTCAGGGATCAATTGCATTGAACTTGGTCCGTGTAAATGGTTTTTTTAACAATTGCCTCATAAAAAATTACAAGTTTTTGTACCCTGCAGTGGGGCAAGAACAAACGCTGGGCTTGGTCTTTAAGTCTACAAATTCTGTTTTTTTGGATGTAAAAAATCTTGTTCAGACAAATTTGTTTTCTTCTTACGCCAATTCGCCAGCCCATTTTGAATATTGCTACTTTAAACCGGCCATTAATGTTTGTGATTTATCGCCTTTTATCACCTGTGGCCCTGGCAATTTGTTCAATGTTGATCCTCAGTTTGTCGATGAAGCGAATTTAGATTTTCATGTATTACCTTGTTCGCCCTTGCTGAATGCAGGCGATAATTCGGTTGTTTTGCCGGGTTCAATCGACCTTTCGGGTGCGCCCCGCATACAAAATGGGAAAGTTGATATGGGACCATTTGAGTCTCTTGGCCTGGAATTATTGGGTATTTTAAGCACCACTCCGGCTTGCGAACTGTCTACCAATGGTTCGTTTGCCTTCAATGCAACACAGGGATGCCCGCCCTACACGTATTCCTGGGAGCGCAATGCAGAAATGGGCAAGGATTCAAGCGGCCTTGCTCCCGGATTGTACCAACTTACGGTTTCTGATGCACGTGGCAGCACCCTTAGCACCGAATTGGAAATACCTCAGATTGATCCACTTCTATTCGTGCCAAATACCACACCCGTCCTTTGTGGTGATACCTTGGGCGGTATTGCCGCGGTTGCTGTGGAGAATGGTCACCCGCCTTATCAATTTAAGTGGGAGGGCCGCCCGCAAACCGACAGTTTTTTGTTGTATTTGCCAATTGGCACTTACAATGTTACCGTAACCGATTCCTTAGGATGTACTGTTTCTGGCAAGGTCCCTGTTTCGTGGACAGGCAATCTGGATATTGCTATTGAAGCACAGGAAATCTCGTGCCCGGGTGCGTACGACGGCGCGCTTCTGATTACTCCGCTCAATGGACAGTTTCCTTATAAGTGGAACTGGAATACAGGGGATCAGGGCCCTGCGCTTGACTCGATCGGACAGGGCAATTACACCGGTCTGCTTACCGACGACTTCGGCTGTACGGCGCAGTGGATTTTACCGCTTTCTGATCCCCAAACGATCCAAGCAATTGCCGAAGTACTGCCCTCCAACAATCCGATGCAGTATAACGGCAGTATTACGCTCAATTCCATAACAGGAGGGACCGGTGTGTACACGGTTGTATGGAGTACCGGCGATGTTGATATGCAGTTAAGCGGGTTGGAACCCGGCACTTATAGCGTCACCATTTCAGACAACAATGGTTGTACCGTGTCCTACAGTTATTTGATCGACGAAATAGTAGCCGCTACGACTCCGGTGGAATCCATAGAAATCCTGCTGTATCCCAACCCCGTCGAAGAATATATGTATATACAGACACGTCAAAATGGAGTATTTGTGTTATACAATACATTGAATAACAATACTTTACAGGTTTATTTGAATTCGGGAGAAATAAGCATCGGGACAGGCCATTTGAAAGCCGGAATGTACTTGTGGCAATATCTAATGCCGGATAAAACTATAACAGGGAAATTGATTAAATTGTAGGACGGATTTTCATGGTAGGCGCACTCCATTTAAAGTTTTATTAATTCCTGTCCAAAACGATCATAAATTTGCGTCCTTGCTGTTGTGTATAGTTGCCGTCTTCGCGTCGATGCCGACAACCATACCAAACTAAACCTTGCATGAGCGCACAACGTATTCGACTGATTATTGCCATGATGAGCCTGGCCTTGCTGGGGATCATTAGTTTGCAAATTTACTGGATCAAATGGAGCATCCGACTAAATGAGGAGCAGTTTGACAAAAATGTGTACGCGGCACTCAATCGGGTAGGCGATAAACTGCAATATTATGAGGAAATCGCGGTGTTGTTGGCCGTCAATTCCTCCCACGAACAAAGCAATGCTGCCAATCAAAATATCCGCCGGGCGGCCCAATACCTCGAAAATGGTTTTGCTGCCCGACAAATGGCAAAATCGGATAGCCTCTTGCCTAATCCTGCTCAACAGCAAGGCAAACAAGGTTTTCAAGACGTAGTAACCGCTTATGAATATATAAAAGTGAGCCAGTTGGTCGATTCCAAACCGCTGGCGGAACGTATTCAACTGGATGTGCTTGCGCAAAGTGTGAAAGAGGAATTGGACAGTCGTGGGGTGCATTCACAATACCAATATGGCGTGTTTTCCAAATCTAAAAACAGTTTTGTGGTGGTGAATGATCATTACGTGGTGCTGGATGATGGTCCACAAATTACCCACGGTGGTGCGGCGTCGTTGTTTAATTCGCCCTATCGGGTGGCCCTTTTTCAACAGGATATTGAGTCACCCGGATATTTATCCCTGTATTTCCCCGATCGCACCAGCCTGGTGCTGGCTTCGGTATGGAATGCCTTGGTGCTTTCTATCGTGTTTACCGGCGTAATTTTATTCTGTTTTTGGTACACGATTCGGGTCATTTTCCGCCAGAAAAAACTGTCGGAAATGAAAAATGACTTTATCAACAACATGACCCACGAGTTCAAAACGCCTATTGCGACCATTTCCCTCGCAGCAGATAGTATTGGCAGTCCGATGATTATGAACCATCCGGAAAAAATCAAGCGGTTTATTGATATCATCCGACAGGAAAACCGGCGTATGAACAGTCAAGTGGAACGGGTATTACAAATGGCGCTGATTGATAAACGCGATTTTGAACTGAAATTGGGCGAAATGAACCTGCATGAGGTGCTGCAGCAGGCGGTGGATAATTTTAGTTTGCAAGTCGAAAAGCGGGAAGGCTCGCTTTTAACGGATTTTCAGGCTTCCCGCCCGGTGATCGAAGGCGACGCCACACACATTGCCTCTATTATTCATAACCTGTTGGATAATGCCAATAAATACAGCCCGGAAAAGCCCGAAATCACCCTCCATACCCGCAATGTGCCGCTGGGTGTTGAGATTACCGTGGAGGATAAAGGCATCGGCATCAGCAAGGAAACCCGAAAGCATATTTTTGATAAATTCTTCCGCGCTCACACGGGCAACATCCACGATGTGAAGGGTTTCGGACTCGGGTTGAGTTATGTAAAAGCCATTATGACGGCCCACAAAGGACTGATTGACGTAAAAAGTGAAGTAGGCAAGGGCAGCAGTTTTATCCTCACTTTCCCTTTCCGGCAGCAGGATTAGAAAAACAAGGCGTTGGCAAATAATACCTTGCCTTGTTGCCAAAAACTGCGGAAAAGCGGGTTGTCGATTAAATAAACCACTGAGCCAGCTCCCATGGTTTGGGTAATTGCAATGGGCGTTTTTTTCAATTGGGGCTTCACCCGCGCTCCGATAAACCCGTAAGACTGGTAATTTTCTTCAATGTAAATGGCGGCCGTGGCTTTTTCGGGCATTTGAAATACATCCGCGTCAGTTTTTAAGGTAAAATAGGTGTCGCCCAAACTGTAAGCCAAAGGATCGGATGGGTCGGCTTTGGTTTTGATGATCGCGCCAGGCAATTGATCGCTCACATTGGCGCGCTCGCGGGTACGGTAAGGCTTGGGCGCTGCGGTGCTGTCCGATTTGGGTGCTTCTTTTGTTTTCAAATCGAAGCCCTCGGCGTCGGCGAATGCTTTGGCGCCGCCGTCAAATCCGATCAATCGACCGCCTTTTTGCACCCATTCTTTGAGTATTTCCAACTGTTTTTCCTCTAAATGGTAGTTGCCATGGGGAAAAATCAGCACATTGTAACGAAACAGGTTGATACGGCTCAAGCGCTCCAGCGCAATTTCTGTAAGGGGATATTTGAGTTCTTGTTCAAAGAAAAACCAGGTTTGTCCAAAGGCATTTTCTTCCACGTCATCGCCATATATAACGGCAATTTGCGGGGCTTTGATCAGTCGGAACACTTCAGAGCCAAGGTCATGGCCTTTCCCGGCATAGCCCGTGAAGATGGGGTGCAGTTTTACATTGGCTTTTTTTGCCGCCTCAATGACGAAAGCATCCAGGTCACCAACGAAATTGCGGTTGTCGCCTCGATTGATTACCAACGCGCCTTCTTCAAACTGCTGATCGGCCATCGAAAATGCCCGGCTGGCATACCGCACATGCACGCCTTTTTGCAACAAAGCACCTAAAAAAACGGATTCTGCCAGGGAATTTCGGTGGATGCACCAGGAATAAGGCGCGGCGGCCAGCAAAATTTCAGGCACTTTCGCAACCGTAAAGTCTGCTTTGGGGACAATTTTCTCCTTCAATGCGTACGCTTTCAGTCCATAAGCATAAGGCAAAGACCAGGCTGTAATGTCATACGTGAGCGAATCCGTGAGGTGTGGTTCCGGCTCAAACAATACCTGTACCAAGGTCGATTTCAATTGGTAGGCACTGATAAGCAAATCATTTGGTTGGATAGAAATATTGGTTTCCTTGCCTTGGATATAATCGAAGGCTTTTACACCCGAAAAACCTGCGCCCACACTGCCGTATTTTATCTGGTGCTGATCAAGGAGATTACACAGCGTTTTTATCTTATTGGCATCATTGGAGGCTGAAATCACAAATGCTTTATATTGTCCTTGCGGTTGCGTCAGGGATTTTTCATAAAATTCCTGAAAACTACGCACCACTTTGTCGGCATTTTTGCTGGTAATTTCAATGGTCGACAAGCTGGTGGTCAAATGATGCAGGATGCGGTCGCGCAGGGTGAGGGTATCGCCGTTGCTGATGGTCACAGCGCGTCCGGCAACCGAATGTCCGGCCTGTTCGTAGGTCATTCCGATGGCGCCATTGAACATCGGGTAGGTATCGCCGTAAGAAGGGTAAAACAGGTCGAACACCTCTTTGGTGAAATACAACCAGCCGAATTCATCAAAATAGCGGGCATGGTTTGCGCCGATTTGCGTCTGGAAATCGCGTTGCCAGGGCGTGATGTAATCGTGGGTAGGTTCAGCGGCGGGTGCGAAATAGTAAGGATTTTCGGGGTATTGTTCGTGCAAATCGGCATGTACCTGGGGCAGCCAGCGCTGGTAAATAGCGATCCGCTGTTGCGACTCCACTTGCGTCACCCAGGCCCAATCGCGGTTCAAATCGTAATAATAATGGTTTACCCTTCCGCCGGGCCAGGGTTCCTGATGCTCTCGGCTGTCAATTTGGGGATTGGGAACCAGGTTGCTTACTCCCCGGTGCCAATGGGTATATCGGTCGTACCCATCCGGGTTAAGGGACGGATCGATGATTACCACCGTATTTTTGAGCCATTCGCGTATTTTAGGGTCTGTTTGTGTCGCCAGGCGCCAGGCCAATTCCATGCTGCATTCCGTGCCGGAAGGTTCGTTTCCGTGTACTGACATACTGATCCACACAATGGCAATGGGTGTATCCGTACTGGGTTTGCCTGGTAGCATACCCGCAAGTTTTAGATTATTGAGCCTTATTTGCTCTAATCGGGCTATGTTTTCGGGTGTCGAAAAAAAAGCCAAGCGCAAGGGGCGACCTTCTGAAGTGGTTCCATATTGCTCCAAACGCATGGTTGCGACCGAATTGGTGGCCAATTGATCAAAAAATGCGGTCAATTGATGGTGTGGCGTAAACTGTTCCCCCAAAGGGCGATATAAAAAAACATCGGGGCTTTGCGCAGTATTTT
>JBBAVI010000124.1:0-16400 GCA_040397785.1 Saprospiraceae bacterium | reverse complement strand
AAAACGCAGAAGGGCGGAAAATGGGCGTTTTTACGTCGTTTTCAACTTCCCACCGTAACAAGTCTAATATCTTACTTGGTAATGATGATTGTTTGAATACTACGAGGCAGTGCCACCACCGGCGCTGCCTTGCCGTTTAGCCATACCCGGTATTCAATTTTTTCCTTGGTTTGGTTCATCACAACCACCGCAATGGAACCATCTTTGTTCAAAAATGCGGTCGTAAGCAATTGTCCCCGGCTCGATGTGCTCGCTATCCGCTTGGCACCCGGACGAATGAACTTGGAGAAATGGCCAATATAGTAGTAAGAATTTAAGTAGGTGATCGCGCCTGTGCGCGTATCCGCATGTACGGGCGCGAAGCAAAAATTGCCCACATGGTTCGGGCCGCCTTTTTCATCCAACAGGATATTCCAGTCGGTCCAACCTACCGTGCCATTGTTAAAATCATTGATCATGGAGCGTCCATAAGTTTCGCCCCATTTCCAGTCGTTTATTTGGTTTGGACGATAACTTTCCGCACAACCTTCCGTAAAGATCAAATGGGTTTTCGGAAAAGCCTCACCTACCCTTTTTACATTTTCAAACAGTTTACCACCGCCGGTCCAGTCTTCATACCAATGGAACCCAATGCCCCACACATATTTCGCCGCAGCAGGATCACGCAAAATGGTCATCGCACGCTGATAAATCAAATCGCGGTTATGATCCCAGGCAATCAGTTTTTTGTCCTGCATCCCGGCCTTCCAAAGGGTTGGCCCCAGGTATTTTTTGATAAAATCGCGCTCTTCTTCCGCCGTGTATATACAGGACTCCCAGGTTTGCTTGGCCATCGGTTCGTTCTGAACACTCAATCCCCAAAACGAAATCCCCTCTTTTTTATAAGCCTGGATGAATTTCACATAATAATTGGCCCAGTTTTGGTAAAACTCCGGCTTCAACTTACCACCATGCAACATCTCCTGGTTGTCTTTCATCCAACCTGGCGGACTCCACGGACTGGCAAACAAGATCAGTTTCCCGCCGGTCGCAGCAATCGCATCTTTGATCAACGGAATTTTGTACCTGCGGTCGGGTGCCACATCAAAACTTTTGAGCGCTTTGTCCCCC
This sequence comes from Saprospiraceae bacterium, assembly GCA_040397785.1. GTDB lineage: Bacteria > Bacteroidota > Bacteroidia > Chitinophagales > Saprospiraceae > M3007. The sequence goes on along the minus strand of JBBAVI010000124.1, from coordinate 15,290 downwards.
TCTTTTACATAGGTGTACATATCGCTCGAAAAATCGCAACTATTGATATTGGTCCGCCCCAACGTATAACCAATGCCTTTGATCGGGTCAAAATAGCGATTCAAAATTTCCTGCTGTTTTTCCTTCGGCAACTTTGCATACGTTTCGGCGGAGGCATCCGTGAGCGCGCCACCAATTCCGATAAAGGTTTGGAAGGTTTTACCCGGATCCACAAAAACGCAAGGTTGTGTTTCCAGCGGCTGACCAAATGGCGCTAATTCCAGCGTTGCATTCAATGTGATCCGCAAATCAGTGCTATCCGCCGTGGTATACACCTGTACTTTGGTCGGCGCTACCGTTGCAGCCGGCTTTGCTTTTTGACTAAATCCATTAAAATAGGCAAAACATAAAAAGAGGGTCAGCAAAGAAGCAAGGTGCCGCATAACAACATGATTTTAGATGGAATCGTACCGGAAAGCCTTTACGGTGTTTACAAAGGTACGCACACCCTCCAACGGAGTATCCGGGTAAACGCCGTGGCCAAGATTAACAATGTGTTGACGCCCAAATGTACGCAGCATTTCGAGCGTTGCAAGTTCAATGGTCGAATTATCTACATACAATGCACACGGGTCCAAATTTCCTTGCAAAACCTTGTCACTTCCTACCCGCGCCCGCGCAAACGCAGGCGCTGTATTCCAATCCAAACCAATAATTTGACAAGGCACTTCCGCCAAATCTTCCAGCGCGAACCAAGCGCCTTTGGCAAAAACTGTTTTGGGCACCTCCGGAATTGCTGCACAAATCTGCGCCAAATAAGGCACTGCGAATATCCGGTATTGCGCAGGGGGCAATTCTCCCGCCCAAGAATCAAATAATTGCAACAAATCCGCGCCCGCTATAACTTGCCCTTTCAAATAAGCAATGGTCGTATCCGTGATTTTTTGCAATAAAACATGGGCCAACACCGGCTCGGTATATAAAAATCGACGCGCTTTCGAAAAAGTCTTGCTTCCGCCGCCTTCCAGCATATACGCCAAAATGGTCCAGGGTGCTCCTGCAAATCCAATCAAGGGCACACGGCCATCCAAGGCTTTTTTGGTAATCCGCAAGGCTTCAAACACATATTCCAGCCGATCTGCCGCAATTTGGCCCGCATCCAAAGCAGCAATATCAGACGCATGTTCAATCACTTTGGGAAAACGCGGACCCTTGCTTTCGACCATTTCATAATCCAGGCCCATCGCTTCGGGAATCACGAGAATATCCGAAAAAATGATGGCTGCGTCGACGCCCAATTCATCCACCGGCTGCAAGGTAGCCTCCGATGCAGCTTCTGGCGTTTTTACAAATGCTTTAAAATCAGGGAAATGCGCGCGTAAAGCACGATATTGTGGTAAAATCCGGCCTGCCTGACGCATAATCCATACAGGAGGACGTTCGACCGGCAGATTCAAGGCGGCACGCAAAAAAAGATGCTGAGTTTGTGTTTCTATAGACATTTAGGTCAATTTTCTGGCGCAAAGGTACACCTTGCGTTGCAGGAGCCCCCTTTTTTACCTGTTATTGACCTAAATGTGACTATACCTGCATCACGCCAACATTAAATTTAGCCACAGGGGCATGGTTGGCCGCTTCAATACCCATGGAAATCCAGCGGCGGGTGTCGCGCGGATCAATGATCGCATCAACCCACAAACGGGCGGCTGCATAATAAGGTGTCGTTTGGGTTTCGTAATTCGCCTTTGTCTTTTCAAAAAGTGCACGTTCACCGGCCGGATCTGGCGCAGCACCCTTATCTTTCAGCGATTGTACTTGTATCTGTGTCAAAACTTTGGCAGCCTGCTCTCCCCCCATCACGGCAATTTTGGCACTTGGCCAGGCTACAATCAGGCGCGGATCGTACGCTTTGCCACACATCGCATAGTTGCCTGCCCCATAAGAATTGCCTAATATGACCGTAAATTTCGGCACTGTGGAGTTCGAAACCGCATTTACCATCTTGGCGCCATCTTTAATAATCCCCCCATGCTCCGAACGTGTGCCAACCATAAATCCGGTGACATCGTGCAAAAACACCAGCGGTATCTTTTTCTGGTTGCAATTTAAAATAAAACGCGTGGCCTTATCGGCTGAATCTGAATAAATTACACCACCAAACTGTATTTCTCCCTTGGCATTTTTCACCACCTGCCGGTTATTGGCCACAATCCCTACCGCCCAACCGTCTATGCGCGCGTATGCACACAGGATGGTTTTGCCGTAATGTTCTTTGTAAAACGTCAATTTGCCCTCATCCACCATGCGACGCAATAATTCGGTCGAATCATAAGGTTTGGCCCCGTTTGAGGGAAATAAACTGAAAATATCATCGGAAGTACCCAATGGGGCCTTCGACTCCACCCGATCAAATCCGGCTTTGTCAAAATGCCCAAATTTATCCACCAAATCTTTAATCGTATCCAAACAAACCTGGTCGTTCGGCATTTTATAGTCCGTCACCCCCGAAATTTCCGAATGGGTTGCCGCACCGCCCAGAGTTTCTTTATCAGCATCCTCGCCAATGGCGGCTTTCACCAAATACGGTCCGGCCAAAAAAACCGAACCCGTGCCTTCCACAATCAAGGCTTCGTCCGACATAATGGGCAAATAAGCGCCACCCGCCACACAACTGCCCATGATAGCAGCAATTTGTGGAATACCCTGGCTCGACAATTGTGCATTGTTGCGGAAAATACGGCCAAAATGTTCTTTATCGGCAAATATTTCATCCTGCAAAGGCAAATACACGCCCGCACTGTCCACCAAATAAATAATCGGCAAGCGATTTTCTAAGGCAATTTCTTGCGCCCGCAGGTTTTTTTTGCCTGTAATAGGAAACCAGGCCCCCGCCTTAACGGTAGCGTCGTTGGCCACCACAATACACTGACGATCACGCACATACCCGATCACCACGACCACACCACCCGCAGGACAACCGCCATGTTCGGCATACAATTCATACCCGGCAAAAGCACCCATTTCAATTTGGGGTGCACCCGCGTCGAGTAAATATGCAATGCGCTCCCGGGCGGTCATTTTGCCCTCTTTATGCAGTTTTTCTACCCTTTTTTTGCCCCCGCCTTCATAAATTTGTTCTAAACGGCGGTTTAGGTTCGACACCATTAATTTATAGGTGTCAATGTTTTGATCGAGTTCCAGGTTCACAGATAGGGTAAGGTTGTGGTGGTGATTTATGCGGTGGCTTGGCGGGCTGCCTTTTTTTCAGAATAGGCTGTAGCGGCTTCCCGTACCCAGGCTCCATCTTCATAAGCCTTCACGCGGGTGCGCAAGCGTTGTTTGTTGCAAGGACCATTGCCTTTCACCACATTCCAGAATTCCGTCCAGTCGATCGGACCAAAATCATAATGGCCACGTTCGGCATTCCATTTCAAATCCGGGTCAGGCACCGTTAGGCCCAGTACTTTCACCTGCTCTGCTACCATATCCACGAAACGCTGGCGCAGTTCATCATTCGAAAAACGTTTAATTTTCCAGCGCATACTTTGTTCGCTGTGGGTAGAATCGCCGTCGGAAGGACCAAACATCATCACCGATGGCCAATACCAACGATTAATTGCGTCCTGGGCCATGGCTTTTTGCTCCTCCGAGCCCTGTGCAAGGGTCAATAAAATTTCAAATCCCTGCCGCTGGTGAAAACTTTCTTCTTTGCACACCCGCACCATCGCGCGTGCATACGGGCCATACGAACAACGGCAAATCGGAATCTGGTTCAAAATAGCTGCGCCGTCCACCAACCAGCCAATCGCGCCAATATCGGCCCAACTGATGGTCGGGTAATTAAAAATGGAAGAATATTTGGCTTTTCCGCTGTGCAGTTCCTCGATCAATTGATCGCGGCCCACGCCGAGCGTTTCTGCGGCAGCATATAAATAAAGGCCATGACCGCCTTCATCCTGCACTTTGGCCAATAAAATTTGTTTGCGTTTGAGCGATGGGGCACGACTAATCCAGTTTCCTTCTGGCAACATGCCAACGATTTCACTATGCGCATGTTGGCTGATTTGACGAATCAAGGTATTGCGATACGTTTCTGGCATCCAGTCTTTCGGCTCAATACGTTGATCGGCATCCACTTTTGCCTGAAAACGGGCTTCCAATTCGGCAATGGAGGTATTTATCGGTTCACTGACTTGCATCATCAATTCGATTTAAAATGGTTAGGACAAACAGGTAGATTGGGCAGGTGTATAACAAAATGCAAATTTGAAAGTTTTCCAGCATTTCTGCTACAAATATCCGACAGGAATCCTGCTTATTTTCATAATCTTGAAAAATTCTAAATTGAAACAGGCGATTATCGCACGCCACCATTCTAACATTCTAAACGTTTCTGTCTACATTATTCAAAAACCTTGTATCTTTGCGGCTTATGAAAAAAATGATTGGCTTGTTGTTGCTATCCGGAATGATTTTATGGGGCAGCGCCTGTAAAAGTAATTTTGAACGCGTCCGTACCAGTGGAAATGCGGAAACAATTATTAATAAAGCGTTCGAACTGTACGAAGCAAAGGATTATCAACGTGCTCAAACCTTGTTTGACCTCGTATTGACCAGCCTGCGTGGCGACAATCGGGCCGAAAAAGCCTATTACTATTACGCCTACACGCACTATTACCTCAAGCAATACCTGTTGGGTGCTTATTACTTTAAAACGTTCTCTAACACGTTTTTAAATTCTCCCTTCCGCGAAGAATCCGCGTTTATGTCGGCTTATTGCAATTTTAAGCTTTCGCCGACCTACCGCCTCGATCAGGGCAATACCAAAACAGCCATTGAGGAATTTCAACTGTTCACCAACCTTTACCCAAAAAGTACCCGGATTGATGAATGTAACAAGTTGATCGATATTATGCGCCGCAAACTGGAAGAAAAAGCCTTAGCCGAAGGTCAATTGTACTACAACTTGCGCCAATATCAGTCGGCAGTAATTACTTTTGATAATTTGCTGCGCGATTACCCTGAAAGTCCCGATGCTGAACGGGTGCGTTTTTTGGTAGCGCGTGCCGATTTCTTGCTGAGTGAAAACAGTGTTGTTGAAAAAAGAGAAGAACGCTACCGTGAGACGATCAAACGTTGTGAAGAATTTATCCGCAAATACCCCAATGGTAAATATACCAAAGACATCAAAGATTTGAAAAAATCGGCTGAAGAAGCCATAAATGCCATAAGAAGCCGCCTAAAAACAACCTGATCAACAACCATACAGCCTAAAATTAGGTGCATGTATCGGTCTGTTCAACGCATCATTCCATCAAATTTTTCATTCCGCACTTTTATGAGCGATATCAAAAGTAAAGCCCAAGGCCTTGATGCCAATGTTCAACCGCGCGACGTAATTGAACTGGTAAACAAAACCGGAAATATTTACGAAAGTATTTCCATTGTAGCCAAACGCGCACGCCAAATTTCCAGTGACCTGAAATGGGAAATCCAGCGTAAACTGGAGGAGTTTGCAGTTAGCTCCGATACCATTGAAGAAGTACAGGAAAACAAAGAACAGATAGAAATCTCTAAGTTCTACGAGCGTCTGCCCAATACACCCATCATCGCTACGAACGAATTTCTGAACAATGAAATTCAATGGCGCTACAACGAAGAAAAGGAATAATGAACCTCATTCTCGGTATAAGCGGGTCAATTGCTGCCTACAAATCGGCAACATTGACCCGTTTGTTTGTTAAAAATGGTCATGATGTGCAGGTGTTGATGACGGAATCGGCCACTGCCTTCATTACGCCGCTTACCTTATCGACCCTCTCCAAACACTCCGTTTATTCGGAAGTACGCTCGGAAGCAGGCTGGAACAACCATGTGGATTTAGGCCTTTGGGCAGATGCACTCCTTATTGCTCCTGCAAGCGCCAACACCTTAGCCAAACTGGCCAACGGCATCTGCGACAATATTTTATGCGCCGTGTACCTATCCGCGCGCTGTCCAGTTTTTGTAGCGCCTGCTATGGATGTTGATATGTGGCACCACCCCGCTACCCAGGAAAATATCCAAAAATTAACCAAACACGGGGTTCATATCATCCCGGTTGGACATGGTGAACTGGCCAGTGGGCTTGTAGGCGATGGCCGCATGGCAGAACCCGAAGAAATTCAGCAGTATCTGACACGCTTTTTCGAGCAAAAAAAAGACTTGCTGGGTAAAAAAGTGCTTATCACCGCCGGACCAACCCAAGAAAACATTGATCCTGTGCGTTTTATCAGCAACCATTCCAGCGGAAAAATGGGCATTGCGCTGGCCGATGAACTCGCATCAAGGGGTGCGCAGGTAACCCTGGTGCTCGGCCCCACCCATTTACGCCCAAAACATGCCGATATTTCAGTCGTTCCAGTGGCTTCGGCCCAACAAATGTACGAAGCAAGTGCCCTAGCCTTTCCGACAGCCGATGTGACCATCTTAGCCGCCGCTGTAGCCGATTATCGTCCGGCCACCGTAGCGCAAGTAAAAATTAAAAAAGCCGCCGCCGAAATGTCAATTGAATTAGAGAAAACCATTGACATCGCTTCAACTTTAGGCGCTCAAAAACGCTCCGACCAGTACCTTATCGGTTTTGCACTCGAAACCGACCACGAAATAGAGCACGCACAAATAAAATTACAGCGCAAAAACTTCGATTTTATCGTACTCAATTCTTTACAGGATGAAGGTGCTGGATTTGGACATGATACCAATAAAATCACCATGCTTTTTCGAAATGGTGCTGTAAAACCCCTTCCATTGATGGCCAAAACGGCCGTAGCAACCGCAATTGTGTCCGAAATTGCAGGTTTGTATTAAAGCGTGGCAACCCATTTGCCTGTTTTTGCATCAATGGTTCCAAACCCCCGCTCTAATAAAACAATTCATTTTCATACCTATATTATGATAGTCGATATGCGCCAACGTTTTATCCTAACATTTTGCCTCCTGGCACTTGGCTTAAGCAATATGCTGGCGCAAGGCGAACTCAATGCAACTGTTAAAATCAATACCCCACAGCTGCAAAGAAATGACCGCAGGGTATTCGACCAACTGGAAGTGGCCCTAAAGGATTTCCTAAATACAACCAAGTGGACCCAGGATGTATATGAACCTGACGAGCGGATCAACTGTAATTTCATCCTGACCGTCTCAGAAGAATTGAGCAGCACCTCTTTTAAGGGAGAACTCGCCGTACAATCTACCCGCCGTGTTTATGGATCCGGGTACGACTCACCGTTGTTATCCCATCTGGATAAAGATGTGGTATTTACGTATGAACAAAACCAGCCAATTGAATTTTTGCCAGATGCAACAGACAACCAGAATCTTTCTGCGATGGTTGCCTTTTACGCCTATATTATATTGGCTTTGGATTATGATTCTTTTTCTTTGTACGGGGGAGACCAATACTTGGCTACAGCCCAGCAGATTGTAACCAATATTCAAAACTCCAGCACCAACAACGCCGCAGGTTGGCGTCCGTCTGGCAGCGACAAAAACAGAAGTCGGTATTGGATTTCCGAAAACCTGACCAATCCACGGGTAAAACCCATGCGGGCCGCGATGTATAGCTATTATAGAAAAGGCTTGGATATGTTTTCAATCAACATGGATCAAGCCAAAAATTCGATTTTTACAGCCCTGGAGGAAGTAGAAAAAGTAAATGCGTCCTATTTCAACTCGATGATCGTTCAAATGTTCACAAATGCAAAACGCGATGAATTGGTCGAAATGTGGAAACTGGGGCCAAAAGCGCAAAAAGACCGCGTGATTCAAATTATGACAAAAATTGATCCCGCCAATGGGGGACGTTATCGCGAAATTGGCGGATAAGGCCATTTTATATTTCAATTGGCGCTAATTCTGAACAAAAACAGAAAATACCCGAATCGCTTCCGTAGCTTTGCCCGAACTACGGAAGCGTTTTTTTGTTAATCAAGTTCATAATTAACCATCCTTACAAATGATCGTTCAAATCAGCCTTTTTTTGCTGAGCCTGTCCCTGCTGATTGTGTTGCATGAAATGGGCCACTTTTTCCCGGCCAAATGGTTCAAGATTCGCGTGGAGAAGTTTTATTTGTTTTTTGATTTTGCCCCTTTTAACGCCCTTTGGAAAATTAAGCGCGGAGAAACTGAATATGGTATTGGATGGCTCCCCCTAGGTGGTTATGTAAAAATATCGGGCATGGTAGATGAGAGCATGGATACGGAAGCACTCAAATTGCCCCCCCAGCCATGGGAATTCCGTTCCAAACCAGCCTGGCAACGCCTTATTATCATGGTCGGCGGCGTAACGGTCAATTTTATCCTGGGCTTCCTGATTTTTGGCATGATGCTCTTTATTTATGGAGAAGAATACATTCCGACCAGCTCCCTAAACAATGGCATGCAGATCGACTCAGTGCTCATGACCCAAGGGTTACGCAACGGTGATTTGATCACGAAAGTAGGTGAACGCAATTTTGATCGCCTCGACCCTATGGTATTTGTAAAAGAAATTGCCCTCAACAACGCGCGTTCCGTTACGGTGGTGCGCGATGGACAAACCCTGGTTCTGCCCATTAGTGCCGAATTTGGAACAAAACTGACCAGCAGCGAAATACAGAAAAAAATGCTGCTCCTGCCGCGTGTGCCCTTTGAAGTAGCCGATTTGCAGGCCGGAAAGCCCGCAGAACGCGCAGGGATCAAAAAAGGCGACGTTGTTGTTGGCCTCAATGGCACCCCTATTCGGTTTTACGAAGACTATGCCCAACTTGCCAATCAGTTTAAAGGACAACCTGTAACCATCAAAGTATTACGTGGAACGGATTCACTCGATATTAACCTGACCTTAATGGAAAAAGGAACCCTTGGTGTAGCGCGGGAGTTGAAACGCTTTTTCAAACTGGAAAGACAGCAATATAGCTTTTTTGAAGCTTTACCCGCAGGTGTCGATAAAGGCATCCGTTTTTTACAAGATCAGATCAAGGCCTTTGGGCAAATGTTTAAAGGTAAAATATCGGCCAAGGATAACCTGGGTAGCATCATCAGCATCGGCAATATGTACCCTACTTCCTTCGATTGGGAAGCATTTTGGAACATTACAGCCTCGTTGAGCATCATCCTGGCTTTCATGAACCTCTTGCCTATTCCGGCATTGGACGGCGGTTATGTGCTCTTTTTGATTTGGGAAGTAGTAACCGGCCGTAAAGTAAGCGACAAATTCATGGAAAAAGCGGTCACCTTCGGGTTCTTCTTGCTCCTGGCTTTGATGATTTTTGCCTTTAGCCTGGATATTTGGCGGCACCTGATTTCAAGATTCTTTTAACGGTGCACCACTTCGAATTTTACGGTATACCTATTTCGTTTCATCCGGATGAAACGGAAATTAAGCGGATTTTTTACGCCAACAGTAAAAAATTCCATCCTGATTTTCATACGCTGGCCACAGAGGCGGAACAAGAACAGGTTTTAGAAATGGCTTCACGAAACAATGAAGCGTTTAAAATCTTATCGGATCCAGACAAACGCATGCGGTATATCTTGGAAATCCATGATTTACTGGGCGATGAAACGAACCAGGTGGCCTTGCCTCAGGCTTTTTTGATGGACATGATGGATATCAATGAAGCCTTGATGGAATTGGAGTTCGATTTTGACCCCGCTAAATACCAAACGATTACAAACGAACTGGATTCCTATACCCAGCAACTTGAAAAATCGGTTGAACCCTATCTTTCAAAGAGCCTCGAAGACGTCGATCCAAAGGATACGCTTATTTTTGTAAGAAATTTTTATTTAAAAAAGCGCTACCTATTGCGCATTAAAGAAAACCTTCGTAAATTTGCACCCGCTCAGAAAAACAGCACTTAGATCTACCAAGTTTTAAAAACCTGGTAGATCTACCGGCTAAAAACCTGGTAGATTCAAACGCGGGAATGGCGGAATGGTAGACGCGCTGGTCTCAAACACCAGTGACCGCAAGGACGTGCGAGTTCGAGTCTCGCTTCCCGCACAACAATTTCAAACGCCGTGTAAACAGGTTCTGTTTAACATGGCGTTTTTTTATTTTAACACATTACTAAGATCAGTACACTTCTATTATACCCTATTTTTGTATTATTTAATTTAAAAAACGTACAAAATGAACGCAACTAAACTTTTGATTTTACTGGTTTTTACCCCATTTATGTTGCGCAGCCAAACCGTAGATGGTATCAACCTGGCCGAAAAACCAGAAATCACGTATGTAGAAATTCTGGATCGCTTGTATTCGATTGCTCTAAGGAAACATGCCGTAATGTTTGAATTTGGTCAGGGGAATAAGCATTTTATGAATTCCAGCCAGGTGTTGGACCCCGATGGCAAGGAAGTGCTTTTAAATAGTGGTATTGACGCTTTGAATCATTTTACGCAGTGGGGCTGGGACCTTTTATACCAACCAGTAATTCTGGCCGACTCTAGCGGAAGCGTTGTTTACCATTACTTTTTGAAGCGGCGCAAGTAGAAAATCACGCTTAGATGGTCGGAATCAATTCAAATTCAGGTGCTTTCAAAGATCAATTTTGCTTGATATACAATTTAGGCCTGATATTTGCTTTCGAGATTTAACTTTGCACCCCTCATTCATTACACCATAATTGTATTGGAACATGCACACACGCTTTTTACTAATCGTTTTTTTATTGAGTTTGAGCCAATTACAGGCACAAACGGGCTCTAACCCACCTGCAGATATTCGCACCCAGCTCAAAACACTTACGGTGAACGAGAAATTGAAGTTGCTCGAATATATGCGTTACATGGGTACCAACCTCGACAAGGAGGTTCAGCATACTTATGAACAATTGAGTAACGAAAAACGGAATCGGGCCCTCGCGTACATCGACATGCAAAAGGCTGGCACCACTGCCGATCTTCCGCGCACGACGGTAGAATATCACCGCGACACCGTTAATTTTGGAAATATTGAAGAAGGCATTGTAGTAATTGACACCTTCCAATTTACCAATACTGGCAACGCACCATATATGATCCGGGAAGTAAAAAGTAGTTGCGATTGTACCATCCTAAAACGCCCCGAATTTCCAATTATGCCAGGCGAAACCAGCACATTACGGGTAGAGTTTGATAGTAATGGAAAGGCCGGTACTTCTCAGCCAGGCGTTATTATATACGACAACTCTACACCAAATGGTCGGAATATCGTGTACCTCAAAGGGTCTGTTAGTCCACGCGTAAAACCCAAACGTACGGGCGGCTAAGATTTATTTTCCAACCTTTTCATTTTCTACTTGTTGTGCATGAATGCGCAATGAAACTTTATTATTGCAAGCACGTCCTGTGCTTGCCCTAGATACCCTACAAGCAGGAGAAGATGAACATTTTCAGAATGTAACCTTACGGCCTATTTTAAAATTGCAACACGATCTGTTGTTGGCAGTTTATCAAACACAAATTGAAAAAAGATTCAGCACGTTTCTGAAACTGCCCTCCGTCCAACGTCCACAGTGGATTGCAGACAGCATTCGGGCGGATCAGCGCCTGCGAAATTTGATGGCAGGCATCATTATAGGCCAATTTACCATCGGTGAATACCAGATCTTCAGAAAAAATGAATCGGAATTAATGCGGCGCCTCGTCTCCCTATTGATTCAACGTATTCAATCGGCCGACAAAGAATTGATTGGCCGAATAGAAACGGAAATCGCCACCATGGGCGGTGTGTAGAAACGAAAGTAGGAAAAAAAGAATGAATCCCGGCAGCCGACAGGCCTTTGCCCGCGTTCTCAATTGGTTCTTCCCGTAAATGAATTTGGGTGTTTTCTTGAATCTCGGACTGCCGGGAAAATTCATACAGGTAGCACAAAAGTAAAGTAATTTTTGAAAAATAAAATTTTGTTTCACTTTATTTTTTCTGTGCAAATCCGAATGTTTATCCAAACTTCATATTTTGTTAACAATTTTAACGGTGCATCAGGCTTTTTTAGCCCGAATATTAGTCTTATATTTGCAGCTTGTGAAAACCAACCAAGAAACTTTTATTTAATTTCGCGTTTAAAGCGAAAAGGCAATTAAAATTTCATTTTACCACGCCTTTTCTTTCAATCGCCAAACAATCTTTTATGATCAATATCAGAAATGTTGCCATTATTGCCCACGTCGATCACGGTAAGACAACCTTGGTGGATAAAATCATTCACACTTCTAAGTTGTTCAAGGAGCACGAACTGACGGGTGATTTGATCATGGACAGCAATGACCTAGAGCGTGAACGCGGTATTACCATCCTTGCCAAAAACGTCGCGGTTACTTATAAAGGCTTTAAAATCAATGTGATCGATACACCAGGCCACGCAGACTTTGGTGGTGAGGTGGAACGCGTATTGAATATGGCCGACGGTGTGTTGTTGCTCGTTGACGCATTTGAAGGCCCAATGCCACAAACGCGTTTCGTGTTGCAAAAAGCCCTCGAAATGGGTAAAAAAGCGGTTGTCGTGATCAATAAAGTGGACAAACCGAACTGTAACCCCGATTGGGCGCATGAACAAGTATTTGACTTGATGTGCTCGCTCGATGCACAAGAAGATCAACTCGACTTCCCGGTTGTATTCGGTTCGGCTAAAAATGGTTGGATGGGTCACGACTGGAAAAACCCCACGGAAGACATCACGGTATTGCTCGACGATATCATTAAGTATATTCCAGAACCAAAGGTTTCGGAAGGTACACCTCAAATGTTGATTACATCCCTCGACTACTCTAACTATATTGGTCGTATTGCAGTGGGTCGTTTGAGCCGTGGTACTTTAAAAGCAGGTATGGCGGTTTCCTTGGTGAAAAAGGATGGCAGCATCCAGAAGCACCGCCTCAAACAAATCTTTGTATTTGATGGTCTGGCCAAAAAAGACGTTGCAGAAGTAGTTGCTGGCGATATTTGTGCGGTAGTCGGTATTGAAGGTTTTGAAATTGGCGATACCGTTGCTGATAACGAAAACCCAGAAGGACTCGATCCAATTTCGATCGACGAGCCAACTATGAGCATGTTGTTTACCATCAATGATTCTCCATTTTTCGGACAGGAAGGTAAATTTGTAACCAGCCGCCACGTACGGGAGCGTTTGGAAAAAGAACTGGAAAAGAACCTGGCGATGCGGATGGAAGATACCAACAGCGCAGATTCGTTTATGGTATTTGGTCGCGGTGTATTGCACCTTGCAGTATTGATCGAAACCATGCGTCGTGAAGGCTACGAAATTCAGATTGGTCAACCCCGTGTAATCACGAAATTGGTTGACGGTGCAAAACATGAACCAATGGAGGAATTGACCATCGACGTTCCAGAAGAAACCAGCGGTAAATGTATCGAATTGGTGACCCGCCGTAAAGGGGTGATGAAAAGTATGGAGCCTAAAAACGACCGTTTTTTGCTGCGTTTTGAAATCCCATCACGCGGTATTATCGGTTTGCGTTCCAATATCTTGACCTCAACCCAAGGTGAAGCGATCATGACCCACCGTTTTTTAGGCTACGAACCATGGCGTGGTGATATCCCAGGCCGTCAAAATGGCTCCCTGATCGTGATGGAAAATGGCGCAGCAATCGCTTATTCACTTGATAACTTGCAAGATCGCGGTGTGTTCTTTGTAGAACCAGGCGATGAAGTGTATGAAGGAGAAGTAATCGGTGAAAACAACCGTCCTGGCGACTTGGTGATCAATGTTACAAAAGCAAAGAAACTTACCAATATGCGTGCATCCGGTTCCGATGATAAAACATCGCTTCCGCCACCACGCCGTTTCACCCTGGAAGAAGCACTTGAATACATCCAGGAAGATGAGTTGGTAGAGGTGACACCTAAGAATATCCGTCTACGGAAAATTTATCTTAAAGAGCTTGATCGCAAAAAACACCAAAAAGAATTCTCTATGGTGTAAACCAATTTGGTTGTTTTTTTCTTCTATTGTACATAGTTTGAGAAAGAATTCTATTTTTGCACCCATTTTGAGTGCAAAAATCTTTCGTTCAATTTTAAAAAACCAGATTTTGGGTCCTGATTAATGCTTTTTTTGATCAAACGTCCATATTTTGTTTTGAAGTATTACCCAATACCACCATTTTTATCACAAACTGCATGAGTGCGCTCCTGAACGGCCGAACCGGAAAAGTCCAGTTCTGTCTCGCCGAACCCTTAACACTCATTCATCCAATCGGAATATGCGTACAAAACTTTCACAGTTCAATTTTAATCTTCCCAAAGAGCTGATCGCCCAATATCCGGCAACCGAAAGGGATCATAGCCGATTGATGGTGATTAATCGCAAAACAGGTAAGATCGAACACAAGATCTTTAAAGAAATCCTCAGCTATTTCGATGATGGGGATGTTATGATCTTCAACAATACGAAAGTATTTCCGGCAAGGCTTTACGGTCAGAAAGAAAAGACAGGCGCTAAAATTGAAGTGTTTCTGTTGCGTGAACTCAACCATGATGCCCGTCTATGGGATGTTTTGGTTGATCCAGCTCGTAAAATACGGGTGGGGAACAAACTTTATTTCGAAGATGAAAATGGAAACGACGCCCTGGTTGCTGAAGTGGTAGACAATACTACTTCCCGTGGTCGGACGATTCGGTTCCTTTTTGATGGCCAGGAAGAAGATTTTCAGCGGGAATTACAACGCCTCGGTAACACACCACTCCCGGCTTATATTGAAAGGGAGCCTGAAGAACTTGACCGCGAACGTTACCAAACCATTTTTGCAAAAGAAATCGGAGCAGTAGCGGCACCAACAGCGGGTATGCACTTTAGCCGAGAATTGATGAAACGCTTGGAATTGAAAGGCATCAATTTCGCAGAATTAACCTTGCATATCGGTTTAGGTACTTTCCGCACCATTGACGTGGAAGACCTTTCCAAACATAAAATGGAAGCCGAATATTTCCGTGTTGGACCAGAAGCGGCCCAAACCGTAAATAAAGGTCTTCATGGTGCCAAAAAAATATGCGCAGTAGGCACAACGGTGATGCGTGCTATAGAAACAGGCGTTTCCGCAGAACACATGCTCAAACCTGTGGAAGGATGGACCAATAAGTTCATTTATCCGCCATTTGATTTTAGTATTGCAAATAGTATGGTGACCAATTTTCACCTCCCTAAATCGAGCCTGCTCATTATGGTTTCGGCTTTCGGGGGCTTCGAACTGGTGATGGATGCCTACCATGAAGCAATTAAGGAAAAATATCGCTTCTTCAGTTACGGAGATGCCATGTTGATTCTTTAAAAAAAAATGTAATTTTT
>JBBAVI010000123.1:0-16575 GCA_040397785.1 Saprospiraceae bacterium | reverse complement strand
TGAGGGGAAGGCGCAGTTGGGAACGTGGATTCATCGGATTGCAGTAAACAAATCTTTGGATTTTATTAAGGCGCGGAATCGACAAAAACGGGGCGGGGGATTACTGTCGTATCTCACCGTGACCACCGAGAATGTGGCGCAGCCCAACAACGACCTAAATCACCCTGGTGTGGCATTGGAGCATCGAGAGGTAGTGTCGAAATGGTTTCATCGCATCGATCAATTGCCTGAAAATCAGAAAACGGCCATCGTGTTGGTGAGAATTGAAGAGTTTAGTCCTGCTGAGGCCGCGGCCATTATGGATTTGTCGGTGAAGGCCGTTGATTCATTGCTGCAAAGGGCAAAGAAGAATTTGATAAAAATAGAGTTAAAAAGCGAGGGGAAATGAAAAAACCGACGTCTATTGTGCCAATCGACACCAATTTTGGAAGTGTCAATAATACAAATAGTATGGAGATGAATGATCCTTTACATCCTAGTGCTCACATCGGTCGCGTAAGTCCGAGCCCATTTTTGTTTACTCGAATTCAGGCGAAGGTTGATGCGATGAAGGATGTGCCGCAGCAGATGGGATGGGTTTCGTGGACTTCGATTGCGGTGGGTTTGGTTTTGATATTTTTTATTGAAGTGCATGCGGTTCGAAGTGGTTTTTCGTCGGCAAAAGTGGATATGACCAAGAATTTTTCTAGTCCAACAGAGCAATTGTATTGATATGAAAACAAGATTTCAGCGTTTGGTGATTGTTTTATTGGTGTTAAATCTGATTGTGGTATCGGCGTTTTGGTTTTTTAAAGGCTTCGGTAAGCAGGGCAATGGAGGTCGCGATGGCCAGGGTGGAGGACCTCGAAATGAAATCATTGAGCGTTTACATTTCGATGCGGCGCAAGTGACAGAATACGACTCGTTGATCGTTAAACATCGCAAATTGGTTGGCGAAAAGGAAAAGGAAATTCAGGGATTGAGAACGTCTTTGTTCATGGGAGTATCTGATGGGATTGATTTGAAGTTGAAGGATTCTTGGATTCGTCAAATTGGGGTGTTACATGCCGATATTCAGCAGATTCATTACTCACACTTTTTGGACATTCGCAGAATTTGTAAACCGGAGCAGCAAAAGGATTTTGCATTGTTAACCAAGGATTTGGCCAATATGTTTCGAGGTAGGGGTCCGAAAGGCAGGCCGGACGGAGGTTCCAAAGGCAATGCGGATGACGGTCCAAAAAGCAGGCCGGATGGTGGTTCCAAATCTGAGGCACCTTAATTTTGCCCTTGGATATGAGAGTTGTTTTGTCGCGACCTGCGTGTTTTCTTCTTCTCTTAATCGGTTTTATTTCGGGGGCTGTTCATGGCCAATCGGTTGTTACTATTCATCACCAAGTGACCTTGGGCGACGCTCCGGTGGTTTTGGGTGAGTGGCAGAAATCGGATAGTTTGGTGAGCATTCGAATTGATAAGTTGCGTTGGTATGTGAGTTTGCCACCGGCGAATGGCGGTGCGGACATAGAAAAGTCTGGTGGCAGGCATAAAAACATTGCGCAGTCAAAATCGGCGGGGAAAACGGGGTCTAAGGTTTGGCTGATGGATTTATCGGATTCATCGAGTTTAGATCAACAGATGTCCCGGCCTATAAATAATAAAATCTCGTTGTTATTTGGCGTCGACAGTGCAATACAAGTTGGGGGAGTTGGGACGGGGGCGTTGGATCCTTTGCGGGGGATGTATTGGACGTGGCAAACGGGGTATGTGCAGTGGAAGATGGAGGGCGCGATTCGGGTTGATGGTGTGGAGAGTCCGTTGGAATTACATTTGGGCGGGTTTGATGGCGCAACAAAGGCCCAGGCGATGCTTTCGGATTATTTGGTTTATCCGACAACGAATTCGGTGATTGCTCAGTGGGATTTGTCGCCTTTTATCGCTCAGATTTTGGATCAAAAAAAATACGGTGTTATGTCGCCGAGCCCCATTGCCCGCGATTATTGTCGTATTATTGCCAACGGTGTCAGTTTTCACAAATAGTCGATTTTTAGGACTCATCACGGGGGTTGTATTTTCATCAATCACCGGTTGTATAATTTTTCAAGGCGATGCGAAGGGGCCCATTTTTGGATTTTCTGGCGTCGGGTTGGATCCGAAGTTTCAGCGGATGTTGATTGGGGAGGGCTGGCCGCTGCCGAAATACGATTTTACACAAAATCCCATGGATCCCGAGATGGTGGCTTTGGGGCGGAAGTTGTTTTACGATGTGCGCTTGTCGTCTGATGGTCGGGTTAGTTGTGGCGGCTGTCATTCAAGTTATACTGCCTTTGCCCATGTAGATCATCCACGGAGTCATGGTGTTTTGGATAGGGAGGGCCGGCGCAACGCGCCGGCCCTCATGAACCTCGCTTGGCAATCAGAATTCATGTGGGACGGAGCCATCAAACATCTAGATCTGCAATCACTGTCGCCGCTCACGCATCGCACAGAAATGAATATGTCGTTGGATTCGGTTTTGGCATTCCTAAAAAGCGATTTGGGTTATCAACGTGCATTTGGTAAACGTGAAATCAACATCCCCAATATGCTAAAGGCGTTTGCGCAATTCGAACTGACATTCATCAGTCGCGGTTCTCGCTATGATTCGATGAAACGAAAGCAGATTGTTTTCACAGGTCAAGAACTTCGTGGATACCAATTGTTCCAAAAAAAATGCAGTGTTTGTCATTCCGAACCCCTATTCTCAAACCCCGGAACCTTTGGCTCCAATGGTTTGCCAGTGGATCCGGTCCTCAACGATAAAGGTCGGGCCGAAATTTCGGGCAAGCCCGAAGACGAGTTTTTATTTAAGATTCCATCGCTGCGAAATGCGGAAGTGACCTACCCGTATATGCACGACGGGCGGATGAAAACCCTCACGGAAGTGGTGAAATATTATTCGGACAAGACCTTGACGTTACCGAGGGCTTTGGGTGGCGGACAGCATGTGATTGCATTGAATTCGAAGGAGCGGGTGGATGTGGTTGCGTTCTTGATGACCTTGACAGATCCGGGCTTTTTGCAAAATTCAGCGTTTCAGGAACCGCGGCGAGATTCTCGATAATTGAATTGACTTCGATAGATCTTTTGTTGCTGTTTGAGATTCTCGGTAAGCGGCTGCCAGATTTACGGTAGTTGCTAGCGTGATGCATCGACTAGTGCTTGATCAATCAAAAAATCGAAATAAATTGCATCGAATTGCGAAGGAAATCCGGATTTTTGTCGTCTTAAAACCCGTATGAAAAAATTACTTTTTATCGCTTTCGCTGCTTTGTTGATTTCTGAGACCGCGGCTCAAACCGATCCTGCCATCGTTAATTGGATTCAGAACACCACGAATATCAAGGGACGTCATTATGTGAAGGGCAATTCAACCCCCGTGAATGACGCGGTTTTGGCGAATGTTTTGAAGGTTCAGTATTCTACGGATTGGGTTTATGTTTCCACCAATGGCATTCCATCGTATATCACCGGACCTTTTTTGGACGGCAACCCGAGCTTGGCATCGTCGCAAAATGCAATTTTTAAGATATCGTTAAAGCCTGCCAAAAATACTGGAACCCCCACGAATACTACGGGCGGGAATATTGGAATTTTCATGAATGGTGTGGCTTTGTTTGATTATCGCGACGGGGTGAGTTGGAGTAATTCGTTGCAAGCATTGAAGGGCGGACCTTCGATGGGTATGGGCGATAATGTTTGGAACCGCGATGCGGTGGTGGGTGAGAGATTGGGTTTTGACTGCGCAAAAGGTCATCCCGCCATGGGCAATTATCACCATCACCAAAATCCTTCTGCGTTTAGCTTGGATCGCAAGGTGATTTCAACTGTTTGTGATTTGTATGCTGCGGACGGATTGTATGTTTTGGACAGTACCAAACACTCTCCATTGTTGGGGTATACTTACGATGGATTCCCGATTTATGGCGCCTATGGATACAAAAATGCCGATGGTACCGGTGGGATTACACGGATTAAATCGAGCTTTTTCTTAAGAAATATTACTGATCGTACGGTGTACGCCAATGGTTCAGATGTGATTGATGGTCCAGCGGTGAGCACGACCTATCCATTGGGTTATTTCCGCGAGGATTACGGTTATATCGCGCCGAGTGCTTCTTTGCCTAATTATCTGGATGATCACAATGGTCGTTTTTGCGTGACCCCTGAATATCCAAAGGGGATCTATTGCTATTTTGCGACAGTGGATGCCAATTGGAATTCGGCTTATCCTTATATCGTAGGTCCAACATTTTACGGGGTTCGGACTGCAGCCAAGGTGATATCGATTGCAGAAACGGTAAGCACCTATACCCCGAGCACTTCGTTGGTGATGGGAAAAGAAATGCCGAAGATTTCTGTTATGCCCAATCCTGCTTCTGAGGTATTGGCGGTTCAGATTTCAAACGGTCAGCAACAAGATGTGAAAGTGGAATTGATCGATTTGCAAGGCAGAATTCTTGCGGTTCAATCCATATTTCCAGGCAGTACGATGGCTCATTTTGATGTCAGAAAGTTGTATGCTGGCGACTATTTGGTGCGTGTTTTTACACCCCAAGGATCGTTTGTGGAGCGTGTTGTGATTCTGAAAGACTAAGGATTTTCCTTGGTTGTATTGAGGTATTGATGTTTTTATGACAATTCTGTGACAATTAGGCCTTCTTGTTGCGTTGGTTTTTGTTGAAACCCGTGTTTTTTGGGGCTACGAGGGTCTTTTTGTGGAAATTATCATGTAATTAAATCAAACATCACTCAAAAATTACCAAAAAGTTATTGTTGAAAATACTATAACTAGATGATTCGTTTATATATTCGAAGGAATTAAAACTAAAAAAATGATGAAAAAAATTACTACACTTGCCTTGGTTGGTTTTCTTTTTGGAACCAGTTTGGCACAAATCGCTGGCACATGGACATTGTCGCCAGTTGAGACGTCTCTTGCTGTAGGGCCTGCGAAGGGCGACTACGGTTGGTGGAAAGTTCCAGCGGCTGAAATTTCTGGCGTGCGTGCTTGTCAGTTCGACGATGAATTCGTTTTCAACGCAGACGGAACGTTTAAAATGAATTTCCAGGGTTCTACATTCCTAGAGGGATGGCAGGGTGGAAGCAACGCTTGTGGAACTCCCGCAGCGCCGCACGATGGAAGTGGAAAGGCAACTTGGAAGTACAATGCAACCAGCAAAACCGTTACTGTGTATGGTAAGGGTGCTTACCTTGGTTTGGCCAAAGTATTTAATGGTGGTGAGTTGGCTAAGTCCGCTGATGCAAAAGATTCTATCACTTATGAAGTCACTGTAACAGGAAACAAAATGTCTTTGGATATTTCAATTGGCGGTGGTTACTGGCACTTTGAAATGAGCAAGAAAATGCCTGCATTGAACCCCACTGGTTTGTGGAAATTACGTCCGGTATCAACGTCATTGGCGGTGGGACCAGCGAAAGGTGATTATGCTTGGTGGAAAGTTCCGGCGGCTGAAATCACTGGTGTACGTGCTTGCCAGTTCGATGATATTTACAGTTTTAGCGCAGACGGAACCTTTAAAAATCAACTTCAAGGTTCTACATTCTTAGAGGGATGGCAGGGTGGTTCAAATGCATGTGGCACTCCAGTTGCGCCTCATGATGGTGTGAATGCAGGTAAGTGGTCTGCAAATAAAGACAAAGGTACGATCACGTTGGTAGGAAAAGGTTCTTATTTGGGATTGACAAAAGTATACAACGGTGGTGAGTTGTCTACTCCTACAGCGGCCAAAGATACCATCATCTACGAAGTAGCGATTGTTGCTGATACTATGTTGGTTGACATCGGAATTGGAAACGGCGCTTACTGGCACTATGAGTTGGTAAAAACCACTGCTCCAACCAGCGGTGTTGTGAACAATGCTATAAACGGTTTGGTGATTTACCCCAACCCAACTTTTGGCGATTTCAACGTTTCTTTGACCAATGGTTCTATGATCAATGCCGTTCGTGTGATGAATTTCAGCGGACAAGTTGTTTTGGAAGAAATGGTTAAAAAATCAGCGGTTCGCATTTCAACTGAAGGTTTAACATCTGGTACTTATTTGATTTCTGTTGAAACCAATGAGGGTAATGTTGTTCAACGCTTCATCAAGCACTAATTTTTTTATAGTTTATATTTCTAGGGGGGTGTTTGCATCCCCCTTTTTTACTCACTAAATTTATACCAATTACCAATATATGCGATTGTTTTTAAGATGTGTAGTTGCCTGTTTCGCTTTAAACGGATCATCTGTTTTGATGGGTCAGGTCGATACTTCAGACACTTCCGGTAGGATGGAAGATGTGTTAATTATCGGTTACGGAAAGTCCACAAAAAAGGAATTTACGGGTGCCAATTCTTCTTTGAAGGGGCAGTCTTTGGAGAAGTTGAACATCCCTCGGATGGACCAAGCACTTCAGGGTCAGATTCCAGGCGTAGTTGTGAGTACCAATTCGGGTTCACCGGGTGGTACGTCGAGCATTCGCATCCGTGGTTTGAGTACGTTTGGCGACAACGATCCATTGATTTTGGTGGATGGTGTGGTATATGATAGTGAGGGTTTGAATGCGTTGAATCCCAACGACATTGCATCGATCAACGTGTTGAAGGATGCTACAGCGGGTATTTATGGTGTTCGTGCTGCCAATGGTGTGATCATCGTTGAGACCAAAAAGGGTCAACTCAAATCAGCACCCCGTTGGGAGTTTTCGGGCTTTCAGGGTATGCAGCAAACCGCCAAGAAATTGGATTTGTTGAATGCCAAAGAGTATGCGATTTTGAAGAACGAGATGTTTGCAGCGGGTGGTGAAGCGATGCCATTCAAGAACACATCTTTGGGCGAAGGAACCAACTGGCAAGATTCTATTTTCAAATTGGCGCCGGTGTATCAGTACAACGTATCGGTGAGTGGCGGTAATGATAAGTCAACGTATTCTGTGGGCGGCAGTGTTTACGACCAACAGGGTATCGTGGGTTTGGAAAAGGCCAACTTCAAGCGGATCAATGGCCGTGTGAATTTCGATACTCGTATGTCGGACAAATGGCGTTATAGCAGTGTTTTCTTGTACACCAATGAAAAACGTTCAGGTTTGCCTGAAAACGGCATTGGCAGTGTACTATACAATACGATCAATGCCTTTCCCACAGATCCGATCAAAGGATCGAACGGAAAGTACACCTACTTGGAAGAAGTAGCAGATATTATCAATCCTTTTGCGCAGATGGCGAACACCTATAACTGGGCATGGGTTAACAAGTTTGTGGGTAAGCAGGAGCTGACGGCAGATTTGAGTGAAAATTTGACATTTACCAATCGATTCAATTACAATTTTGCATTGGTAGACAATAAGGCATTTTCTCCTTTGGTTTGGTTTGGAACCGGCAAAGCGCAGAACACGGCATTGAACGAGAATTTGGATCCAACGATGGTGGAAATCGCACCGGGAACCAAAATTGAGCGTGGCGCATCTGTTTCTGAAGGCAGAGCCACATATGGAGATTTGAATTTTGAATCATTTATAAATCACCAACACGAATGGCGTGGGGGTAGGAAGTTGAAAACAACTGCAGGAATTTCTGTATTTCAGCGTAGGGGCAATTATTTGGGCGGTACAGCTTACAATATTCCCAACAATTCATTGGATTTTGCAGATATTTCGGCCAACTTGGCTGCGGGAGGATACTTGAACAACGTATACTCTTGGGAGTTTACTGAAAGGCTGTTATCGGCTTTTGTTCGCAGCGAATACAACATCAGAAACAAGTATTTCTTGTCGGGCATTTTACGTCGCGACGGATCAAGCAAGTTCGGACCCAATTCCCGTTGGGGATGGTTCCCTACTTTGTCTGGTGCGTGGTTGATTTCAGACGAAGATTTTTACAACGTGAAATGGATGCGCAGTGCCAAATTGCGTATGAGTTACGGTGTGAGTGGTAACGATCAAATTGAGAATTTTGCTTACCGTGGTTTGCTCAATGGTGAGGGTGATTATATATTCAATGATATCATCGTAAAGGGTGTGGCCATTGGTCGTGCGAGTAACCCTGATTTGAAGTGGGAATCTACCACACAGTTCAATTTGGGTACAGATTTGACATTGGGTAGGTATTTCACCACTACGGTGAATTATTTCGTGAAAAAAACCAAGGATTTGTTGTTTCAACCCGATGTATCTGGGGTTTTGGGAACTGCGGGACCTGGAAGTTACCCTCCGATTATCAATGCGGGAGATGTTTCTAACAGCGGTGTGGAATTGGACGTGCAGTATCAAGGTTCGATGAAAAAGCGTTGGAATTTGAGCATGGGCTTTAATGTGGCTTATTTGAAGAACGTGGTTATGAGCACACCCAAAGGGGTTAATTACATCCCTGGTGCTGCTTTTGGTGTGGGTGGCGGTGTAGCTTCTCGTTTCCAGAAGGATTACCCCATTGGTTTCTTCATGGGTTATCAAACCGATGGCATTTTCCAATCACAAGCGGAAATCGACAATTCACCCGTGAAACAGGCCGGTGCCAAGCCTGGCGATTTCAAGTTCAAAGATTTGAACGGCGACGGTGTGATCAACTTCTCTGATGACAGTGATAAAAAGAGTTTGGGTTCTCCTTTGCCCAAGTTTACGGCGGGTTACAATTTGAGTTTGTCTCGCGGTGGTTGGGATGTGTCGATGCAGTTGTATGCGGCGGTTGGACAGAAAATCGTGCGCAACTATGAGCGTCAACAGCCTTATGCGAACCAATTGTCGTATACCATCAATCGATGGACTGGACCGAACAGCACGAATGAAAATCCCCGTTTAACCACATCGCTCAACAGGAACAACGTATTTTCTGATTACTATGTGGAAGATGGTTCATTCTTGAGGTTGCGGAACTTGCAGGTGGGTTACACTTTGCGCGGCAAGCAGTTGCAAAAATTGAAAATGACTGGGTTACGGATTTATCTGTCGGCCAATAATATTTACACCTTAACCAAATACATGGGCTACGATCCTGATTTGGGTTCGGTGGGTGGTGCTTTGGGTGCGGGTATAGACAACGGTTTTTACCCCCAGGCCAGAACCATTATGTTGGGCTTCTCAATTCGCTTTTAATGATGAAAAAGACAATTTTATTTACGTTTGTTTGCGGGCTTCTGTTGTTGCCAACATACAGCTGCAAGAAGTTTTTGGATGTTGATCCAGCGTATATTCAGGATGCGGATAATTTTTTCAATACTCCGGTTGATTATCAGCGCGCTTTAACGGGTGCTTATGATTTGATGCAGGGTTCGTTCATGTCGGTTTGGATTGGCGAAATCGCCTCAGACAACACCATTGCGGGTGGGGAGAGTGTGACTGATACCAAGGGCTTGCATGAATTGGACGATATGAGTCATGGCGCGGTGAACCAGGAGTTGAGGAATGTTTTTCGGTGGAATTATGCGGGTATCACCCGTGTGAATTTCATCATGGAGAACAAAAACAAGATAGATTTTCCGGGCAAGGAGGGTATTTTGGCGCAAGCTTCGTTCTTGCGTGCTTTTTACTATTTTGAATTGGTGAAGTTTTTTGGCGATGTGCCATTGGTGGTAGACAAGCGTTTGGGTGCTGTTGAGGTGACCACTGTGGATCGTGCGCCCAGGGCGGATGTGTACAAGCAGATTGAATCGGACCTCAACTATGCCATTTCCAAGTTGGATTGGATGGTGGCTGAGAAGGGCAGGATCAGCAAGGGCGCGGCGTTGGCGATGTTGGGTAAGGTGCAGTTGTATCAAGACAAATTCGACGAAGCGGCTGTGACTTTTCAAACGCTGATAGATCAGAACATGTACAGCTTGATTCCAAACTACAATCAGTTGTTTACGGTTGCCAATGAAGGCCATAAGGAAACCATTTTTGACGTTGAGTATACCGGTGCAGAGGGTGGTGGATACGGTTGTTTGATTTGTTTGGAAGGCAATGCGGGTCCAGGTTTCCAGGGTATCCGTCAGTACAAAGGCCCCATTTACGGCGATGGCAACAGCTATAATTTGCCCACCAAGAATTTGTACGATGCATTTGGTGCGGGTGACATTCGCCGGGATGCGACCATTTTGGACATCGATGCGTTTATCGCCAAGCAAGCCAAGCCGCAGGACATTACATATTCAAGGGGTGCTGGCGGACATACGGGTTACTACAACAACAAGTACATAAAAAAAGAGGCGGAGATTGGATTGCCAGACAATGATTTAACGAGCCCAGTGAATTACAAGGTGATTCGTTATGCAGATGTTTTGTTGATGGCAGCGGAGGCCAATGCGCGCAAATCATCGTCCGATGAGAGCAAGGCAAAGACCTATTTGAATTTGGTGAGAAAGCGGGTAAATTTGAGTGACATTACCACGTCGGGCCAAACTTTGGTGTCTGACATTTGGAACGAACGCAGATTGGAATTGGCTTGTGAAGGTCATAGATATTTTGATTTGGTTCGCACAAAGCAGGCGGCAACCACTTTGATTGGGTTTGTGACTGGCAAGCATGAATTGTTTCCTCTTCCACAGGTGGAGATCGATTTGGCGGGTGGCAATTGGAATCAAAATAGTGGATATTAACTTTTTAAATAAATAGGAATATGAAATCAATAAAAATGTTTTTTCTAAGTGTAATTACTGTATTTGCACTGTCTGGATGTGAAGATGAACCATCCTTGGGCGATGCGCCAACTGCTGCAGACGCTGAATTCACTTATGCGGCAACGGCTACCAATCCAAACGTGATTGAGTTCAATGCGAAGAACAAGAACTTGATCGCCAAGTGGGATTTTGGCAACGGAACCAAGGACGAAGGTCCAACCGCTTTGGGCACATTCCCTTTGAAGGGTACTTACACGGTAACATTGACTGTATTTAACTCGGGTGGAAGTGCTTCTTCTGAGCAAACGATTACCATCGCACAGGATGATGCGTCTTTGTTGAACAACGCTTTGTACACGATCATGACTGGCGGAAGTGCTGGCAAGGGTTACAAAACTTGGCTGATTGATTCTTCGCGGGATGCACATTTTGGTGTGGGTCCCAATCCAATTGGGGCGGCGGGCAATTATCCCGAGTATTGGGCTGCCAAGAAGAACGATAAATCAAACACTGGTTTGTACAACGATGCGTTTGTATTTCACTTGAAGGGGTTTGCGTTTGACCAGATGACCAAGGGGGATGTGTACATCAATTCGGCGCAAGCTGCCAATTTCCCAGGTGCAACTATATCGCCCAAGACCGATTACACTGCGCCGTTTGCGGATCAGATGAACCAGAATTGGACCTTGAAGATGGGCGCTGATACCACCTTAACTGTGAGTGGGAAATCGTTCATTGGTTATTATACTGGTGTGAACACTTACAAGGTGATTCGCATGAGCGAGAACGAAATTTTCTTAAGATACATCGATGCGGCAAATCCTGCTTTGGCTTGGTATGTGCGTTTGGTGCCTGATACTTATCCCATTGATAACGGTGGAAGTACAGATCCAACCTATACGTTGCCAATTGATTTTGAGAGTGTAGAACCAAAGTTTACTACGTTTGGTGGAAGCACGTATGCGATCATCAACAATCCAAAATCGGGTGGTATCAATACCAGTGCTAAGGTGTTGGAAACCGTTCATGGTAATGAAGTTTGGGCAGGTATTTTAGTGAATATGACCAATAAATTCAATTTTTCTACAAACAAGAAAATCACGGTAAAAGTGTATGCACCTGCTACTGGAAAGATGAGAATTAAGTTAGAAAATGCCGACAAAACCACGGAATTTATTGAAAAAGACGTGGACGTGACGGTGGCCAATCAGTGGGTTGAGGTTTCGATTGATTTTAGCGATGCGGATCCAACGAAATTCAATCGTTTGGTATTGTTCCCAGGTTGGGATGTGGCCAATGCTGGCACTTATTACATAGACGATATCAGGCAAAACTAAGATGCGTGGAATATTGAGATTGGGTGTGTTGGGTTTGTTTCTTGGCATCGGCTCAATGTTTTTGGCCGCTTGCGAAGACAAGCCCGTGGATCCCGTTGTTTTGCCTGAGAATTTCACGTGGACTTTGAATTATTCTCCCACCGTGAAGGGCAAGGTGACTCTCAATATGAAGGCCAATAAAGCCAACTATTTCACTGCCATTTTCAAGGACAAGCAGGGCGATGTAACGGTTGAATCGCCTGTGGCCAGTTATACCTTTGCTGCCGAGGGGACATATGTTGTGGTGTTGCAGGCTCACGCGAGTGCGGCTCATTACATTGAGCGGGTTGATACTGTAAAAATTGAAGCGGTTACGTTGGGGGATGGTTATTCCACGCCCACATCTTATTCGGGCTATAATTTGGCTTGGGCCGATGAATTTTCAGGCGATGCTTTGGATTTGGCGAGTTGGGGCTATGACATTGGCAACGGTTCTGGCGGATGGGGTAACAACGAGTCTCAGTATTATACTTCAAATAATACGAATTGTTCGGTGGGTAATGGCAAGTTGACGATCACGGCAAAGAAGGAATCTCAGGGAGGTTATAACTACACTTCGGCTAGGATTTTGACCAAGGGCAAGCGGGAGTTTCAATTTGGCAGGATCGATATTCGTGCGCGTTTGCCAAAGGGGCAGGGCATATGGCCGGCTTTGTGGATGTTGGGTACGAATTTTGGCACGGTGGGATGGCCCAAATGTGGTGAGTTGGATATCATGGAGTTGGTAGGGCATCAGCCCAATCGAGTGCATGGTACCGCGCATTTTGGCAACAATTCTCCATCAACGCAGAGAACGGCTACTTATGGTTTATCATCGGGCACGTTTGCCGATGCATTTCATGTGTTTACGATGAAGTGGGAGAACAATTTGGTTGAGTGGTATGTGGATGACGTGAAGTTTCATACGTTAACACCATCGAATACCGGTGGGATTTATCCTTTCAATGAGAAGTTTTTCTTTATTTTCAACGTGGCTGTGGGCGGCAATTGGCCGGGATATCCAGATGGCACCACGGTGTTTCCGCAGCAGATGGATGTAGATTATGTGCGGGTATTTCAAAAAATTTGATTGAGGCACGAAGCCTGTATATAAAAAGGGCCCCGCGCAGCGGGGCCCTTTTTATGTTTTAGATAAGATTGGGTTTGATGGTGAATCTATCAGAATAAATTTGGGTTCGTTGCTTAATTTATTCCGTTACTTAATCTGAACCGTGGTTGTTTGGTCTTTGAGAATAAATGTGATATTGCCAGGTTCGGTCACACGCTGTAAACCTTTGTTGATGAAACTCAAATCGTGGTAGCTAACATACATACTCATGGTTTCGCTCTCGCCGGGTTGTAACAATCTGGTTTTGGAGTAGGCGCAGAGCTTTTTAACCGATGGGGTGATGCTGGCAAATTCATCGCGGTAGTATAATTGACACACTTCCTTGCCGGGTTTGCTGCCTGTATTTGTTATGGTTAATTCAATGTTAAATCCAGTTCTTCTCATTTGGTTTAGGCGGTACTGTTCTTGTTTTTGCAGCTTTTTAACTGTGGAAGTATCAGGAATAATGGATTCCGTTGGAAGGGTCATGATACTTTCCATTTCCACTTTCATTTTGCTGTACTCAAATTGGGTATAACTCAAACCATGTCCGAAATCGAACAGCGGCTGATACGCATTGCTGCCAAATAGTTTGTCGTTCCGTTCCGTGGATTTGTGGTCGTAATGCACCACATCCCCCGCGAAGCGGGGGTAGGTGTAGGGCAGTTTGCCCGAAGGATTGGTTTTGCCTATCAAGATGTTGGCGATGGCGATTCCTCCTTCGTTGCCGGGAAGGTAAGCCTGCAAAACGGCTGCCGATTGGTTTGCGTATTCGGTGATGATGCGCGGACGTCCGGTTACCAACACCAGCACCACAGGTACCTGATTCTGCACGAAAAAATCGAACAGTTGTTTGTCGTTTGGATCAATCTCCGCAGCCAAGTCATCGATGTTGCCCGGGATTTCTGTGCCCGGCGTTTCACCCACACAAAATACCGCCACGGCATTGGGGGAAAGCGATTTTTTTAGTGTTTTTAATAGTTTGGCCGAACGTGAATGGGTAGCCAACAATTGCAACTGTTGAACCTTGTTTTGATTGTTTGCAACATGGCCAGTTGTGGTACCACCACTTTGTTTTAATAAAGCTTCCCAAATGGTGGGGTATAGCGGGTTGCGGCGATACTGACTGTCGCTCCCTTGCCAAGTGTTGGTCCAGGCGCCATTCAACAAATTCAAATCATCGGCGGCACTGCCGAAAACGAAGAGGGTTTGGTTGGTCGCCAATGGTAGGGTTGGCGTACCAGAGGTGGTCGCGGTATTCTTCAGCAAGGTGATGCTTTCTTCCGCGGTTTGTAACGCTGCCGCGCGATGGTTAGCACTGCCCAAATCGTTGGGGTTTAGGGCTTCTCTGAGGCTGTTCAATAACATAGGAGAGACGAACTTGTTTCCACCTGAACTCATCACATCGTAAATACCCAATTGATGTTTCACGTAGAGGATGCGATGAACGGCTTCGTTGATGCGTTCCATGGGAACTTCGCCAGATTTGACCAAATCAATCAATAACTCATTGAACTGGAAATCGTTGGGGGTCATCGACATGTCGATCCCGGCATTGATGGCCAGTTTCACGGCCTCGCGCAGCGAGGCCGCCACTTTGTGCGTGGTGTGCAACTTATAAATATCTTCCCAATCCGTCACCGCCAAGCCCTTAAAACCCAACTCCTCGCGCAATAATTTGGTTAAAATGTCGGGATTCACATGCACCGGCGTACCATTCAATTCTCCAGAGTTGATCATCACCGTCAAAGCCCCTTCCTCTATTGCGGTTTGAAACGTGGGCAAATAATATTCGCGCAATTCCCTCTCCGGAATCCATGCCGGTGTGCGATCCTTGCCACTCAATGGGTAGCTGTATCCCAAGAAATGTTTCATGCAGGCCGCTACGTGCCTGTGATCAATTCCCATATCAGTGTTTTTACCCTGATACCCGCGAATGCTCGCTGATGTCATCGTTTTGGCCAAATAAACGTCCTCGCCGTACGTCTCAAAGAACCTCGACCACAGGGGCTGTCGGCCCAAATCCAATACGGGAGAAAAGTTCCATGGAATCCCAGAAATCCGACATTCCAAAGCGGTAATTTCAGCGCCCTTCAAGACCAAATCTGGATTCCATGTAGCGGCCTGGCCAATTTGCTGAGGGAACAATGTGCCACCCACCGTATAGTTAACGCCGTGTATCGCATCGATCCCAAACAATATGGGAATCTGCGTACTTGAATATTGAACGGAGGCTGTTGAAATGCCCTTGTGTATTTCTTGCCAACGATCCAAACCAATGGTGCCCGACCCACAGCCCACGTTCAAAATTGAGCCAATGTGGTATTTTTCGATGGCGATGCGCAACTTTTCTTGATCCAAGGTTTGGGGTTGCTGCAAGCCACAGGGATTGCCCACGGCGATTACACCCAAATCAATTTGGGTCATCTGTCCCACTTTTTGTTCCAATGTGAGCGTGTTCACTCGTTCCCTGATTGCCTTGTCCAAGCTGGGAAGGGATACGCCAGGGATTTGGGCAGCTTCCGCATCAGAGGGTTGTGTTTTTTGTGCAAAAACTTGAAGGGGTTGGATTGGGCCAAGGATGGCCAAACACAATGTGGCGGCTTGAACGGCGCGCAGTTTCAGTGTTTTCATGGTTGCGGTAAAACTTGAAATGGGATGTTGGCGTATGCCACGGTTTGGTTGTGTTGAATGCGGACGAACAATCTGTAGGCCCCGGGTTGTGCGGGCGCTCGGAATGTGATTTTAGCACTTTGGGAGACAGGAATTAGCCCATTGAGTTGTTCGGATTCCTTTTCTGCGTCGCCACCCGATTTTTTATCGGTGCTTTCCTTGAGGATTTTCCACTCGTATTGGAGTTTTGTTTTCTCAAAACCGCTGGGGTGCATCGAAAGGGTAGATTGATATTGAATGAGTTGTCCCAAGGCAATCGCTTCGTTCTTTGAATTGGCTTTGAGCGAAATGTTGTCGCTGGCTTTTTGCTTGTTGATACTCAGCGCTTGGATGGAAGGCGTGGCCCATTGGAGAGAATCCTTTTTCCATACCCAATGCAGTGCGTCTATGGCTTGCGTTTTGTGCCCGTCTTTGGTGAAAAGTCCGTACCACGTTTCCGTGTATTCTTGTTTTTGACCCCAAAAGAAAACGTAAGATCCCACGCAATGACTTTGATTGGCCTCGATATACTTTTGATATCGCTCTGTATAAACGGAGGCTTTTTCCCAACTGTTTTGTTCGATGGCCGCACCCCATTGAGTGGTTGGCGATTCCCAATGTCCGTTGGGGCCCCATTCGGTAATCATATAGGGTCCGGTCCAACCAAAATTTGCGATGTTTTTGGGTACCTCAGCAATGTCGCCGTAAGTGTTTATGCTAAATATGTCGATGTCGGGCGCCCGTTGTTTCACGTATTCCACCTCGGCGCGGTTTAAGCCGGCAGTGACGGTGGTAGTGGGGTGATTGGGGTCTGATTGGTGGGCGTACTTGGCGATGTCTTGGATGGCAT
>JBBAVI010000122.1:0-16631 GCA_040397785.1 Saprospiraceae bacterium | reverse complement strand
TCCAAGGAGGTCAGTGCCTTGCCTTTGAGATTCCAGGAAATGGTTTTAAATCAATGAATTATTGGGCAACGCGACGACCTCGCGAGAGGTCGAATATTTGTAGAAAAGATACAATGTCTGAACCGGCTCACGACTTCGGAGAAGTCGCACATTTATAGGTCTTAAAAAAGAAAAGCCATCCCGGATTTTAGTTTTCACCAAAATTCAGGATGACTCATTTTTTTATTAACAACTTCCCTTTTCTACCAAAGCTTCACCGCGCCCGCCAAATAAGCATCGGCCATCTTTTTCAATTGGCCCCAGGTAAAACCACAGGTATCGCATTCATAATATGACATAATATTGCCCAAATCCGGGTTGTAGTATTCGCCGTTAGCATCCTGGCCGCCGAAGATAAACTTACAATTTTCAACATAAGCGGGCAAGGGATCCAGGGCTTTGTACGGATCGGCAGGGGTATCGCAAATTTGATCGCCTTCCGTCAAACAGTTTGCGCCATTTACAAATTCCGCGCCATTGCCTTCAAAAGTATGGGACAGGGTGAAAAAATGCCCTAATTCATGCGAAATAGTGCGCGTCGTGATACAATCTTTTTTGATAAAAATACCCGAAGTAAAGGCATCGTTGTGGGTACCGGCAGCAAATCCACAAAAATCGGGGATAAACGACACGAAATACATATTGATTCGGAAGTCCTCATGGTACAACTTGCGAATTTCGTTGCTAATGCCCGGTTCATCAATACTGACACTGTCGTGCTGGAAATTTTCGTGGTATTTGAAGGCACAAACCTCGTAGGAAACACAAATTGGGGCAAAAAAAGTATTCACGCCTTTGATTGCATCAAGGATAGATTGTTCCGTAACACCGTATTTTCCAGTGGGGTCTTTAAAAATATGCGCTACGATGGTAAATTTTTTTTGCAGGCAAGGCAGCGATTCCTGCTGGAAGGCGTAACTTTGAGCATAGAGGCCTGTTGTCTGCAACAAGCAAAGAAAAAACAGAATAATTCCAATGCGAACCATAGCGGAACGATTTTTGATTTAGGTCTTTTGAAAAAATTGATTTGCAGGTCTCAAATATAGGAATGAAATCCCAATTCAACCGTTATCTTTTGTAACAGCTTCTTTAAAATCGTGTTCAAGCACCCAAATATGCTCCTTATGCGGATCACATTAACCCTGATTGCAATTTTAGTTTCCCTCCGTTCATTTGCCCAAACAGCCGATATAACCCAGGGATGTGCCCCTTTGCAAGTAAGTTTTACCCCCCCAGCGGGCTCAAGTGGCTTTTTTTGGGATTTTAAAGACGGCGGTTCCAGCAATTTAGCGGCACCCACCAATATTTTTACAACCCCAGGCACTTACCAGGTCGATTTTAAAAATACCCCTGGCGGCCCCATTGTAGGTTCTACCACCATCACGGTTTTTCCAAAACCCGTCATCGGCATCACTGCCGACCCTGCTGCTGGCTGCCGCCCTTTGGCGGTTAAGTTTAATGACACTACACAAATCAATCCAAATATTCAGATTCTGAGTAGAAATTGGGTTTTTGGCGATGGAAATAGTTTGCCCAACGTGGCCAACCCGAATTACACCTATTTTACAACGGGTTTTTTCACCGTTTCTGTAGAATATGTGACCAATTTTCCTTCCTGCAACGTTACCGCCGTGTTCCCGGATTTTGTGAAGGCGGGTAGCAAACCAAGTGCCGCATTTACCACAAATCCTAACCCGGCCATCGCTTGTGTGCCACCGTTGGCAGTCAGTTTTACCAACACGACCATTGGCGGAAGCGGCAATTTGAGTTATGCATGGGATTTTGGCAATGGTAATACCTCCGTGTTGGCCAATCCGCCTGCCCAAACCTACACCACAACGGGCTCGTTCAAAGTACGTTTGTTGGCCACCGATGCATTCGGCTGTGTGGACAGTGTGAGCAAAACCATCAAAATTGGCAATCCTGAAGCCGATTTTTTCCTGCCCGATACGGTCTGTTACCTGGATACCCTGACCCTCGATAATTTGTCGAACGCCGGCGTATATAACTGGAATTTTGGCCCAAATGCCAACCCGAGCACTTCCACGACCTTCGAACCTATTGTGGTGTTTACCCAGGGCGGGCCACAAACCATTAGCCTGAAAGTAACTGCGGCAGGCAATTGTAGCAGCACGGTCACCAAAACTATTTTTGTCGAAAAACCGGATGCCAGCTTCAGTGTGAGTCCGAGTTACACCTGCAGCGACCCGAGTACGTTTAATTTTAGTGCCAATGCAGCTGCCCCCATTCAGTGGAGTTGGGCATTTAGCGACGGAACGACCTCTAATTTGCAAAACCCCACCTATATTTATAACTTTCCAGATACCACCGGGTACACCAAACTGGGTTTGGCGCTCGATACAGTAATGTTAACGGTCACGTCGCCAGCCGGTTGTGTGGATACACGGATAAAAATTGACTCCATCTGGTTGCCCAATGCGCGCTTTATGCCCAATGTGCAACATGGATGCGCCCCACTTTTGGCCATTTTTGCCGATAGCAGCAAATCGCAAACACCCATTGTATCCTGGACCTGGTTCTTTGATGATGGCACTGCCCCCCTCATAAGTACCACTGGAGCAGACGTGATTCACATTTATAATAACCCGGGTGAATACCATGTACGCCTGGCGATTACCAATTCAAATGGCTGTATAGATACTTCTTATTCCATCTTAATTGAAGTAGGCGCCCCGATTTCGGGTGATTTTAGTGTCGACAAACAAGAAGTTTGCCCTGGCGATACCGTGCAATTTAAAAACCTGACCAACGATCCACGCATCGATGGCTGGCATTTTAGCTCCGACAACGACCGTTTGTTCCATTGCTATCAAAACAGCAACCCTTTTTGGGTGTACGAACCCGAAACAGGCGATTTTGATGTTTCGCTCACGATTGATTATAACGGCTGTTTGCAAACAGTGACCAAATCCGATTGGGTAAAAGTAAAAGGTCCGATTGCTCAAATCCATTACAAAACTACCTGCGACAATTCCCTATTGTTTGATTTTACCGATGAAAGCCACGACGCAACCAAGATCACCTGGTATTTGGGCGATGGCGACTCCTCTTTATTGTCCAGTTTTAACCATTTATACGACCGCGGCACTTACCAAGTAGTGTTAAAGGCCGAAAATCCCGCATCCGGATGCCCCATTTCTTTTGATACTGCAACAGTATATGCTACCCAGGTAAAATCTGAATTCAATTTGCCCGATACCATTTGCGGCGATACCAACTACGACTTGAATGGCGAAAAATCAACGGACGTAAATGCGGTCTGTTACAAAGGCTACACCTGGTATTTTTCTTTCCAACGCCCCATCCGCACCAGCGAGGCGGTGACCGAATTTGGCTTTGGTCCATCTGGTCCACAAACCATTTGGCTGGAGGTAGAAGATATCAATGGTTGTAAAGACACTAGCCGCCAGGATTTTGTGGTGTACAACCGAAAGCCATCCTTTACCCTGAGCGATCCTTCAATTTGTTTGCCTGGAAAGGAAAACTTTACCGATACGAGTACCGGCGATGCGCCCATCATATCCTGGGAATGGACCTTTGGGGATGGCAACACCAGCAACCAGCAAAACCCGATGCATACCTATACGACACCCCCTGCTAGTGGGACCATTTATACCGTCCAGTTAGGTATTCGCGACGACAAAGGCTGTTATGGTGCAGCAACGCAGGAGATAAGTCTCTATCAACCAATAAGTAATATTACGCCCCAACAGGCGCAGATTTGTGAGGACAAAACGGTCAATTTTAGCGCCACTGATTTTACCGTGGAAGGTTCTAACCTGAGTTGGACCTGGGATTTTGGCAATGGCGGCACTGCAACCGGCCAAAGCGTTTCACAGGCTTATAGCAACGCGGGTACCTTTATTGTGACCCTCAAATTTACCGAAATTGCTACCGGATGTAAAGGCGAAACCACCGTACCCGTACAGGTGCAGGCATATCCGCAAGCGGCCTTCACATCCAATGTGGATGGACAAAATATTATTTGCTATCCACAAAATATGCAATTTACCAATACCAGTGTAAGCAACAACCCGCTTGCAACGATTTGGAACCTGGGCAATGGCGTAACCGCAACCGGCAATTCCGCTGCAACGGTGTACCCGAAAGGCACCTTCACGGTGAACATGATCACCGCAACCTCTTTTGGCTGTGCCGACACCACCCAGCGCAGTTTCACCATCGTTGGGCCAGAAGGTAATTTCAATTTAGATAAATCCTTCATTTGCAAGGGCGACGATATTATATTTACCTTAATTGATACGGTGGATATTAGTTCTTATTCCTGGTCATTTGGAGATGGTACCACCTTGGATAATACCAGCCCGACCACCCATACCTACAATTTCCAGCCACCAAGCGGACAAACCACTGCCAAATTGATCTTAACCGGCGAAGATGCTGCTTGTACCACCGTGGTGGAGAAACTGATCAATTTCTCGCTGGTTAATGCTGATTTTATCCCGCAGGATTCATCGGTTTGCCTTGGATTGTCGCATGTTTTCCTGAATAACTCTACCGCTGCGGATCAATCTCAATGGACTTTTGGAGACGGCAGTAGTTCGGGCAATAACAGTCCCGCGCACACGTACGCAAGCATTGGCAACTTTCCGGTGACCTTGATTGTCACTGATTTGCCGCTGGGTTGTAAGGATACCATCACCCGCAACGTGGCCATCGAAGCGCTGCCTGATTTGTTGACCTTTGGCGATACCATTTGTTTGGGCGACACGGCAACCATTGGATTGTTGTTCCCGTCGCCGGGAAATACGTATGCCTGGACGCCTTCCAACCTGGTCTTGTCGCCATCAAATGGTCCTTTGGTGCAAGTGGTGCCGCAATCGTCCACCCAATTTGTGGTCAATGTAACCGATGTACAAGGCTGCAAAGGCATAGATACAGCGTTTGTATTTGTCCCACAAGTATTTACAGGTGCACAAAACCTGGATACCCTCGTCGCGCAAGGCCAACCTGTCACCTTGCCGGTTACCTACGACCCGAATTTCAGTTTCATATGGACACCCGATCCGGGTAATTTGAGACCGCCGGTCGTATCCAGCGAGGATAGTTCTTTGTTGTTCAAATTAAAGGTGAGCGATGTATATGGCTGTGCCAACAACGAATTTACCTTCAATATCAAGGTAATACCCGAAAAAGTATGGGCGCCAAACGTGTTCACCCCCAATGGCGACAACCTCAATAATATGTTCAGGCTGCTGGCTGCTGGGGAGCAAGATCTGGTAACCGTAACAGCATTTAAAATCTTTAACCGTTGGGGCCAGGTGGTATTTGAGGCAAGTGGCAATTTAACAACCGTTTCCTGGGATGGCAAATACAAAGGAGAAGACGCCCCGGTAGATGTGTACGTTTGGAAAGCAGAAGTGCGCTATCTAACCGGTAAAGAAGCCAGTTTGTCGGGACAAATTTCGTTGATAAGGTAAACGCTTTTTGCAATACAACCATGCACGGCAACTTGCTT
Source organism: Saprospiraceae bacterium (assembly GCA_040397785.1). Taxonomy (GTDB): domain Bacteria; phylum Bacteroidota; class Bacteroidia; order Chitinophagales; family Saprospiraceae; genus M3007. The sequence goes on along the minus strand of JBBAVI010000122.1, from coordinate 11,092 downwards.
AATTACCTGAAAAACAACATTTTAACGACCGTTTTGCTATTCCTGATGGCATTACTGCTCACCGAAGCATGTCGCCCAACCAGTGCAATGGCAAGGCCGGAACGGGTAATGCAACAGGATACCACGCCGACCATTTTGTTTTTGAATTATCTTTTTAAACAAGATACTTTAAATCCACAAAAGTCTGTGCAGGTAAGTTTGCTGAGTCATTCAACCGCCCAAGGCAAGTTAAAACCAGCACTTGCCGCGCCACCAGGGGCAGATACGCGTTTTTGGGTATGCTTAAAGGATGCAAAGGGGCAGATATTGCAACGCATCCCGCTCGACAATCCACTGATGCAAAACTTGGAATATTTGGGGGAAGACAACCAGTTTGCCCGAAAAACCATAAAAATGGCACAGTGGCCAGCAACCGTTCGGCTCCAATTTTTACCCGGAACCAGGCGCATCACCCTGGAAACTGGAACAAACGCTGAAAAAGCATCGGTACTAAATACTTTTAAAATTGAATAACATGCGTATTGGATTAATTTTCATTGGCTTATGTTTGGTTTCTTTGTTGAAAGCACAAACATTTCCAGTAGACACCCTGGTTTACAATGGACCGGTTGAAAAACGCATCAACCTGGTATTGCTGGGGGATGGGTACCGCAGTGTTGATATGAACAAGTTTCAAACAGATGCTTTGAATTTTACCCAGGCCTTTTTTCAGGAAATCCCATTTGCACAATATAAAAACTATTTTAATGTATTTAAAATAAGAACCCCTTCAGTCGATGCAGGGGCCGACCATCCAGGCACCGCCACCGATGTGAATGAATCGAATTTTCCAGTTGCAAATGTGGACACCTATTTTAGTTCGACCTTCGATTATGGGGGCATTCACCGACTGTTGGTAGCCACCGATTATGCCAAAATATATAATGTATTGACCAACAACCTACCCATGTACGATCAGGTAGTAGTGCTGGTAAACAGTCCTTTATATGGTGGCAGTGGTGGTGCTTTTGCAGTAGTATCTACCGATGCAAGCGCTACAGAGGTCGCTTTGCATGAACTGGGGCATTCATTCGCTAGTTTGGCCGATGAATATTGGTACACCGGGGGAGAAAACCCAAATAGAACCGCTGAAACCAACCCAGGTTTTGTAAAATGGAAAAACTGGCTGGGGACCAGTGCCGTGGGTATATATCAGTATTGTTGCGGTGGTGATTCCGAAAATTGGTACAGACCGCACCAAGATTGTAAAATGCGGTATCTGGGCCCTGATTTTTGTCCGGTGTGCATCGAGGCCATTGTGGAACGTATTCACGCATCTGCCGCACCTTTGGACGGCTTTAGTCCAACCAGTGTTTCCTTTCAAGCAACCGAAGACACCTTAGAGTTTTCGGTACAACTCCTTTTGCCCCAACCGAATACTTTAAAAACACAATGGTTTTTGAATGACACCTTAATACAGGGCGAAGGAGACCAGTTGCAATTGCCTACATCCACCCTATTGTCCGAAGCTGCTGTACAACCCTTTGGTTTCAACCGTTTAGCATGCTATATTGAAGACACTACAAAACTACAACGGGTTGAAAATCATGCTTTGATTCATTTTTACGAGGTACAATGGAAAATTAAAAAAGCATTGAGCGGTACACACCAGCTCGTTGGAACTGCATCCGAAATAAGCATGCTGCTTTTTCCGAATCCAACCACCGACCACCTGTATTTGCGCGCTAAAACCGCATTTTCAGATCCCGTTTTCCTTCAACTTTGGGATACGCAAGGGCAATTATTGAACACCTGGACCATCCCGGCACTTACCCTAGATCAAGATTATCCATTAGAATTAACCCCGTATCCTGCAGGCAACTATTTGCTCCAAGTGCAAGTAGGTGGGATGAAACAAGCCTACCCATTCATACGCCAATAGAGCATCCTACGCCTGCGTTGGGTGTCTTGTTTGAAGGCCGCTTCCATCCTTGGGACGGTTGCTGGGCTATTTTGAAAGGCGCTCAGTTTATGACTTTGATCCTTGGCAAATAGCAGAGCCTATAAAAAATTTAAATCTAATACTGTTAAGGTTTGATAATTTCTTTAAACTTAATATTTGCTTAATATTAAATAGGGTCACCTTTCCTATATTTATAATATTGTTAACTAAAATTTTCATATCATGAAATTTAAATTTGTTTTTAAACCGTTTTCAATTTTTTGTATTGCTTCGGCTATTAGTGTATTGACCTGGATTTCATTCTCTGGATGTAAAGAGGAGTCTATTAAGCAAACTTCCAATCAACCTGGTTTTCCGTACTTGGAGGTTACTTATTTTACGAACATGATAAAGGGACATTCACAAACAGGGACCTCAGTGTTTTTCTTTGATGAACGAACTGGGAATTGGGTGGAAAATCCAAATGAAAAATGGCTAGTTAATTATTTGGATAACAAAAAAGATGAGAGAGAGACCTACCGATCTTCTCCCAGATCAGCTACTGGGTATGCGTTTTATTATTCATTGTCTGTTAGTGATGGAGCTTCATTTAAACGTGCTGAAATTACACAATATATTTCTGGCAACGCACCTTTAACGGTAAATTTTCCAGCACTTCCGAGTAATGCTTGTTATACTTCGGGTAATACATATATTTTGAATGCGCTTTCCACATTTTGGGAGGCAGACTGTACTAGTGTTTCTGCCAACTTAGTTCCTGGAGAATCCAGTTGTTCTTCAACTGGCAGTTGCACTGTAGAAATCCAAAAATTCGGAGATGACAATTGCGCTTGCGTTCCTTTGACAAGTAAAATTACAGCGCCAACTTCAGGTGAAGTATATCTTCGAACTGACGCAAATCCATGGTGTTGTGTAGTTTCATATTGTTGGTAAGTACCGATTTTACCTTTATTTAGATTAATTAAATTTATGGGTTTGTCTGACTATTCGGACAAACCCATAAATATTAAAAAATGAATTTACTTTCAAATTGTTTCTTAAGCCTCTCAGACTTCCAGAAATCTTTATTTTCGGCCACTTACTTTAAACTTATTGAGAATCAACCTTAGTTTTTTGTCTGAACAAGTCTGGTAGGTCATTCATTTTTTATAAAAAGTCCTGAATTTTAATATAATGTTAAATTCATGTTAAGTGCTTGATTTAAAACAAATTAACACAATGCGCAACCATGAAATATAGGCATTTTGCTGCTCTTAGCCAAATTAATCCTTGTAAGGAACCAATAAAATCTATATCTTGTCCCTCCTAAATGACATTTTCCATTTTTTGAATCTGTACGATAAAAACCGTACAAAAATTCAAACGCTTTCTGAATTTTATCAACTCAAACTTTTTGTTTACACATGAAACAAACCTTTCTACTTCTTTGCCTGCTTGTGATGGGAACTCAGCTGGGCTGGTCACAAAAAAATCTGGTGGTGAACCACCCAGTAACTGGAAGAAATTCGCTTCCGGTAACTATGCGCGTCCATGACCAAAACATCACAGGCTTCGAAACCGACGGAAACCAAAATGTTTCGGTTCCTGCTTCTGCAAATAGCCGTTTCTCTGCCGAAACCATTATTGGTATCACCCAATACGACCTTCAAACCAATGCTTGTATGCCACAGCGTGTTCACAACTGGGGTGCAGGTAAAGTATCGGGCACTTTTATGGTTTCTAAAACAGGAGAAGGTTCTCCATACACTGATCGCGGAACTGGTTACAATTCGAATGCAAGTGGTGCCTTCAACGCACCAGCTACAGTGCGTGAAGAGGCTGTTCGTACGGGTTTCCCGGCCTACACCGTTTCTCCTAATGGCGAAGAGTGGATAGTTTCTCATGGCGCTCGAAATACAATTCACTTCGCACACCGCCCACAAGGCGCTAGTTCATGGGTGGAAGATACAATCCCAACTAAAACCCCTAAAGGTGGATTATGGGCTGGTGTTGCAACCGGTGGACCAGATGGTAAAACTGTACACGTTATATATTATACGACACCTTCTCAAAATGGTGGTGTTGCAGTAGATGGAATGAATGGTACGATCAAATACTGCCGCTCTTTGGACAATGGTGCTACCTGGGATATCATAGATGCTGCTTTGCCTGGTGTAAATGGCGACAACTACTTGAGCTTTTCTGCTAACTGCTATTCAATCAGCGCGAACGGTAACACCGTTGCAATCGGTGTGTTCCACTTGTTGAACGACGTTTTGATGTTCAAATCAGAAGACAATGGATCTACTTGGGCAAATGGCCGTATTGTACACAACTTCCCATTGACAAAATGGGGATTTGATGACGGTTACACCTTCGACCAAATTTCTTCTGAATTTAACCCGGATATCTGGCCTGCACCAAATGGTGTAGTCGACTCTTTGGCAATTCTGACCAACGACAACACCGGTAACGTATTGGTAGACGACAATGGCATCGTACACGTTGCATTCGGTACGTTCTTTATCCGCGATGCGGACACCACCAACAATAGTTCCTACACCTTGTATGCTGGTACCAACCTGGGTATTGTTTACTGGAACGACCTGTTGGACGACAATGCTGGTATCGTTGCGGGCTACTGCCCAGACTTAAATGCAGATGGTACTTTGGGTACGGCTACTTCAGACATTTACTACGATGGCTACTACGGTATGAGTTTGAGCACCGGCCCAACCTTGGGTATCGATGCGGATGGCAAAATTTATGTTTCGTACATCTCTAACCATGAGTTGAACGTTACTACCGACAATTTCTTCTACAAGCAGCCATTCATTACCCAAAGTTCTTTGGACTGGACCGCTTTCTCTGAGCCACAACCTGTATTGCAGGATGACTTGATTGAAGATCCGCTTGTAACTGCATTTACAGAGAATTTCTTTGCAGCAATCGCTCCTAAAGTAGACGACAAAGCACACATCGTTTGGCAGCAAGACTTTACCCTGGGCGTTTCTTTGCGTATTGATGGTACACAGCCTGCTGAAGACAATGAAATGCGCTACATCGGCTTCCCGATTGATCGCCTGACCATTGGTACCAACGAGCAGAAATTGAAAATCAAGGACATCGCTGTATTGCCTAACCCAGCTTCAAACAACGCATTGTTGCGTTTTGACCTGGTTAACAACGCAGAAATGAGCATCCAGGTAATCAATATGGCTGGCCAACGCGTCATGGAACAAAACGGCAATGGCGTCGCAGGTAGCAATAACATCAACCTGAATACGACCGCATTACAAAACGGCATCTACTTCGTACGCCTGAATGCAGGTGCACAAAGCGGCGTTGTAAAGTTAACAATTGCGAAATAATTTTTATTTATAAAACCTTCGCAATGAAAGCGCCATCTCGACTGTTCGGGATGGCGCTATTTTTTTTAAAATTTTAACATTAAAGTGCAAATAAAATTCAAATAAGGCCGTTTTGCTATTTTTTAATCCCCCACCATCATAGTTCGCGCTCACTGAAGCATCGACATCCCACCTCCAAATTACCCGCCTTCCCGGAAAGCCCAAGTTTAATAAACCGATTTTTTCATCAACCATCTCAACCATGGCATCTTTGAATCCACTTCAAGGCGCCCTGGGTACCCGCCGTGCAGCCCATTTGCTTCGCCGGACGAGTTTTCGTTATACCCGTAAGCGGGTAGACGAACTAGCAGCGTTAACCGCTACAGAGGCTATTGCCTCCCTGTTGGTTACAGCGCCTTTGCAACTCGAACAGCCTGTATATGCCGCAGCCACCGGTACCCCCGCGCCTTGGATTAACCCGCCGCAGCCCCCCAACGCCACGTTGCCCGCCGAAGATTTCGAACTCAAGCCCTACCTTGTCGCATGGTGGGTACATGAAGCGCTGCACGATCCGGGTATCACCCACAAAATGGCCTTTTTCCACCACCAATACCTGGCAACCGACACCGAAAGCGGCACCAGCATGGCCTATTTTGATTACCTCGCGCTCCTGCGCTGGGGTAGCCTGGGAAATTTTAAAAAATTGATCATTAAAATGACGCTCGACAATTGTATGTTGCGCTACCTCAACAATGATCAAAACTATGTAAACAACCCCAACGAAAACTTTGCCCGCGAATTTTTCGAACTCTTTACCATCGGCACCGGATTACCCGCCGGCCCGGGCGATTATACCACCTACACCGAAGACGATATTGTACAAGCAGCGCGTATCTTAACCGGTTACAACCACGCCAACCGCCACCAGTATGTCGACCCGGAAACGAATATTCCCGCCGGAAAAGCGTATCCGCAAAGCCATGATTTTCAGCCCAAAACCTTTAGCGCGCGCTTCGGCGGAGCAACCATCACGCCGCCCAGCAATGACGCTGCCGGAATGTTGCTCGAATTTGAGGCGTTTGTAGACCTGGTTTTTGCGCAAGAGGCCACTGCACGCAATATCTGCCGCCGATTGTACCATTATTTCGTCACCCGCAACATCCCGACGGACGTAGAAACGGACATCATCGGCGGCCTCGCCCAAACTTTTACAGCTAATAATTTTGAAATAAAACCCGTACTCGAGCAATTGCTTGCCAGCGAACATTTCTACGATGCCGATGATTCAGAAAATGCCGATGAAATTATCGGCGCGCTCATCAAATCGCCCCTCGAATTGGCCCTTCAAACGCTGTCGTTTTTTGACATGCCCATACCCGACCCGATGACCGAAAACGACCTGCATTACCAAAAGTTCTATTCCGCTGGTATTGTGGAGCGTATTCTCGGACGTGCCGGCATGAATTTGTTCTTTCCGTACGACGTGGCCGGCTATTCCGGTTATTACCAGGTACCCGACTTTAACCGTCAGTTTTTTAGCTCGGCCACCATCGTGCCCCGCTATAAAATGCCCGAAATGTTCCTGACCGGCACGTACGCCTGGGGAGGAGGTGCCAACCAGCCCCTCGGCTCCAAACTGGATGCGGCAACCTGGGTACGGGACAGCGGGGTAATTACCCAAGCCTTCGATGCCGCTACCCTGGTCAACGAGCTCACCCAGTACCTCATGCCGGAAGCACCCGATGCCGACCGAACAGCCTATTTTCTGGATACCATTTTCCTGAACGGCTTACCTGCCAACGATTGGCTGTATGAATGGGACAATTACCTCAATACCGGCGATGCTACGGAAGTTTCGATTCCGTTGGGCAAATTGATCACCGCGATTTTGTATGCGCCTGAGTATCAGGTGGGTTAGCCCACCTACGCTGCGCTTCGGTGGATAAACCCGCCAAAGCGCAACCTAGGAGGACTTGTCCGCCGAAGCGCAGCGAAGGAGGATAAAAACTAAAAACACATGAAAAGAAGAAACTTCCTAAAGATATTTCCGGCAGCTGGTGCGACCACTTTTGCGGTCAACGGCTTTCCCATGCGCCCATTCGCCAACAGCAAACTGGCGCGCATCATGGCCGATTGCGAGGGTGTGGAAGACCGCGTCCTCGTCCTGATTCAGTTAAAAGGGGGCAATGACGGCCTAAATACCCTCATTCCGATCCCTTTTTACGATCAATATGCCAATCTGCGCCCCATCATCAAAGTGCCAGAAACCGGGCCAGATAAATACATCAACCTCGATAATACCCTCCCCAATACCGATCGGGTGGGCTTGCATCCAGTCATGACCAGCCTCAAATACCTGTATGATAAAGGCTGGGTGAACATCGTGCAAGGCGTGGGGTATGAAAACCTGAATCAATCGCATTTCAAAGGCACCGATTTGTGGATGACCGGCGGCGATGGCACTACCGACAATTTTAACATCCGCTCAGGCTGGATGGGCCGTGCCCTGAATGCGTTTTACCCGCAAGTAACCGGCGAACCCATTCCCGACATGTTGTACCCACTCGGTATTCAAATCGGTGATCCAAATCCTTCCCTCGGTTTTCACACCGAAACGGAGCACCAAAACTCTATCAATTTGTATGGTCAGGATCCGGAAGGCTTCTACTCCCTTGTGCAAACCATTGGTGGCGCACCTATTGCCAACGTACCCGATTCGGAATACGGCGATGAATTGAAGTACATCATGGGGGTTGAAAAAGCCGTGGATGCGTACTCTTATTACATCACCCAGGCTTTTAATGCAGGTTCGAATGCGATCAGTGCTTACCCGCAAACGACCTTGGCCTACCAGTTAAAAACGGTGGCCCGCCTCATCAAAGGTGGCTGTAAAACCAAAATTTACCTGTGCAACATGGGCGGTTTTGACACCCATGGCAACCAAATTCCACCCGAAGGCAATATCGTTACGGGCGGCCACGCAACGCTTTTGCGCAATTTGTCGGATGCCGTGCGGTATTTCTTCGACGATTTGCAAGGATTAGGCCTGGCAGATCAGGTGATGGGCTGCACGTTTTCGGAATTCGGTCGTTGTGCGCGCGAAAATGGTTCGGCTGGCACCGACCATGGCACCCTGGCCCCCATGCTTATCTTCGGCAAAGGGGCAAAAGGCGGCGTGCGCGGCACCAATGTCAACCTCGATAACTTAGCGGGCGACAATCAGTTGCAAGGACAGCAGTTCGACTACCGGCAAGTATTTACCACCTTGTTGCAAGATTGGTTGGGTGCGGGTCCTAATATCCTGGAAGCGACCATGTTTGAAGGATATGCCAAATTGCCGCTGATCAACAGCCAGTTTGTGGTTTCGCCCGATTGTTATTTGGATGGTACGGTGACCAATGTGTTTGATACCGCTCAAAAACAAAAGGCGATGGCCGTATTCCCAAACCCGGCTTCCGACCGCACCGAAATTTCCTTCCAAAGCAATGCGCCTTTTGAAGCGCAACTCAGTTTGCACAGTTTGGGCGGTAATTTGGTGTCTGTCAACCAGGTACGGGTACAGGAAGGCGTTAATTTTTACTACATGGATGTGCGACATTTGGTGCCTGGTTCATACTTCGTGCGGATGGAAGACAAACGCTCTGGATTGGCGGAGGTTGTCAAACTGATCATCAACCGATAAACAACATGAAATCAATCTTCATAATACTTACGCTGCTTTGTTGGATCCCCCTCGCTTCCGGTCAGCTCCCGGCCGCCTGCGGGGGAGGATCCGCCCCAGCAATCGCCTGTGACAAGGCCTGTATTAATTGCAATTTTAATGGTTACACGGGCAATACTACCGGCTTTCCTTCTGGTTTTGCCCCTGAATTTTGTGGCACCGTCGAAAATGCACAATGGTTGGGCTTTATAGCAGGCGAACCCAATGCGACCTTCATCATCACCCCGATCAATTGTACCAGCAACAATGGGGTGCAGGTAGCCTTGTACAGCGACTGCCAGGGTGCACCGCTAGCGTGTGATAAAGGCAAGGAAGACGGTGGCGGAATCCCGGTTTCTATTGCAACCCAACTTGCTCCGGGCGCCAATTATTATTTGCTTATTGACGGGTATGCAGGCGATCAATGCGATTTTACGGTAACCGTTTCGCCCGCAACTGCGGTGTATCAGCCACCTTTGGGCGATATTTTTCCTGTAACAGGGCCTACCAAGGCTTGTCCGGGCGCTACCTTTAGTTATTCGATCCCGCCGGTGTTTGGTGCAGGAGCCTACATTTGGACCGGTCCGCCGGGCACCTTGTTCGACAGCCTGCCCACGCCCGCAACCATTTATGGGGAAAGTGCACGCAGCGTTTTGGCCACCATTGGCACAGAAAGCGGCAATATTTGTGTGCAAGCCGCCAATACGTGCAGCCAAACGCCCCCATGCGCTAGTTCCATTTTTGTGGAAGTACTCGACGACAGTTACCGGCCAGTGATCGAAACCGATACCGTGCAGCACCTCAATTGCCTCAATCCGGCCGTCGCACTGGAGGTAACCATGGTTCCTTCCGGCAATTACACCTATCAATGGACTGCCGACAGCCCGGGTAATATTGTCAACAATGCCAATACCCCCTACCCTGCGGTGAACAAAACGGGCACCTATTTTATGCAGGTGACCAATCCGGTGAATGGCTGTAGTTCTAAAGCACAAATTCGGGTAGACCAACCCGACCGCACCAGCACGGCTGAATTGAATATTCAACAGGTTACCTGCAAAGGGTTCGACAATGGCACGGTTGGGGTTCAACAGGTATTGGGGGGTAAAGCGCCTTTTCAATACAGCATGGATGGCAGCGAAAAAAGTGCCCTACAGGTATTTAGTTACCTCCCACCAGGCGATCATGTGTTAGAAATAGAAGGCGCCAATGGCTGCGTTTGGGACAGTACCATAACCATTGTGGAGCCAGACGAACTGGTGCTCGACCTTGGGCCCGACATCAGCATCATCCTGGGCGATGCCATTACACTCTGGAACCTGGCCGATTTGAGTGATCCGGAGCGGTTTGCAGCGCTGAGTATTGACCCAGTGTACTTGTCGGGGGCATTGTGCGACACGTGCAAATTGCGCCCAATCAATTCTCTGCGATACACGCTTACGGTGCGGGATTCGAACGGATGCCGGGCGGTGGATGAGCGGATTGTTGCCGTCGAGAAAAAACGCAGGGTTTATTTCCCCAACATTTTCAACCCGGAAAGTCCGGATGGCGGACAAATGTTTACCATTTTTTGTGGACAGGACGTAACACAGGTGAATTATTTCAAAGTGGTCAACCGATGGGGAAAAATCGTGTACGAGCAGCAAAATTTTTCACCCAATGATTATCAGGTATATTGGGATGGAAGTGCAGAGGGTAAAAAATTACCGCCGGATGTATTTGTGTACTACGCAGAAGTACAATTCAGGGATGGCGTGACCGAACAATTTCAGGGTGATGTCACCCTTATACGATGATTTAGAGCATTTTACAAAGGGATATACACCGCTTGGCGCAAGGCTGAGCGGTGTTTTTTTGTGCGTTAACATTGCATCTTTTGAAATTTAATTAAAGATGCTATAAGTTTGTTATTAAATTTATGGAACGCAGAAGGCCGCCCGGAAGACATATTTACTGTGAATCAACGTATTGTTTTTCAGATACTTAGAAAGTAATCTTTGTGCAAAATCAAGCGGCGCAAAGCATACAGAACAAATATTATGCTAAACATTGTTTAATTTTTACCAAAAACACCTCTGCCATGAAGCATTCAATCATCCTAATCTTCCCGTGGAATGTTTT
>JBBAVI010000121.1:10207-17232 GCA_040397785.1 Saprospiraceae bacterium | reverse complement strand
GAATGATGAATGATGAATGATGAATGATGAATGATGAATGATGAATGAAATTAAAATTGGCTCATAACCAACACGTTATGAGCCAATTTTAATTTAAAACATACTTTACGCGCGCTTAAAAATCAAGCGTGAAACACCCTATTCATCATTCATCACTCATCATTCATCATTAAAAAACTATCGTCCAAAATCATCCTCCAACCGAACAATATCGTCTTCATCTGATGGATGGGCGGCATCCACGTGTTGCCAGATTTCGGCTACAATGCCCCAGGCATCCACGCCTACTAAGCGGTGGCGCTCGCCTTGTTTCAGGTTGATTTCGTCGCCAATGGATAGGGCGCGTACGGGTGTTTGTTCGTCGGTATCGCTTACCACAACCCCGGCCTGGCCGCCAATAACGCGCCAGATTTCGGCACGGCGGAAATGGTATTGCCAGGAAAGGCGCTTTTGCGGTGCTACGACTAATATTTTTGGACTCAATTTGTCAAATCCGGCAAAATCGGCCATCGACTGATTGGGAAAAAACTGTTCCACAAATGCAGGAGCCTGGCTTTCATCCAATACAAAAAAACCACCCCACGGACGGTTATGATCATGGTTGGCAATGCGGAAACCAGCATCTACTAAAAAATGCGCCACAGCATCAAATACTTCAGGGGCAGGTTTATCCGCCGAAAAATTAAGGGTAGTCATGTGTTTAGGTTTCAATAGACTTTTTGCGGTGGGGAGCAACGAGCCCAGTATAATCAAAAATTAAGACGGCCAAACAAACTGAACGTCTTGCTCCAAATCGGGGTGCAAACTTAATGCCACTGGACAACCATGCGCTGCTGCTTCCAACTTTTTTTGATCCAGTTCGCTGTAAGTGCCCGCGGGCATGGTAATTTTCACGGTAATTTTGGAAATGCGCCGCGGATTGGCAGCCATTACCTTAGTCACTTCTGCATGCGCTCCATCCATGTTTATCGCATGATTGCGCGCACTAATGCCCATGGTGGTGAGCATACAGGTGCCTAAAGAGGTGGCGGTTGAATCGGTGGGCGAAAATGCCGCGCCCAAGCCCTGGTTATCCGGGGGCGCATCGGTGAGCACGGTGGTGCCGGAAAGCACATGCGTTGCTTCGGTGCGCAAATTGCCTACATAAGTGATGGTGGAGGTCATACGGGTTCTACGTCTTTAGATTTAAAAACTTCGTTGTTCGTGCCGTTGTCGATCGACTCTTCCTGCGGCAAATTGTCCTCCATGCGCTTACGGATCCGATCTTTTTTGGCGCGTTCTTCGTTCTCAATTTTATCGTAGGCCTTTATAATTTCTTTGACCAAACGGTGCCGCACCACGTCTTCGATGGTCAAATGCACCATACCGATGCCTTCTACCCCATCCAGAATTTCAATCGCCTGGCGCAAGCCAGAGCGCTGGTGGGTCGGCAAGTCAATCTGGCTCAAGTCGCCCGTGATGATGCATTTGGCTGTCGGACCAATCCGCGTCAAAAACATCTTCAATTGCAGTGGCGTGGCATTTTGCGCTTCATCGAGGATAATATAGGCGTTGTCGAGCGTCCGGCCGCGCATAAAGGCGAGCGGGGCAATCTCAATCACGCGGTTGTCCATGAAAAAGTTCAACTTGTCCATCGGCAGCATATCATCCAGCGCATCGTACAAAGGGCGCAGGTAAGGATCTACCTTTTCTTTCAAGTCGCCGGGCAAAAAGCCGAGGTTTTCCCCTGCTTCAACCGCAGGACGGGTGAGGACGATCTTTTTAACCAGTTTGTTTTTCAGTGCACGCACCGCAATCGCCACCGCCGTGTAAGTTTTACCCGTACCGGCTGGTCCGAGTGCAAACACGATATCCTGCGTTTCGCTGGCTTCTACCAGTTTCTTTTGGTTGCGGGTTTTGGCCTTGATCGGTTTTCCTTCCCGCCCAAACAAAATGGTACTGCCGGTCGAGCTGTCGCCGTTGACCGGTATACGCACTTCAAACGGATTTTCGCCGCCCATCAGGTCTTCCACCGTTTGAATCGGCAGTTCCGAGTGCTCGCGCAGGTACCGAACCATCATTTCGAATTTGGCTTTAGCGGCCTGGGCGTCCTTTTTTTCGCCAGAAATTTTGAGGCTGTTGCCGCGCGAAGTAATCGTCGCATCAGCATAAGCTTTGCGTAAAAGGTTTAATTTTGCGTTGTTTTCGCCGTAGAGTTCAACGAGGTCTACGCCCTCGACGGTAAGAATGATTTCGCTCAAATGTTAAGTCCTCAAGTTTTTGGCAGCGGGAGGGATCAAACACACAACGGGTTGATTTTCATAGGGATGCGTTGCGGCTGGTCTCCATGCCAGATTTATTTTAAAATACCCGTTCTTTGCCCACAAATGTAAATGACTTGGGTCGCTTTTTCAACAGTTCAATGAAATGTTTAGTTCCTGAAAATATGCAGCTTATCACCCTCACAACCGATTTTGGCACACAGGATTTTTATGCGGGCGCACTCAAAGGCGCATTATTGCGTCGGCAGCCCAATTTGCAATTAATCGATGTATCGCACGATATCAAGCCTTTTGACCTCGTTCAGGCCGCTTTTGTGGTACAAAACTGCTGGTCGGAGTTTCCGGAAGGCACCATCCACCTCATCGGCGTGCATTGCGTATACGCGCCCGAGGCGCATTTTATTTTGGCAAAACACGCGGGTCATTTTTTTATGGCACCGAATAATGGTATATTAAGTTTGTTGTTTGGCGGTGAAACAGACCTGGCCATCCGCGATTTAGGGCCGGGCGCTGCCGAGCATTTTGCCGTTAAAAACGTATTTGCCGAAACCGTGGCGCAATTGCTGAGCGGTATAGCGTTTGATGAAATTGGCCAACCCGCCCACGAATTATTGCAACGCATCAGTATCCAGCCGGTCATCACCCGCACCCGCATCCGGGGCACCATCATGCACCTCGATAATTTCGACAATGCCATCGTGAACGTCCCCCGCGCAGTGTTTGAAAAAGCCCGCAATGGCCGCAGTTTTTCGCTGTTTTTTAAACGCAATGACCCCATTTCACACTTGAGCAACAACTACTCCGATGTGCCGATTGGCGAACCACTTTGTTTATTCAACGCTGCCGGCTACCTCGAAATCGCGATTAACATGGGCCGCGCCGCCAGTCTGCTCGGACTAAAAGTGGAAGATATTGTGGAAGTTGTGTTCGAATAATGCGTGTTTTGTCGGATTCTTGGCGGAACTTTGTCGTTCCTATCCCTAATATTTCACACCCTTCTTTTTCCAAGTTATGCGTGCAATTCGCGAAACCAATTTCAATTTACCCGGCCAAACCGCTTTTTACCGCGGAAAAGTGCGCGATGTGTACACCATCGGCGATCGCCTGGTGATGGTTGCCAGCGACCGGATTTCGGCGTTCGACCATATTTTACCCAAACCAATCCCTTGTAAAGGCGCGGTTCTCAACCAAATTGCCCGTTATTTCTTAGAAGCAACCCGCGATATTTGCCCCAACTGGCTCATCAGCGCCCCCGATCCAAATGTGGCCATCGGGTACATGTGCGAACCGATTCGGGTGGAAATGGTCATCCGGGGTTATTTAGCTGGCCATTCCGCGCGCACGTACGCGGAAGGCTTACGCACCCTTTGCGGGGTGACACTGCCCGAGGGCATGCGCGAAAACGACCGTTTCCCCGAACCGATCATCACACCGGCCACCAAAGCCGATGAAGGCCATGATGAGGATATTTCCAGGGAAGACATTCTGAAACAAGGCATCGTAAGTGAAGCAGATTACCTGCTCATGGAGCAATATACCCGCGCCCTGTTTCAACGTGGCACCGAAATGGCCGCCAAACAAGGCCTGATTCTGGTGGATACCAAGTACGAATTTGGCAAAAAAGACGGCCAAATTGTACTCATGGACGAAATACACACGCCCGATAGTTCCCGCTATTTTTACGCAGAAGGATACGAAGCACGCCAGGCTGCGGGGGAGAAACAACGTCAACTCAGCAAGGAATTTGTGCGTGAATGGCTGATTGCCAACGGATTTCAAGGCAAAGAAGGCCAACAAATGCCAGACATGCCCGATGCTTTCGTGCAGGAAATCACCGACCGGTATGTGGAATTGTACGAACTGCTCACCGGAATGCCGTTCGAACGTCCTTCCGACGCAGAAGATGTGCTCCAACGCATTGAACAACATATAATCAAGGCGTTAGCCTAAACAAGCCCATTGATGAATACGACCAATATGCGTTGGCTGGGGGCCTTTGCCCTCTGCACTTTTGCCGAATTGCTGGGCGAAATCACGGGCGATCGCCAATTGATCCTGTATTCCAAACCGCTGTTGATGCCCTTATTGGGTGTTTGGCTGTTTTTGGAAACGCGTAACTTCGCCCCGCATTTTCGAAATATTATGCTGCTCGGATTAGTTTTTGCCACCCTGGGCGATACATTATTGCTTTTTTCGAGCGGACCAGCAGGCGGCATTTACTTTTTGCTTGGACTTGGGGCCTTCTTGTGCATGCAGTTGTGCTACATCGCGTTTTTTACCCGATTTGCTGGATTTAAAGAAGGTTATTTAAAGCAAAAACCGTTGCATTTCGCGGCTTACCTCGCCTATTTGGCGGTGTTGCTGCTCCTGCTCTGGCCGGGCATTCCAGCGCCCATGAAAATTCCAGTTGTTTTATATGCTATAGTATTGACCACCATGGGACTCAGCGCCCACAACATGCGGGGCACCATTTCGGGCGATGCCGCCATGATGACATTTTACGGTTCCTTGCTCTTTATCGCTTCCGATAGTATCCTGGCAATCAATAAGTTCGGCCTGGCTTTCGACGACGCGAACATCGGCATTATGGTTACTTACATTGCGGGACAATGGTTGATTGTGAGTGGTGCAGCGGTGCTGGTGAAGGAATAAACAAGATTTACGATATCCGATTGCAAGATTTCCGATTTCCGATTGGATTTCCGATTGGATTTCCGATTGGATAATTTGCGATGGATAGAATCCGCTCAAATCATGGTTAAATATGCTGAAAATTAAGCCTAAAGACCCATTCAATCGGAAATCCCAAATCCAATCGGAAATCGGAAATCATGTAATCGGATATCGGAAATCCCCTCCATGTAATTGGATATCGTAAATCCATCCCTACTCCTTCACAACCTTCAAGCACCAAATTCCTTCTCCTTGCCGCACATGCAACACATACATGCCCGGCTCCAGCGACTGCACCGAAGTGCGGCTGCGCTGAAAATTCTTTTCCCGCCATTGCCGCACCGTGCGGCCTTGCATATCCACCAAAATAAAATCCGTGATGCCATTGTACGGTGCTTCGGTGCGGATTTCCAGCACATCTTGCACCGGATTTGGGAACACCTGAATACCCTCTGTTTGCAACAAAACAGGCTTTGTGCTGGTCAGCAAGGTGCTGTCGAGGATGATATTTTCATCGCCGGGAGCATACACGGCCACCGTTGCGAAGAGATAAAGCATTTCGTCGGTCGTTCTTTCGCCCCACTTTACGTCTTGTGGCGGGAAACTCGGGTTATCCGGGTTGTTTTCGGTATTGTCGTACACCACTTCCGCGCGAGACACCCGGTTACCGGCCAAACGCAAGGGTTTGCGCAGTGTGTACGTGCCTTGCCAATAAAAATCCCATTTTGGAATATCAATCAGCGGAATGGTATCGGTAAAACCCGGACGGTAAGAATAGGCCTTAAAAGATTTACACACCACGTGCGCATGCGGCGTAAGGGAAAAAACAGACAGTGCAGCACCGCCCGTTAATGCTGCGATGGGCAATTCGCCGATGAGGGTACGTTCTGTATTGGCAGGGATTAAAAACGGCGGATTGACCAGGCCAAAAGACGAATCAGCGGCAACCAAAGCGCCATAATACAGTTCGCGGGGCGGATTGTTGGTCAATTTCAAGTTCACATGCGAGCCTTCATCGGTTTGATTCAAATGGCCAGGTGCAAAGTGTAATTCGAGAATAAAATAGCCATTGGCCGGAATGCGGAAGCCAAACTTGGCAGGCAGCTTGATGGGCGTTCCGCCTGGCGTCCATTCGCCAATCAGCGATGCATTTTCGGTAATATCGCCCACCATACCGTTGGTTTTAAAGCCCGGCCCCGGATCCGCCTGGTCGCGCAAGAGCGGTTCATTGGTTGGGTCGGTGTACAGGACCATGTGGTGGATAATGGCATCGTTGCCCGGCACAATTTCAATTTCATTAAAAAATGCATCCACACTCACCCCGGTTGAAATGACAAAAGCGCGGTATTCATCCGTCCATTGTTGAATGGTGTAGGCAGGCGTTTCGATCACCATATCCACGGCGGTCAGTTGGCTGCCGTTTACAAAATTGGGCAACGGCGGCGCTTGCGATAAGTCGCCCGGCAATTGATCGCCGGTAACCCATTCCGCAATTTGCTGGATTTGTGCATCGCTGAGGTAATTTTCGTCCTTGAAATGGCGATACGCCGGGTTGGCG
Organism: Saprospiraceae bacterium; assembly: GCA_040397785.1. Taxonomy (GTDB): domain Bacteria; phylum Bacteroidota; class Bacteroidia; order Chitinophagales; family Saprospiraceae; genus M3007. Next base: position 10,740 of record JBBAVI010000121.1, on the reverse strand, counting down.
CGCCAGGGCGGCATGTTGCGCGATTCGACCGCAGCCAGCACCGAAGCCGCGTTGTTCTTCGCATCCGACCAGGTTTCGAGCGGAAAATTACCCACGCCGCCTACGCGGTGGCAGGTAACACAATGGTCGTACAAAATCGGGGCAATATCGGTGGCCCAGGTGATCGTTTGAGCGTTCATCACACCCATTGACGCGGTAAAAAAGACAAGGAAGAGCGGTAGTTTCATAAAAGTTGCTTAATTTTTAATTGTACAAATCTATGACAGATAATTCGGCAGGCACCCTAATGTTGGAAGAGAATATTTTTTAAATGAATATTGAATATCGGATTTCCGATGGAAGGGGGCATGCTCCTGAAGTTCTATTTCGCGCAGATGCTACGCAGAAAAAAAAGCACAGATGTTACGCAGAAAGATCTGTGTAACATCTGCGAAAACAAATCCGTGTAACATCTGCGCGAAAAATGCAGCATTCGGCATATTTCGCGCAGATGCTACGCAGAAAAAAAAGCACAGATGTTACGCAGAAAGATC
>JBBAVI010000121.1:0-10107 GCA_040397785.1 Saprospiraceae bacterium | reverse complement strand
TGTGTAACATCTGCGAAAACGAATCCGTGTAACATCTGCGCGAAAAATGCAGCATGTGGAAGCGGTTACCCATTTGAATTTCATCACATCTTGATGATTTCCAACGAATTATGATCACAAATTCTTGTTTCGTAATGCAAAGCCTTCTACCTCCATCTAACATCTTAAATCATATAATCTTATATCTTAAATCCGCTCCGTCCAATCAAAAACAGAAAATCCAATCGGAAATCGGAATCACAAATATCTTAATTTACATAATACAAATGCTCATTTTTAAAATTCGTTAGGGCTACGCCCCAAATACTCATCACTCATCACTCATCACTCCTCACTAAAAAACGCTTCCTTTTGCGCCGTGCTGCACGGTCGGGGTCGTCCCTCCTCCCTCCTCGCTTGCACTGCCCAAAAGGAGCGATGCTCGATCAATGGCCGGAAGGGTCAAAACTACCTTCACTGGGAGGAAACGGCAACCCGGAAGCCCAAATAGTTGTCGCGGTCGACGGGACTCGTAAGGCCGCGATACGACACGCGGCAATACTGCGGCGTATAGCCCCAGGAGCCGCCGCGAAACACGCGGAAAGCGCCGTCTTCAGGGCCTTGCGGGTTATCGGTCAAGCCTTTTTCATAATAATCTTCTGCGAACCAATCACTACACCATTCCCACACATTACCGCTCATGTCATATATTCCTAATTCATTGGCAGCAAGTTCAGCAACCTTGTGCAAACGTCCCCCGGAATTCGCATCATGCCATCCCACCTTTTCAAGGCTATTACGGCCCGCGTATTTATATTGCTGGCTACGTCGGCCGCCGCGGGCTGCATACTCCCATTCTGCTTAAGTGGGTAAGCGAAATGTTTTATCGCCGTCTATGGAGGTTAACCAATTGCAATAAGCCACAGCCCCATACCAGCTAACATACACCACCGGATGTTGTTCATAACCGGACTCCACTTCAAAACGACTTTTGGCCACCGGTTCAATTCTGCAAGGTTCCGACCCATAAGGCCCATCGAGGTTGATCCAAGACACACCAGCTTCCTCCTGATTACCTTTTGCGTTCAAAAACTGACAATACTGGGCGTTGGTCACCGTCGTTTTACCAATTTCAAAAGCATTGATCTTTACTTCTTTGGCGGGTTTTTCCCATGATAAACAGTCTGAATCCTTTTCATCGCGGCATCCTCTTACGTATTTACCGCCGGCAACGTATATTAATTCTGGTATGTCTACAGCAGGTGATGGAGTTTTCACAGCAGGAGGCAAAGGCGATCCTTCCTTTTCACCTCCCGTGGGCGGGGTAGGCATTGTTTTGGCATGCAATTCTTTTTCCAATGCTGCCACAATGCTCAAAATTTCGGTCCGCACCTGCGCCATTTATACGGAATATGGATTTAATTCTAACTTACCAGCCTTATATTCTCGCTCTAATAAATGATATCGACCCGATAAATCAATCAACCTGTGACGATCCTTATGTCCATCCAGCATTTGTTGCAAATCATTTATCGCATCCTCCAGCCTGTGCTTTGCAATCAAGTCTTCAATTTGTCGTAAACCATGTAAATCCATGAATACATACTTTTAGGGCAAAAATAGGCCAAATAAATCATCCCACTTGTGGGAAAGATAATATTTGAAACCCATGTAAGTACATAAGGCAAAATCATTGCACAACATTCGGTCCATGCCTACCAGCGGTACAATGCTTTTGCACAAATAAACGTCTTTGTCCCGGACATCCCGGGATCAGGACAAACACCTGTTCGGTAGTATGCCATCCGGCCATCGATCGAGCTGGGAGGAAACGGCAACCCGGAAGCCCAAATTGTTGTTGCGGTTGTCGGGATTCGTATTGTTGCGATTCGACACGCGGCAATTCTGCGGCGTATTGTTCCAGGAGCCGCCGCGATTCACGCGGTTAGCGCCTCTATGGTGTTTGCCCTTGTACCGATTGAATAGTCGGTACGTTACAAATGTATGCTTTTTCTAAAATTATGCGTTTCGGCTTTTTGTACAAATGCCAACAAAGGCAGCGCATGCCGACAACAACGTGCTTCTGACCAGGTTCCGTCAATGTAGGCTTGGTGGATGGTGCGCAACTTGCGAATATACCGGATCTTGCTTTTGGCCAATAATCGCACCTTTCCCGGTAAAATCCGGTAGCCCAAAAAAGGCAAACCATGCCAGCTTGCATGCAGCGATTCCGGCTTCAAGGCACACCGCAATTCCTTTTCAATATAGGCCCGAATGGCCACAAAATCCCGTTTTAATGCCGCTTTATCATCACGCCAGAGCACCAAATCATCCATATATCGCACATATCCAGGCACTTGCAAGGTTTCCCGAATGTAATGATCCAAACCGTTCAGATAATGATTGGCAAAATACTGGCTCGTCAAATTGCCAATGGGCAGACCGCTACCAGGCGCAGCGGCATAACTATGAATGATTTGCTCAAAAATACCCACCAGCGTCCTGTCCTTAAACATCCGGGCAAGTTGCAGCACCAACACTTCATGGCAGATGCTGTCAAAAAACTTTTTTACATCCAATTTCAGGTACCAGGGATAACGCCTGGCATACATTTGGGCCCTTTCGATCGCCGCATACGTGCCTTTTCCTTTGCGACTGGCATAAGAGTCAAAAATTTGCTTTTTTTCAAAATACGGGTGACAAATATTCATCAGGGAATGGTGCAGCACCTGCTCGCCAAATGCTGCCGCGCATATTTTCCGCTCTTTGGGCTCATAAATGGTAAAATACCGGTATGCTCCTACCTGTACGATACCGCTTGATAATTGCTGATGAATATCCAGCACATGACGATCTACGTCCGTCATCCAATCCAGCACTTCGCGCGCATGCCGCTTCCCTTTTGCCGCTTTCCAGGCAGCCAATCGAATGTTGTCAGGCAAAGCAATTTGTTCCATCAAATTATTTGCCCTTTTCATCTTGTTCGGTTTTTATAAAATATTGGGCATATTTCTCAAGTTTTCTTTCGCCAATGCCGCTAATGCCTTTCATTGCTTTAATCGTAAGTGGCGCACACTTCGCCATTTCCGCCAATTCAAAGTCCGTAAAAACCGCAAAAGGCGGCACCGCGTCCTTTTCCGCAACCTCCTTGCGAATTTTGCGATACGCACTAAAACGCTCAAAGGCCGCATCATCCAATACTTTGCGGTAATCTACCTTAATACGCTCGCGATCGGTGGCCGCAATGTCATCCACATACCGCACCACAAAGCTCCAGTACCCCTCCGGCACATAGGTCTCTTTCACTTCCAGCACCTTCTTACTCCTTAAAAACACATTCATCTCCTCGATAAACGCATCGCCGGACAAAAGCGGAATCGTAAATATTTTTATTTGCATAATATAAATATTCATTTTTAAAATTCGTTGGGGCTATGCCCCAAACCCCAACATTAACTGCCCCAAAAAGCGGCACTTTTGCGCCGTGCTGCACCGTCGGGGGCTCGTACCCTCGCTCCCCCTCCCGGTTTGCACCCCGCAAAAGTACCGATGCTCGATCAATGGCCGGAAGGGACAAAACTACCTTCACTGGGAGGAAACGGCAACCCGGAAGCCCAAAAAGTTGCTGCGGCAGGCGGGATTCGAAATGCCGCGAAACGACACGCGGCAAAACTGCGGCGTATAGTACCAGGAGCCGCCGCGAAACACGCGGTAAGCGCCGTCCGCAGGGCCTTGCGGGTTATCCACTGGACCATCAGCATAATAACTGCCACTGTACCAGTCGCTACACCATTCCCAAAGATTGCCCGACATGTCCATTAAACCCAATTCATTGCCCTTTTTTTGTCCCACAGGGTGAATTTTACCACCAGAATTGTCTCCATACCAGCCAACGGCTTCCAAATCGTCACTTCCTGCATATTTATACCCGCCCGGTTTATTGCCTCCACGGGCAGCATATTCCCACTCTGCTTCTGTTGGTAATCGGTACTTCCGGCCATTCACCTTACTATTCAGCCAATCACAATAAGCTTTTGCACCATACCAGGAAACGTATATGACGGGATGCTGCTCGTATCCTTTTTCTACTTCAAACTTTTTGCCTTTTTGTTTGATCCGACAATGCTCGTCTTGAAATTTCCCATCAAGATTAATCCATGTCACTCCGCCGTCCTCCCGGTTGCCCATTGCATTCAAAAAGGCACAATATTGGGCATTGGTTACTTCCGTGCGGCCCATGGAGAAGGCGTTTACCTTAACTTCCCGCACTGGCTTTTCGTCATCACTACAATCCGGGTCTTTTTCATCCGTACAACCGCGGCGGTAACTACCGCCTGGAATGGGGATAAGGTCGGGTAACGGGATCTTGGTGGTATCCAGTTTTGTTCCGGGCACAACCACGGCTATGAGGCTTGTTCCCCGCTGCGTTGTATCTACCGGCAACACGATGCCTGGCGCGGCACACCAGGCCTGGGCGGCTCGTACCTGAATCAGCGTACTATCCCAACTGGCAGCGCGGTCAAACCACACACAGGCACTTGCGTGTAGGCGCGAGGTATCTGGATCGTAGCCTTTCTGGCTTTTTCGCAGGTGTTCAGCCATTTGGTAAGCGGGTAAACCAGCCAGATATAACGCATTGGCTATGTTGGATTTACATTCACGGATGAGAGGTACATCAGATGTATCATTTAGTACATTATATGCAAGCGCAAAGTACCAAGGGTATGGCAGCCCTGATTCTGGCTTCAACGTATCAGCTTGTATCCCATCATCTTTAGCCGCAGCGGCACGCATACGATACTCATGCAAGAGTTGTATTTTGCGGTAATCATCTATGCAACAAGTAATTACGGTGTCTTTTGCAAGCGGCACTTCAGCCGTTTCTCCTTTGCATTCACCTGTATCCACTGGCCAAAAAACCAGCGCCAACCCCGCACAAAGCAAGGCCACCAAGGCCCAAATCCGGTCTTTCCACAAATCCCGCAAGCCAATCGCCGGTATACCACCCTTGAAAAAGCGTTTTTTCAAATTATCCGGCAACAAATTATCCAAGGGGCCGGGCGGGCCTTTCAATTCCTGCACCATGATAAAATCGGTGCGGCCAGTGGCGTCTATGTATTGGGCAATGCGCTCCGCCAGGGCTTTTTTCAGCTTGGGGTCGGTGGCAATCATCCATTCATTAAAGGCAATGCGCAAGGCAAAATCGTCCCAGGCAGCGCTGTCGGTCGGCGGGCCTTGTTCGCGCAACAACTGGTGCAGGGCGTTGCGCAAGCGGGGCTCTAAAGTGGGCTCGGTGGCCCGTAATTCGTTGAGCAACAATACCCGCGCGGCATCGGGCATGGCGCCCTGACTAAACCAGGGCAGGCGCAACAATTCGTTGAGGCGCTCAAAACTGGTTACCGGCACGCCGCTTTCCTGTTCTAACCAGTTGCCAATCCACAGGGTAAGGTCGTAGTGCAATTCGGGCCATAAGGCACAGCAAGCCAGCCAGTTGCGGGTGGTTTCGTCGGGTAAAGCCGTGCGCAAAGTTTGCAACAGGTCACCTTCCGCATCCAATTGGATGGTATCTCCGCCGCTTAGCGCGGCCATTTTGGTCAAATCGGGTGCGCCCGTATCGGCATCATCGGTTTCAAAGGCGGTGATCACCCGGCCCAGGCCTTGCATGGTGGCGGGTGCAAATTGAAACAGGCGCGCCAACTGGTCTTCCCGGCGCCGCCATTGTCCGGGCGGCAGTGGACTGAGCAGGGCGCGTTGTTTCCAGCGCTCCAGGGTTTCGGTCCACTTCATCAGGCGGCCCGTGCTGCCGCTGAACAGGCCGCGCCCGGCACTCACCACCAGCAAGCGGTGTTGCGGGTAACGAAACAGCAGTTCTTCAATGCCAATACCTTCCGGGTGGGCTTCATTGAAGCACAGCCGCAGGTCGTTTTCAAAAAAGAAGCGCTCCACCAGCACCTCGTTGTTTCGGAGGGTGCGGTACAGGTCGTCGTACAGGCGCGCGCGGTGGTCGCGGTGGTCGTGCCGGTCCACCAGCAGCAGGTATTCGGATGGACGCGACCCTTTTTTGTACAGGAGGGTGGCCAAACCGGCCTTGCGCGCGGCCGCCCGCACGGAGGCAGGCAAATCGGGCACCCGGGCTTCATCCTCGGTGCGGCGACGCAGGGCCTGCAAGGTGCTTTGGAAAGCATCGCCGGGGTCGGGCGGGGCCATGCCGGGTATTCGAATGTTCCATACATAAGGCGGGCGGGCATTTTCGTTGCGGCGGGCTACGTATTTTTTGCGGCGCCAGGCGCGCCACCAAAGGAAACAAACCAGTAACCCGGCAAACAACAACCAGGCGCCTAATTTCCATACCCAGGCAAATTTCACCCAAAAACCATTGTTTTCTAAGGCCATCGCCCGCACCAACGGGTCATGGTTGTAGGGCATGGGGTAGGGAAGCAGGGTATCGGCTGCGGGTAAAGCGGGTTTTGTAAACACCGTGCTGTCCGTGCCGGAAACCTGTACCACGTCTATCATCACCTCCACGACCCGACTTCCCCGGGCGCTTTGCAACTGGTAGCGCACCGAATCTTGTCCGGCGCTGTCCAGGTTTGCCTGCAGGGTAATGCAACCCGCCGTACTTAGTGCAAGACGGCCAAGGGGTCGGCGCAGGGTATCGACATCCGTTTCCGTAAAGCGGGCGCGTTGTATGGCACCCATTTGCAACAGGGTCGTCGAATCCGGGCAAACTTCTTTTGCTGCGCCCGCAGCCACGGTCAAGTATAGCCGCAGCGGGGTGGCGGGTAAAGCCACAGGATGGGGCGGCAAAAAATACATTCCTGCGATCAATGCGCCTAAACCCGCGAGCAGCAGCAACGGGGCGTAACGCGCCCAAAAACCGTTGGTCGGCGCTTGTATTAGGGGCGTTTCTTCGGGTATTTCCGCACTTTCTGCCTCAAACAGGGTGTAAAAAATGTCTTGCTCCTGCCTGTTTTTGGCAATCAGGGGCGCCAAGGCATCGCGCAACTGACGGGCATCGCAATGCGCGGGCAATTGCTGCAACAGCTGTTGCCAGCGCAAATGCTCATCGGGGGCAAAGCGGCGCACTTCCTCTTCCCAGCGCCGCAACACTGCAGCGGCTAAAGTATATAGTTGCGGATTTACAGTACTCACAGCGACAGTCCGATGGCCTTTTTAAGGGTTTCGAGGTCCGTGCGGGTTTTGGCAAGCACCGAAAAGGAGTAGCCAAGCCGCGTTTTTTCGGCTTGCGCCATTTTTTGTGGCGCGTCTAATTTGCTCGTATCAATGTCCATTTTCAACAGCGCGGCAGCCCAGTGCAGCAATTCGGCCGTAGCGGGCTTTTTGTTCATCACGCCAAATTCGGCATGGCGTATTTTTTCAAAAAAGGCTATGACCGCGCTGGCATCTAATTTTTCAAAACCATCTAATTTGGTTTTTAAAATTTCCAGCAGTTCCTGCGCTCCCGGAAATTTAATATCGAAAAATGCCACGCGCCGCAAAAAGGGATCGGGCAGGTTTTTTTCCGAGTTGGAGGTCATTATAATGATGGGCCGGTGTTCTGGTTGGGCGGTAAAGGTAAAATGCACAGGATCCCCCGTTTCCGGCACCGAAAATGTAAGTTTTTCCAGCGCATTGAGCAAATTGTTGGGCAAATCGCGCGGGGCTTTGTCTATTTCATCGAGCAGCACCACCCGGGTTTGTCCGCTATAAATGGCTGCGCCTAAAGCCTGGGGCTGGATGTAATCGCGAAACACCACTTCCGGATTCAGCATTTCTTTGATCACCTGGGCATGCTGGAAATGGCGCAAGGCATCGTAGGCATAAAACAAATCGGTCACCGAAGAGGAGGTTTGTCCGTTGAACAGTTCCGGCTTGCCGAGGCGGTAGTACCAGGCAATGTGGGCGGCTAAATCGGTTTTTCCGCAGCCCGGTTCGCCGGTAACCAACAAAGGCAATCCTAAGTGTAGGGCGGTTTGCACAGCAGCCCACAATTCGGGGGATGGTTTGTAGTATTCAGGCGCATTCAGGCGCGCGTTGCTCGGGCGCGTAGGTAACACGCGCGAGGCTTCGGTTTCTGGCGTATGCGAAAGCAATATCGATTGGGCCGTCATAAGGTATGTAAAGGCTTAAATGTCAATAATTTAGTTTATAAACCAGCTCCTGCACCAGTTCCACCCGGTTCATGTTGAGCAATTGGGTACGCATATATGCCTGGGCTTCGGCGGGCGGCAGTCCTTGTGCCAGCACCTGAAACACCGGCTCTAATCGGGCGGTGTTACGAATGCCAAGGTCAACAAACCAATCTTCAAGGTCTGATTTCTCCACGGGCAATAGCGGATAAAAATGACCGGAATTAGGGTGTTTTTCGCACAATTGGTCAATGCCTGTGACAATTTCTGCTGCTTTGGACTCGCTGATGATGTTCGTATCGGCCTGGTATTGCAGGTGCAAATCCTCCAGATAAAACACCACAAACACCATCAAAGTCGGTCCTCCGGCGGGCCGTTTGCCCAATTCCGTTATCATCCAGTCCAGGTATTCTGGCAAGAAAGACTTGTACTCTTTTTTGCGGGTAAAAAAGGGCAAAATACTGTATTGGTAACGCGGGGCGGGCAGCAGGTTGGCTTGCGTGGCCGCCTCGAAGTCTTGTTTTTCTTCCCAGCCGTACCAGCCCGCGCAAAATTCTCGGAAAAGTTGCTTCGACTTCTCCAGCGTGTTGCCGATTGGCAATTTTTCTAACCGAATCCGGTCGTGTTCTTGCGCATTAAATCGGCAATGCACGGCCGACTTGCTGTCCTCCTCGAGCAATTCACCTAATAATTCATAAATCATCCGTTCGCCCATGGAAGGCGGCATCTGACGCGGGCAGGCACTGAGAAAGTAAAAATGATTGTGCTGACCGCTGGTTTTATGCCGGTCGAACGCATCTTCAAAGCGGTCACGCAATTCCTGGCGATTACAATTGACTAAGTGCAGGCGCCCCATGTCCTCGTTGATGTTGAGTGCGCGGATTTTTTCACGCAGGCGTTCCTGGCCGCTTTCGCAGCCCAGGCTAAATGCCTCGGATAATATCCGTTTCAAATCATCCTTTTCTGCCTCGATTTGTGCAATTTCATGTTCCAGTTCAAATTTGCGCGCTTCGTTGGTTTCAATAATGTGGGCAGCCTTGAGCCGGTTGTATTTCGTAACCAATAAATTTAAGCGGCTTTCAATACCTTTAATTTCTTCTGAGGTATATATCATACGTTAAGTTTGGCTTTCAGGTCTTGAATGGTATCTTTTAGTGTATTTATTTGGTGTTCGTAGGCAAATTTGCGCGCAGCATCTGATTCCAGCAGGTGTGCAGTTTCCAGGCGTTGCAACATTTGGGTCGAGAGTTGGAGTTGGCTTTCGTAGCCCTTGCGTTCGAGTTCTGAAATGGAATCTGGCGCAGGTTTAGGTGGCATAGTTCTGACAAGTTCCTTTTTCACATCCCCAATAATGGAAAGCAAAGCCGCTCGGATTTGGGCCGAACCCGTCGAAAACGGCCCCATTTCGAGGCGGCCACCTTCGTATTCTCTTTTAATTTGGTGAAATCGCCCCGATTGCAGGAGCACATCGTCGTGGTGGCGGGTGTTGTAAAGTAGGTCCCGGAGTTGCTCAATGGCATCTTCTATACGGTTTGTGGCGAGTAAATCTTCGATTGCTTTTAGTTGTGCGGTAGTCATAATTAATTATTTTGCACAAATCTATGCAAAAACTAATGTATTTATAACAAAAATAAAACGGGCAGGGAAAAGGAAGAGGAGGGGATTTCCGATATCCGATTACATGGAAGGGATTTCCGATATCCGATTACATGATTTCCGATTTCCGATTGGATTTAGGATTTCCGATGTAACGTAGCGGATTTAAGATATAAGATTACATGATTTAAGATTTAAGATGGAGAGGGGCAATTTTAGATTTAAAGGCTGTTTTTACCAAAATATCAGGCATAAGCACCAATAAATCGGAAATCCCAAATCCAATCGTAAATCGGATATCGAACAAATCGGATATCGGAAATAAAAAAAGCCCTGTTGCGTAGCAACAAGGCTTAATTATATTGAGTTGGCATCGACTTACTCTCCCGGGGCATCAACCCCA
>JBBAVI010000120.1:0-17276 GCA_040397785.1 Saprospiraceae bacterium | reverse complement strand
AACCCTAAATTTCCAATTATTCGATCATGCACAAATCGTGGCGGCGTGAGGTATAGATACTTAATGATCCATTCATTCTTCCCATATGATCGACTATTTTTATGTTAACTTGTTTCCCGAAAACTTCCTTGGGAAGAAGGATATTAACAAAATCAGATACGGGATTGGGAATGGCTTTTATTTGAATGATTTTACTATCAATATCTTCTATTGGCAATGTGGCGCAATCAATACCAAGAACTGATGCCATTGGGCTGGAACACTTAAAACTCGTGTCAATAGCACTGTAAAATACAATATCTTGCCCAAATTTTATGTGGTCGGCGCGGTAGCATCGGCTCTCGACTAATTTGCCTTCGACTATGAGGGTTAATTTTTGAATTTTTTCATCTAATGAGACTTCATAGAGTTGCCCAAAGGAAAAATTCGGGTGAAAAAATAGTCCAAGTAAAAATAAGATGAAAGTTAGCAACGTGTTTTTCATGCCGTTAAAGCGTTGATTTAGTGAAAGATATGGTAATTTTGTTTTTTCTTCTTGAGCTTATTGTGAGCATGGCTGCCGTTCCGACGCTTAGGAGGTATGGACAGCCATGCAGCGTAAATTGCATATTGCCAAATAAGAAAAAAACCAATACCTATTTTTATTTTTAATACTCACTCCTCTACGAGAAAACTGAAAGTGCCTATATTCTGCTGATAGGTCCCAACTTTTTTCACATCAAATTCTTTTATTAGGTGGTAATTGTGCGCAGTATTGTCACCAAAATTTAATTGCAACGTAGCGGAACAGTAAGTTCCGAATTGACCTGTCACGTTAAGCGCGGGTGTAAAAAAACCTAAATTGTATAATCCTGGCTTTTGCGGTATCATTTGAAATATTGCTGTCCTTTTATCCGCTTCGCCGGAAAACGTGACCGCAAGCGCAGATATGTTGCCACCCGTCACTTGCACCTTGCCCTTGCGCTGAACATAGACGAATTCATTAGCAGCGTTTAACCATTTGGTGGAGTCTTGTTGGGATTTGAAGAAACGTACAACCCCACCTCCAATGTTTCCTCCCCAAACATCGTCAAAAACGACATCCCCTATTTGAAGCAATTCGCCTGATATGGTGTCCTTTACTTCATTCGGCACTTGAATCTCAACGGAAATTGTATCGCCGACCTTGAAATACGCTTGCATAGGCGAATAGGTCACAGGCACTCGGGCGTTATACTTTTTTCCACCCGGCACCACCTCACAGTCATCATCGCCACATGTAGAACTCAAAAGTGTCAGCGCAGCGAGCAGTATTACCAAATTTAGTTGTCTCATGCTTGATGTTTTTATAGTTTTTATCTGACTGCACCCAAAAAAATACCGTTAAAACTGCTTTTTTCATTTTACATGAATTTTTTCGGTGAATAATTGCAATTAACATGATTATGGCTGAAGTTCCGACGTTTTGGAGGAATAGGAAGCCATGCTAAGTTGAGCGAATGATTAGTTACTATTCAAGTAATGGATGGTATGTAAACATGACTTTTGATATTAAATTGGGCGTTTTATTGAAATCAATGTAAAAATCAAGTGTGTGTTCCGTTCCATATTCATCTCCTTTTTTACAGTTTTTTGACAACCTATACGTTAAAACATTCTGTCCGCGCGTTGTAGGTTTGCCAAAAAGTCGTATAATAGTAGAAGTATCTACCCCTATTAAACAATTTTGATTAAAAGTTATATCCCCTATCAAGTTTTTGTTATAGTAGAAGCAAGGACAGTCATTGTGAATTAGCCACTTTTTTTGCACTTTCTTATTTAGGCTGGCACATTTTATCTCATTAAGTTCCGCGATTTTACCATTAACAGCACTGTAACCAGTAGGAATAGGAGAACAATAAATAAAAAAGAAAGTAACGAGCAGCAGGTATATGAATAGTGTTTTCATGAGGCTATATTTTTGAAAACTTTCCAATTATTTTCTTCTTTCCAATCGGCGAAGTCAGCACTAAATGATAGACCTTATGCAGCAGATTAGTTAGATTGACAACTGACCGAATACCCAACAAATTATATAAAGCAACTTGATGGCTCAGACAATTAAAAAGCAATACCTAGAATAAACGCCACCCCCACAGCTGCTCACCGCAACACATGGAAGCAGATTAAATAAAAAAGTAATATATTTTCAGATGGAATTCTATGGAATGTTTTGAGTACAAAAATATAAAATATAACGCGATCTGCAAATTAAATAAAATCAATCTGACTAAAACCGGCATTTCCCGATGCACTTGGTCAGCGTACATCTATTAGCCCCCGACTTCAGTCGGGGGAAGCCCCGAACCAGCCGCTGCATCCACAACAACTGATTCGAGGTTATCCGTATGCCAGGCAACAAAGCACCCAGGCATCCACCAATTAGTGCGTTACTTTTGGTTCCATTTCTTTCGCCTGCGCCACCCAGCTTTCTACTTCGTCCAAACGAGGCGTGCGACCAGCGCGGCCTGTTTCTTCGTTTACTTCTACCAATTTCGCATGCAAATTGGCAGGAACGCGGTTGCGCAATTCTTTTACGGTATCTACACCCGCTTTTTCCAATAGATCGGAGAAATCTTCGGCAACACCTTTGATGCGGAATAAGTCAGCCATGTTCACCCAACGCAAAATGTGCGATTCTGAAATGCCTGTCTTTTCTGCCAATTCTGAACGACCCTTTTTAGAAGCGCCCAACTCGAGCAGCTCTTCTACGGTGGAAATGTTCAGTTGTTCGAGCATGGTGCCGGAATGGACTTCACCAATCCCTTTGATTTCCATTAATTTGTAAGCCATTTTTTGTTCAATTTTATATGAATAGTTGTAAGAATTCGGGTTCCGGGAGCGAAATTAGGCTGTTAAGTCCACTTTCTGCGCAAAATCAATAAAAAATTCCATCGCTTCCGGGTTTTTCATCGCATCCCGATGAAATGCCTTGTCCAACGGCTTCCGCTGCAACACTTTTTTGACCGGGGTTTCCATTTTTTTGCCCGAAATCGTGTACGGAATATCGGGTACTTCGATGATTTCATCGGGTACATGCCGCGGACTGTACTCGGATTTAAGCAGTTGCCTGATCTTTGTTTTTAAACCATCATCCAAGGTCGTGCCAGTTTGCAACACCACAAACAAAGGCATGCGGTCGCTACCATCGGGCTTTTCTACGTTGATGATCAGGCTGTCTTTGATCTCCGCAAGTTGGTCCATCGCCCTGTATATTTCTGCCGTACCGATCCGAACGCCTTGCCGGTTCAAGGTCGCATCGGAGCGCCCTAAAATCACCACGCCAGCGCGGGGCGTGATACGAATCCAGTCGCCATGCCGCCATACCCCCGGAAAATGCTCAAAATAACTGCTGCGATACTTCGACCCATCCACATCGTTCCAGAAAAACACGGGCATGGAGGGCATGGGCCGGGTGACGACCATTTCCCCAACCACATCGGTGGGTACAGGCTGACCGTCTTCATCCCAACTTTCCATCGCACAGCCCAAACAACGACACTGGATCTCGCCTTCATACACGGGCCACAGCGGATTGCCACCCACCCAGGCCGTACACACATCGGTGCCGCCCGCCATGGAAGAGAGCCAAACCTCCTTGCCCAAATGCTCCGATACCCAACTAAAAGCCTCCGGTGGCAAGGGCGAACCCGTCGAACCAATGGTGCGCAAGGTTTGTAGGTTAAATTGTTGCGCGGGCGCCAATCCGGCTTTCCGACAACTCATTAAATAAGGCGCACTGGTTCCAAAATGACGGACGCCCGCTTTTTCAGCCAGTTCCCACAACACGCCAAGATCGGGATAACCCGGACTGCCATCGTACAACACCACCGTGGCCCCTGTCAGCATAGAGGCCAGGGTAAAATTCCACATCATCCAGCCCGTGGTGGTAAACCAGAAAAAGCGCTCGCCCGCATGTACATCGTTGTGCAAATGCAAATATTTCAAATGCTCCAATAAATTGCCGCCATGCCCATGCGTGATGGCCTTGGGTACCCCGGTGGTGCCCGACGAATACAAAATCCAGATCGGATGCGTAAACGGCACGGCCTCAAATTGCAAGGCAGGTGCCAGCTTATCGGCGTTGACAATGTCCGACCAATGTACCACCTGTTCGGATGCAGGCAGTTCAGCCGCCGAATCCAAATAAGGTATCCATACGACCCTTTCCAGGCTGGGCAAAGCATCTATTATTTGGCCAACTACCGTTTTTTTATCAAAAGATTTGCCGCCATAAGCGTATCCATCCACGGCAAACAATACTTTCGGCTGAATCTGGGCAAAACGATCCACCACGCTGCCTACCCCAAAATCGGGCGAACTACTCGACCATACCGCACCAATCGAAATGGCGGCTAAAGCAGCAATCACGGCATGCGGGGTGTTGGGTAAAAACGCTACCACCCTGTCGCCTACGCCTACGTCTTGCGCGCGCAGGAAAGCCGCTACCTGTGCCACCGAATGCTCCAACTCGGCCCAGGATATCGCAGTAAGCGTCTGCCGCTCACTTTGGAATAAAATAGCCGGATGGTCGGTTTGGGATTTGCGAAAAACATGCTCGGCATAATTAAGCGTGGCCCCTTCAAACCAGCGGTAATGGGGCATGTCCGTTCCTTCCAGTACAGCAGTGTATGGATGGTGGTGTATTACCTCAAAATATTGCCATTGGCTTTCCCAAAAATCGGCGGTCTCTTCAACCGACCATTTCCAAAGTGCCTGATAATCAGCAAAATGCAAGCCTTTGTGTTCGGCAAGCCATTGCATGTATTGTGCAAGATGGCTGTTTTTCAACAGGGCGCGAAAGGGTTCCCAGCGAATGGGAGGTGTGGTGTCAGTCATTGAATAATCTATTTATAGTTACCTGTTTGCAATTTTTACATATTAATAAGGAAACAAACACTTGAATCCGATCGCTTCCAGATAATTTTACGGCGAAAATCCGGTGATTCTCGCAAAACAACGAATGTTCCAACTTAAATCTTTAAAAATGAGACACATTAAAATTCTATTGCCCCTGTTTTTGCTTGTTTTGGTACAAGCCTGCAGCCCCGCTAAAAAAACAGTTCCGGTTTCAAGCGCCTCGGTACTCGATGATGGCAAAATCGAAATCGTTTTCCTGCAAATGAACGACGTATATGAAATTACCCCCAACGCATCGGATAATGTCGGCGGATTGGCACGGGTGGCAACGTTGCGCAAACAACTGCTGGCCAAAAACCCGAATACCATCACGGTAATGGCCGGCGATTTTATCAGTCCTTCTGTAACGGGCACCCTCAAATATGAAGGCAAACGGATCCGCGGCAAACAACTGGTGGAAACCCTCAACGCCCTCGGCCTCGATTGGGTTGTATTTGGCAACCACGAATTTGATTACGACGACCTCAGTGATTTGCAAGCCCGCCTCGATGAATCTAAATTCAACTGGCTCGGGGGCAATGCGCGCCTCAAAAATGCAGACGGCACAAAACAACCGTTTTTTAAAAATGTAAACGGTCAAAAAACGGCTTGTCCGGACAACACGATTTTGAACCTCAGCGACGCCGATGGTACGAAAGTGAATCTGGGTCTGTTCGGCGTGTTGATCAACACCGGCCGCAAATCCTGGGTGGAATACAGCGACTACTTAGCCAACGCAAAAATGAGTTACGACGGCTTCCAGGGCAAAACGGATATCATCCTCGGACTAACCCACTTAAACATCGAAGACGACAAAATTCTGGCGGGTGCCTTGCCCGGTGTTTCCCTGATTATGGGCGGACATGAGCACGAAAACTCCCGCAATGTTGTTGGGAAAACAATTGTTGCAAAAGCCGATGCGAATGCTAAAACGGTGTATATCCACACGTTGCGCTACGACAAAAAAACCCAAAAGACGACCATCAACTCCGAATTGCGCAAAATTGACGCCAGCATCCCGGAAGATCCAGCAACGGCTGCGGTGGTAGCCAAATGGGAAAAAATCAAAATGGAAGCCCTCGGAAGTGCCGGTTTTGATGCCAATGCAAAAGTAACCGACTTGAAAACGCCGCTTGATTGCCGCGAAATCATCATCCGCACGCAACAAGCGCCGGTGGGCGAATTGGTCAACAAAGGCATGCGCGCGGCGGCTACACAGCCTACAGATTGCGCCTTCTTCAACAGCGGCTCGATCCGGGTCGATGATATCCTCACGGGCACTTTGGCCGAAATTGATGTGGTACGCATGCTGCCTTTCGGCGGCGGTATTGCCGAAATTGAAATCAAAGGCAGTCTGCTGCGCAAAACATTGGAAACGGGCACCACTAACAAAGGCAGTGGCGGCTACCTGCAATTGGGCGGCATTCGGTACGACGAAGCCACCAAACAATGGCTCATCGCGGATAAAGCCATCGAGAACAACAAGTTATATAAAGTGATTTTGCCAGAATTCCTGCTCACCGGCAACGAGCAAAACATGGGTTTCCTCAAAACCAAAGCAACGGGCCAAGGCACCGCAACGGATAACCCGGATATCCCCGTGCTTCGTACCGCCAAAGCGGGCGACAAAGCGGACCTGCGCTCGGATATTCGGCTTGCTGTGATTGCGTTTTTGAGAAAATAATGGAATCGTTCCTTTACGGATGGGGCGACTTTTTCGGTCACCCCGTCCGTAAACATGCGCCATCCCGAATTTTGGTGGAACCCAAAATTCGGGATTTTTATCCATTTTACCGAACACTCAACAAACCGGAAACATTTGGGCAAGATATTCGACCTCTTGCGAGGTCGTGCGGAAAAAAGACCATTTGGCGTTGCTACAAACATTTGACCTCCAAGAAGGTCCGTGCCTTGCACTTGAGATTCCAGGAAATGGTTTTAAATCAACAAATCATTAGGCAACGCAACGACCTCGCGAGCGGTCGAACATTTGTAGAAAAGATACAATGTCCGAACCCGCTCACGACTTCGGAGAAGTCGAACATTTGTAGAAAGATCAAGCATTTTTAGGTTGCCACCCACATTAGGCAGACCCTAAATTCGAGCATCAAAATAGACGCCCACGTTTCATTACCGAAAATCGTTCCTTTACTGACGGGGCGAATCAATAAATAATTGGGCAACACGACGACCTCGCTAGAGGTCGAACATTTGTAGAAAAGAATCAATGTCCGTACCCGCTCACGACTTCGGAGAAGTCGCACATTTGTAGGCCGAACATTTGTAGATCAAGCAGTTGTAGGTTGCCACCCACATTAAGCAAACCCTGAATTTGAGCATCAAAACGGATTCCCTACTTTCAATACCGAAAATCGTTCCTTTACGGACGGGGCGACTTTTTCAGTCACCCCGCCAGTAAAGGAACACTTAAAACGAGCACATTTCTGGATAAATACAGTAGACCACTATTAGGTACTACCGAAAATCGTTTATTGCCTGACAAATTTTAAAGTACGATAATTACCCACATGATCACGAATATTTAGCACATAAACACCACAAGGTAATTGACTGATTTGAAGGGGCATTTTAGCATTTTCTGCGTTGATCACCAACAATCGTTGTCCTAGTATATTGCAAATATCATAGCTAAACAATTCGCCTTCTGGCAGTCCAGAAATGTATAACAAACCATCACTAGGATTAGGGGAAAGTACTACATCCGCAAATTTATCCGTAAACGTTTGCGTACGAACGAGGCCTAAGTTTTGCCCAGAAATAGATAAAGCAGCTTGATATACGTTATCATCGGGGATTTGACCTGGTGTTGGAATAGTCTTGAATTTATCAAGCTGAAACATGACTATTGGATCACCTGCAGCATCAAAAAAAAGGCTTGTGCAGGCTACCCTTGATTTAGGATCCTCAAAAACCAGCGCTTTCAGCAATATTGCGCTACTACTGCCCGGCGCCCATTGATAGAACTTAAAACCAGCATTCCCTTCATTGTTGATAAAAGGCGCAATAAGGAGTAAATCGCCATTCGGTAATACATCAAATTGCTGGAAAGGTATATCGTTACCAAGTGCATCGCTAATTTTACCATTCCATGTCAAATTGCCATCTTCATCTAAAATGGCCAACTGCGCAAAAGGCTTATCCGCTGAAGGAAAAAATACGTTTGCTACAGTTCCGTACACATAAATTTTTCCATTTCGATCAATCATTTCCGGAAAAAATGAGTATCCAGTTGCTGATGACAAGTCAATGGTATTATAAATATTGCCTGCTTCATCAAAAAAGGCCAACTGCACGACGACTTCCGTCGTGTCGAAATAGTTTCCCGGTTGAGCATAAAGAAACGTATATTGTGCATTGGGTAGCTTAAGCAGCCCACGCACTCTTCCTTCATCTAATGTACTACCTACCAGTTGTCCATTTCTAATAAGTCTGGGTAAAGCGCCAAGTGTATCTAAGCCTAGTGCATCGATTCCACTTGCTTTTCGAATCCATGCAACATATTGGTTATCCTGCGTCATGCGAGGTTGTACCTCAAAATAATCGCCGGTATTAGATTGCACCACATAAGGTAGCCCTCTGTCATTGAGGCTGCGCAGTGCATTCGTTTGTTGCGCACCAGGCACCGTAAATTGCGAACTTCCATTACTGATTTCGCTAAAGGCAAACCTACCCGCTGGAGGTATTGCAAGCACATTACTGGAATAGATTGCCTGACCCAGCATTCTGACATGCCCTTGTTGCCCTACTTGCTCCAATGAAGTACCAACCAATCGGTAGCCCGTATTATCAAGACGATTTGCTGTAATATTAACCACATTACCATTGTTGTCTAAGGTACTAATCAAGGAACCTTCAAGCAACCCTGAATTATGTAAAAAATGTATTTGTTCCTGGGTTGTATCTACCAAATAATCCTCTGGGTAAACTGATGTATTGGGAGGCGTAACAGTTGGATCATTGAATGTATACATCCATTTGACAGGAATTCCTGTTGTGGCGGGGATTTGGGCAATTAGCGCATTAGAAGAAATCATAAGTTGGACGATTCCCAATCTTAAAAACGTATAGATCTTCATCTTTATAGATTTTAATTGCTTAGACAAACGGCAAGGCATACTTACACCTACCTTCCCGAACGATCTACCAGCATCGCGCTTGCCTGCTGGGAGGAAAACATATACACATCCTGAATATTCACATGTGCAGGGCGGGTAGCCATAAAATAAATGGTTTCGGCAACATCCGAGGCTTTCAAAGGCTGAAATCCTTCGTATATATTGGCGCGTTCGGCATCGCCATCAAACCGGGTGATCGCAAATTCGGTTTCTTCGACATGCCCTGGACTTACCTGGCTCACCCGAATCTGATGGGTGTACAAGTCCATGCGCATGGCGCGGGTGAGGGCGTCTACTGCAAATTTCGTAGCACAATACACGGCGCCGTTCGGATACACTTCTTTGCCTGCGCTCGAACCAATGTTGATAATATGGCCGCTGCGGCGTTTTACCATGCCGGGCGCCACGGCGCGGGTCACGTATAATAGTCCTTTTATATTCGTATCAATCATCGTTTCCCAATGATCGAGGTTGCCTTCATGAATCGGCGCAAGTCCTTTGGCCAATCCGGCATTGTTGAGCAACACGTCAATTTCCTGCCAAGCTTCCGGCAGTCCATCAACTACGGCCTGCACCGTGTGCTGATCGCGCACATCAAAAGGCAACAACAAAACGTCGGAGCGATAAGCCTGTTCCAATTCATTTTTCACCGCACCCAAGCGCTCTGCTCGACGTCCGGTCAGGATCAACCGATGTCCATGGCGGGCAAACAATTCGGCGGTAGCGCGGCCAATGCCGGAAGTAGCGCCGGTAATCATCACCGTCAGGACTTTTTCTTTTGGAACGGGCGCCAACGGGTCGGGTACTAAAATAGGGGCCGATATTGGTTCAGCAGGCGTTGGCTCCGGCGTTTCTATCGGATTTGCTGGTATTTCAACGGCTGTTTCAGGCGCATAGGGTGAAAAACGAAGGTCTGTTTCCCTGGTTTTGAGCGCCGGTTGCAATTGAATTGCCTTCAGATAATACGCCTCTGCAGACGACAATTGGCCATTGGAATGAAAATTTTCCGCAATCGCCATCAACACTTCCGGGTCGTCCGGGTTTTCCTTGAGCGCGTTATGCAAATATAAAACGGTCGTTTCTTTATAATCCCGCAAATGTTCATGGGTCATCAGCGCCAGTTTGCGGTAAATACCGGGGTATTGCGGATCGATTTCGGCCACCCGGTCCCAGCAATATTTTGCAAACAAATAATCGCCTTTTTCAGCCGCTTTATCGCCCATGTAGGTATAACTGCGGGTTTCTTCATCCAGCGACTGCACCACCCGTTCGGTATCCTGCATCATCGGCACTTCCTGGATTTCTTCAACAGGTGCTTGAGGCTCGTCTTGCGCTGCAAAAGAGGGGAAACGTGCATTTGCCTGTTCGAGTGCAAGTTGCAAGCCGGCATGCCCCGGATGTTGATCCAGGCTCAATTGCAACAACTCCAGACCTTGCTCCACATGTCCTTTATCCATCCAAAGCCAGGCATCCTGAACGGCTTGTTGTATTTCAGTTTCGGAATAAGCTTCCTTATTCAATTCCTGCAAGGGCGCAGTTGGTGCTGGCTCGGCTTCGGATTCAGCAACTTCTGGTTGCGTTACAACCTCCTCCTGCGCGGGCAGTTCCGTTTCAGATAAACTTTCCATCAAGGTATCCATACTGGCAAAGGGCGCCGGTTCGGGCTGCCGCACAGGCGGCTCCAACGCTACGGGTGTGAGCATTCCACCCAACACCACCGGAATTGATTTTAATGCCGTATCTTCAACAGGCGCTGGAGATGCAACTGGCTCAAATACAGGCGTTTGTGTGGGCGCTTCCACTGGTTCCGCCACAACAGTGGGGGTCGACAAAACGGTCGGGTGATTTTGCTGCACAAAGGTTTCATGCCATTGATCCAGCCCAAATTTATTGAAAAACGGCTTGAAATCCTGGGCAATCAGGTCGTCCCAATTTACATACGTCGCTTCTCGGAACAAGGAGATCAATTCCCCGATTTCGTTCGCAATTTTTCTGCTGGAATCAAGCAAGGCCGTGAGGGCGTATTTTTCAGAAGTCTGTTCCGCTTGCATCTGGCGGGTACTCAAGTCCAGCCAGTTATTTTGCCAGTAATTCATGTATTGCAAGGCATACACCATCCGATCAAAATGGGTAACCACGCTTTCATAGGTTTGTCCGCCATCCTTACTTATGCTTCCGGGCGCCACCGCAACCACCAGTTTATTCCGTTGATTTAATGTTTGCATGGCTGCAAACAAATCGTTCATACAAGCCTGACTTTTGAGCAAATTATCCGTTACAATCAGCAAAACAGGCTCTGCACACTGAAGTAATTGTTGGGCAAATGACCCATAAGATCCTTCATCCTGATCATGCATATGCTCAAATGGAATTCCAATTTTGCTTAAATTTTGATCAATAAAATCGGCCAATGCACGATTTTGGTGACAGTAGGCAAGGACAATTCGGTTCATGATTTAACTGTAAATTGCAAGGTCGGTTAAAATTATAGGCAACGCAAAGTGGTTTTGAAAATCAATTTTTATCCATCAATCCTTCAAATCCATTTAAAGGCAACGCTGAGTGGTTTTGAAAATAGTTGGCTTCCAATCCATTGAAAATCAATTTTTATCCATCAATCCTTCAAATCCATTTAAATCCTGGTTCAGACCATGGTTTACTGCGCAGTTTCAGTAGTAAGCACACCCATCAAAGCCGAAAACTCTTGTTGAAATCCGGCATACTTAGAAGTCGCTGGTCCATCAAAACCGGTGTGAACCCGACGTATTTTGCCTTTTTTATCCAGAATAATCATAGTTGGAAACGCGGAGATATTACGAAGCGCTGGAAACAGTTTACCAGCCTCTTCAGTCGTGGCCAAACCGCCATAAACCAACGGGAACGGCAATTCCAGGCGATTTTTATAAGCCGTCAATTGTTGATTGGCCTTATTGACATCCTTCCCACGTTCAAACGAAAAGCTGGTCACCTTCATTTTGCTGGCCATTTCCGGATTTGCTTTTAAAAAATCGCGCAGAAACAACTGCTCATCCTTACAGTTGGGGCACCAGGTACCCGAAATCGTAAAGATGTTAACCTTGTTGTCAAATTCCGCACCAGGAAATTTCAAAACCGTGCCTTCCGGGGTCGTGCGTTCAAATTGTAACGTCGCCTGGGCGTCATACCCGGTCAATGTATCGGGATTGCCCAGTTGGAAACTCGGATCTTGCCAGGCGGTCCACAAGGTTTTTAAATGTTTGCCTGAACGAAATTCGCCCTGCAACGTATCCCCTTTGATGCTGCCACTGAATAAAAAGGCATGGGCACCATCAAAACAGGACAGGTAAAATTTGCGCCCCTGCACCGTGCCTTCCAAAAAACGGTAATCGCCCGTCTCGGTGCGAAAAGTGCCCGCCAGGTAATTGTCCTGCTGTTTAAATTCACCGATCGCTTTTTCCTGATCTTCCGGTTTTTCAACCCCAAACAAGGTGGCCCAGCTACCCGTCAAATCTTTCACCGGCTTTTCGCGCATGCTCGTAAAGCGGTAATCCCTGCCAGAGTGGGCATAAAACGGAATCTTATATTTCTCTTTTGTGGTTACAACCCATTCGCCCTGCATTACCCCTCCACGAATATCGGTATGTATATACGACTGATATTCTGGGAAATAAATATTCATCGTATCGCGCGCCATGGTGCGGTCGCGTCCGTAACGAATGCTGTCGCAACGAATCCGCTCCGTTCCATTGATGATATCAACATAAAAGCGATCCGCATCGGTGTACACCACTTCAAATTGAAACGGCAATTCACCTTCCTGGAATTGGTCCGTCAACAAGATGATCGTGTCCTTTTTATTGGTTGGAATGCTGAATTTTTCGAGCGATAATACCCCCCGCCAAATACCAGGTGGTACTCGGGTGTAAGAAGTAGTGGTCGTAATACAACCAGAAAAAAGAAAGCCCAGGAACGCCGTGATCAGGCTGGCAAGTAGAAATTTGTGCATCATAGGTGGGTTACGCAGTTGGATCGTTGGTGATTGCCAACCGATTAAACATAAAAACGCAGCTAAAGTAGATTAGTTCAACCAATATTAAACGACGTGCTGTGGCTATTTACCATAAAAAAAAGGGACAAGGCTTGCTTTAGTCTTCAAAGAATGCTATTTTTGTGTTGTGTACGCTCTTTTGATTAAAACTTAAGGATAAAATGCTCCAAAATTGGTTTAAAGATATGGTAGAACGGCGCGCTTTTGGCGTTTGCCAGTACCTCGGAGAAAAAATGGAAATCGCCCCTACTGAGGTGCGTAAGTACTTCATTTACACCTCTTTTATTGGCATGGGCTCTCCGCTCATTATCTACTTGTTTACGGCATTTTGGGTAAATGTGCGGCGCTATATCCGGCGCGGAAAAAATGTGATCTGGGAATAAATCGAATATTTCAGTTTAATGTCGTATTTATGCGGGAAATAAAGTACCGCCGTTATGCCAAACTTAAAAATAAAAATTTCCCTATTCCTTAATTACTTTGTATTTGCCATCCTGCTGAATAGTGTCGGCACGGTTATGCTGCAGGTGCAAAACAATTACGGCATTTTGAAATCTTCGGCTTCGGTGCTGGAGGCTTTTAAAGACTTAAGTATTTCCCTGCTTTCTTTCCTGGTTTCGTCTTATATCGTCCGCATCGGATACAAAAATGCCATGCTTGCGGCCTTGGGTATTACCGCAGCGGCCTGTTTTACCATGCCCTTGGTGGGAGGATTTACGATGACAAAAATTTTGTTCGCCGCAGTTGGTGCTAGTTTTGCCTTGATTAAAATGTCGGTGTACAGCACGATCGGACTGATCACGCGCGATCAAAAAGAGCACCTGAGTTTGATGAGTTTCATCGAGTCCTTTTTTATGATCGGGGTGCTTTCCGGGTATTTCATTTTCGGCGCTTTTATCAACGACGCGGATCCTGCTTCCACTGCCTGGTTGCAGGTGTATTATTTCCTGGGCGCTTTGAGTTTATTGGCCTTTGTATTACTTTGGAGTGCCCCCTTGGACGAAACGGCTGCCAAAACCGCCGAAAATACCAATATGGGCTGGCGTGACATCGCAGCCATGTTCAAAATGCTGGCCCTGCCCCTGGTTTTGTCATTTATCGGTTGCGCCTTTTTATACGTGCTCATCGAGCAAAGCATCATGAGTTGGCTGCCTACCTTCAACAAAGAAGTGATGAAATTGCCGGTGAGCCTCAGCATTCAAATGGCCAGTATTTTATCGGCCTCTATTGCCGCAGGGCGCTTTTTTGCCGGTTTTTTGCTCAAAAAATACAATTGGTTGTATGTCTTGGTGTCTTGCCTGATTTTGGCAGCGGTGTTGGTACTGCTCGTCATTCCGCTTACGCAAAACTTGCCCCAACGTGCCATTAACACCCTCGCCGATGTACCACCCGTCGCTTTTGCATTTCCCTTAATCGGATTTTTCCTGGCCCCCATTTATCCGGCCATCAACTCCGCCATCCTGAGTTCGCTGCCCGCTTCCCGGCACGGATTAATGTCGGGATTAATTATTTTGTTCTCCGCTTTGGGTGGAACAACCGGTTCGATCATAACTGGCTTCATTTTTGAACAATACGGTGGACAAACAGCTTTCTACTGTTCGCTAATCCCGCTTTTCCTGCTGATCGTGATGTTGAATTTCTTTAAACGCATGACTCGAATAGACAGCGCAACAGCATAATGGAGCAACATTTTTTTGATATTACCAGCTTAGGCCCCCTGTATGAAGCCGTTCAAAGCAGCGGCATCTTGGCCGATTCCAAAACTTTTGTAGACGCGTTGCCTAAAACTGCGCCGGAGACCATTTTGCAGCATTATGGTGCGGCAGCGGCAAAGCCCGACTTCTCCTTGGCCGATTTTGTGCAGCAACATTTTGAGCTGCCCACCACACCCGATACCGGGTATGATTCGGCGCAACGATCCATTCAAGCGCATCTGCAACAACTTTGGCCCATCCTTACCCGACAACCCGACGCGGTTGGAGGTACCCTGGTTCCGCTCCCCCACCCTTACGTGGCCCCCGGCGGACGGTTTCGGGAAATCTATTATTGGGATAGCTATTTCACCATGCTGGGCTTAAAAAAATCCGGTCGCCTCGACTTGATCGAACAAATGGTGCAAAACTTCGCCTATTTGATTGATTTACTGGGTTTTATCCCCAATGGAAACCGCACCTATTACCTTGGTCGCTCTCAACCGCCCTTTTTTGCCTTGATGGTTGAGTTGTTGGCAGAAATTAAAGGGCCTGCTGTTTACACGCAATATCGGCCACAACTCGAAAAAGAATACGCCTTTTGGATGCAGGGCGACCGAGCAGTGACCCTACCGGATGGCGCGGTGCTTAATCGGTATTGGGATGCATTTGACACCCCGCGCCCGGAAGCATTTATGGAAGATACAGAAGTTGCCCACCGCGCCAGTTTACCCGCCGCCGATTTATACCGCCATATCCGGGCCGCTGCGGAGTCGGGCTGGGATTTTAGCAGCCGCTGGTTCAAGGATCCGCAAGATATGGCCACCATCCACACCACCGATCTCATCCCGGTCGACCTCAATTGTTTGTTGCTAAAGTTGGAGCAAATTCTGGAAACAGCGGCGGAACAGGCGGGCGATCAAACCCGAAAGGAAGATCTTGCTCAAAAAATTGCAGCACGCCAACAAGCCATTCAACAATACTGCTGGTCGGAAGGAGAAGGGTTTTACTTCGATTATGATTTTATACAAAACGCGCACACCGAGCGTTTCACCTTAGCCGCTGTTTTTCCCTTATTTTTCAACATCGCCAGCGAAGAACAAGCCGAAAGCGTCGCAACCATGGTTGATACCCTGTTCCTGCATCCCGGGGGTGTCACAACGACCCTCATGTATACCGGACAACAATGGGATGCACCCAATGGCTGGGCACCCTTGCAATGGATCACTTTCCAAGGGCTATTGAATTATGGCCATCTTGAATTAGCCGAAACCATCCGAACCAATTGGACCACCCTGAATGAAAAAATCTACGCCGAAACCGGCAAAATGATGGAAAAATACAACGTGGCAGACCTACACACGCAGGCTGGCGGGGGCGAATACCCAAACCAGGACGGATTTGGCTGGACCAACGGCGTGTATTTAGCCATGACGCCATAACTTTCATTTTTTTCTGAAAATTTTAGAAAATATTAAAAACTATTGCCGTTTGGGGCTGTTTTGATAAAGGAAACTGCCTGTTTTCTTTTAAAGCCCTTTTTATGCAATTCAATATTCCTGATTCAAATCTCCCCCGCGTGGTAATCCTGGGCGGTGGTTTTGCCGGACTCACCCTTGCCCGCAAATTAAGCAACCAGCCTTACCAGGTCGTGTTGGTCGACAAAAACAACTACCACCAGTTTCAGCCCTTGTTTTACCAGGTCGCGATGGCGGGATTAGAACCGTCGAGCATCGTGTTCCCTTTTCGTAAGTTATTTCAAAAAACGTCCAACGTGTTCGTGCGCATCGCGGAAATAAAGTCCGTAGAACCCGACCAACAATTGGTCCATACCAGCGTGGGGGCCTTGCGTTACGATTACTTGGTGGTTGCCATCGGGGCAGATACCAACTGGTTTGGCAACGAAAAGATCAAATCGAACGCCATCCCGATGAAATCGGTCAGTGAAGCCCTGTTTTTGCGCAATTCCATTTTTGACGATTATGAAAAAGCGATCACCAGCATAGAAACTGACGCCAAACAACGCCTGCTCGACATCGTCATCGTTGGTGGCGGCCCAACCGGCGTTGAAGTGGCGGGATCACTCGCCGAAATGAAACGACAAATCGTTCCCAAAGACTATAAAGACCTGAAAGGCGACGAAATTGACATTCACCTGGTGGATGGCAACGAACGCCTGCTCAATACCATGTCGCCCCAAGCCTCTGCAAAAGCCGAACAATTCCTGCGCGAACTCGGCGTACAACTCTGGCTCGATAAAGTAGTCACCGATTTTGATGGCGAAACCGTTACCATCAACGACGGCAGCACCATCCGCACGAATAAGGTTATCTGGGCGGCCGGTATCACAGGCAACCGCATTGGAGGCTTACCCGACACCGTGTATGCGCGTGGCAACCGCCTGAAAGTAAACGCCTACAACCAGGTAGAAGGTTATCAAAACATCCTTGCCTTGGGCGATGTGTGCATCCAAACGGAAGAAAAATTCCCCAACGGACACCCCCA
>JBBAVI010000119.1:0-17408 GCA_040397785.1 Saprospiraceae bacterium | reverse complement strand
TCAATAAAATTTACGCATTTATACGGGACTAAAGGAGGCCTTAGATCACTTCAAGGGCCTTTTTATACGTTTCCAGACATCGTTGTCGGGCAAAAGTGTGTTCGACCATCGGCTTTGGGTACATCGGGGTACCAAATTCCGGCACCCACTGGCGGATGTAGGTGTTAGCAGCATCAAATTTTTTCATCTGTTCAGTCGGGTTAAATATCCGAAAGTACGGTGCTGCATCGGTACCACAACCTGCTGCCCATTGCCAGCCACCGGAATTACTGGCCAGATCAAAATCCAGCAATTTTTGGGCAAAATACTGGGCACCTAAGCGCCAGTCGATGAGCAAGTGTTTGGTTAAAAAACTCGCCGTGACCATCCGCACCCGGTTGTGCATAAATCCGGTAGCGTTCAATTCGCGCATGCCCGCATCCACCAAAGGATACCCCGTTTTACCTTGACACCATTTTTCAAATCCATCGGGGTCATTGCGCCAGGGAATACGATCATATGCAGGCTTAAAAGCCCGATCAGCCACTTGTGGAAAATGCCCTAAAATTTGACTGTAAAAATCACGCCAAATCAGTTCACTCAAGAAAGTATCACTCAGTTCCAAGGCATTACGCGCCTTTTCCCGAATACTAATGGTGCCGAACCGGAAATGGATTCCTAAGCGCGAGGTGCCGTTTTTTGCAGGAAAATCGCGCATAGCGTCATAATTACGAATAATACCACGCGGTACTGTACTGGGTGGGATAGACAGCGCACTGGGTTCAAATCCAAGTGCCGTCAAGCTGAGCAGCGGCAGCGGTGGGCATTGGTAAAAATGCTGGAAGTATTGAGCGGTAGGGTAAGCAGCAAGATAAGAAGAAATACCCGGCGCTTCGGATTGGTCTACAGGCGGCGCATTTAATTTGGCGCGCCATTTCTTACTGTAGGGTGTAAATACCGTGTAAGGTTTGCCATCATCTTTCAGTACCTCGCCCGTTTCAAAAATGACGTGATCCTTAAAAGTATGAAAAGGGATGTTGCCCAATAAGTTGGCGATCGAAGCATCCCGCGTTTTGGCATACGGCTCGTAATCTCGGTTGGTATAAACCGTCGCAACAGGATACGTTTCCAACACTTGTTTCCAGGCGGCTTGCGGCGTACCATGCAGCACAAGCAAGCTACTGCCCAGTGCTTCTAACTGTTCTTTGAGTTGGGCCAGGGTTTGATGAATAAATTGCACCCTGGCATCTGAAGGATCGGGCAAATCATCCAGAATTTCTCGATCAAAAATAAAAAGAGGCAATACAGGGTGTTCCCCTTTCAGTGCGTGAAACAGCCCTGCATTGTCTTCCAGGCGCATATCGCGCCGAAACCAAAAAATAGCAACCATGCCTATTTGATCAATTTCACATTTTTGCCAATTGGCTCACCACGTTCATTTTTGCTCATTGTAAACTCCACTGTGTCGCCCTCTCGCAGGTCGTTAAAATCTGTATCAGCCAGGAATGAGAAGTGGAAAAACAGGTTGTTGGTAGATGGATAGGTGATAAAGCCATAACCATCTTTCAGACTAAAAATGGTGCTCAATTTCACTTCGCCTTCTTCTATAGGAGCGTCTGATGCTGCATCCGGTAAAATCACCTTTTTGCGTTCCACAAACAATCGACTTACCGGGAAGATATCATCCTCCTGAGCATCATCGATGATACTGTGCATGGCAACCGGGTAAGTTACTTCATCCCACAAATAAGATGATGTAACGGTACTGCGCCGACGACCTTCTTCATCGTAGTATTCATAATCCCAGGTAACCAACATTACCCGAACACCCAAGGTATGCAACTTGCGCACCAGAGGCACGAAATCACTGTCGGATGCGATCAAAACGACCACATCAAATTGCTTGTGCAAAGTCAATTCAAATGCTTCCAAAGCCATCCAAACATCAATCCCGCGCTCCTGGCGATAGCCAGCTACGGTCCGAACAGGAAGGTAATGGGTAGTAACACCCTCCATCATGAGGATGTCGTCAAACAAACGGTCGTAAAACAACCGATTGCCTTCAGCGCTTGCTTCTTGTGCACTCAGACGACCTCTAAAATAGTGGGCATCTACAATTTGAGCGAGGTGAAAATCTTTGGCATCTTCATCTGCGATACGCTGACGCACAAACTCATGCAAGCCTGCTATACTCAAGCGGCTGCGACGTTCGTGGTGGTAAGCATAATAATTGCTGACGTGAAGAAAATAGTTGCCATCATAAAAGACTCCGATGCGAGTCAATCTTTGCTGAGTATCAGCCATAATGCTTTTAAATTTATATATTATACAAACAAGGATTTCAAATGGTTTGGTTCAAAAAACGCAATAGAATGAATAAGGCCTTTGAGCAGTTTACTATATACGACAATCAGTATGTTCAGGGATTACTTGCACCTAGAGAATCAAGCGGGCGCAAAGGACAATAATTTTTGATAAATATCGGCAATAATTTTGAAAAAAAATAAAAACTGCGCACTTTTTTACTAACAATCGTGTTAAAGTGCGCATTTTTGATCATAACAAGCAAAAAACAGACCGAATTAGCGAAATTTTATTTTATTAAAATTGGTGCGGGCAAGTTTTACGCCTTCCATGGAACTGGTTCGGTAATGCTCCAACTCAACAAAATAGTTTTGAAACCCTGCTTCTGCACGATGATTTAACACCGTTCTAAAATCAATGGAGCCCTCGCCAACTTCAATGGTTTCGCGTTTTTCGGTTTTCGCCATATCTTTAATATGACATGCTTTCCACCTGCCTGGGTATAGCCGGAACCAGTCCAAGGGGTTGTGTCCGGCAAAAAAAACCCAATAAATGTCCATTTCCATGTCAAAATTGGCCGGATCTGTTTCATGCAGCAACCATTCAATCAGCAAGCGCCCATCTTTGGCATGCTCCGTATATTCAAAATCGTGGTTGTGGTAACCCGCACGACCACCCGCACGCGCCGCGTATTTGGCAGCAGCCTGAAAAACCTTCACATAAGTGGCAATTTCAGCACGGTCTGGTGCATCCATATGAGGATTAATGATCCGGGTAATTCCTTGCGATATCCCCAGGTCGATGGTCTTTTTGAGACTGTCGCTGATATCATTACTAGTCCCAACATAATCGCTTAATTTCATTTTGCAATGCACCGAAGGCATACTTAATCCATGGTCTTTCACCAACTTCATAAAGTCTGGAACTCCCATGCCAAACATTTTTCCACTGTCCAATCCATAACCTTCCAGTTTCCTGTACCCCATTTCATGCAACGCTTTCAATACACCTGCGGGATCTTTCGCCATGGCATCGCGTACACTGTACACCTGCAAACCAACCTGAATGGCGGGCGGTGCAAATGGTTGAAGCATCGGGTGATCCATCGCCAACACAACCCCACCTAGTGCAGCCGTGCTTAAAAATTTTCTTCTTGATAAATGTTGTTTCATGTGAACCATATATTTAGTGGGCAAAAGTCAAAAAACTATTTGTAAATTCATCACTTTTCTAAATACGAAAAAATATTCAGGATGAAATTTTAAAATCAGGCAAATATTTCTCACCCATTCTACTTTTAAAATTTTTTACTGCCTACTATGCGTAAACCAATTGTAGTTTGTATGTATTTTGGCCGTGCTAAATGAAAGTCCTTATTAGGTACCCCACCAACCAATTCACTTCGATATTCAACAAGCACTTATGATCCAGGTATTGCATATTGCAGCAGAATGTTACCCAGCCGCCAAAACCGGGGGCTTAGGAGATGTAGTAGGCTCCTTGCCCAAATATTTGAGCACGGAAGGGGTACTAAGCGGTGCCATCATACCCAAATACGACTTGAAATGGATCAGAAATGCAAACTGGGTCACGGTTTACCAAGGTGCTTACTGGATGGATTGGCGACAGGTGGCTTTTCGGGTACAACAATTGGAGGGAAACACCCTCGGATACCCCTTGTTTGTCCTTGATATTCCAGGGCTTTTCGACCGACCAGGTATCTATAATGATCCAGCAGGACATGCCTATGGCGATGAAATACAACGAACCCTGGGTTTTCAACAAGCAGTCTTGGAATGGCTCATTTCCTTCCCTTGGCATGAACGTCCTCGGGTATTACACTGCCACGACCATCATACCGGGCTGATTCCATGGATGATTCAACATTGTGTTGCTTATCAACAACTTGCACCAATTCCTACAGTGTTTACGATTCACAACGGACAATATCAGGGTGCTTTTAGTTGGAAAAACAGCCATTTTTTACCACCTTATGATGCAAGTGCACGCTGGATGATCGAATGGAATGGCACCATCAATCCTATGGCCGCTGCCATTAAGTGCGCTTGGGCAGTAAGCACAGTTTCTCAGTCGTATCTATACGAACTCCATCAAAATAGTGCAGGTATGGAACCCCTGCTGCAACAAGAATGGCACAAAGAATACGGTATCCTAAATGGCATTGATGCCCAAATATGGGATCCTGCAACCGATCCAATGTTACAGCATCGTTTGGATGCCGATGGTATTCAAGCATTTAAACAAAAAAACAAAAAAGAACTTTGTACTTGGTTTGGCTTTTCGGAAGATTTGCCTTTGATCAGCTTCATTGGCCGTATTGTAGGCGAAAAAGGGGCCGATTTGCTGCCCGATGCGTACCGTCGCTTTATTATGGCAGGTGGTAAAGCCAATTTCCTGGTATTGGGTACAGGCGAAACCTGGACGCAAAATGAATTCCGACGCATGGCCTACGAATTCCCGAGCAGGTTTAATGCCGTCATTGATTATAACGAAGCGCTTGCTCACCAAATTTATGCTGGCAGTGATTTCCTGATCATGCCTTCGCGGGTAGAACCCTGTGGCCTCAATCAAATGTACGCCATGCGGTACGGCACCATTCCAATTGTGCGCTCCATTGGCGGTTTGAAAGACACGGTGCCCGATATTGGCATGCCCGATGGCAGTGGCCGTGGTATTCGATTTGATCATTTCACCGTAGAAGACGCTTATAATGCCATTTATCGGGCCGTGAGCATGTACCATAACGAACCCGGCATTGTGCAGTGGTTGCAAAATAAAATCATGGCCGTCGATTTTTCCTGGGAACATGCGGTCAGTCAGTACTTGCAAATTTACCGCAATATTGGCGCGCAAGTAGGCAACGCTACCCCACCCCAGCCTATGAAGGAAACCATAAATGCCGTTTCCGAGTTGGCTTTCGATGCAACCCAACCATTGGTGTCCGTTCAAAAAGTAAAAACCGAAAAGGCAAAAACAACAACCGCAGCACCCGATCCTGTCGCGCCAATAGTTCCGCCTACGCCCGATCCGATCAAAACGGATCCGCCAAAACCAGCAAATAAAACAACAAAATCTGCCCCAAAACCGAAGGGTTTGGAGGCTTTAAAAGAAAAGAAAATCCCTAAGTCACCCAAGTCAAGCAAACCAAAATAATATTCGCTCTATTGTTTCACTTTTATTCCGCTGCTCTTCCAAAAGTAGCAAGCCAACACTACCATGATTAAAATGATATGCCTTATCCTCGGCGGCGGCGCAGGTTCCCGCTTGCACCCACTTACTGAAAAACGGTCCAAACCTGCCGTTCCAATTGGTGGTAAATACCGCTTGATCGATATCCCGATCTCCAACTGTATTCACTCCGGCGTAAAACGCATGTTTGTATTAACCCAATACAATTCGGCTTCCCTGAATGCACACATTAAAAATTCCTACAATTTTGATATTTTCACGCGTGGTTTTGTCGATATCCTAGCAGCCGAACAAACGCCCGGTAACAAAGACTGGTTTCAGGGAACCGCCGATGCGGTGCGCCAAAGCCGGAAACACTACGAACGCCAGGATTTTGACTTACTACTGATTCTCTCGGGCGACCAATTGTACCAAATGGATTTTGAGGCCATGGCCCAACACCATGTTGAAAAGAATGCCGATATTACCATTGCCTGCCTGCCTGTAGACGAACGCGATGCAACCGGTTTCGGAATTATGAAAGTAGACAGTGATAGCCACATTCCGCGCTTCATTGAAAAACCAGATACCGATGAACTACCCAATTGGGTGAGCGAGGTAAGTCCCGCCAATAAAAAACAGGGTAAAAACTACCTGGCTTCTATGGGCATTTACATCTTTAACCGCAAGGCCCTCAACGACTTGTTTGATGAACATCCCGATTCTACCGATTTTGGCAAGGAAATTATACCCGTAGCAATTGAGTCTGGTCGCAAAGTGGTCGCCTACCAATATGAAGGCTACTGGACCGATATTGGTACCATTCGCTCGTTCTTTGAAGCCAATATTGAACTGACCGACCATATCCCGGCTTTTAATTTGTTCGACAGTACCCACCCGATTTATACCCGTGGCCGGATGTTGCCACCCGCCAAGTTTTACGGCGGTACCCAACTGAACCGCGCCCTCATTGCGGAAGGTTCGATCATCCATGCACGCCTCATTGATGGCTCAATTGTGGGTATTCGTTCGCGTTTGGGTGAAAATACCGTCATCAAAGACTCGATTGTGATGGGCAACGATTACTACCAAACCCTCGAACAAATCGCCACTGAAGAAAAAAATATCCCGATGGGTGTGGGACATTATTGCCACATTGAGCATGCTATTTTGGATAAAGATTGTCGTATCGGCAATAATGTAGTCATCAAAGGTGGCGACCATTTGCCCGACACCGAAACCTCCGAATACAGCATCCGCGATGGCGTGATCGTAGTCAAAAAAGGTGCTGTGATCGAAGAAGGCACCCGCATTATGTAGGCGCAAAGCAGTACCTTTGACGCGCCTAACTAAAAATGTCATTATGCATTATTATTCGCTCGGAAGCATTCCGCCCAAACGCCATACCCAATTTCGAAAGCCTGATGGCTCCTTGTACAGTGAGGAACTGTTTAGTACAGAAGGCTTTAGTAACTTGTATTCACTGTTGTACCATTGCAATGCCCCTACCCAAATTGTTCAGGTCGGCGATCCTTACAGCATAGCCCCCAAAACGGTACACGACAAACAACTAAAACACCGTTGTTTGAAAGGCTTCCATATAGAGCCGGTCGATGATTACCTGGAGTCGCGCAAACCCGTATTGGTGAACAGTGATTGCAAAATCATTTTGGCGGCTCCGCGTAAAAGTATGGATGCCTATTTTTTTAAAAATGCCGACGCAGATGAAGTAATTTTCATCCATGAAGGTACAGGCGTGTTGCACACCGCATACGGGCAATTGCCTTTTTCGTATGGAGATTACTTGGTCATTCCAAGGGGGACGACCTACCAGTTAAAATTTGATGGGCAGGATAATCGGCTGTTTATCGTAGAAAGCTACGGGCCGATTACCACCCCGAAACGATATCGCAATCAATTTGGTCAGTTAGAAGAACATGCCCCTTATTGCGAACGCGATATTCGCAAACCACAACAGTTGGAAACGCACGATGAAAAGGGCGATTTTCTGTTTTATATTAAAAAACAAGATAACATATACCCCTATCATTATCTTAATCATCCATTTGATTTGATCGGATGGGATGGGTATTTGTATCCGTACGCTTTCAGCATTCATAACTTTGAGCCAATTACCGGCCGCTTGCACATGCCGCCGCCGATTCATCAAACGTTTGATGGACACAACTTTGTGATTTGTTCGTTTGTGCCGCGTATGTATGATTACCATCCTTTATCAATACCTGCGCCCTACAACCACTCCAACATTGATTCAGACGAGTTGCTATATTATGTAGATGGCGACTTTATGAGCCGCAAACACGTGGAAAGGGGCATGATTACCCTACACCCTGGCGGTATCCCGCATGGTCCACACCCGGGCACGGTGGAGAAAAGCATCGGCGCCAAAGAAACCAAGGAATTGGCAGTGATGGTGGATACTTTTCGTCCGCTTTTGATGACGGAATATGCGGCAGGAATTGAGGATGGGAACTATTATAAGTCTTGGATACAATAAAAAAACGCTACCCGGCCTTTGACGGATAGCGCAATTCGCTCGGCAGGTCGAATAAATGGATTATTGCTTCCAAAAAGAAGCGATGTGTACCGGGATCATAATCAGGCAAGTGATTAAAATGGCTGGAATACTGAGCATCAGTAAAAAGCCCTGAAAAAGAATATTGTAGCTTGTGCTGACAGACGCTTGTTCGCGCGAAAGCGGGGATGAATGGATAGGCATGGCGAAAAATCGGTTTAAAAACTGGATTACAAATTAAAGATAATATTTATATACGTTTACAATAATATTATTGTTGTAAAAATTCGATTTTTAACATTTGCTCTATTGTTGAGGGAAGTATACCAAGCGCCGCCTGAAAGACAGCATTCATTGTCATGCTGAGC
This sequence comes from Saprospiraceae bacterium, assembly GCA_040397785.1. GTDB lineage: Bacteria > Bacteroidota > Bacteroidia > Chitinophagales > Saprospiraceae > M3007. The sequence goes on along the minus strand of JBBAVI010000119.1, from coordinate 9,032 downwards.
GCTGATTGTCAATGATTTAGGCCGAAGGCCATGCACAAAACAATACAGCATGAAGTATAAAACATATAATAGTCCATTTTAAAAGCGTCTATCTTGTCAGAAATCGCGCATGCAGATATCGGATATCATAAATAAAAAAAGCCCCGACACTTTTGTCAGGGCGAAATAACCAAATCAAACTTTCTGTGAAGTTTTATCTTTAAGGCAAGAGCCGAATAATCTACGCATTGTTAAAAACAAAATATTTCGTTGCTTTCAACTTTTTGCATTATATTTCAAAGGACGGAATAAATTTCAAAGGGATGCATTATTTTAGGTAAACAGGCGGTTTTACGGTGTCAGTATTCGTTTTAAATCGGCCAACGACTTTACCTGTTTTTGCATGGATCTTGTTAAGTCCTTATTTGATAATAGCAATATTCACGCCAACAATCAAACGGGAAGGGTTATTCGCAAAGCTGTAAGACTTTCCATAGAAATTGACCTGTTCGCCTGCTTTATAAAAGTTGCCTTCATAACGAATATCTGCGGAAATACGGCCATTACCAATGGAAAGGCCCGCCTGGTACCCCCAGGTCATTTGATTAAAACGCTCTGAGTACCCTTCAAAATCAGTGAGTTCAGAAGTACTGTTTAGGAAATAATGACCAACAGGGCCGCCCATTACCCGAATCGGACCGAGTTTGAAACCTACCAAAATAGGTAAATCCAGGTTTTGATACCTTTCGGTTTTCACAATTTCGCCCAGGTTGCCATCGCTTACCCGATAGTCTGTTCTGCTCGAATTGAGCAAAATTTCAGGCTGGATAAAAAGTTTGTTGCCAAAACGGAAGTAAGCACCGAACTGTGTGCCGAATTTGAAATCTTTTACGCCGAAGTTGAACGCCGTATCGGCAATTACATTAATATCGGAAGGTTTTTTAACCTGGGTGTTGACGCCCCCTTTCAAACCAAAAGAAAAGAATTGAGCGTGTGCGGTGCTGCTAACGAGCACAAATAGGCTGGCAAAAATGAGATGTTTCATCGTTATATAATTGGATTTTGTGTGTTTAAAACGAGCAGTGCCTATTCTTCGTACAATTTGTAGACTAAATGCAAATGATTTAACCTTTTCCTAACCAGGACGCTTAATGCAGCGTTAAGTGCTGTACCTTTACCAATCAATATGGAAATCAATACAACCGAGTTTGTGGGCAGTTTTCCCAAAACAAGCCTTTGTCCAACCGATGGCAGAGCAGAACTTGCATTCATAGGACGTTCCAATGTAGGCAAATCCTCACTCATTAACATGCTTACGGGCAAAAAAGGGCTTGCGAAAGTATCGCAAACACCTGGAAAAACCCAGCTGCTGAACTTTTTCCTCATCAACCACTTTTGGTATTTGGTGGATCTACCGGGCTATGGCTATGCCAAAGTGTCGAAAGTAAAACAAAAAGTGCTTTCGGGCATGGTCAAGTCCTACCTGTTCCAACGGGAAGCACTGTTGATTGCCTTTGTCCTGATTGATCCAAATATTCCACCTACCAAAATTGACCTGGAATTTATTAACGGACTTGGGGAAGGCAATGTGCCATTCGCCCTTGTTTTTACTAAAACGGATAAGATGGGGAAAGTGGCGGTTCAGCAAAGTGTCGAACGATTTTTGGCCGCACTTTCAGAAACCTGGGAAACCCTCCCGCCCCATTTTGTCACTTCATCGGAGTACCGAACCGGCAGACCAGAAATGTTGGAGTACATAGATGGCTTGCTGAAACGCCATAAGCCGCCAACCAAAGCCTGATTTGTTTTAACCTAACCATTTTAGTACCAGTTATTGTGAAACCAGTCAAGACATATCCACGCATCATTGAGAATATCGAGGATTGGCCAATATACCGCCTCAGCCAAGATCGTGCCGATTTCCTCCGCGCAATCGATGAATTCACCTTTCAACGTACCAGCAGCCAACATAAAAAGGACCTGACCGATGTTATCGTAAAAACCATTTATCAGGAGCGTATTCGGATTAAAGAAGATCCCTGGAAAGTGGACCCACCCAATGACAAGGTGTTTTGGAATAAAATCAGCAAAAAACTGATTAAAAAGACCCTCGATCGCAACGACCCATCGGCACAGGAAGCCGCTGAAGATATTTTACAAAAAATAATACATCGCTATTCAGAGGAGATTGTTGGAACGTTTAAGATTTCTACCTTCAAATTTGCCCAGCGTTTTTTGACGGTGCTTTTTAACCGACTTTTTAATGCGGCGGTTGAAAAAAGCATTACCAGTTTATGGCGGGGCCGCCGTCAACTGTACGAAAGGCTCAATATTTTTGGCGATGTAGATACCGTCCGTGCATTGTTCAAACAAGGCACGGTGGTTGTGGTTCCCACCCACTCCAGTAACCTGGATTCCATTTTGGTCGGGTATGCAATGGACCAAATCATGGGCCTGCCCTCTTTTTCTTATGGCGCTGGTTTGAATTTGTACAATTTTGGTCCTGCTGCCTATTATATGAACCGACTGGGCGCCTACCGCGTAGATCGCCGCAAAAAAAACAGTATTTATCTGGAAACGCTCAAAACAATGAGCAATTTGAGCATTCAACGAGGGGTAAATAGCCTATTTTTCCCCGGGGGTACGCGCTCCCGCTCGGGCGAGATTGAAACAGACTTGAAACGCGGCCTGCTTGGAACAACCGTGGAAGCGCAACGCGCGCTGTGCCAGCAGGGTTCAGACAAAAAAGTGTTTATTGTGCCCATGATTATTGGCTACCACAATGTATTGGAAGCGCCGTTTTTGATTGAACAACACTTGCGCAGCACGGGCAAGGAAAATTATATCCGCCTCAAAGATGAAGGCAAAAGTATTCGGAGTTGGCTGCGGTTTATCTGGCGTTTTTTGTCTACCACCAACGATATCACCCTCAGTTTGGGCAAACCCATGGATGTTCTGGGCAATGTGGTGAACGCCGAAGGACATAGTTTTGATCGTTTTGGCAACCAAATAGAAATAAAAGATTACTTTTTATCCAAAGGGGAGGTAAACGAAGATTACCAGCGCGAAGAAGAATACACCAAATTGCTGGCCGAACGGATTGCCGAACGCTATCAGGTCGACAATGTCGTGTTGAGTAGCCACTTAATTGCCTTTGCGGTGTTTGAGATGCTGGTGCATGAAAACCCGAAACTGGATTTATTCGGCATTTTACGCCTGCCAACCGACGATTATGTCTTTCCATTTTCGGCGGTAGAAGATGTCATCGAGCAAATGCAGGTCCGATTGTTGGAATGGGAACGCGCAGGAAAAATCAATTTATCGCCAGAGGTGCGTTTGCATCCCGATGAAGTGATTCGGGACGGCATGAAGCGATTGGGCGTTTTACACCGAGAAAAACCTTTGATTTTCAACAAAAACGACGAAATCATTTCCTCCAATTTCCGTTTGCTTTATTTTTACCACAACCGTTTGAACAGTTATGGTTTGGAAAAATCGGTCAACTGGAAATCAGCAGAAGTAAACCTGACTACTTTTTAAATACAATCTTATACGCATGACGTACGAAAATCTGAACATCGCATTCAACAACGGCATTGCGCTGGTAACCATCAACCGCGAAAAAGCCCTCAATGCCCTGAACACCCAAACAATGCTCGAATTGCAGCATTTTTTTAGCACGGATGCTTACAACCAAGAAGGCCTAAAAGGTGTTATAGTCACCGGCGCGGGCGAAAAAGCATTTGTCGCGGGTGCCGATATCACCGAATTTAAAGGTTTGTCAGCAAGTGAAGGCAAAGCGCTTGCCCAACGTGGTCAGGATGTATTTTTCCTGATAGAACGTTTTCCAAAGCCTGTGGTGGCAGCCGTAAATGGTTTTGCCTTGGGCGGTGGATGCGAACTGGCGATGGCTTGTCACTTGCGGGTGGCGGGTGAAAAGGCTAAATTCGGTCAACCCGAAGTGAATTTGGGCCTCATTCCAGGGTATGGTGGTACCCAGCGCCTCATTCAGTACATTGGCAAAACCAAAGCCCTGGAATTGTTGATGACTGCTGATATCATTGGCGCGGCGGAGGCGCATCAATTAGGCTTGGTCAATTACGTGGTACCTTCGGGCGCTGAAATTGAAAAAGCGACTGAATTAATCGAAAAAATAGCGAACAAAGCACCGGTTGCCATTGCAAATGTTATTGCCAGCGTAAATGCGTATTTCGCTGAAAATGTAGATGGATTTGTCTTCGAAATAGATGCTTTTGGCGCTTGTTGTCATACAGAAGATTTTCAAGAAGGAGCAACCGCGTTTTTAGAAAAACGAAAAGCGGTGTTCATGGGGAAATAAATTTAAAATTGCATGCAAAATACGATTGAAACCGATATCCTAATTATCGGTGCGGGTCCGGTGGGACTATTTACAGTATTCGAAGCGGGGTTGTTAAAAATGCGTTGTCATTTGATGGATGCATTAACCCAGCCGGGTGGTCAGTTGACCGAAATTTACCCAAAAAAGCCCATTTACGATATTCCCGGGTACCCGAGTGTGCTTGCTGGAGATTTGGTGCAAAACCTGATGAAGCAAATTGAGCCATTTGGTCCGGGTTTTACCTTGGGAGAACGCGCAGAAACCCTTGAGAAACAAGCGGATGGGAAATTTTTGGTGACCGGTTCGCGGGGTACTAAACATTTGGCTGGTGCCGTATTTATTGCAGGCGGTTTGGGGAGTTTTGAGCCACGGAAACCGCCGATCGCCAACATCGAGCAATATGAGGACCATGGCGTAGAGTATTTCGTGCGCGATCCGGAAATGTACCGGGGTAAAAAAGTGGTGATTGCAGGTGGCGGAGATTCTGCGTTGGATTGGACGATTTATTTGGCCGAATTAACCAAGGAATTGACTTTGGTACACCGTCGTACAGAGTTTCGCGGCGCCCTGGATTCTGTTGAAAAAGTGATGGACCTGGCTGAAAAGCGTAAAATAAAATTAGTCACCAACGCGCAAGTAGTTGGATTGCAAGGCGATACAACACTGAATGGTGTAAGCATTCAGCACGATACTGAAGGCATTTTAAACATTGCAGCGGATCATTTTATACCCTTGTTTGGTTTGACGCCGAAATTGGGTCCGATTGCCGATTGGGGTGTGCGCATCCAAAACGGCGCGGTAGAAGTCAATACCCTGGATTATTCCACCAATGTGCCCGGTATTTTTGCCATAGGCGATATCAATACCTATCCGGGGAAATTGAAATTGATTCTGTGTGGTTTCCATGAAGCGACCTTGGCTTGCCAATCGGCCTTTAAACACATGTTCCCTGATAAAAAACTGTCCTTTAAATACACCACGGTAACCGGCATTGAGGGGCTGTCAGCACAGGTTGTTTAGCCCCCTACCCTTCTATAACCCACCATGGATGATTACGATTACTGTTATTGACCGCGAAAACGTGCCGCATGCCCTGGAAACGCCTATTGATATGGGCTTGAATCTCATGGAGTTGTGCAAAAGTTATGACTTGCCCGTGTTGGGCACCTGTGGCGGCATGGCCTTGTGCGCTTCATGTCATGTGTACGTGCACAGCGCACACATGCTACATTCACCCAGCGACGATGAACTGAACATGCTGGATTCTGCGTTTTTTGTGCAAGAAAACAGCCGCCTAGGCTGCCAGATCAAGATCAATACGGCGGATTTGGATGGGCTGGAAGTGGAATTAGCACCAGAGTGAATATGATTTACGATTTCCGATTACATGAATTCCGATTTTCGATTGGATTTCCGATTGTTTGATTTGGTAACTTGCCAACTGTTTTATGGGTATTTAACAGAATTCATTCTATATGAATTAGTTAGAGAAATCTATTGTTACAAATGCCGGAACACCACCAATCAACAATAAATCGAAAATCCCACATCCAATCGGAAATCGGAATTCATGTAATCGGAAATCGGAAATCACACTTCTCGCTCCACCGTAATCGTACAGTCCCCTATCAGCGCTGCCACCGCGCCTACTGCTGCCAAAATTGGCGCAAAAACCACCCCTACGACTCCATAAGTTAGCGGAAACGACATCAATTCCTTGCCTTCTTTGTCATGGATACTAATTTTACGGATATTTCCTTCTGCAATTAGTTCCTTAACTTTGTTTAAAAGGTTTTCACCGTGGGTACTGATCGATTCGAATGTTTTGTTTTCCATAAAGGTTTTATATTTGTGATGTGAAATGTTGTTTGTTGGAGCAAGTTAGGGGAATTTTACCGGATTCTTCGTGCGATTTGTCAACATGAAAGATGATTTTATAATGGAATTTAAAAATTCCTTTGATGGAATTAAGGCATTTAAACAACTATAAATAACTCATTTTAAAAACATTATACCCATGGCCATTATAAATATACAAAGGGCGCAATCCTACACCAACCGATGGAGGGGTTATGAAATTATTGTAGATGGGAAAGCGGCAGGAACGATTTCCGAGAATGAAACCAAAGCCTTTAATGTTTCTAAAGGACAACATACCATTACTGCCAAAATTGACTGGTGTAGTAGCCCTGATCTTATCGTTGAACTTGACGAAAATCAAACCCAAATAATCAGTGTTGGCGTTTTAAAACAGATCGACTGGATGATGCCCGTTTCGGGCGGAATAATTGCACTTCATTTTCTGGTGAAAATATTTTTCGGCTTTGAGTATTTACTTGTTTTGGTATTCCCGGTATTTATTTTTTTGGTATATATTCTGACATTTGGGCGCAAAAGGTATTTGACTATTAATAAAATTTAATTGTAATAAATTAAAAAACATCATGAACTTTGAATATTACTACGAACTCTTCCGCAAAAATGACTGGTTGATCCTATTTCCCATGTTGATTGTGGCTGCTTACTACCTCCTAAAATGGAGACGGGAGGCGCAACTGGAGCGTAAGGAAATTTTAAAAACGCGGGAAATCACCGGCGATAAATTCCACCAGTCCTATTCAGAAGAAATAGAATATTTTGTAAACGAAACCCCTTCTGCCCCCATTGCTTTTGGAAACAAAATCAGATGGTTGGCTATCAAGACAGATGATACAGAAAATGTGGTACAGCATTTTACGGTACCCGGTAAAAAAGCTTACAAGACCAACGCAGAACACGGTATATATGGGGCATTTGCAGGTAACTTATATGTGATGTCACCCATCCAGAACTGGGTACTAGTGGTTGGCGTTGATATCGACTTACGTTCGGTGGTAGGATATGATAAGTTAATGGAGATGAGCCGTTTACATGGAGAAGCGCAGTTTTTTGGCAGTTTTCGGGGTGCTAATTACAGCGCTTGGGCGCGTTTTGTAGATGGCGAAGCGATCAGGGTTTACGAGGTTGCCGATGGGGAGGTATATCTTGATATGGGCGATATGACAGACTTGGAAGAAAGCCTCGTTGCAGTGGAATTAGCAGGTGCTCAGGATGAAGAAGAACGCAACTGGATACAAGGCAAAGGTAAACTGTTGAGCATCAGTTCGGAAGAAAATGTGTCCCGGATGGCCGCGCATTGGAGTATTGATCCGCAGACATTGGAAAATTATCCGGTAGTTGGGTTGGGGACGATTATGGAGGATTAGTAATACTTATATATATTGCAAATTATGGAGGTATTCGATCTTACCAAAAGTAAATGGAATACCTCCATCATCCATAATCATATTAGTGCCGAGCAATCGTCTGCGACAAGGAAACCTGCAAACTCTTCATCGAAAACGGCGAACGAGTTGGCAACATTTTATCCTCATAATCATTGAAATATATATTCATATTATTGCGCCGAGGAGCAACCAATAATTCTATACCGATAGACGTATTTTTACCGATTGCGTGCTGTAAACTTGCCAACCATAAAAGTTGCACCCGTCGTGTAGGGACTGCAGGTGCGCCTTGTCTGAAATAAGCCCGGGCCTGCAATTGCTGCACGGTCAAACTTTTCGGTTCAGGCTCAGCAGAAATGGCTTTTTGATAGGTAAATAAGTTAAAAGAGGGGCAAACGCCTAATCCGAGCCTTGTTTTGCCCGAAGCATTTAGGTTGTATTGTGCCTGAATGGGAAGCAGTAGATTGTGTTCATGGTATTTTCGGGTCCAACTGTTTTCGATCAGCATGTATTGCTCGAATTGTGGATCATAATTGAGATCTTCCTTGAGCGAAAAGGCCGCAATGCTATATAATAAGCCGGTGTTCAGGCTCCATTGTTGGTTCAAATGCATGTTTTCGGAAATTCCAGCGCTCAGGGCATAACCAGCGGAAAGTGCATTGGAAGAATGTGTATTTCCCAAGGGGCGTGGACCCGGGCCGTGTTTGGGCAGCGCGAAATTACCCGCTTTAAAACTTAGGCCGAATTCGGATTGAGCGCATAAAGGCGTGGCGCACAGCAGGAACAGGTAAAGGAGGTTTTTCATGTTGCTTGGTTGTTTTAAAGGATACGCGTTTTTGGGTTGCCTGGTTGGGCCATATGCGAGAAGAGGTTCCACGGAGAAGCTTGGAGGTACGGAGGTGCACAGAGAAAAACTCCGCGTAACTCCGTACCTCCAAGCTTCTCTGTGGAACCCCTTTTTTTCGTAGCCTCTTTTTTTCAATAGCCCAACCCGTTTAGTTTCAGGATTTAAATCAGCCCTTCGCGCAACAAAACATTTTGAATACTTTCAGCGCTAAGGCCCGTGTATTTGCCAATCGTTTCTACCGGCAAACCATCTTTGAACATTTGAACAGCCACTTTTTCATTGGCGATCTGTTCGCCTTCCGCCCGACCTTCCAATTTTGCCGTATTCATTACATTTTTTTCCACTTCCATCGATTTTTGATGTGATTCGTAATCCCGGCGCTCCGGCTCCGGTAAATTATTGACATTCAATGCTTTTTCCATCAGTTGTAGCCCACGAGCCGAGTATTTTTCAGGCAAAACGGTGTTTTTAAAAAAATAAATCCATTCGTCCAACTTGTCTTTGGCAACATCGTCGAAGTTGTTAATTTTAATCACATAATACTCCGGAAAGATGTGATGCACCTCATTGACAAAGAATT
>JBBAVI010000118.1:4093-17476 GCA_040397785.1 Saprospiraceae bacterium | reverse complement strand
AACTAACAACTAACAACTAACAACTAACAACTAACAACTAACAACTAACAACTAACAACTAACAACTAACAACTAACAACTAACAACTAACAACTAGAGATTAAGTCTTGCTTGGAATTTCAAAAACGTCCTGTCCCCTACCACCCCTGAACTTGTAACCGACCTCGTTTGCAACGTTTGCTCAAAACGGGTTTCCAGGCGCAGCCAAGTATTTACCCGCCAGGTCAGGTTAAAATAGTAGCGGGTACCTCTTCCAGAAAATGCCGGAATAGATACGGCAGAAAACAAATCGTTTTCATAAGCGTACACACGGGTATCGTAATTGTCGGTATCATAAATCGCATATCGGAAACTGCCGGACACAGGCGATCCTGGTGGTTTACAAACAACTTCCTGATAGGCAATAAAGCCTTGGGCACGCGCCAAATCGCCCGGTTTTACCGTTGTCCACTCAATCCGGGAGCGTAGTTCAAGTCCCGGACTCACCTTATACGTAGCGTGTAACCGAATCCGGTTTCGCTGGTTTTCAATCAGCCCGGTTTCGCCTTCGATGTTGGTATCACTTTCTTTTGTTTCGGTTTGGAAAAGTATGTACGCGGAAAAAGTTTTGCTTTTTGTCCAGAATATACGCGCCAGGTACTCATGCCCTTGCGAAGGTGCGCCCACACCAAAACGCAGCCACGGATGTCGCCACACATCGGCGTACACATTAATCTGCACCCGCCGGATCCAGCGAATATCAGCGCCCAGGTACAGGCCTTTTTCATTGGAGGAACCACTTACCTCGGCAAATGGATTGCCATAAATGGATTGATAATCAGGTGCCAAGGAACGGTGTACGGCTGAGAGCGTCACGTGCCGATCAGGCGAAAGCAGCAACCCGTTTACGGTGGCTACCCCGCCATTGTCGCTACGGGCCGTTTCGCCAAATGCTAACCAATTGCGGTAACGCCAGTTATAGTCGACACTGAAGGCGGTAATGGATTTACCTCGGAAAGCATAGCGCCTGTAAGCCAGTTCACTTGGGCTCCAGGGCTTGTCATATCCAATATACAAACCATTAACCGAAACCTGACCAGATTTCCAGATATAACTTCCTGATACTCCCCCAACATTTTCTCTTAAAGATTTTTCATCTTCAATTTCCGATTCAGTTCGGTGCAAACCGGACGCCTGTAACGAGGTAAAGCGAATTTCGCTATCTTCTGGGTTGAGGGTATCAGGCAATTGTACATTGCCATCGCGTTGACGGCTGGAAAACAGGGCCGTTATTTCAACATGTTTACCCAACGATAGGGTAGTGGCGACACCTCGGAAAAAGTAAGTTTCTCCAAATGCGCCGTAAGCGTTGAGTTTTCGTCCGCCGCGGGCAATAGAAACTGTTTCAGCCGATTTCCCCGCCGCAAAACCCGTTTGCAACAACAACCCTTGTCCAAAACGCGCCGAATAGTCACCAATTGCCACCGTTTTTACGAGCCGATTGACATTTTGAAAAAATAAATGCGCACTGTAAAAGTCAAACCCGTGTTTGTTGCTGCCTTTAAAAATCGCTTCACCCGGGTCGCTTTCGGCCGTAAAACCAAAGCGCAGTCGGTTATCAAAACTATGCTTAACCCGAATAGCCCAGGCATTTCCGGGGCCTTCCGATCGGTCCGCAAGCGTAAAGGGTGTAGGATTCCCGTAACGAATCAGCACCTCATTGTCGCCTTTATAGAAGCCGTTTAAAATATTGATGTTTCGTTTGTCCAGGCCCGCTTCAACTTTGGAAAACGCCATCAAACGCCGGATATCCGAAACATCCCAATCGGGAATAGCCTGTAACTCCAGGGCATTCAAAAACGGACCAAACTGATCGCGGTAGGCAATGAATTGTTCAACTTGAAGTTCGTTCAAAAACCGCAGGTCCATCAATCCCTCCTTTGACACCTTATTTAAGTTGATGGGATGTGATTTGTATTGATCGAGCATTTCTAAGTACAACTGCGCATCCGACTCTGTGGCAGATTCATTGTCGCGGAAAAAATTCTCAAGGAGCTCACCACTGGTTTGCTCATCGGTTTGGGCCTTCAACAGGGTTGGCGCAAATGCCAAAATGCATAACAATGCCAAAGGCCGTGTAAAAAAGCGGAAATAAAAAAAGAAGTGGTGTGTAATTGAATGGTTAGACAGCATCTTGTATCGGTTTTTAATGCAGAAACAATGATACTGTGAAAAATTCGTTTAAATCAAAATTTTGCATAACGTAATAATAAAAAAACTTACGGGATGCGTAACAAGCGCAGCATACTGTACTTTTGCATTAATTTTTCTCACCAATCTCAATATTATTTAAACATGAAAAAAACTGTTTTGGGAATTCTCTGCGGCGCTGCTCTGATGCTTACTATGGCATCTTGCGGCGAAAAATTGCTTACGCCTGACCAGGTTCAGGCTGAAATTACCAAAGGTTACGAAGCTGGAAAAGCAGCCGTAGAAAGCGAAATGAACGCTAAATGCGAAGCGGACTTTGAAACACGGGTTACTGAAAAAGTAACAGTACTGACCCAGGAAGCAGAGGCTGCTGCTATGCCTATGCCAACAGGCAAATAAGCGGTAAGTTGACCAGTATTTTACAAGTACGCCAAAAAACAAACCATCTCATTTCAAACTGAAAAATTCATTTTACCATGCATAAAAAAATTCTTTTCGCAGGCGTAATCGCGGTAGCAGGATTTGTAACCCTGACCGCATTTGGCGCAAAAACATTGGCTGAACAAAAAATTGAAATCGATAACGCAGTAAAAGCCAAATTGGAAGTTTTGCGCTCGGACAAAACAGCAGAATGCGACGCACGTGTTGAAGCAGAGGCGCAAATTCGCTTTGAAGCAGCACAAGCAGCAGCAGCCGAGGCGGAAGCAGCAGCTCCAGGAAAAGGCGGCAAACCTAAGAAGAAAGGCACTGCTAAAGGACCTAAAGCAGATCCATTGCCACAAGTAAACAAGCCTGTAGATCCGGCACAAGCTAAAAAAGACAAAACTTCGGGCACCGTATCGCCAAATACAGAGGAGAAGAAAGCGAAAACAGGCGGTGAAACGCCCGTGATCAACAATGCTGATAAAAAAGCAGGCAAAACCGGTGGCAAACCAACCGGTGGCGGCAAATAATTACCAATTTAAACATTTAAAAAAGCGACAGTTCCTTTCAAGGAATTGCCGCTTTTTTGTTTTATGAAGTTTGCTTCAACTAAAGCAAATTATTTTGTGAAAATCACCTCGTTGCAAGTGTTCGTTACAATCGGTGATGGATTTTCATTGGTTACTGTGTATTGAACAGTAATTTTTACAGGCGAAGCAGTGGTGTTGATGGTGCCGCTACCGGTGATGTAAAATTTATCGTTGTCTGGCTGCTGACGATCAATGGTGATGGTTGTGCCGTCAATTTTTGCAATTACGGAATTCACAAATCCACCTGTAGCAACTGGACCATACACACCATTCAATTTAACTTCATTGACAGCAGTACCTGCAACGATACCTACTGGATAAGGTGTAGCAGTGCCGGAGTTTGAACAAGTTTCGTTTACCGTGTAGTTGCCGAGGAATTTGTCGCGCGAAGCAATAGTGCAATTGCCGTCGTTGTCTTTTTCGTAACCCAGATCGCATTCACAAGTACCGTCAAGACAAGTACCGTTACCACATTTTGTAGTGTCACAGCTGTCGCCGCAAGCTGTTGCGAACAACAGGAAAGCGCCCAAAAGGGCAGGCAGAAAAAATAGTTTTTTGCTCATGTTTGGAAAATTTTGTGTAAGTTGTTTAAAAATCAGTTTTCAAAGGGCAAAGGTAATGAAAAGCGTTGATATGAAATGCTTAGACGACATTTCAGATCGGAGTAACGACAATTTTAATCATTTATTTGATAGAACACCTTCTGCCCCTGCTTTTTAGTGCACAATTAATTGTTGTAGGCTGTATTTGCCGGCTGATTGAACCAATAGCCAATACATGCCCGCGGTCAAATCGGCGGCCAACCGGAAACGTACTTCCCCCACTTCATCCACCGCTGATTGGGTTGCCAACAACTGCCCCGTGGTACTAAATAACTGGATCAATGCAGGTTGTTCCAAAGATTGTAAGGTAATTTCGGCACCGGCACGGGCAGGATTGGGTTGCAACTTCCAAAAATTTAGTCCATTCACATCCTGCAAAGATACTGGTGCAGTAACCGTTGCACAATTAATGGTCGAGCATTGCAAGGCATCGGTAATGGTGACACAATATTGTCCAGGCGCTAGTTGATTCAGATAGTCGCCGTTTGCTCCATTCGACCATTGTACCGTGTAAGGCGTTTTTCCGCCAAAAATCAAGGCCGATAATGTACCGTCGTTTGAACTGGTTGTGGTGCAATTTTGAACCGTTAGATATAGGTTTAAGGCCGAATATTGGGTAATCGTAAGGTTGGCATTTTTTGTTTCTGTGCACCCCTGGGCGTCTTTGATCGTAACATACAAGTTGTTAATGATTGGAAATACAGGGGTGGTATAAACGGAGTCGGTACTCACTAAAATGCCGTTTTTAAACCAAGTGTAAGTAGGTTTTTGGGCTTTGTTGGTGGCACTTATGGTTGTGAAAAGCGTGTCTGTACCAGCACAGCCTATTTCGATCGGGGCCTGCACCAACACCAGTTGCAAGGCAGGTGGCTCTGTCAACACGATGGTACGGGCCTGGGTGTAGCCGCTAATGCCCGAAACGGTCACGGTGTAGGTTCCGGCTGGCAAATTATATTGCGCAAAAAAGTTGCTGTTTACATTTGACCACTGATAAAACAAATTGGACTGGTTGCCATAAACACTTACACCAGCACGCCCTGAAAGGTCGCTGTTGCATTTCAGGTTTTGCGCCAGGGTTGTTACAACGGCAAAAGGCGGGGCATTGGGGCCGTCATATCGAAACCGAATTTTATAGTTTTTACCATTATTATCTTGTTTTAAATTCGCTTCCGGGATAAGATCGTTGCCAACCGTATCAACCAGGGCGATAAAGTACACCTCCAAGATATAATCCTGACCAAGGCTCAAACCATTTAACAGGTTCACATTGCCCGATTTGCTGTGGTATCGGGTATTGTAAGCGCCATCTTCAATGTTGTAATCCTCGTCCAGGTTGAAAGCCAACCAATTCCCAGGACTTTGATTCACTTTATGGATATTATATATCAATTGTACCCCGGTTACGTTGTATGTGCAACTTTCCCAGGTAATGCTTGTCGCTTTTGCCAGCAACAAATTTTGAATACTCCCCAAATCCAACCCATCAAAAGATTTCAGGTATGGGCATTGGGCAACCTCAAAACTATCCACAGTGCCATTGATGCTGAGGTGAACGCCCGTCGAGCAATCGCCAATATAGCCGTAGCCGCAAGAAAACGCAACGGCACTGTTCAAGATTATGATCGAAAAAAGGATAAAGTGTTTAAATCGGTACATGTTGTGCATGGGATCAAGGATAGATGATCATGATCAATACTGCAAAATTACGCATTTCAAACGGTGAAATAACACCTCGTTTTGGGTAAAAACAGGTATTTGTCCAATATCTTGCGCAAGTAGTATTTACATTTTGATCATTTCAGCATTTGACTCAAGTGCTTTGCAAGGGAATTCTGGGTTGAATGCGTATGCTTTGCGTTTAACTAATTACCTTCGCCGCACTTGAAAAACAATACTTTTCAATCATTTATCTGCCTGTTTATATGGATTTTAAGAAATTTTTGCCCCATTTGATTGCTGTTGTTGTCCTTTTACTGGTTTCTGCCTTTTATTTTTCACCCAATGCATTCAATGGAAAGGTATTGCGCCAGGGTGATAATGACAAAGCGCGTGGCATGCAAACCGAGGTAAGGGAATATCTGGCCAAAGAGGGCAAGGCGCCCAATTGGACCAACAGTGCCTTTGGTGGCATGCCTGCTTTCCAAATTTATTCGCCCGCATCGGGCAACCTGACCATGCCTTTTTACAAAACCTTGTTTCTCTGGGCCGATATTACGGCTGTTTGGGTACAGGTTTTTGTAGCCATGTTTTGCATGTACCTGTTGCTGAGTGTATTAGGTGCCGACTGGCGGGTAGGTATTTTTGGCGCGGTCGCTTTTGGCATTACCAGTTACAACATTGATATCCTGGAAGCAGGGCACACTACTAAAATGGCTGCCCTAGCCCTTGCGCCGGGTGTTTTTGCCGGGATGATCCTGGCCTTTAACAACCGCCTGATTTTAGGGGGCGGTGTTACAGCCCTGTTTGTTGCCATGCAATTGTATGCCAACCACGTACAAATTACGTACTACACCTTATTATTGTGTGGTCTGTATTTTATCGCGCAGTTGGTACACGCCTTCCAGCACAAAACTTTTTTGAATTGGGGTAAATCGTTGGGAATCATTGTGCTTGCAATCTCTCTTGGTTTTCTTTGCAATTTGTCACGCATGTGGTCTACCTATGAATACAGCCAGGAAACCATTCGCGGGCGTTCCGAACTGAGTAGTAAATCGGGCCGGGGCAGCGGATTGGATCCCGATTATCAATTTGGCTGGAGTTATGGCATTGGTGAGAGTTTGACCTTAATGGTGCCGCACGCAAACGGAGGTGGAGCCAATGAGATCATTCGCAATACGGAGTTTTTGGACCTGGTTACCAAAGGCGCTTCCTCTGTTGAAAAAGAGCAGGCCGCACAGCAAACCTCGGCTTACTATTATTGGGGCACCCAGCCTTTTGTAGGTACCGCTATTTATTTTGGGGCCATCGTGTGCTTTTTGTTTTTCCTGGGCGCTTTTTTGGTACCGGGCAATGTAAAATGGTGGTTACTTTCGGGCGGCATTTTCTCCCTTACCCTGGCCTGGGGCGGTAATTTCTTTTTCAATTATGTATTGAACGAAATTTTACCCATGTTTAACAAGTTCCGCGCGGTATCGATGGCGTTGGGACTTGCACAATTGTGCTTTGCCGCTTTGGCTGCTCTGGGACTTCAAAAATTGTATGATGGCGATATCGCTTTGGAGAAAAAGCGCAAGGCCTTATATTATGCAGCCGGCATCGCGGCCACTTTTTGCCTGATTGCCGCTTTCCGTAGCCCGGAAGCAGGCCCGAATGACGGACAATTGGCCGCACAATTGAAATTTGAAGGATTGAGTCAGCTCCTGGCCGACGATCGCAGCGGACTGGCGCGCTCCGATGCATTCCGTTCTTTAGGTTTGATTGCATTGGCAGCCGCTTTGATCTGGTTGAGTTTGCGCGGCACCATCAAGGCTGGCATTGCCGTAATGAGTATCACGGTCTTGGCCCTAGCCGATCATTGGGTTATTTGCAACCGCAACCTCAATACCAATAAATACGAAAGCAAACGCAATGCCACGGCAGCACCACAACCGCAGGCATTTGATCTTAAAATAAAGGAAGACAAGGCCTTATCTTACCGGGTACTGGATCTTTCGCGCGGAGGTATTGCCGGCAATGCCACGACCTCCTACTTTCACAAAAGTTTGAGTGGTTACCATGCGGCCAAACTTCAACGGTATCAGGAAGTGGTGGATACTTTTTTGGGTGAAGACCTTGGTAAAAACCTGCATATTGTAGGCATGTTCAACGGAAAATACATCGTCACACAAAAAGGCGATGTGGTCCCGAATGAAAAAGCATGCGGAAATGCCTGGTTTGTAAATAGTTACGAGGTTGTACCTACGGGTGATGCCGAATTACATGCCCTCGGCGCAATTGACCCGAAAACCAAAGCCGTGGTGCAACAATCCGCTGCCGGCAGCCTGCAAGGACTAAATTTGATTCCTGACAGCACTGCGCAGATTCGCCTGACCAATTACCACCCCGACAAAATGCAGTACGAATACAGCGCAAAAACCGAACAATTGGCGCTGTTTTCTGAAATTTACTACCCACCAGCCAAAGGTTGGACTTGTTACTTGAACGGTGAAAAAACCAATGACTTCATAAAAGCCGATTATCTGCTGCGTGCAATGCGCCTGCCAGCCGGCAACAATATTAAATTGGAAATGCGTTTTGAACCACAATCGTATTACACGGGTGGCAAAATTGCAACAGCCGCGTCGATCCTGACCTTGCTGTTGTTCCTGGGCGGCCTGTTCCTCTTGTTTCGCAATTTTCAGTTACCCGACCCAAATGCATTAACGGACCTGGAAGCAACACAAAAGACGACAGAACGTCCCATTGTGGCACCAGTAAAGCCCGCCAAACCGGGCGCAAAACGCAAATAAATTAACCTTCTTTCGGGATTACCTCGGTTTGCTCACCAAAATGTTGGGCAAACCGAGCCATATCCTCCGCCAAAGTCTTGTTTTGGGTGGCATTCAGGTAGGTTTGGCTCAAAGAGCGCAAGATCTGGTACATAAAACGGTCCATTTCCATCACCTGCATTTCCTTGGTCCACAAATCAATGCGCAAGGTGTCGCGATGATCTTTGTCAAACAAGGCCACCACCATGGCTTTGCATTCGTCTAAGGTGCCATTGTTCCGGTCACTGGCCCCCCATTCCATTTTCGTAGGTACACCTGTAGCATCCATGCCAACCCGGATGGTAATATCACTCGACTTTACGATTTCGTTCGATTCCATTTTTAAAAATAATTGTTTCAAAAAAGTGGCGCAAAAGTAAAGCAAAAAGATGGAAGCGCCTATTTTTGCCTGTATGATGACCTTGCATTTTGGAACAGACTTCGACGGAATTGTAGCAGCGCCGCCTCAAGCCGCACATATATACTTTGGTCCGCAAAAACTGCTGAGCTGGCTGGAGCACTTTTTGGGCTTGGGCGGCTACCCGGAAAATACCGATTATTTGCGCATTGAGTTGTACCGGCAAGCCCTGAACGCCGTTTTGGAAGTGGGTGATTCCGAATCCATTTTTTATGAAAAATCCTTTCAAGCCGACCGTTTTGCAACGGCAGCAGCCCTGTTGGAATGGCGGGATGAATTGGTTTTGGCGGGTTGGGATTTCGCCGCATCGCCCGATTTACCAGCGCGTTTGCGCACTTTTTCGTCCGTTGAGGCGATTTTTAAGGTAAAATGCGCAGACCCGGCCAACCGCGTAAAAGCAAGGGGCTGGGCCGATCGTTTTCAGGAGGTATTGACGCAAATTTCGGGACAGCATTTGCCTTTGGAACAGGTTTTTCTATACGAACCAGTATCTTTACAAACGCCTGTTATTCAGCGATTTTTGGCTATTTTACAACTTAAAGGTGTGGGCGTTTCTGAAAAGGCAACAGAAGCCGCAGCATCAGTCCAAAGCGCCCTGGGGTATTTTCAACGCGCTATTTTAGGACAAACCCAAGCGCCGTTTGAAGGGACAAGCGAACAAGATGGCTCTATTTTAATCTTAAAAGCCCATCGGGACAGCGATGCCGCCTTGGCTTTGGCACAATTACTCCGCCAAAACCCAGCCTTACAACCCCTTTTACTGGCTTCCGAACTGGATCTTTCCTTAGAACAGGCCTTGGTGCAGGAAGGGTTGCCCGCGATGGGGGTTTTGTCGGCCTCGTCGGCGCGTCCTTCCTTGCAAGTGCTCAAATTAGCGCCCGCTTTTTTGTGGGAACCTGTGGATATTATTAAAATCATGGAGTTCGTCACCTTACCGGTAAAGCCCTTTGATGATGCCTTGGCCCTGGAAATCGCACGGGTGTTGGCCGAAAAGCCGGGTTTGTTTAGCGATACCTGGTTTGCAGCCGTATATGGCTATTTGGATAAGGCCGAAGATGCCGATACGGCCCGTGCACAGTACAATTTCTGGTTTGAACGCCGCCGATACCGCACCGAAACAACCGCGCCCAAACGGGAGGCGATGGCTTTGTACCAATATTTGCAAGACTGGGCTTTCGACTTTTTTGAACAAAATGGTCGCAAAAACATGTCATTATTGACCTTGGCTGAACAAGCAAGGCGGATTCATGAATTATTGGATGCGTTACCAGAACAACGCATCGGATTTTTAGAATTGGAACGGATCGTGCGTACCATTTACGATCCATCTCCAGTACAAATGCTGGAACCGGCGGTCGATTCATACCCGTATGTGCAAAAGCCGGGCGCGATTGCAGCACCCAGCGATGCTTTAATCTGGTGGAATTGCCTGTTCGAAAACACTGCCCCCAAACCGGATAAATGGCAACTTTCTGAACGCAATTGGTTGAAAAAGAACGATGTAGCGCTGTTTAGTCCAGACCAACAAGGCCGGTTAAACCTGCTGCGCCAACAACGGCCCATCCTGCAAACCCGCCAACAATTGATTTTGGTGGTGCCGGCACAACGCAATGGTGCCGCAGCCATACCGAGTTTGATTTTGGGCGACCTGGAAGCGCAATTCAAACACCACAAGTCCTTTACGTTTAGCCTGGATGCAGCGCAAGACCGGGCCAAACTGAGCAAAATTCTGCAAACGCCTGGTTTAATTCAACTGCCTCAACGCATCAGCGGACGGCCACAGCCACAACTGCTTTTTAACCAGGCTTTGGCATTAAAGGTAACCGAATATGAAACGCCGACAAACCTGGAATCGTTTTTTTATTACCCGCATCGCTGGTTTTTTCGGCAAAAACTGCGGTTTTATCCCATTAATTTATTGAGTGTCAATGCCGGTCCAACCTTATTGGGAAACCTCGCGCACCGCTTTTTTGAATTTTTATTGGCGGAAGGAAAGTTGGATCAGTTAGATAAACGCGGTGTGCAACAGTGGGTCGATGAAAAAGCACCTGCCCTGCTCGAAAAAGAGGGCGCCACCTTATTATTGTATGGCCGCGAACCCGAGCGCAACGCGTTTTTAAATCGGGTAAAAAACGCCGCCTGGAGTTTGATTTCGTTGTTGCGCAACAATGGATGGAGCGTTTTACATACAGAACACCGCTTGGAAGGACAATTTATGGGCATTCCAGTGCGCGGAAAAGCCGATTTGGTACTCCAACGGGGCGAAGAACGGGCGATTGTAGATCTCAAATGGAGCGGTGCCAAGCGTCGTAAAGAATTGATTCAGAATGGGGAAGACCTGCAATTGGTCTTGTACGCGCACCTGCTCGCGCCTGCAGGAGCCTGGCCGCACACGGCCTATTTTATTTTGGAAGACGGGAAAATGATCGCGCGCAACCGGGCAGCCTTTACCGATGCAGTGCTGGCAGGCAAAGGCGATGAAGACCATGCCGCGGCTTGCGCTCAAACGCTGGAGAAGATGCAAAAAACCTACGCCTGGCGGCAAGCACAAATACAGGCTGGTATCGTAGAATTGCGCACCGCGCGTACGGTGCAAGAATTGGAAAGTTTGTACGAAGGCCAATTGATGGAATTACTGGAAATGAAAAACGAAGACGCGCGTTGGGATGATTATCGGACCTTGCTTGAATTTATGTAATTCGATAAATATTCGGGCGCTTATTTGGCAATCTGATTCTTTTAAAATACGTTTGCGGGAAATCAACTTTTGTTTGAAGCCATAAATTCAACACAAAATTTTATTTGTTCGTTGTTGCTCGCCAGAGATGGGCGCAGGATTTTTATACCCTCAAACACTTGTCAGATGTCTACGTTAAAGCCGCGTCTTAGTTTTTACCAGATTCTCAATATGAATTTTGGTTTTTTTGGTATTCAATATAGTTTCGGGTTGCAGCAGAGCAACATGAGTCCGATTTACAAATATTTGGGTGCGGATGAGGCGAGTTTGCCTTATTTATGGCTGGCTGGTCCGATGACGGGTTTGATTATCCAGCCGATTATCGGGGCTTTGAGTGACAAAACGACCAGTAAAATGGGCCGCCGCACGCCTTATTTTTTAATTGGGGCGATTTTTTGCAGCATCAGCCTGTTTTTTATGCCTTTTAGCAGCGCTTTGTGGATGGCCGCCAGTTTGCTTTGGATCCTGGATGCAGCCAACAACGTGACCATGGAGCCGTACCGCGCTTTTGTGAGCGACCGACTCAATGAAGACCAACACTCGATTGGTTTTATGACCCAAAGTGCTTTTACCGGATTGGGACAAACGTTGTCTTACCTGACGCCCACTTTACTCGTATTGATTGGCATGAACCAAGATGCGGTGAATGCCAAAAACATCCCGTATATCACCGTCACGGCCTTTATTATTGGTGCGTTCTTTTCGATATTTTCCATTTTGTGGACCGTTCGCACCACCAAAGAGTACCCGCTTACCGAGGAAGAACTGGATCGGATGCGAAAAATGCCGAAAGGTGCTTCTGCTACCTTTAAGGAAATTGTAGAGGCCATCAAGCATATGCCGCTGACCATGAAGCAGTTGGCTTTTGTAAAACTGTTCCAGTGGTATGCCATGTTTTGTTACTGGCAATATATCGTCTTGTCCATCTCCACCACCTTTTTTCAAACAACCGAACAATCCAGTTCAGCGTTTCGGCAGGCCGGATTGATCAACGGGCAGGTAGGCGGCTTTTATAATTTTGTGGCCTTTCTTGCGGCGTTTGCCATGGTGCCGTTCACCAAGCGATTTGGTCCGAAAGTGATGCACAGCTTTTGTCTGACCCTTGCAGGCATCGGCATGATCTGTATTCCAATGATACACACGGAATTGTATTTGTTTATCCCGATGATCGGCATTGGGTTGGCCTGGGCCAGCATGATGGGCAATCCGTACATTATGTTGGCGGGCAGTATTCCGCCCGAGCGCACCGGTGTGTACATGGGTATTTTCAATATGTTTATCGTCATCCCGATGATGATCCAGATTTTCACCTTGCCCTTGTATTATCGTAGTTTATTGGGCGGCAATCCAGAAAATGTAATCATCCTGGCGGGTGTGTTGTTGTTGTGTGCTGCGGTGGCGGTGCTTTTTGTAAAGGTGGTAAAGCACAGCGACGGGGCAATTGAGGGCCGTGTTATGGGCGGTGGCGGTGGGCATTAAAATATCGAATATCGAATATCGAACACCGAATTTCGAAGTGAGGCGTTGTTTCTGGCTAAGCAAATAACGAATGCCAATTGGATCGCGGCTTTATTTCGAAATTCGGTGTTTAATGTTTCTTCGTCAGGTACAACCAGATGGATAAGAAGCTTTAGGTTGGAACCTTGCGCGAGCGAAAAGAGTCAACTAACTTGAATTATTGCGTTTGTGTATTTATTTAATATTAAGTTTTGTGAAAATCTTACAAATGTTCATTTTCGCAGTTTGTAACTATTAGGAAAACTGATATCTTTGAGCAAGCTAAATAAATCATTAACCTAAATAAGTTTTTACAATGAACCACCACACTAAAAACAATTTTGGAAAGCATTTTTTGCTTTCATTTTTTGCAAATCCAAAAGTGCAAAAAATTAATTTCACGGCATTTCACGGCATTTCACGGCATTTCACGGCATTTCACGGCATTTCACGGCATTTC